>CAITVN010000201.1 GCA_903895855.1 Oligoflexia bacterium | reverse complement strand
TGAATTGCTGCCTTTTTGAACTCTTCTGAATATTGCTGTCTCATTGATTATTGTCCTGTCGCCCCAAAAAACCCTTAACAATTTAGATGCGACATCATTCCTGACATAGGGGGAGAGTGTTCAGTCCAATATTTTTTTTCTTAAGTAATCTTCCCGATACCCACCAGCCCACTAAGCCTACGATATTGAAGTATTGCATGTGAAGGGTAGCGTCGGGAGCTGCCACTTGACAGAGCTTCGACCAGGAGGTTTTATCGTATCTTCTGAAATGGCCAAAATGAGAATCTAAAGAACCAAAGGCCCATTCGTGAGCAGGCACAAAGGTGATAAGACGTCGTGTCTTAGTTTGATCTGAGCCGCGAACGAGTTCGCTGAGTCGCGCGAGAGCCAATGCATCATCTTCGATGTGTTCAAAAACGTTAAAAGAAACAATAGTGTCAAAGTTTTCGCTTTTAAGACCATCGATATCATCATTGAGAACGTCAAGGCTTTGAATTGAAATTGCTGGATTTTCGACTGAACCAGGCTTTTTTTCTCTCAAAAATTTTAACAAGAATGGATCTGTTTCTGTCAGAACGAGTCGTTCACGCACGGGGAGCCATCGAGACATGTTCCCGATTCCGGCACCGATTTCTAAGACTCTCGAGCCGACATAGGGGGCAATGGTATCAAAAGCCCAGCTTTGATAGTTCACTGCGTTTTGCAGAGCGGCTAGTTCAAATGGTATTTCTTGCACAATGGCTCCTTTTATCTAGGTATCTGGGTTTTGTCACTAGCGCAAGATTCGGATATTCTTGTTAAGGCGCATTTTATACGCGATTTGAAGTCTGCGGACGGTCGCTAAGAATATTCGCCCTCTCAATGTTAGGGGGATCTCACATTGAGTGAGGTGTCTGACTTTAGGGTTCCAAGCAAATTTGTAATCCTCGTCGCCCTGAAGAAAATCGAATGTCTTTAGCCGATTCTCGAGCGACCAGTTGATGAGTTTGTGCACGAATAGTTTTCCAATTCCAAATCGCCTGAGAGTCGAATCCGGATTCATGCCAGGAATTTGAAAATAGAAGACCCCATCCGAAACATAAGCAAGACATCGGCAAAGCGGGGTTTCGGAGGTTGATAAAGAAAAGAGCTTTATCCAAGGCGGAAGGGGGGCTCCAAGCAGCCATTGGCGCATGATTTTTAATCCTGCAGGTTGAAGAATCGGATGATTTTCTTTTTTCCAACGCGCAGTGAGAAAATCAATCCAAGATGAAAACCAGGCTGTTTGCTCGCTTGCAGTGGCTTCCGAAAGCACGACGGGCCCCATAGTTTTTATCAGGTTTCGCTCGCGGCGCAGAATGTTGGCGATCTCATGCGTATTGAATTTCAGGTCGGATTCGAGGTCCAAATAGGGAGACACCGTCGAGCTCCAGCACAGGGTGCCTACCGGGAGCTTTGCAGGGCGATCTTCTTGAATAAGCTTTCTAAAGAATAGGAGATCAGCACCAGTTGCGGAGTCCGAAGTGTCTCGAAAGTTTCCGTTTTCGATATCAGGCCAAGTCTCAAAGTCCTCTAAAAATTGCAGAGCCCTAAGCCCAACGCTAAGGCCATACTTTGAGTGTACCTTAAAGCCTGCAGAATCAAGTCCCAGTTGGTTGAGGCGTGCTTGCCATTGTGGGGAGCGAAATAGATTAGCTTTTGGGTAATGATTCATTTGTTTAAGGGTTAAAGGGGTTCAATTTCGCCCCGGAAATTAAGCCCAATCCTCTTGATCCTCTCGTAGTTACGGGCTGTAAGGATAAATGAGAGCATAAACGGAAGGAGGTACCTTCTTCTCATTCGGAGATAGGGTCGAAGGCGGCGACGCAAAACCTTTGGGCTCCCTTTCTTCCAGTCTTCCAATGCGAAAAGGTATTCGGCACCTGCTTGGAGTTTCCTTATTTCTTCTCGGTATTCAGTTTGAAATCCAGGGTAAAGCTGCGAAAACTTATCTAGCATGATGAGGGTTTCGTCGGCAAAACGGCATTGTTTTGAGTGAGTGAGGCTTTGAGAATGAACGCGCCATTTTCCTAGTGGCTCAGGCACAAAGTGAACCTCCCATTGGTGTGCAATTCTCAGAAAAAGTTCAGCTTCCTCAATCATGCAGAAGCGGGGGTCAAACCATTCAGTGAGTTTTTCAAGTGAGACGCGGCGAATGACGGCAGTTTCGAGCGAAATAAAATAGGCGCCCAGCAGTTCTCGAAAAACTTCCCCGCTCTTGGGTGAATCGCGGAGCATGAGCTTTTCGTCTCCGCGGCTATTGAAGTAAACTGTATTTGAATGGACGATCCCGGCTCTGGGGTAGCGATCAAAAAAGGGGATTTGCTTCTCTAGCTTCGTAGGAAGCCAAAGATCGTCATGATCCAGAAAGGCGATGAATTCGCCACTTGAAAGAGAAATAGCCTTATTTCTTGCGGCGCCTAAACCTTGATTTTTTTGGTAGTGATATTGAATCTTTTGGGGATTGACCTGTTTTGTTTGAAAAGCTTCGATGATGGCTCGGGTTGAATCGGTTGAGCCGTCATCTAGGAGGATGAGTTCCCAGTCCGAATAAGTTTGAGCAAGAACGCTTTCAAGGGTTTCTGCGAGGTATTTCTCAGAATTGTAACAGCAAATATTAATGCTGACTCTTGCCACGGTTAAACCTCTTTAGTGCTACTGTCAAAGGTACAGACGGCTTTGATGATTTGGTCAACCTCGCCATCAGTCAGTCCAACATAAAGAGGTATGGTCACAATCTCTTCACCGAGAAGTGTGGTTATGGGCAGGGGGTGACCTATCGCGTATTTTTCAAAGAGTGGTTGCGTATGATTAGGGATATAATGCACACCGGTTCCTATCCCCTGTTCGGCTAGTGCCTTCATAAAGGCATCCCGATTGCCTGGCACTCGCAAAATGTAGGTAAAGGGAGCTGCACTGCTCCAGTCAATTTTAAGCGTATGAATCGCGTGAAGCCGTGAAAATGCAGAATCATATCTGCTACAAATCTCTCGTCTGCGAGTTATAAAAGGCTCTATCTGTTTTAGCTGCTCGATCCCGATGGCCGCATTGATACTGCTCATGTGGTAACGATAACCTGTCGTCGTCACTTCGTAGAACCAAGTGCGTTCGCCTCGGTAGCGATGCCAGGTGTCTTTATCGATGCCTAAAATACGCTTTCTTCGAATCTCTTCGGCAAGGACGTCATCTATCAGTGAGATTGCGCCGCCTTCTCCGGTTGTAATGACTTTAATGGGATCGAAACTAAAGCAGGTGAGGTGCCCAAAGCTTCCAATTTTGCGGCCCTTGTAATCTGAGCCAAATGCATGAGCGGCGTCCTCGATAACCCAGAACTGATGCTGCTTGGCAAGTTCTAATAGGCTGTCCATATCACAACTATTTCCGCAGTAATGAACGGGTATAATTGCTTTCGTCTTTGGGGTAATCTTTTTTCTGACATCCTCAATATCGAGGAGGAGGTTCTCTTTTTGAACCTCACAAAAGACGGGGGTCGCACCAAGAAGAAGGATCGGCTGAATCGAGGCTACGAAAGTCATTGAGGGAACAATGACTTCATCTCCCGGCCCCACGCCGACTGCGTCAAGAGCGATATGCAGCGCAGAAGTGCCTGTGTTCACAGCGATAACGTTCTTGGCGCCCAAGTATTTTTTGAGGGCCTCTTCGAAATTAAAGACAGTGGGGCCAAGGCCGAGCCAGCCGGATTTCAATACCGGATCAATGGCCGCTAGCTCACGATCGCCTATGCAAGGTTTTGAGACCGGAATCATATAAATAGGATCTATCACAGAGTAATTCAAAAAAAAGCTCGAATCTAATTTTGTTTGTGTCTAGCCCTAGATACAGTATGTTTCTTTGTAGTGAGCAAGACGTCATGTTCGAAAATAACGACATTGAGGCATGGAAAATCGGTTTCCATGTTTCTCGAACAAACAGAAGACGGTCTGTTTTTGCTCAAGTACGCGAATGATTTGCTTTCTGATCAAGCTAACCAGCACGAATACCTTGGGCTCCTCAATTTTTACGGACCACTCGCTCCCATTTCGCTCAGACAGGTTCTTGGCCGGTCGGTTCTCAGGTATCCCTATTTTAGCGGGAAGAAGCTTGAAGTTGGAGACCTTCGTGGCTCCAAATATCGAGAAAATTTTTTCAAGGAAGTGATTCGAATTTTAGTGTCTTTTCATAACAGGAAAGAGGATTTAGGGTTCACTCACGGAGACTTCACGTTTACGAATATTTTGGAGGGCGAACAGGGCTTTTTTGTGATTGATTGGGAACATTTTGAGACGCACGAAGATTATCGCCTCGATTTGGGCTTACTCATTTACGATGTTTTCCTCTGGATTGAGAAGTATCGGGCCCCTAGACTTTTTTCACACCTCAGCGAAATGCGTAAGTACTTAGCGCTCTATGCAGAACTTTCCGGACGGGAGTATTCAGAGGTGAAGATCGCCGGGTCGGTTTGTTGGGATCTTCTTCATAAAAAAAAATCGAAACAATGGGTTTTTCGCAATCTTGAGACCTACCCCCTCTTTTGCGTAGACCGGCCCTTGATTGAGGCGATTGAAAATGAACTTTGATTCAACTGAGGTTCGGGATCAGTCCCTTCAGGATTTGCTCAGATGTGTTGAGTGGTCTAGTACCGATTGTGTATTGGATTTAGGTGGATCTGAGAGTGATATAGCTCGCTTTGTGCGGCCCTATTGCAAGCATTTCACCGTTTTGGAGGGAGCCCTCGACACATTGCCCTCGCTTGAGGCAAGCAGCCTGGATAAGGTTTTTGGGTTCGGGATTTTTGAGTCTTGTTCAGTTCTAAACCGAGTTCACTCTACTTTGAGTGCTGTTTTTAAAGCTCTTCGGCCGGGTGGGATCTTTCTAGTGGCAACCAACAATCCGGTGGGACTATTAGGTCAAGGGAGCTATACTGCCGGACGTTGGGTATCATTGTTCAAGGAAGCGGGCTTTGAAGTCACAAAGCAGTATGCGCTGGCTCCGCATTTTTATTGTGTTGAACACATGATCGAGGTGTCAAGTTTTAGTTCGGAGATACTCTCTCAAATGAGGCAGAATAATCCTTTTATTTGCTTTGGTTCGCGGTACACTTTTGCCAAAATGGTATATAAGGTTTTGAAGTTTTTTCCTAAAGTCTATTTTGCACTCGCCCCGAGTTATTTGTTTGTTTTAAGAAAGAGCTAGGTTTGTTTAGAGCACTCTTTTGGGATCATTTTTCAAAGCCAAGTAGTCTTGCGGCAGGCCAATATCTACAATCGATCCATTGAGATGGAGGCCGCCTAGAAGGCCTTTTCTTGCCAAAATCGGGAAAATTTCTGTTTCTAGTGAAAAGGCGTCGGGTTTGAATTCCTTGAATATTTCAAAAAATCCTTCGTGACACACATAGATGCCTGCATTTGATAAGGCAGTCTCAGAAGTGCCATCCGAACTCAGTTTTTTTTCCTCAAAAGAAGAAATTTTATTATGGTCATCGAGATTTACAAAACCGCGTTGCTGCTTGAGGGAGGCAGGAAGAAGGCCTAAAGTCATGAGTTCTTGCTTCCGTTGTAGGGCGTTATTGACGAAGGCGGCGATATCATACTCTGGTAGTGTGTCTCCGTTGATTGCGATAAAGGGCGGCTTCACTGAGTTGCTGAGAAGTTTGAGAGCCCCTCCGGTTCCGAGAGGTTTGTTTTCGATGCTATATCGAATGTGAACGCCCCAACGGGTTCCGTCTTTGAAATGAGATTCGATCCTTTCCCACTGAAAGCCGACGCAAAGAATTATATCGTCAAATCCTAGGCCTCGAAATATTTCTAGAATCATTTCAAGGAATGGTTTTTCGTCAATTGGGGCCATGGGTTTTGGGACATCGCTCACGACAGGGCGAAGGCGTGTTCCTAGGCCACCTGCCAGTATGACGAGCGGCGGAAGTTTCATTTTTTGGCAACCATAATAATTGAGGGGGCAAGTTCTGAAAGTTTAAGGGTTTTGAAGAGCGCTGTCTGGACTAGC
>CAITVN010000200.1 GCA_903895855.1 Oligoflexia bacterium | reverse complement strand
AGAAAAACTTAAGCACAAAACTTGGATTCTCATTGTTTTCGCCAAGTTAGTGCTACTTCTAGTCGCCCTAGTTAACTGTTACGTCAGATGAAATTGAGAGGGGTTGTGGGTACAGCATTCATCAACCCTCTCAAGATGAGAACTGTTTGGCTTGGTCTTGTTTTCGGCCACCCCGTCTCTTAATCAGCAAAGGTAGAGCTTTAACCTCTGAGAATCTCAAGGATAGGCGAAGCCGGCTAATCTGCCAACTGCGCCCGAGGTCAGTTCAACTTGGTATAACATTAACTCCACTCGAACCGATCAAGCTCGCCGGCCCTATACCAAAACGTCCCAGAAAATGGCAGAGGCTCCCCACCTTTCGCAGGCGCAAAAACCTTCGGCAAGAATTCTTTATCGCCTTCCCACAGAGGAAGCGTGAGTAACTGATCTTGATCGACCCAGCGCAAAGATCCTTCTTCGCAAGGCCACACTCGCTCAAACGGATGATGACCCCGAAAATGCGCGATAAAAACCTGCACGAGCCAATCTTCAGAAATTTTAGGGGCGAGCTTTTCTTTGAAATTCGGAAAGTAAAGAACTCCCCGCCACTCGAGCGACACTTCATCGGCACGAATGCCCGCTTCTTCGTAAAGCTCGCGAAGCGCTCCTGCTGAAAAACTTTCGCCCTCGTCGAGCTTGCCACCAAGTCCATTGTACTTACCCAAATGCACGTCACCGACTCGCTCACTTCGGTTACGATGAAGCATCAAGACTTTGCCGTTAGAAACGACATAGATCAACGTCGCTGGTATCACCTTACGGGCACCTGACTCAAAAACATTAGCCATACATGGCATCTATCAAAGTTTTGAATCGCGATTCAACCACATTTCGCTTCATTTTCAAAGTCGGTGTCATTTCACCTTCGGCAATTGAGAATTCTCGCCCGAGTACAACAAATTTTTTAATTTGTTCGTAACTCGCAAGCTCTCGGTTCACTTCTTCGATGATCGCACTCACTTGATTCAAAGTATCAACGTCTGTAATCGATTCATCAACCGGCTGGCCACCCTTCAGTTTGCCAGCAGAACTTAACTTCACGAGCACCGATTCAGAAAGAGTGAACACAGCCGACACAAACATTCGACCATCACCCACTAAACACACCGGTTGATGCTGTTCTCCCTAGTCTAAAGTTGCGGAATGTAGGCAGCAATCAATTTTTTCGCGTTAAAATTGGCCTTCAACATTGAAAGAAAGATAAAAACTCCGCCCAGTTTTCGATCTAAAAAAATGATTTCAGGTGGTGGTGCCCGAAGCTTAAAATCAAAAACCATCGACTTGCCTTTTTCAATGACCCGTTTCGGAAGATCGCTCTTACCCCAGTCGTAACTATCTACCATGAAGGGTTCGCCAAAGAGTTCGCACAACTCACAGAAGTGGGTGAACAAAGATTCAGGATCACCCTTCTCAAGAAATCCTAACTCGAGACCGCCGCGTACAATCCACTCACGATTTGCTGTCACGGCTCCTGCAAATAACCACCGGTAGCGGCTCAAAAACAGATCTGAGAAACGCCTAACCGCGCCGAAATCGAGCAAAATGAGCTGGTCATTCACCTGCCCACTCACAGCTTCAGAACTCGTATCGATACGGATTCGGTAATTGCCGAAGTGCGGATCGGTTTGCATGGCCTTGAGTTCAAATAACTCCTTCAAGAACACCCTAAAAAAACTCGCTGCCAGGCGATTTCTGCGCGCTTGCGAAAGTTCTTGCACCTCAGCGCAATCAACGGCAACTCCCTCTAGAAACTCAGTCGAAATGACACGCGAGCTCGAGTACTCGGCAAACACCTTTGGAATAATCACTGCAGTATCAGACTCAAAAAAATCATGAAACTCTATCGTATTCGCGAGCTCTTTTTTGTAATCAACTTCTTGATGAAGCATCTGATTGATTTCGGCAAAAATTAGGGTGGTATCAACCCCTTTAGGTAGAAGCTTTGCAATCGAAAGAACTTTCTTTAGTGTCTGCAAATCGGTATCGATCGCTTTAGCCACTCCGGGATACTGAATCTTCATGGCGATCTTGGCTCCATCACTGCGCCTGGTAGCGATATGAACCTGTCCCATTGAGGCCGCTGCCATCGGGGTCTCAGAAATATCGAGCTCATCGAGCCTTTCTTTACTCAACTGTCTTACCAAAGATTTCCGCAATTGAGCAAACTCAACGGGGGGCGATTCGCTTTGCAGCTTTTTTAGAAACTCATTTGCCTCAGGCGGCAGTAGGTGCTCGCCGTACATTGAGACCAGCTGCCCTACTTTCATGACGCTGCCCTTGAGTTTTCCAAACTCTCGCGCCACGAGTTCAGTCTGTGAGCTGAGAAGTACTTTCAATCGTTCAGCCTTAGAATCAGCGTCTTTTTCGGTTGCAACCCATTCTTTCGCCACATGAGTTGCGGCCTGAGTCGCGGCTTCGGCGGTCAGCCTAGCTAGTGCAACGCCTCGAGAGAAAAATCCTGACTTAATTTTTTTGAGCGCCATCTGTTTTTTCTGAGTGCCGAACTTTCTTTCTCTTAGATTTTTTAGTTTTTCTGGTTGCCTGC
Source organism: Oligoflexia bacterium (assembly GCA_903895855.1). Lineage (GTDB taxonomy): Bacteria > Bdellovibrionota > UBA1018 > UBA1018 > UBA1018 > CAITVN01. Next base: position 12,151 of record CAITVN010000200.1, on the reverse strand, counting down.
CTTTTTTCAGATGCTAATCCACGACCGACCGTCATTGTAGCCGAGCTTGAATCAGCGACTAACTCTTCGCCGTCGAGATCGCCATTTTCAGCATCAATCCAGAGCTTGGCAAAACTCTCGCCAGCTTCAACATCAAAAAGCGAATAGTCAAAACTAGGCTTTACAATTCGACTCGCCACACTTTGGCTCGGATACAAGAGCCGATACCAAAAATAATTGCGTCCAATGTAAGCGACATACTCGCGGGTTTCTTTGAAAGGAATCAAATCAACAAAGAGCATACGATTTTTCGTTGGGTATCGACGAAGCCAATCGTCGACTCTATCTGGTCCAGCATTGTACGCAGCCAGCGCAAGCTCAACTTCGCCCGAGTATTTGTCCATCACTTGCTTGAAGAATTTGACCCCCAACCTGATATTGGTTTTCGCATCGTAAAGTTCACGGCGGCTCACTCGCCTCTCAATCGTCTTTGCCGTTTTCGGCATCAGTTGCATGAGCCCTCGAGCGCCTGCCGGAGAGCGGGCACGCTCGTTAAAACCACTTTCTTGGCGAATCAGGGCTGCAACCAAATAAGGGTCAACTTTAGCAGAATAACTTTTCATGACTTCAAATCGATAAAGCGGATAAAAAATTTCCATCGTGCGTCGACTGATTGCCCGAGAGTCTTCTTTAAAGATCGAACCCATTACCTTAAACTGCTTAATGCGATCGCCAGCACGCATGTAAAGTACTGCGACATAAAGTCGCTCTTCAGGGGTCAGTTGATCAAAACTGCCCTCGCTATTATTGAGAATTTCTAAGGCCAAATCATTAGCTCTTATTTTTTGAAGCGCCTCAACTGCCGCAATCACATCGCCCATGATCGGCTTTTCGATTGGCCTGAGCCTTACCCAGGCCTCTCCACTGGTGACAAATTTCTTGAATCCCACTTGCTCAACCTTACCCAGTACCAAGGTGTGATAAGTGAGCGGATATTGCGTGTAGAGTTGTTTGGCAATTCTCTTCGCCGCATCAGCCTGCCCAAGGTACTTGAGCGCTACCGAACGCCAAAATAGGCCTCGAGACAAGAAATCATTGGGCCCCACTTCAGTGAGTTTTTGCAGCAACTTCTCAGCCGGCTCATACCTCTCTGCCCATAGATTGAGCAGCGCCAAACGGTACCGACCTTTAATTGCCGAGGCATCATTTTTTGAGCCACAGACATCTGAGCGTGAATAAAGCTGTTCAGCCAGTTTTCTGGCTACTGGATCTGGGAAAAACTCTTCAGCTTTTTGTCCGAAGGCCGTCAGAAGTGCCGACGTCGGACACGCTTTTAGCTCGATCGCTCTTTCGGCCAATTTTTGAAAAGGCTCAAGAATAAAGTCATTTTGTCGAAATATTCGATGAAACTGGGCTTCAGACGTAGCTTCGAGCTTCTTGAGATCTGATTTTGTTAGGTATTCACGAATGTGGGTCAGGTCAATCACTTCACGAACGAGCTCACGATTACTCGAAACGTCGACCTCATCATCGTCGTCAGTACCGCCACGAGAGGTTCGATCGATTGGAAACGTGCAGAATATCGGCTCTTTTAGGTTTTTTTCACAGCCAATGATCCAGGCAAGCTTCTTCTTGGCCGAGAGCTTCCCTTTTCTCAATTTAACGTACTGCTCGGCTGACGAAATCCAGCCCGCATAATTGTAATCAGTATCAAGGCCACTCTGATGCTGATCGATCACTTTCGACAACGGCACCAACGGAAACGGGTCATAGATTGCCCCGACTCCCGCATCAATGACTTTGGCGTGAGAAACTGATGAAAACAGCCCGAACACCACAATGGTTAGTTTTTGTGAAATTTTGTTGCAATTCAAATGAACAACGCCCCAATTCGTCTATTCATAGGTTAGTCCGAAGCCGGATGAGATGCCAAAGAAAAAGCCAAGGCACAAAGGCTACCTTTTTGTCAAAACGCCACTGCCAAGCCCTTGACACAAAGATCTGTCATGTTAGGGTCACTCCACTATGGGAAATCGTTTGAAAGTAAAGAATAAGAAAACTGCGAGAAACAAAGCCAGAGCCTACAAAGAAGGCGCCGCACCAGCTAAGCACAAAATCGCGGTAAAACGCAGTCGACGCGCTAAGCTCAAAAAAGCCTTTCCAATGACCTAATTCGCATCGAATTCGCCATTTTTTTGGCAATATCACGTGCGAGTTGGAATTATAGATCTAGGAACAAATTCAGTTCGATTCGATGTGCAACAAATTGGCGCGGCTGGGAAGGTTCGCCTTCTGCACAGAGAAAAGCTCATGGTTCGCCTCGGCCAGGGTGTTTTTGTAGACGGAAAGCTCAATCGTGAGGCGACCGAACGCACCATTCACGCCCTCGAAAGCTTCAGAATCACCGCCGAAGCCTTTAATTGTGAACGACTCATATCGTTTGGAACCAGCGCCCTTAGAGAAGCTTCAGACAGCCAGGCATTTCTAGACAAAATTCGAGAATTGACATCAATCGACCTCAAAGTGATTTCAGGCAAAGAAGAGGCCGCCCTCATCGCCGAAGGCATCTTGGCCAACGAGCCCGAAGCCAAGTCGGCAGGCAAAGCGAACAAGCGATTTGCGCTTATCGACATCGGCGGCGGAAGCACTGAAATATCAATCATCGAAGACCAGAAAGTGATCAAAAGCGAGAGCTTTCAATTTGGCACAGCCAGACTTCAGCAGATTTTCTTGAAACGCTGCCCCCCCAATAGCGAATCAATTGACCAATTGAGAGCCCACCTACGCGGACACCTCGTCTCGCAGTTTACCCGTGAACGTTGGGGAAAAGTCGATCGCATCATTGGCTCAAGCGGCACCATTCGAAGCCTGTGTAAGCTATTGTCTAAGAAGAACCCTCAAAAGAAATCTCCTCAGAAAAAATACTATGAACTCAAAGACTTAAGCGAGCTTGTCGATCGCTTTTCAACGATGACCACCACAGACCTTTTGGGCATCGCTGGCATGGAGTCGAAGCGAGTCGACATGATTCTTGCTGGTGCGATCTTGCTCGAAGAATGCCTCATGGCACTCAAGGCTAAGAAGTTCATGGCCACCGAGTTTAGCCTTCGCGATGGCATCTTAACTGAGCAGCTAAAACTCTACAAAAGCGCTCATAAGAGTTCACTCACCCTTCACCTTCCTGACCTTGCCGACAAAGGCAAGAAACTGGGCGCCAATGAGAGTCACTTCACCCATGTTCGCGAAACTGCCGAGCGTCTTTTTGATGAACTGAGACTGGTTCATCGTGTGAAGCCTTTTTGGAGACCTTACCTCAGTGCTGCCGCGATCTTACACGACATCGGCGAGCCAATTTCACCGACCAACCATGAATTTCACTCGGGATACATCGTCAGAAATGCCGGATTTCCGATGCTGACAAACTGGGAAACTGAACTCATCGCTCTTTTGTGCATCAACCACCGAGGGGGCAAAGTCGTTTTCGGTGAGTTAAAATCCTTAACTGAAGAGTCGAAGAAAAAGCCAAAAACTGAGCCCACTCCGACATTCAAAGAACTCACCTCGATTTGCATCAGACTCACTGCGCTTTTGCGATTAGCCGACGCCTTTGACCGCAGCCACAAGTCAGGCATCAAGATTAAGAAGGTACTGAGGCGAAAAGGCGAAATCACACTTACGGTCTCTGCTGACCATCCGCTTGACTTAGAAATTCTGAGGATTGAGCAGAAAAAAGGGCTATTCAAAGACCTTTTTGGCTTGGACATTCAGGTCGTCCAGGCCCGAAAAAGAATACCAAAGAGCCTCTAAGCGGAGTTACTCTCGTAAATACTAGCGTACCTCGACTAGGATCAAAGCTTTGAATAAACATTATCCGCAGACACCTGCACCTCTCTTTCTGTTTCTGACTTGCCAAGGAAGTTGACTTGTTTTTTAGGCCCGTCGTCCGTGATTCGCCCGCATCGCGCAGTAGCGCGAACGCATCCTGCTTGCGGGAGGCCCCAAAAACAAGTCAACTTCCTTGGCAAGTCAGAAATAGAAGGTTTTGCGGGTGGCGAGGACTTTGTTTATTCAAAGCTTTGATCCTAGTCGAGGTACGCTAGTATTTACGAGGACAACGCCACCTAAACCTATCGCCTGATTTTCTTGACGTTTACATAACCCATCAGTAGATTGCGTTGGAATATGACACCTGATGTTTTAAAGTCTAAGATTGAAACTCTCGCACCGGGCACCCAAGCTTTCGTGATGGACATGACCGGCACCCTAGACCACTACCAAGCCGTAGTGGTGTCTTCGGCGTTTACTGGCATTCCCATGATTAAGCAGCACCGCATGGTGATGGCAATCGTTCAGACTGAAGTTGACTCGGGCGAGGTTCACGCACTGACTATTAAGACGTTTACCCCAGAACAGTACGCAAAATTTTCAGAGTAATGTCGTTTAAACTATTTTGTTTACGATAAATTTAAGAAGCTAAGAAAGGCTATCAAAAATGGCACACCCACTCGAATCAAAAATAAAAGAACTTGTTGAATCCAGCCCTGTTGTGATTTTCATGAAAGGCACCCCAGACTTTCCACAGTGCGGTTTTTCAAATCGCGCTTGCCAAGTATTGAAGGCCGCCGGAGCAAAAAATCTAGTTGGCGTTGACGTACTTTCTGATGATTCACTTTGGGAAGCACTCGAAGTGGTTACCGAGTGGCCAACAGTACCTCAAATTTTCATCAATGGTGAATTTGTCGGTGGCTGCGATATTGTGAGCGAACTCTTTGACCGCGGCGAACTCGAAACCATGGTCAAAGCAGCTTCAACCACCTAAAATTACATAGTTTTCACTGGTCAAATTCGACCCCATTTTGCCAATTCACATTTATCTTGAACCATTCATACTAGAGGTGGGTGGGTTCGTGATGCATTTAAATAGTCACCGTTATCGTCAATGGGTTGCCTTCGTTTTGGCCAATTGCTTATTAACCACAGCGGCTCTGCTTTCTATTTGTATTTCAACAAGCCAAGCAGCGCCAGCCACTGATTGTCCCAATGTGCGCGTTGACCAGGGCCCCAATAGCCCCTTTGACCCTAAACACGAACCTCACATTCCTATTTATAATCAAACCGACGCGGGCACCTGTTATGCCTACACGGCTGAACAGTTAATTGACTTTGAGCGATTCAAAGGACGTTCAAAATCTAGTACCGACTCGCGACTCCTTTCACCTCACCACCTCGCTTACATCACCCGAAGTAGCTGCAGCGGGGCCAATCCCGACTGGGACACGACCCTTGACGGGGGAAACCTCGGCTGTGTGCTAAAATTTGCGCCGCAAACTGGCGGGTGCGCGACCGAAGCAGTCAAAGCCTCGATTCTTGAGACCGCATTTCCAAAAACCGATAGTACCGATCCCGAGTTGATGAGAGTAAACGAAGTGGGTTACCTTCAATTCATAAAAGGTCTTTTTGATCGACGCTATTCTGAAAATGATTTTAAAGAAGGTTACCTTCAGTTCTACGAAGCGATTCTGAGAAATCAAACTCAAGCAAAAGACCGAGGGGTTTGCCTTAATGAACCCATTCCTGATTATGAAAAACTTTTTGACTCTTTTAAGCGCATAGATCACTTCGAATTTCTGCACGAGTTGAATGCCATTCTTACTCGCCGGTGCGGAAACTCTGACCCAAAAACAGGTGGTAAAATAGACCTCGATTTCACACCTATAACCGTTTCAAACTCTCTTGGAACTTCACCGAATCTCAACTCTCCCATTTTTCTCAGAATGATCAGAGACATTCTAAACCAGGGTAAACCACTCGGTATTAACTATTGTCTTTCAGTGTTAAAAAAAGGAAAAACTGAAAGCTTAGCCAATCCAAACCTTACTGACGCCCCTCCGACTCCTCCAATGCTGCAACTCAATCGAAGACCTATAAACATCAAGCAATGTGGACCCCATTCTTCTGTGGTAACGGGCATGAGATTCGACAAAGGCTCGAACAAGTGCCAAGTACTCATACGAAATAGCTGGGGTACCGACTGCAGCAAATATCACGCCGACTGGAGTCAAAAGAAAAACTGCGAAGGCGGAAGCGTTTGGATTGATGCAGACGTCTTAGATCAAAATCTCTACGGGGCAAGCTACATCCTCTAGATTTTTCTCAAACGTAGCGCATTCGTAATTACAGAAACCGAACTCAGACTCATGGCTGCGCTGGCAATCATCGGGCTCAGTAAGATTCCAAAGACCGGGTACAGTACGCCAGCCGCAATCGGCACTCCGAGCGCATTGTACAAGAAAGCAAACCAAAGGTTCTGCTTAATATTTTTCAAAACAGCTTCACTTAACTCACGCGCGCGAATGAACCCGTGAAGATCGCCACCCAATAAGGTGACGTCGGCAGCCTCAATGGCAACATCAGAACCCGTACCCATCGCAATTCCGACATTAGCCTGAGCAATAGCCGGGCCATCGTTGATGCCATCACCGACAAACGCAACCACTTCGCCTTTGTCGATTGCAGCTTTAACATAGTTCTGTTTTTCAACAGAGGTCACTTCGCCAAAAGCTTCACTGATACCCAGTTCACGGGCAAGCGACGAAACGGTTTCTTTGCGATCGCCCGAGAGTATGGTGAGTTGAACTCCCAGCTTCAGACACTCACTCACCCAATCTTTGACGTTTGATTTGAGCGCGTCTTTGACCCCAAAAACTCCCGCTAACTGATAGCGAGCGCCTTCGATTTTTTTTCCTAAGAATAAAAGAGTTTCACCACTGAGCGCCCAGCCTTCGCAGTCTTTCGGAAGCTCAGTTGATTCGAATCCTAGAAATTGAGCGGTTCCGATTCGGTATTCGACTGATCCCACTTTTCCGCTCAAACCCCGACCCACCTCAGAGTTCACTTCTTTTGCGGGGTAAAAATTGGCTTTTCGCTCTCTCGCGCCATTTAAAATTGCTTGTGCAATCGGGTGTGCGCTGCCCCGTTCAAGTGCTGAGGCTACACCCAAAACTTCTTCTAAGATGAAACCATCGCTCACTTCAACGCGAGTGAGTACAGGTTTTCCTTCGGTTAGGGTCCCGGTTTTATCAACAAATAGGCGGTTTACTCGACAAAGGGTTTCTAGTGCCTCGCCCGACTTGATCAAAATTCCTCGCTGAGCAGCGCGGCCCGTACCCACCATGATTGAGAGTGGCGTCGCCAAACCCAGCGCACACGGGCACGCCACAATCAGCACAGCTACCGCATTGAGTAGGGCAATTGAAAATCGAGGTTCTGGGCCCCAGACACTCCAAACAACAAAAGTCACGACACTCGCAAACACGACTATCGGTACAAACCATTGACTCACTTGATCGGCCAAGCGCTGCATCGGCGCTTTTGATCGCGATGCTTCAACAATTAACTTAATCATTCGAGACACCAGAGTGTCTTGACCAATCTTCTCAATTTCAATGATGAGGTTGGCCGAAAGGTTTAACGTTCCACCAAAAACACGAGAGCCGACCTTTACCACTCTTGGTAACGACTCGCCCGTTAAATGAGATTCATTAATTTCTGCAGTGCCCGATCGCACGATCCCATCTGACGCAATTCGTTCGCCATCACGAACGCGCACCCAATCGCCCACCTTCAGATCAGCCACCGCGACTTCGAGCGAGGTGGCATCGAAATCAAGTGCGCTCAGCTTGTGCGCAACTGGCGGCACCAACTCTAAGAGGCCTTTAATCGCCCCGGTTGTTTTTGAGCGCGCACGCAACTCTAGCACCTGGCCCAAAAGAACGAGCGTGATGATTACCGCCGCCGGCTCAAAATAAAGAGCTGGATTACCGTGATGATCTAAGAAAGACGCCGGAAAAATCTGCGGGGCAACTAGCGCGACAACAGAGTAAAGAAACGCAAACCCAGAACCTAACCCAATGAGGGTAAACATATTCAGCGCACGAAAACGAATTGAATCGTAAAAACGCTGAAAAAAGGGCCATCCACCCCAAAGTACCACAGGGCTCGCCAATGAAGCCTGCACCCAAGGTGCATCGAGAAACTTCAACGCCTGCGAATCGAAGAAGTGCCCCCCCATAGCGCCAATCATTAAAGGCAAACTGAGCGCAGCTGAAAACCAAAACCGACTAGACATGAGTCGGTACTCTTCGCCAAATCCTTCTTCTAGGGCTTCAAGTGAAATCGCCTCCGGTTCTAAAGCCATGCCACACTTCGGGCAAGACCCTGGACCTTTTTGCCGAATTTCTGGGTCCATCGGACAAATATAAAATGAGTCAAGATCACTGCACTCGGCTTCGTCGCCCGGTTTCTTTCGATTCGGATCGAGATATTTCGCGGGATTTTTCTTAAACTCTTTCAAGCACCCATCGTAACAAAAAAAATATCGAGTTCCCTGATGCTCAAAGTGATGAGGCGAGGTTTCTTCGACTTCCATTCCGCAAACGAGATCAATTGCCATGGGGGTAGAAGTCTACCGAACGACTGTCGGGTGCAAGCGATAATTTCGAATTAAATCATCTTGTGACACTTTGAGGCCCAGGTTAAAGCCATTATTTTTCCAACTCGCTAGGTACTCACGGTAGTCGCCGTAGGTTTCCGAAAGGTAAGTAACCAGTTGGTACTGAAACTCGTAGGCCTTTTGCTCGGCGCCTAGAAGAGTCTGTCGGTCAAATTCAGTCAACCGGTTGAGGGTGTCTGTGAGCGTTCGCAAATCAACTGAAGTGGGGCGCTCTTTCTCAATAGCCTTGGCTCTCAACGCTTGAAATCGTGCCCACTCGGCGTAGGCTTTTTTCGACCGCTTGAAATATTCTGGGTCGGTAAAATGAAAACATTCATGAGCTATGATGGGAATGAGCAATCCCAACTCAAGATCACCTCGCACGCGTACTACCCCCTGTGCCTTTACACCCTGGGTTGATGGGGCAAAGTTCCAGGTAAACGCACTCGGCGCACTCTGACTCTTGAGTAACCCTAAGTCTTCGCGTATCTGGTGTTCGGTTTGGATTAAAAAATTCAATTCGTTTTGGCTCAAGGCAGTTAACGATTTGTGGGCCACGGGCTTCGAAATCGACCACTCTGTCAAAAGTCCTAAACACTCGTGTACATTCGCGTCGATTGCTTTCCAATTCATCTGAACGATAGCCCTTTCGTCAATTCACTTATCGCCTGATTTTTAGAAACAGGTGAGCCTCTGAACAGGTAGGCAGCTTGTGCCTAGGCAAAAATGCGCTCTCGAAAGTTAACCTCGCAAGAACTACAATGAATGAGTGAGATCGAACCAGAATCAAACTGTGTTGATAGCAATGGGTTGCCTTGGCTGGTGTGCTTCGGCTTTCACATCTGCTGTCGACGCCAGAGCCGCAGACACCGGGGCTGCCGATGTTCCTTCGGTCGATATCTCAACCCTCATTCCTGCAAGTCTCTCCGGGCCCTTTGTAAAAACCTGGGGCACCCTCACTGGCCATCGCGCTTTCATGGGCACCTCTTCAATTGCCACTGAACTCGGCGGAATGGAAATGGGCCTTGAAACAACACTTGTTCATACCCCCAGCGATTTAGCAGCCAGCCTTCCTGCCATTCCGATGGTCAAACTGCACTTTAATAAAAGTTGGGGATCACTCATCGATTTTGGGTTTTCAGGCCTGTACTATCCGGGCTTTAGTATTCTCGGTGGCAGCGTCAAATACATTATCTTTCAACCCGAAGAAGGCTTAGAGGTCGCAGCGCGAGCATCGTACGCCTACACCAATGTCGATTTCAAGGCACTCGGCTGGAATGGACTCGCCCTCGCACCAACGGGCACCGAAATCGGGCGAGTGTTCTTACTTCTCAAAAGCCGTACAGTTTCAACTGAAGTGCTGATCGGAAAAAAACTAGAATTCGCTGAACCTTACGCTGGTCTTGGGTATTCTTGGTTAGTGGGACAAGTCGATTTTCCGATAAAATTGACGGTTCTCGAAGCCACCCAAACTCTCAGCACTCCAGCGTTTAGGGCCCAGTCTTATAGCGCTTTCACGGGCGTGAAATTTCGAATGCCCGGCCTCGGATTTCAACTCGGTATGGAAGGATCTTACAGCTCGATTGGCATGCACTACTTAGGAACTTTTATCGGCTTCGGAATTTAGACTGCTCACTTGACGTCGCTCACGTAAATGATCACTGACCTTCGCCAGTAATCGGTCTTGTCGCCTGAACATTGGCGGTACCTGAGCCAAGCCCGTTATCATATTGCAGCGTGATAATTGCAGTCGAAACCACAGCAGCAGACGGATCAAACTGAACCGTGAAAGTACAGGTCGCACCTGCGGCAAGCGTCGCAGTACAGGTACCTGCCGCTGGGTAACTGGCACCTGTCCAAGCGAACGGGGCCACCAGTGCGGCGCTGGCTTTCTCAGCGATGAAGGTGGCTGCGGTACCGCCAGAATTTGAAAGAGTAAAGAGTTTAGTCGCTGCCGCAGCGCCGGTACCCACGAGTCCGAAATCCCAAGTAGACCCTTCTGAAATAGTTAAAGCAGCTAGCGTATTACCCGTGAATTTTGCCGAGGTGGTAGTCACCACAAGTCCATTATTGTAGTCGAGACTGATGATATCTTCGTAGTCGCCAACGATCGTCGGATCAAAAGAAACCACCAGCGTGCAGGTACCGTCTACTGCTAACTCAGTGGTGGTATCAGTCGGACAATCGCCACCCGTGCCAGGAAACGTTCCACCCCTGTAACTAAACGGGGCAGCAAGGGCCAATGTGGCGGTTTCAGCAAGGGCAGTGGCTGCGACTCCCCCTTTGTTCGTAACCGTAATCGTCGCATCGGCGCCCGCACCGACGGTTTTCACTCCGAAAGCATAAGGGGCCGCCTCAGTGATATCAACTGAAGCAACCGAAAGTGAAAGCTCAGCCGTAGTACTCACCGTCATCTCGATGGTCGAACTAAATGTTATCACGCCGTTGAAATAGCTTAGGGCTAGTTTTTCTGTGAATGTTCCGTGCGCGGTCGGCGTTACCGTCATCACAATAATGCAGCCGGTTTTCGCAGCAACCGTGCCCGTGCAAGTGCCGCCTTCTCCCGGAAAACTGCCGCCCTTAAAACCATAAGGAGCCGTCAAATCGACACTACCCGATGCTACGGTTTCTGAATTTCCTGAGCTTGCGGTAAAACTAGTGGCCGGATAAGGGCCGGCATTGCCGACAATGATGATCACATCAGTCGGAAGATTAATCGGCACCGAACCGATGTTTTTGGTTAAGCCAGAGTCAGGAACCAAAATCGCAACACTGGTTAAAATCGGAGTCGGATCAAGCGTACTGCCCCCGGTACTTTCACTAAAGCAACCAGTCACCGCTAAGGTTGAACAGAACAAGACTATGCTCGCACAAACACCGAGAAAAGCCTTATCGAGAACTCTCAATTTCATACTACAATTGTGTAATTAAATAGGATTTAAGTCAATTTCTTGTCACCAAAATCATGCAGTCTTTTTACCATCAACTGCTCAGATTAACCAAAACGCCGTTAAACCGGAGATACGAAGACGTCGAGACCTGTGTCAGCTAGGACTCTACTCAGACGACACCAAAATGTAACAACGCCGCAACGCTCGACGCCAACAGAATCGCGGGAATAAAACAAAAACAAAAAAACACAAATACGATTTTAGTCTTAGTGGTTCTGAGCCGATAGCGCTTCAAGCTGTAAGCTGGCCTCGAGCTACGAGGCCTCCATTAAGAAAGGTTTATTATGTCAAATGCCATCAAGTTAAAGACCCCATTCAATCAAGCACTGCTCTATTTCGGCACATTGCTTATCATTGGCTCAAGCGCTTTCGCGATTGAATTCGTCCCCAGTACTTTCACCCTAATTCCTCCCATCCGCAATGGCTCATCAGACAAGGTGGCAGTCGGCAACTTTTTTTGTCGCGCAGGTTTAGGATGCAAAAACGACGGTGTCATCGTCTTTAAGTCAAATACTGATGGCAACTCCAAACAAAAGACTGCCGAGCGAGAAATCATGCTGCGCGTGAGTTCCAACCCCGGTGGGGGCCTGGAGGATGTCTCATTTAATTCACTCTATGGGGGCCAGAGCGCTAACCTCGGAAGTCCACTCACCGGCCTTGAAAGCGGCCTCACTATTGGGGGCTGTGTTGGAGACTTAAACGGCGATGGGTATTCAGATATTGTAGCAGT
>CAITVN010000199.1 GCA_903895855.1 Oligoflexia bacterium | reverse complement strand
CGAGAAGAATTTGATAGAGTTCAATATCGCGCATTTTTGAATATTGAACGCATGACACCCTTTTATGCAAGCACAGCGTTATGCGCTCCGTGTCTTGCAAACGAAAACTGCCTTACCCACTCGAAAGTCTGAAGAACCGAAATTAATTTTAGCTTTAAGTTTACTGGCGTGTTCTTCAGCTTTTGCAGGCACCCTCCAAGATAAAACCTATACTTGCCCAGGTGGGGACGGTTTGGTATTTAGCATCGATTACACCAATTCAGCTACCTCAGACAGTGTAAAATACACTGTTGACGTCAAGCAATCCAGTAATCATAAAATGGATTTCATTGATGCTACTCACCAGGTGGTTGCAGGTAATTACATTAAAATCAATTGCCGCTATAAACCCGAAAGTTCAAAAATGGACGAAATCACAAGAACCTATTCGGTGACGACTACCGGGAGAAAATGGAAACCCGGCGTTTCAAAAGTCACAGTTACCGGAAAAACACTTTTCTTCGAAAATTTAGAATAAGCACTACTCAAGGTAAATTAGAAAAAGAGCAAGGATCCCCGAGGGACCCTTGCTCTTTTCATTGTGCGAAAACGGATAGTATTCTGGCCGATATCCGATCCCAGTGAATCGCGAGTCGTTACTGAGCCCGGTAGCGGGGTCGGTCTGTGCGCCTGCGAGTGAATTGACAGCTGAACTGAGCTTTGATTTCGCGGTGGCTAGATCAGCTCTTTCTTTTTCAGAAGTGTTGGGATCAGCCAGAAATTTTTCAATTCCTTCGGCGGCGTATCTCGCCGTCGGAAGAAAATAGTAAGGAGCAATATTACAGGCACCCTCGTGAGCTCCGCTACGGCCAGAATTGAGTTCAAGTGTGGTCGCATTTTCAGAGTAAGTTTTGACCGTCTCGAGCAGTTGTTTTCGGTATTGGTTGGTGTCGCCTTCGTAAAGAGTAAGAATCACTCAGGGTGAGCGCGCTACTCCGTCGCATTTGTCGTTGTTGGTGCTATTGCAAAGACTGTAGGGAATGCCTTTGGGGTCGTTGGCTACATTACCGATTAATGAAACAATGGTTTCAAACTTCGAAAACGCCAGCACCGACTATAAGCTCTTCACCCTGGATTTGAGCTATTTGAGCGACGGCGTCCAAAACGAAAGTGATGAATTCACCAAGGTCGCCACCATCATGAAGACAAAACACGATACTGTGAAAAATGCGATTTCGAACGTCAGATAGTGCGAGCTTAAGCGAGTGCTCTGAGAGGCGGGTTTCGGCTTCTAAGGGTTCAAAGCTTGTGAGTTGGGCGGCAGGCTGAGGCTGACTGCTTGCGCTGCGTTTAGGGGGTTCGACTTGTGTTTAGCATTCGTCACCTTTCTGTTCATTTCTGATAAAATGAGTTAAGCCCGGCCCAGAGGATTTTTCTTATGGGTCGGTTTGCTACCCTCTTTTGGGTGTTGGGCGTGATTGCGACGCTTCAGGTGTGTGTTGAGTCAGTGGCTCGCGCTACACCGATTAATTGTTATCGGTTTTGGTCAGAACTGAGTTCTCAGAATCTTCTTTGTGATGAATTTACGTCGAGTGGATTTCCGGCTACGGTGGGTGGCTCAGAAATTCGAATTTTTCATTACTCGACTGGATGGAATGATGAGCTCGGTCAACGTCAGCTCTTGGCAGCTGCCTCTGATGCGGCTCGCATTGCAGCAGAAGTTTTTAGCCGAGACTTCACACTTCCAAAAATTACCTTTATTTTACACAACGAGTACAGTGAAGCTGCCTGGGCTTCAGCTGCATGGTTACCGCCTACCTCGACCGAGCCTTGTCGAGTAGACCTGTTCTTTAATATTCCGAACAGTCGCGATCTGGCGATGCAAGTCGCGGCCCACGAAATTTTTCACTGTGTTCAAGCTCGCAGTATTCGTTATCCGATGGCTGAAGAATTCACCGAAAAAAAAGTAGCTTCATGGGCCTGGTGGGTTGAAGGGACTGCCGACTACATGTCGAGCAAACTCTTTCCGGCAGGAGCCATGGAACTCGGGCACGGAGCCGCTTACAAACCTCAACTGCCGCTGTATCGGCAGCCAAATCCGTACTCTACCGTAGTGTTTTGGGATTATCTAGCCTCAACGCGGCAATACCAGGGGTAGTTTTATAGAGTCACTCACCCTCAAATGACCCCGTACTTCGTGTACTCGCGCGCGGGAACGGCGTATCCAGCGCCCGCGCGAGGGTCATTGTGAGCTTGAGTGACTCTATTAAACTACCCCTGGTAT
>CAITVN010000198.1 GCA_903895855.1 Oligoflexia bacterium | reverse complement strand
CTACCAACTCGTTGACCGATTGATTGAACTAAAAGCAAAACTCATTGATCAAGCGGTCGTTTCAGCCGCGACTCAATCAGACACCTCGTACGCCATGGGCCAAGAGATGATTCAAATGGGTAGCTCTTATCAATCTGAAAGTGCGCACTCATCACCAGGGCGCGCGGCACAAATCACCGCTGCCTCTCAGTCAGCGCAACTCATGGCCAAAGGAGTTGAACTGCAAACCCAATCCCAAATGATTCAAATGCAAGCGATGCAGTTAGATTTGGCAAAAACGCAGGCGAGTCGTGAAGTGCTATCTGAACGAGCGCGAACAGGTGAATTTCAGCGGCTCGTTGACCGCAATTCAAAGAGGCGACGACCATGAATACACTAGTCATTGATCCGTCACTTTTGGTTCCGGCTGGAAAAGCGCTCTTATTTGGCGCCATGGGGTTTGCCTTCATTCAGTGGACAAACCTAACGTTGTCAACTGAGCAGCTCGTGGTTCGAACGGTTCTAGCGACGCTCGCGATCACTTTCTTTGCGTCAGCTCTCACTTCTTTGAACGACCTCAGTGAACTACTCACCAGGGCACTGTCTCGAGTTTTCAAATCAGATTCGACGGGCCAACTCATTGGCACGGTGCTTGGGCGAGCACTTCACCCACGAGGAAACGAGAAAACGGGTGATCTAAACATTCCAGCAGGCATTGAACAAATTTGGCGCTTGGGCGTGTGGGGTACGCTCACGCAAATCGTTGAGGCGGTGTTTTTGCTTTCTAGTGCGATCCTAAAATGCGCTCATCAAGTGATTTGGAATTGCCTAGTATTTTTGTTTCCGGTCTTTATTGGGCTTTCACCGGTGTTTCGTAGCCCTCTCATTTCGGCGACACTTTATTCGATTGAGTTATCACTCTGGCAACCCCTACTCACAATCATTGACGGAGTCGGTGCGAAAGTAGCCGAAAAACACTTACTCGACGGTAGTGAGCTAGGGTTATCTCTCGCGGCCATTGAAGTGATCAGTGTTTTACTCATTCTAGGAATTCCGGCGTTTGCTCACCGTTTGGTTTCTAGTCAACTGAGTGGTGATTTTGGGTTACACGATAGCATCCGACTCAAATCTCTCGGAGCGATTGCGTCGTCTCGCAATTGCATCGAACGAGTCGGTCGCTCGGGTGGCGGTAAGGCTGTCATTCTGGCAGTGCTTCTGACTTCGGGGCTCTTAGGTTCTTTTGAAGCTTTTGCTGCAACCTCAATCACTTTGTACCCAGGTTATGTCACCAAAGTTGAGTGCGAGGGTAAACTCTTAGCTTCGGCAGTGGGTAATACCACCCTGGTGTTACTTGAAGCGCTACCCCGAGAAATTGGGTGCGGAGTTCTATTAAAACCCAAGCAATCCAGTGCTAGAACTAATCTCATACTTGAAACCTCGTCAGGATCAATTGAGCGAACGATAGACATTGTAGCCGAGAAGTTTCAACCGGCGAGTTCTCAACTAAAAATACTATTGAAGGCAGCACCTCCAAGTGGGGGTGACCAGTGAAGGCTCGTCATTTCGGTTTTGCGGCGATGTTGTTGTCGTCATTGGTGCACGCTGATTATCCAGCTCAAGTGCTGTCACTCAGAGACAGCCAAACCAAGACCGACCGCTTAATTTCTAAAATGCGTACTCGATTGGGGTTTTCGGCCAAAGAGGGCGACGCATCAGTTGAAGTGTCTCAAGTGAAGCGTGAATCGATTTTACAGACTCACTCAGGCCCAGTTCTTCGGTTGCCATCGGGCAAGCTATTGTTTGGTCGTCTGGTTCACAAACTCGTTGTGGGCGGCGAGGTCTCGCCAGCACTCATTGAGTTAGACTCAAGCGAGGGTGAACTTTCGCACTTGAGGTTAATTGGTCAAGCGAAGGCTTCAGGCACAGCTGGTCGAATCGCAATCGAGTTTCAAAAGTTAGTGTTCTCCACAGGCCATGCCCAAGCAATTCAAGCACTAGCACTTGATTCAACAGGTGCGAGTGGCATCGAAGCTCAAGTGGTTAGTCAAAAAGCTCTCGCCATTGGCGGGGCGATGGCGTCGGGATTCATTGCGGGGGCAGCGTCTGCGCAACAATCTCAAAACTCAAACGCCATGGGGTTTTCGTCAATTCAACCCACAGCAAGAAATTCGATCTTACAAGGTGTCGCACAGTCAGCAGCTGACCAAAGTAAACGCCTGATCGACGAAGCGACAAGTGAGAAACCCATTCTCATCGCTGAGGCAGGTACCGCAGTAACAGTCTTCGTTCAAGAAGAGGTGCGCTGGTGAAACTAACGCTCGCGGTTGTCACTCTCATTACCGTCTGGCTCGTCACCTCGTGCGCAAGTGTGACCGGTCAAAAGCGTGTCGTCGCTGGTGCGTTAAGTGGTGGCGCAGTCGGAGCCGGTAGCGGCGCGATCTTGTCACCCAATGAAGAAAGTCGTGGCATGAACGCGTTGGTCTTTGGTCTTAGTGGTGCCCTCATTGGCGGCACGATTGCGATACTCACCGATAGACCAACACCGAGCGCGACCGAGTCATCAGACTTAAAAACTAAAGAACGTGGTGGAGGTTCATCATCTGGTGAAGTGCTCTACCCAGTCTTGCCGTTTCAAAAACTGCCGCCTTATCTCAAGGGTCGCATTCAACCGTTAGTGATCGAAGAACACATCGAGCGCGATCAGATCGGTGAAGACGGAACGCTACACGAACCTCATAAGGCTTACCGCATCAAGCGAAACGCAGAACTGATCACTCAGCCGATCGTTGAGCCAAGCGAAGGCGGTAAAAAGCAATGAACCTGATCAAAACAGCTCAAAGAATCTTAGTGATAAAAGGGCTTCAAAAACAGTGTGTTTACTACCACCGTGACCACCACCTGCTAGTACCACCAAGCCCGGTGGTGGTGGCGGTGGCGGGGCCGCCCAAAAATTCTCAGTCATTGCAAAACATTAGAACATTCTCGCCCAGCTCTCGAAAGTCTGACCCCGCCCCCTCAACGAAGTGTGTGAGTGGTCGGGGTCAGACTTATCTATCGATGGGCTCGAATGAAGATGAAATGGGTCAGGGTGAGGGGGCGGCCCCGCTT
>CAITVN010000197.1 GCA_903895855.1 Oligoflexia bacterium | reverse complement strand
TTTACACGGCCAAGGTCATAGGTTCAATCCCTATAGCTCCGACCATTTAGTGTCCGGCTACAAAATGTGACGGTACTGCGTCATAGCCGAGTTGCAATAGACAGGCGTTTTCTGTTTGATTGCCGCAGAGGTAGTTTAAACTCTTTTCTACGAAGGGCTATTCTTATCGCCTCTGATTCTTCGCTCGCGTAAGGCGATTCAATCCAGTTCTTAAATTCCCAGAGGTCTGTAGCTAGGTCGCTTGAGAACGAATTCAAGGGATTTGCTAGCGCTATTGAGGGCCCATCAATTCCTAATACGGCCCTTAGTGTGCTGTACGGGTACCCTTCTGCAGATTCGGATAGTCCGGCCTTGACTGGGTTTCGGTAAACGTACTTGAGTGCATGGGCATAGTACGTTGGGTTTGTTATCAAACACCAGTGGTAACGGCCGCCATAGAGGTGCCCACTCCTCTGAGTTCTGACGTTAATGATTCTCGTGCTCGATTCCATCAGGCCTTTCAAAGGTGAAAATGGTTAGGCATGAGTACGAATGCATGAAGCTTGAGGTCATGGAGTAGACATTGAACTGAAAGTTCATTTGTAATGAAACGCCACACCTCAGAAGTGGCGCAAGGAAACGGTGCTCGATTATTACATCGAGCAGTAACGTGATAAGGTAGTTGGCCCGATCGTATGAGCTGTCTTCTCGGCGTAAAGGTTTCTGTCTGTGTTGGGAGGAGTGTCAGTTGAGATCTAAATGCGTGATCTGTTTTGGCCTATGTGCCTGAGCAACGTCTAATGCACTCATGAGTGACAAAAGTAGGCAAGATAAACAGTCTGGGTCGAAGAGATCCGAGTCGTCGATGAAATACCCTGCTTCTCGGAGGGCCGTGAGCGTGGTTCTGGCGGCTGCTTCTATTCTTGGGTTGGCTAGGTCTTCTTCAAGTAGCTGGGCAACTATTTGAAATAGGCTCGAGTCAGGCTCATTCTTACGGATGCTATTTTTATTTTTCTTCATTCGATACACAGTTGCATAGGGTGTGCCCAAGAATCTTGGCGATCTTTTCACAAACGGCGATCGATTCTGCTACTTCTTGTACGAACCTGGGATCCAATGAGAAACTTGATTTCGGTTCGATTGGTCAACGATTGCATGGCATGAGAAAAGTAGCCCCCTTAGGGCTTCAGTGTTAAGCATCGATAACTATGAAGAGTCGATTGAGTTTGATGATTGCGATCGCAGTGACCTGGGTAGGCCAGACGTTATTTTTAGATTATGCATTTTGTGGATCTGAAATTCCGAGTTGTTCTGACGTTTGTGATTTGACCCAGGTTTACATGAATACCATGGACGGAGCGAAGTGCATTTCTCGGCCGTCGAATTCGCCGATCGCGAATTTGGTTTTGTCGTTTGACTTAGGTACTGAAGTGGTGTGCACGCATTCGGCCGGTTCGGGCATCGCCACTTACACTGGAGGGTAGGCCTTATTTCGGGAGCTTCTCAGGCCGAGCGCGAGAGTAGGATTTTTTGGTCGGCGCCGAGTGTGCCTTTTCGGTTTCGCGCATGGGTCGATGGGGTTGAACAAATTGTAAATTCAGCTGATTTAAAATGTGCTCACGCGAATATCGGACAGGCGTCAGCTGCCGAACAGCCAATGCTAAGAGGCGTGCTCTAATGGCTTCGTGCGGACACGCAATTTCAGATTTCAGGCTGACCGAGTGGGTGAAGAACCTTGATATTCGCGATACGAGTTTTTGATCAACTGATGTGAAGCAATTTCAAATTCTCTGATCAGCCGATTCACTTTTTCGTGCTCCAATGGCTCGTCGGCCTCATTTCTATATACAGCTTCAAATTCTATAAAGCTGCCAAGACCCTCGACATGATCGAGGTGAATGCGCACATTGTCTGCGAGATAAATGTCGCGGTCCTTGATGACAACCGTCTCTACGCCGAGAAGTTCTGCTAACAGGTGCTTCGCCAAAATAGGGTCATCAGTTGGTAATAAAGCGTAGTCACTTTTTTTCGGACCTGAATGGTCTGAACGCAAGTAAGGAATCAACATCGCACCACTGAGACTAGACTCTCGCAATTTGAGTCGTCCCTTTGAAGTTTTGAAATAGGTGTCGACTTGATGATCGAGCCCGAGGTGTTTCGTTGAAACCCGCTCTGCGATTTGTTTTGCTTTATTGAGATCTGAGTAGCTGGCTTTGATTTCGATATTGGGCATGGGCCTTGTCATTTGGTTAGTTAGGCTGGGTTAATACAGACGCAGACTTGCTCAATGCCAGTTTCGATGTCAAGAATAGTCTAGATCGGGTGTTCTTTTTAGGTTACCCTCTGAGAGAGTACCCACTTATGCAAATGATCACAAAGCCTATTGCTACTGCACGAACCGTACTTTCTTGGATTGCTCTGCTTTGGATCATTCTTTTGGTGAGTTATTTTTTGCCGATTAATGCGTACGGAATTAATCCGCGGTCGCTCGGTGGATTAATCGGCGTCGTCGCTTCACCCTTTCTTCATGGGTCGATTTCGCATCTCTTTGCAAATTCTTTGGGATTATTCTTCTTGGGAATGCTTCTCGGTACTTTCGATCGCGCGCGAGCAGCGAGCGTGCTCGTTCTCTTAACTTTGGGTTCAGGCATGGGTACCTGGCTCATTGGCAGGCCGAATTCGGTGCACGTTGGAGCCAGTGGGGTTATTTATGGGCTCATGGGTTACTTACTTTTTGGCGGAGTGTTCTCTCGCAATTTAAAGGCAGTTTTTGTTTCGCTTGTTGTCTTTTTTCTCTATGGCGGCGCGGTGTGGGGAGTGCTACCGCACTCACAAGCAGTTTCGTGGGAGGGACACCTCTCGGGTTTCATTGCAGGCACTGTTTTGGCTTGGAAGTGGCGAGGCAAGTGATTGGCACTTCAGATTTTGTCACCTGCCTCACCAAGACAGAATTAGTAAAACTTAATCTGATCGCAATCGTAACCCACTTTCAAGCGGTGGTTGGTTCGCCCTGTAAAAGACACTTCACTTTCTGGTGAATCTAATTTTTCACGATAGAGAAAGATCATCTTATTGAACAAGTCTAAGTTTAGTGGATTGGGTAGCCGAACGTCGCCTGGTGTTGGGCGTCGGTCATTCTTGATTTCGATTTCTCGAGCGACTTGAGATAAAAACGCTATCATGCAGCCAGTGCTTTTTGCATACTCGCAAAGTTTTTCAATCTGATCTTGCAGTGGTGGGTTTACTCGTTTTTCGTCGAGTAATTGCAAGTAATCGACTACGATTAAAGAGTTTTTGGTGATCGTGCCACTCGTTTTTGAAATGATGTAATCAGCGCTGATCTCATTTGAGTAGTCGAGAGTGTAGAAGTTCTTGTCGTCGGTAAAGGACGGGTTATAAGTTGCCATTCTACCTTCAACATCTTTATGGGTTTCAGCGAGTGAAAAATAGTAATTCATGCCGCGTTTCCTTGAAATCGCCTGAACAAAAAGCCCGATTGTGAAACTTGTTTTTCCGTAAGAAGGCCTGGCACCCACAAGAACGAGGTCGCCTGGGTTAAAAAAATCGAGAATTTCGCTATATCGACTCGGAAAAACCTCGGCACTTTTTGATTGTAGGTGCGACCAAGAGGTAAATCCTTCTTGGTGTGCAATTCGATCTAAGGCTTCGCTCATTTGAAGCGATTGTGATTTTTTTAAATTCTTAGCCTGGTTTTTTAATGCGTAGATAGGTGCTGACAACTTCATGAGAGACCTCCAATTTGAGGTGATTAAACATTCCCTTCTTCTGCTTAAACCCCAATCAAAGGTTAAGGTAGAGACTATTGCCAAATCGCAATCACCCAGCACTCAAGTGCTTTCCCTGTTGAAGGGGGGAGGCGTGAGTGAAACGCCATCAATAGAATTGGCGATCTGGTCTGAAAAAGCAAGTAGACTCGCGAAAGAAAATTCTGGCGTCTCGCGTTGATACAGTGAAAAGTTCTAAATTGTCGAAGAAAGATGGTGTCAGCTATTTGTCAAAAGTATCCGGACCACACCAAAGCACATTGAAAACTTTAAAAAATTGATACAACGCGAGTTGCCGCAGGCGGTTGAGTGCATCACTTATGGTATGCCAACCTTCAAGGTTGGCGATGAGTCGATAAGCCATCATCGGCCGGTTTAGTGAAAAAACTGGTGCGTGCACATCTGAAAGATTTGAAGGTTAAAGGTTGGTAGTTGAACTCTGGTTAGATCGTCTAGCTTTGACGATTGATCGTGGCCTACGAATCGCCATTCCCACACGTCACAGTTCTTGATTTCGACTTGGTGGTGTAAGACCCATCAGGTGAAGTTTCTGGTGGGGTGGGGTCTTTCAATTTACAATTGAATGGGACATATGCCGATTCGAAGGTGTATTTGACTGCAAATTGATCACCCGTATAGTAGCAAAATACATGGAGCTTTTTCTTAGGTGCATCGTATCGCATCGACGCTTCAGTGAAGGTTGCTTTTTCTTTCTGGGTTGGTTTTACAAAATTAAATTGTCCGTCTTTGCCCTTGAGGTCGGGGCTAGAGATCTCCCACTCGGTCGTCGCTGGGCAGTCCAAGCGCATAGGTGGTTTAGGCCCTGGTGCTGCGAATGTGTCAGAGGAAATCAGGGTTACCAAAAGAATCAGTTGAAGTTTTTGCATAGGACTCCTGTTGAAAAAAGTTACGGTATCGCCACTAATTATTTAAAATTATAGGCTCAGAAAAATTAAAGTACATGAAAAATTTATCGCTCGACTAATTAGCAGGCGAGTTTCTTCGCTAGGTTCAGGCTGAACTTTACCTAGTGAAAGAAGAGGGCAACTGACCAGTCAAAGTTCTAAAGGTTGTGATGAATTGCGAGACTGACTGGTATCCCACTTCGAACGCAACATCGGTGACAGAAAGTTGACCTTGACTGAGAAGGTGTTTAGCTCGGTCGACTCGGTGAAGGGTGATGACTTGTTTAGGGGTAAGAGTAAGTTCTTCGAGAAAAAGTCGATTGAGGTTTCGCGTGCTGAGCCCAGCAGATTTTGCGAGTTCATCTATTGTGAGTGTAGCGTTGTATTTTTTGCTGATGATCGTGAGTGCTTTTTGAATGCGCGCATCAGAGGTTTTTCCACCCAAGTGTGAGGCATTGCTGATGGAATGATTGGCAGACGCTTCAAGCATTTCTGAAAGGGTGATCAGTAAAGTATTGAGAAGTGGTTTAGCAGCCTTTGTCTTGGGATAAATCAGTAAATGAAAGAGAAGCTCTTTGCAAAGCTGGCTGACTGACGTTGCGCAAGCTTCATGGGCCGCGGCCTCTGAAGATTTCCAAAATTTATCTTCGACGAATAAGATGAGGCGTTCGCCTTGTGCGCTTTCATTTGATTGAAATGAGTGATCTGTGTGGGGTGGTAGGTAGATCATTTTTCCGGGACCGCCAGTGAGCAGCTGGTTCTTGGCTGGAACTTGAATTTGGATTTCGCCTTGTAGAGGTATGAAAAGTTCATGCTCTTCATGTTGGTGGGTGCCGACCGTGTTACCCCGAATTTTTTGATGTATGATCAAAACGCCGGGAAACTGGGCGGTGATGTCTTGTCCTTGCTTCATTTCAGACGACTCCTTTTGTTGAGACCTAAAATTTTCACGCCAACGACCCAAGTTTACACTAAGTTGCTAGAATAATACAAAAAACGCAATGCGTTATTTAGTGGTGCTGCCAGATTAGTGGCCGAAAAGCGCAAATTAGTAGGCCGATTCTGGCAAGTCGAATAGGCCCGAATCGGCTAGTCTGCATTTCATAGGTTACGAAAAACAAAAACTAACTAGGAGAAACACATGAATACACAGAAGTTGGCAACTTTGGCAGTAACGGTAGCGACAGTGGCTTTTTCGGCTAACGCTTCGGGGTGCTCGACAGGGCAAATAATAGATGACCGAGCGTTGAGAGCGACAAGTGGGCAAAAAGGTCAGATTTACGAATACGAATCTGATGGTGGCGGGTTCAATACTAAGAATTTCTTTTATGACAATGGTGAAGAGGTGGTTGCCTTTGACACTCAGTTCACTCCAGAAAATGCTGAAAAATCGATAGCGTTCTTGAGAACTAAAACTAAAAATCCGATTACCTATGTGGTATTGACCCACCCGAATCCAGACAAGTTTAATGGAATGAGTGTATTTCAAAAGCTAGGCGCAAAAGTGATCGCATCAGTAAAAACGGCAGAAAACCTCAAAGGCACGCACGAGTACAAGAAGTTTTTTTTTGTGAATATGGCAAAGATGTTCACTGAAGAGTCGTACCCGAAGCTAAGTCAGGTCGACATCACCTTCGAACAGAATACCGATTTGCGTTTGAAAAATGGCGAAGTGATCTCGCTGCGTGAACTTTCACGAGCAGGGGTGAGCACCAACCAAACGATTGCGCTGGTAAATTCAATGAATGCAGTGTTTGTGGGTGACCTTGTTCATACAAATGCACACGCCTGGCTTGAGGGGGGTATCGTGAACGGCAAGGCGACTCCCACTCTAAGTGATTGGATTTCTGATTTGAAAGAACTGCAAGCGAGTTTCAAAGACGAACCTCAGACACTTGCTTACGGTGGTCGCGGTGATGCCGCAGCAGTAGTTAAAGCGGTGAGTGCTCAAATCGAGTACTTGAATCGAGCAGAAGAGATCGTGTCATCGTACATCAAGGGCCTCGGCGAGCGACGAAGTGAACTGCTAGGTGATCAGGCAAACGGTCACTATCAAGCGATTCAAGGTCTATTTGAAAAAGCGTTTCCGGCCTACCGCTTGGGTTATATGATTCAATACGGAGTCTATGGGCTCGTGAATTCGAAGTTGTGAGGCTTTGGTCGTGCTGATCGCACTTTGAAAGCTAGAGCTCAATTAACTTGTTAGTAGGCCCCCCGAGTGATGAACTCGGGGGCTTTTTTTGGGTTAGTCGATCCCAAATTCGGATACGCTTAGGTCAATGAGCAATATTGAGTTGATGACACCACGTTTGATTCTGTGTCATTACCAAGGCAAATTGGCCGGTTTATTACCAAGCGATTCTGACCGCCTATCGGCGTCATAAACCGTTAGGTTGAGATTTTTTACACAAACCGTGACCGCTGTTATTTTGACTG
>CAITVN010000196.1 GCA_903895855.1 Oligoflexia bacterium | reverse complement strand
GCGTCGGACTTACTTTATAGCGAGACCCAATCTGACTGAGCGTCTGAACCTCCCGCAATGCCTCAAGAACCACCTTTGACTTCACCTCTGAACTAATTCTGCCTCTCTTCAATCGACTATCCATCCCTTTCTTCTACTACGTTAGTTGATCGAAAAAATCAAAAAAAGCTGTCCAGTTTTAGCGATCCACTATAGTTAAAACCACCTTTAGAAATGAAAAACTATGAATTTACCAAACTTTTCCTCATCACATTGGCAATGGTTGACACGAGCGCTGTTTACAGCTTTAAGCCTCATTTTTCTCTCTCAATCTGTGCACGCCATGGGCCGTCGCCAAATTCTTTACGTCGGTGAACTTGAAATGAGAAACTCACAAGGCCCCGAGTCTACTTACTACTCTTGCCAAGAAGTTAACTTGGCCGCATCTCAGCTGAGTCTTCAAATTCGTCGCCTTGACCAGACATTCGCAGAAATTTTGGCCCTTTCTGGTCAAGAGGTAACAAGAGAGACGAGCAACCAACTCGCGACCCTTACCTCACGGCTTGAACAAGAGAAAGCTGACATCGATCAACTCTTTTCACCTGAACTAGCACAGAGGTCAATTTCACTCGAATACCAGTGGTCATTCTCAGAACGAGACCTCTCAAAAATAGTCAAACGCAGTCTCGGTCACAAGTTTGGCAAAATCCAAATGAATGACCCTACTTTTGAATTTAGAGAAGCGTCTTACGCTTTTTTGTCTCCATTTACAGACTTAACCATAGAACCGGCAGACAGCTCACCAAAGCCCGTCGATGCTGAAGTTCTCGCAATTAAAGTGCGACGAGTCGTCAGTCCGATTGAAGCCTGCATAACCCGGGGGTCTCTGGTGATTTCAGGCCTGATCAATGGCTCAATGAAGCAACGAAGTGAATCTGGCTCATCAGAGCCAGTCGCCGTAAAGGTCATGCTCTTAGGTAGATGACCCTAACAAAGAACCTCGCTCTCTACTCGCCGACTCTATTTCTTGGATACCAAGATGAACAAGGTTTTTCGAAGGCCAATGGTTCCATTCACAAATAGGAATGTAGCTAATTAGATGTAATCGTAAACAAAACGACTTGCCGCTAGCAATGGCGAGCACAGTGACAATCTTATGGGTATTCATGAGATTTTGGGCAAACCATACCGAGTGGCGTCTCCTACTTCCTGAATGCATTCCACCTGCTACCGTTGCGACCACAAGTGAGAAACAGTAGAAAAACACAAATGAATCGATCGTTCTCGAATAATCCAATTTCAGTACGCCTGCTCTCTTTCTACTCTTTTCTTTCTTTTTTCTCACATTGGCGAACATAGAGAAAATCTAGATCTTCAAGCATTCGTACGATACTTTTTTCCGCCAGGGCACGTTCTCGTTTTGTTTTTAAGAGAGCAAAACAGTTGTAAATCCCAACTAGGGGGAGGAAATTAAACAAAGCAACACCCAGAATACCAGGAATCCGGCTGATTGAAATAGGTTCCGTAACAATTAGCCCAAGAACCCAAAGTAATGAGCAGGATAGAAGGCAAAGGATAATAATACCGACATAGGCAAAAAATATGGTCGAATCCCGAATGCTTGAGGGAATCAGCCTCACGGAGCAACTGCCAGAACTCATGCACGCAATGAATTTATCTAATAATTCTAGCTCGCCAACAACCTTTTCTAATGCCTCGCTACCACAACCCTCAATAGGAAGTTCCAAGTAGGTCAGGTGCGGGGTGTACTGCTTTAAAACCCCTACTACGCGCTCTCTCTGTGCTTCTTTCTCCTTACGTACGCCTTCAGCCTCTATCTCAACCTGCCGAAGTTTCATGGCTTTCTCACGCGCTTTCATTTCGTGAGTAAGGCTTTCAAAAAAATCTGTTTTGGACGAGAGAGCTTCAATGGCCACATCAGAGATATCGGCTGGGCTCATCTCAAACCGCTTTGCAAGCGACGAAATGATTTTATCTCGAATGTCTTTCTTCTCTGGCAGATATATTTCAGCCAACCCCAAATCCACTATGAGTTTCCGGAGAATCTCAGCCGCCTCTTTTCTCGTGCTGCCCGGATTATTACTTTGAATCATAATGACGAAATCATAGTGGTCTACATAAATTCCCAGCTTTTCTACTGCTATTATTTGAAGAATTTCCTCTTCCTTTTTCTTCTCTCTTTCGAGTTCGAAGCCCTCTACCTCTGCCTGTCGCCGCTCCTCAGCTTCTCGTTGCTCCGTGCGCATTGCCCTAATTTCCTGCTCACGTTCGTCGGCCATCTTCTCTAATACCTGTTGATTCTTGCGACTCGTCCGTCGAGCCTCTTCTTGATTCTTCAGAATCAGCTTATTGGTTTCCTTGATCTTTTTGATCTCGATCGTATCGACGACACCCTTTGCGGCCAAACCAAAAAGTGCCAATTCCGAAGAGTCTTTTTTGTTACCCAACTAAACCTCCTGAATTGATAAAGGCATTGTCCTCCTATCGGTAATTATTGAATTTTATTGATTCAATTAAGCGGGAATTATGCGATTTTAATCGCTACTAATTACCTTGGTAAATTAGCCACTTACTATGTCTTGCGACGTAGACTTCCACGTTTCTGAGCAGGCTAAGGCCGGTTGCAGCTTAAGCCTCCAATGCAAACCACTAGTAGCGTAAACTAGAAACCTGGACCTTGCGAGTGTTTTGCTACCGAGGTCTGAGTCAGTGTCTCAACCATTTCCTTATGCTGCGGGTACCTACGAAGAAGCTCGTCTCGGTTCGCCATTTCAAAATCGGTGTAGTCAAATCCGGGGGCGACGGTACAACCCACGAACGCAAAGTCAGTTTCGCAATTTGGGAATCCGCCAAACCAGTGGCCAGCTGGCACAACATGCTGAACGACCTCACCTTGAAGAAGATTTTGTCCAAGCACGACCGATTGAAGATTTCCGTCAGGAGAAATCTGCACAATGGTCATTGGCCCGCCAAGGTAGAAATGCCAAACCTCATCCGAAGCAATTCTGTGAAGAAGCGAAACCGCCCCCTTCGGGAGCAGGTAGTAAATCGCTGTTGAGTAGGGGCGCCTTCCTGTAAAGGGCGCGGGAAGATCGCTATAGGTACTTTTGTCTTTGTAAGTCTCTTTGAAAAATCCGCCTTCAGGTTCAAGGGGAACCATTTTGTACAGCTCAATAATTTCACTCGCGGTAGGTCTCTTCATATTCTATGTGGCAATCCGATCGATCAACCAGATTGCGTTCCCCGAGCTACATCTTCTTGATCTTCGATCATCGCGTCCACAACAAACCTGATACTTTTTCGAAATTGTTACCTATGTCCCCTTACAAAAACGTTACCTTCCGTTTTCCTTCCCTTCCCCAATCTCCTCTCCCGACCCATACTTCTCAACTCACTCACTCTTGCACACGCTCCCGCACTCTCTCATCACTCTTTCTTCTTTTCATTCTTCATGACTTCTCTACCGACTCCAGAGCACCAACACTAAACCCGTAGGGTGTGGGTGGGTGCTCTGGAGTAAAATCAGAATGATTTTAGGTAGATAAGTCATTATCACTTTACGTGATCACTTTACGCCTAAAAGTGGCTAATTTGCGGGAGCGTGTGCAGATCGAGACACTGGCCAATAAGCAAAACATGGCAGCCACTTCTTAGCTGCCCTGAGTTAACAAACTCAAATGACCTGCCTAATTAACGAAGCGATGATTGCAATTGCAAATGCGTACGCTTATTATTTTGCAGCCACTCGAGTTCAACGCCGACTCTTAAGTTACCAACAACAACCAAGGTGATCCATCATGAGCACAACAAAACTACCGACCCCTTATTTAGATTGGCAGCCCGCAGTTACGGCGGACGAAGTATTCAATAACGCACTCGGTTTCAGGTATCTCAAAACCGATGCTGACGGAAATGTCTACTGGATAGAACAAAGAGCCAGTGACCAAGGCCGTTCGGTACTTGTACAGCGTAAACCGCAGGGCGAAATTATTGACCTCACCCCAAAGCCCTATTCAGTGAAGACTCGGGTCTTTGAATATGGCGGCTCTCCGTACACGGTTTCGGATGGTTGGATTTACTTCGCCAACTTTTCAGACCAACGACTCTACAAACAAAGTTTAAGTAACCCGGCCGACATCGCCCCTGTCACACCCGAACGTTGCGCGAATGGCAGTCTCGGAAAGTACGCAGACCTCTCGGTCTCGCCCGATTTGCGCTGGCTGGTGTTCGGCTATGAAACCGAACCCAAAGCTGGCGAAGCCCAAAACTACATCGGGCTCATAGACCTTCAGGTAAGTGGAATTCAAGAAGCAAAAATTTTAGTAAAAGGAGCAAGCTTTTATAACGCACCACAATTCAGCCCTGACGGAACATCTCTCGCCTGGCTCGAGTGGAATCACCCGTACATGTGCTGGGACTCTACCCGACTCTTTCTCGCAAATTTCAAAACGGGAACGCTCGATTCGGCTCCAACTCTAATCGCTGGTTCAGACCACTCTTCGATTTCAGATTTCACGTTCTTAAGCACTGGCGAACTATTCTACAGCATAGACTTTGCTAAAATGCCAGATTCAAGTGCCAAGAACTATCTCAACATTCATGGTTTCAAGGACGGCACCCACCGAATGGTCACTCATGAACTGAAAGACTATCAGTTTATCAAGCCAACTGGCAATCGACTGGCCTGCCTACAAATAGACAAAGGCCAAACGACCCTAGTTATTGTCGACCCAACTCATTCTTCGACAACTCTAGTTACATTGCCTTACGCAGACTTTGGCACTCCGGTCACTGATCAGTTCGGAAATACTTTTTTGCAAGCTTATCCAAATGATGCGCCGTCTGAGATTATTAAAGTCGCGCCTGACCTAAGTATTCAAACGCTAAGAAAGTCAGCCGAATTAGAGGTAGCCCCAGAGAACGTAAGCGTACCGGTCTCAATTGAATTTCCAACCGAAGATGGTCAGAGGTGTTATGGCTATTTCTACCCGCCCGTCAACTCGAACTACCGCCCGCTTGCGAATGAAAGACCGCCGGTGCGAGTGCTGGTACATGGTGGCCCGACTTCAAAAACCACTCCCGCTTTTTTGTTATCAAAATTGTTTTGGACGTCTCAAGGCTTTGCAATCTTTGACGTCAACTATCGAGGCTCAATCGGTTTTGGCCGCAACTACCGAGATGCCCTACTAGGAAAGTGGGGCCTACTCGAAATTCAAGACGTAAAAGACGGCGTCACATTTCTACAAAGTAAAGGATTGATCAGTGAGCAAGCGGTAGTTTCTGGTGGTAGCGCCGGTGGATACACCGTACAAAGACTTCTCACCTCTTATCCGGATTTATTCGCTTCAGGGGCTAGCTATTTCGGAATCGGAAACTTAATCACCCTACAAAATCTCACCCACAAATACGAATCACATTATTTGGAACAACTCATTGGCGGGCCGTTAGAAACCCACAGAACTGAGTACGAGTCGCGATCGGCAATCAATCACTTAGACAAACTAAAGTCACCCATGATAATTTTTCAGGGTTCTGAAGATAAAGTAGTGCCCCCTGAAAATTCACGCGAGATGGCAACGATTCTTACCCGAAAGAAAATTGACCACGAGTATTATGAGTACACGGGCGAAGGTCATGGATTTCGTGAGAAAGAAAATTTGGTAGATTCGCTCACTAAAGAAGCCGCATTTTTTAGACGGGTACTTAAGTCTCGTAAGTGAGCGCTTTAGGAATTTAGGTACTCGACCGTTGGGCAAATCTGCACGCCGTAAATTTTGCTTGGCGATTTTTCAATGATGACAGCTTGGCCGACGTTGAGGTTCTTAATGACATCGTGCTCAACGCGCATTTGCTTGGTCTCGCGCAAGTTACCCATGCCAGTCTTTCTTCGATTGATCGTGCCTTCAACTTGGTAACTTTGTTCTTGGGCATCGATCGTACCGGCCATTGAACAAACCTCATCAACCGTTTCTGAATCATCGAGCCTTAGCGCAATCTTGGTCATCGGATTCGAACTTGCTTGCCGACGAAATTCACGACTTACCACATCGAGATCTTCCATGCCTTGGCAAAACAAATGAACGCCAAAGTTCGCAGCACGAGACTGTTTCAAAAACTCAATGAACTCTTTTGAAGCAAAGCTGCCGAACTCATCTATAAAAATCGGAAAGAACTTACGATCGCGCTCGTTAGGCACCGAATGATAAATGTATGAAGCAAGCCCCTTCAAGTCTTCAACCACCATTCTTCCTAGCCGTCTCGCCGTGTCGGCATTGCCCAAAATGTCTAACTGAAAATAGATGATTTGATTCTTCTTAATAGCTTCACGAAAGTCGATTTCTCTCTTGGCCTTATCGAAAGACAAAAGGTGACCAATCGTGGGATTATTCAAGATTGATAGTTGGGCATGCAAACCCGCGAGATCTTCGGCTTTCAACTTTCGAAACAACGAAGATGCGACTTCGAATAGTTTATCAGCTTTAGCATCACCTTTTTGCGCTTGCTTCTGTAGACTATTAAGCAGAGTGTCTCGGTCTTCTTTGCGGCCCAAGTGTTTAGCTACGACGTCAAGATTGAGTGGAATTTTTAAGAACTCAGTGCAAGAGGTCAATGTGCTGAGAAATTCTCCGGCGATTGATTGGTAGTATTGCTCGCTCCAACACAAAGCCTCCATGAGTCGATCTTTTAGGTGATTGGCGTTACCATGTTTCAACGGATTGTAACTCGAACTCAGTTCGGGTCGCGAAATGGTGAACAGCCGAAACCTAGAATCAAAATCAGTACGCATCGCTCTGCCTATGCGAATGAACTCGTCAAGCGTCGAGTCTTCACCCTTAGGATCAAGAATCACCAAAGGCTGGTTGTGAAATACCGCATGCAGCGCAAGATTCACTAAGAGTGTCGTCTTGCCTGAACCCGTTGCCCCCAAAATCAACACATGAGCCTTTCGCTTATCTTGATTCAAGGTCACCACCAGTCCAGTTCTCACATCGACCCCAATGGGTGCTGCGTAAAGAGACGAAAAGGTAGCAAAGACCTGTCGGAAATTTTTTACTTTGTGCCTAAAATCTCCAAGTCTAATAGTTTCGGGTATCCTCTTAAGAGCGACTGCCACTGGAGCCATCAGGCAAATCAAACCGACGCCCGACCACCAAATCCCAACCAGTATTTGAATCAAGAATTTCTGGGTCAA
Organism: Oligoflexia bacterium; assembly: GCA_903895855.1. Classification (GTDB taxonomy): domain Bacteria; phylum Bdellovibrionota; class UBA1018; order UBA1018; family UBA1018; genus CAITVN01. The sequence continues at coordinate 3,398 of CAITVN010000196.1, read as the reverse complement.
GTGACCAATCAATCGGCTATGTAACCAGTCAAGTTCATAAAGTGGAAATCTATCGAGCCACAAAAACCAAACTAAAGCGCCGATTAAAATCATGATAGCGCCCGTAACTACCAAATTTCTATGCCCTAGTTCTCGAATCAAACGCGGTCGCTTCCATAAATACCAACCAAGCCCAATCACGGGCCCCGCAAAAACTACCCCTAACAATGTTCCGAAGCCCAAAGCAGCGCGAATCACTTCATCTGAATTCATTTCTTTATTGTCCATACGAATTTTACTCCTATGCAGGTAGGGTGATAAACTCTGAGATCAATTTGAACCCGCCTCGTTCTTGAAAAATAAAATCTTTCATCCAGAGATTTGCCACCGCAATTTTCTTAAAGTTGGCACTGAGTTCGGCGACTTTTTTATAGATAGTCTCAGTTTCGCAAAAATAGATGACATGCGAATACGACGAACGCCGGTAGGCCTGAAACCTTTCAAAATACAAGCGAGATGATTTCAACGTTCGCTCAAGCTCGATTGCCAACTGGAGACTGCCTTTTCGAATGACTAAGTCAGGAATGACCACATCATCAGCACCACCTAGGCGTGCCCATTCTTGCCGAATATCTGAATCAGTCAGAACCGTAGACTTCGGAAAGAGCTGTTCGCAGTGCGAGCGCATTCGATTGAGTTGAATCTGATGTTTCCACATTCGGCTATCGGCCAGAAACTCATTTCCAAGCCTTCGATTTCTGAACTTAGGGCCGATACGATACACTCGGTATTTCCAAAGGTCGGTTTTTCCGACTCCCAAGACCTCGGGCAGCGATTGAATAGAACGGCTCGATACTGTTTTAAGGTCCATCACCGAGCACGATTCTAGCAACTCTACTGATTTGAGAACATGTAGTCGCCGATGGCAGCTAGTTTTAGTTGAAAAAAAGCGTTCACTAATTTGAGCCGGCGTGGCGACCCCTTGTGATGAGAGAAACTCGAGAATCTCAAAGTCACGAGTAGTGAGCTTCACACAGTCTTACCATCGCCCGGGATTGTCACCTTGGGTTGTCTCAGACGCTTTTTTACCGGTTTTGGCCCGCTAGCCACCGCAGAAAGTGCCTTTTTTGCCTGTTGAATGAGTTTTTCTCGAATTTCTGGAATTTTGCTAGCCTCTTCGAGAAAGTACTCTTCACGCGTATTGCGAACGAGTTGCTCTTCGAGGTAGCTATCGGTCAATTGCTCCCAGAATTTTGACAAGATCAGTTCGGGTGAAATACTCGAACCCCTTTGTTTTAACTCATTCAAAATTTTTCGCACCCGCTCATCAACAGTAACTGGAAGACGAACTCTCAATGCCAAAGACTCTGAGTCTGAACTAGTTGACCGGCCAGACCTTTTTTCAGTTTTCTCATTTTTCGTTGAGGCTGGCCCATTATCTGAACTCGCTTCTCTAGCATTCAATTTCAGTATTTCATTTAGACTTTCCATCAGACAGTAACCTCCTACGGTTGAATTAATTTCCCAGCTCTACTGGGTCTTCTTGAACAATGACTTGAATTTCTTGCATTCCATCAATATGGGTATACTCAGGCGCACTTCGAGCGGCTTCGGCCATTCTTTCGGTAGTCTTGGCTAGCGCACTCACTGCGGCCGACTTACCCGCATTCGCCGCCGACGGTTCTTGCGCGTAACCACCATTTAACGTTTGGTTACGGGTTATCGTAGAATCGACAAAACCAGTGGCCGCCGCCGACGCAAATTCAGCCGCAAAAAATTTGCCGTTACTCGTGACAAATTCTCCTTCAAGGCCAATGCTTCCAGAAGTCGAAAGACCAGTTGCTCTTAGCGAGTAAACCGAGTCTCGATCTTTCAGACGAAACTTTGTAAAGTTATAGAGTACTCGTTTTAATTCTCGATCTAAAGTAGCTTCACCCACAAAATAGCCGCCCTTAAACTGCCCACTCAAAGCCAAAGCCCTCACTGGCGTTGGCACACTGGGCGAGGCAGTAATTTCCTGTTCGACGATCGCCCAAACAACGTCGCCCGAACGCATTCCTTTTAGTTTCAGGTCAGATGCCTTCGGAACAAAGACTACCTTTTCTGATGCCTGAATTTTTGAGCGATCAATTTCTTGGTAATAGATAGACAAATTTCCACCCGTAAACGCTGACGAAAAAGTTTCACCCTTCGTCTTCTCACTCTTCGCGGACTTTTTAGACTTAGGGTTCTTCGAATTTTTTGCCCCATTCGCTATCTGCAGTCGGTTCTCAACTCGATCACCCAGATCAGAGATGAAATTCCCAGTTTGCGTGATGACGTTTTGACTTTTCACTCCTGCCGGCAAATCAAACGATCCAGCTGAGGAGCATGCCGCGCCCTCGCAAACCACCTTTCCTTTTTTTGAAGAATCAGCATAAGCTGAAATACTTAACATCAACCCCAAGCTCATGAAAGTGACCACAACCATTCTCATCTCTTGCCCACTTTCACTTTCATACTTTGAGACGAATCAATGAGTTCGGCCCCTGACTGCTCTAACTCCGCCCCGCCGTAATCGCCCACAATTTCAAGAGTGTCTTGATGCCGAGTTTTTGACGGCACAATGTCAAACACATATTTTTTCTTGCCCGAGCGAAGAATGAGATTTGTCGGCTTTGCATTTTGATTTTGCAATATAACCGTGACCTCATTTTCGGGCTTGTCTGGCCTGAAGTACTGAATCGAATCAGGATTTCCGGTGCGAATTCCAGTCACCGGGCCCGGTAGTTCAATCAAGGTCGCCATTCCAGCCACCATGAAAATCGGTTGAACACTGCCCAGATCGAGTACTTTAGATGAGAGCCGCCTTGGCGTATTTTGAGACCGATTCGAGTCATTCAGCGCCTTCGGTGCACTCGCCCCATTCAACACGGTCTGACTACTCCAGGTACTCAAGCAAGCTAAGCCAGCGCAAAGGGCTACCAGCAAAGTCAGTGAACTAACTTGTTTGATTTTCATCATAGTCTTTGACCTCAAAAAGGTAGGGATTGGTTTCTCGCCGTTCACTCGGAGAAATGCGAATATCAACCCGGAGTTTAACGGTGCTAATTTCTAGCTTTCTTTGCACCTGAATTTTGATGTCAGCTTGGTAGGTATTGGTATCGACTTCTCGAAGTTCTTGAATTTCTAAAACTTGTACAAGCGGATCGGTCTTGAGCTTTGCAGCAATGCCTGCGAACTCTGGTTTCTTTTTGAGCCAAAGGTCTTTGGTCATCAAATCGCCACAGACTGAAACACGCCGTTCAAACGACTCACCATCGAAGGTGTAGAGCTGAATCAAAAACTGTTTTATAAAATTTTCTTTTTCTTTTCGCAGGACCGGATCACTGGCCTCACGAATGACCCTTGCGCCATAAGAATCTAAACCAATGAGAAGG
>CAITVN010000195.1 GCA_903895855.1 Oligoflexia bacterium | reverse complement strand
GCTTCTCCCTCAAGCGAATATTGTTTTGCCGATTGGCCTCTCTTTTCACACTTTTCAATCGATGGCCTATACGATTGAGGTCTACAAAGGCAAAACCAGACCCGAAAAGAACCTCGTGGTTTATGCTCTCTACGTTCTCTTCTACCCCCAACTTGTGGCGGGCCCCATAGAACGCCCTCAGCACATGATTGCTCAGTTTCACCAAAAAACGACGTTTAACTGGGGCGATGTTTTTCTCGGCATCAAATGGACGATTTGGGGCTTTTTCAAAAAACTCATTGTTGCCGATCGGTGTGCGCTTTTTGTTGATTCAGTCTTCGGTCAATCTTTTGCTACAGGGAGCTCAGCTTGGATACCCATCCTGGCAACCTATGCGTTTGCATTTCAAATCTACTGTGACTTCTCTGGCTACTCCGACATTGCTCGAGGGGTTGCGAAAATCATGGGCTATGACCTCATGGTCAACTTCAATTATCCGTATATCGCTGAATCAATCTCTGAATTCTGGCGAAGATGGCATATTTCGCTCTCGACCTGGTTTCGTGACTACCTTTACATCCCGCTGGGTGGCAGCAAAACCCACCCCCTACGGTGGAGAGCCAATCTCTTGCTTGTTTTTCTGGTATCAGGGTTATGGCATGGTGCCAACTGGACGTTTGTGCTCTGGGGAGGGCTCCACGGCATTTTTCTGATCGCAGGGACCTATTGGAAAACACTCAAGATGCGCTTCTTACCAAATAGCGCCGACCGCCCTCAGTTTCGATGGCTCATGATTTTTTGGACGTTCAATCTTGTTTCGTTTGCCTGGATTTTTTTCAGGGCAAAATCCCTTCATGAAGCGAAGGTTTTCTTGAGCACAATAATCCATGGCACCTTCAATATCGTCGGGCTCGTGAGAACCCTAGTTCTCGATGACCGTATTCGCACCTGCTCATTAGCCATTCTCATTTTACTTCTAGCTGAGTTTCTCTTTCGTCTTCCGAAAGAGAAACTGCCCCATTTCTTGCTGGATTACAAAGTTCAGAGCCTTTTGTGCGGTTTTGCCATTGCCATGATAATTGCTTACGGAGTCTTGAACAGTGTCACCTTTATCTATTTTCAGTTTTAAAATTAAGTTAGCTCGCCCCCTTGTTTCGATCGGCCTCATTGCGCTCGGACTTTGGCTCGGTGACAAAATTTTATATAAAATCAACTACCCCGCGTTCGACGAGTGGTATCATCTCTCTGACGTCATTCGGCCCAATTCATTATTCTTTGTAGGCTCTTCTCACATCGAATTCGCTATTAATAAAAAGATCGTACGCAAAGCAATCGGCTCACAACCCGGCGTATTCTCAATGCCTGGTGCCAGTATGATTGCGCGGTACCATGCGATCAAGAATCGGCTGGAACAACCGGGGCTTCTCCCTCCAAAGCTCATTGTCCTTGAGACCACACAATACGCCCTGAACCGCAAACGCTTTAGCGAAAAAAGTGCCCTCATTGTTGGCGCCTACCAACCCCTAGGCATCATGCCAGAGTACTTTTCGAAATATCGCCCCGCGGTTGAAGATCGGTTGTGGCGCGACCTGTTCTCCAGCTACCTGCTCAATGAGCGCGCGGAGACCTTTTCCAGCCCCTACCTACTTTTGAGACGCGGCCTAGTGGCCCTCGAGAATGAAACACTATATGACTTGTTTCAGAAAAAATTTGGTCGCCCAGACCCTACACCCCCAATGCCCCTTTCTGATCCAGAAACTAAAGTAGCCCAATGGGAAGCCCTCTACCAAAGACAAGCCTTACAAGAAGAGATCGATTCTGAAATGCTTTCCCACTTTTATCAAATTCTTGAGCTTACCCAAAACAAGGGCCTAAACCTAGTGCTATTCGAGCCGCCATTTTTTCAGTTTAAAAAAGGCCGAGGTCCGACCGATGAAAACTTTGAGGCCGTTCGGAATGTATTTCGAAAGGCGGCAAAAAAGCCCGGTGTTTGGTATATCTCAGTACCCTACCCCAACTCACAACCCGAGTATTTTGAAGACCCCGCTCATATCAGCCCAGAATACGGACAAGTCCTGTGCACCGAAAACTTTCTCAAGGCGATCAAAGAGAAAGGACTCATGTAGCGCCAGGTTACCTGCCCCGAAAGAAAGAGAGGGTGTTTCTTGGTATCAGCTCAGTCTTGAGCGCAAAAAATAGTGTCATTGGGAAAAACACCAAGGCCGTTAGAAAGACATTAGCGCCCTTCGCAGCCAAACTATTTGAAAAAATATTCGCAAAGGGAATCAAAGAAACACTAAGCTTCGCGGCCCCAAACATTAGACAAACCGCCCCCAGAATCGTGAACTGCTGTAGTAGATGACGTCGATACGCAAGCCCCAAAAATCGACAGTTGTACCAAAGTTGAACGTTGACAATAACCGCATTGAGCAACACAAGTTTAAGCGCCAATCCCACCGCTCCCAAATTCAAACCAAAATAGGTTCTTGGTGCCAAAAGGAAATAAGACAGGGGCAATGAAAACACCAAGCTCGCCAACGCTATATTCCGGTAAGTTTTCGTACGATCGGTCGCCATAAATATACTGCCGCTGAGTTGCCCGTAAGTTTGATAAATGGGATAAACCCCAATGATCGCCAGCGGAATCACGGCTCCCCTAAAGCGCTCGCCCCCCACTAAGTCAACTATGAATGAAGACTGAAACGACACGAAAACTGATAAAACACAGGCAATGAGATAAAAGAGAGGAATATATTTTAGAACGAGAGACTTCATCTTCTCTAAATCCTTCAGATGATGTGCCTCGGTCATCTCCTTCACAAATAAAGGAGTCATCGAAGCCGTGAACAGAAAACAGACGGTGCTCACCTGAAAACCCAAAGTGTAAAAGCCCTGTTCTGAAGAACCATAAACGCGCTGCAAAAGCCAACGATCAATAAAACTAAAGGCAGATGAAATAAACAGGAGTGTCGCCAAAGGCGAGCAAAAGCGCCAAAAAAACCCTTTCACCTCTCTCACAAAATCCATAGTAACTGGGAACATCGCCAAAGAGGTTGACCGCAAAAAGCGCCGCCATGCAAAAGCAATCAAGCCACAGTTAAAAGCTGTCAAGAGCATGAAGTAAGTTGTCAACGACAATTGTTTCAACAAATAGCAACTACTGATTCCGAAGAGAACCGTAATTTTTGCACCTAGCCTCATTAGTTCAAAATTTTTAGTTAATCGTTTCGCATCGGCAAAACCACTTGAGATCGTAATGAGAAAATCACTAAAGACGAAAAAAAAACCTAAATAGACAAAACGTAGCTCCTGATGCGGCAAAACTGACGAAAGCAAACCACACCAATGCAAAACCTGAATGCCGAAAAGTACGGTTGAAAAAAGTAAAACCAAAAAAACAAAATAGAGTTTAACAACCCTCCAGGATTCCTCATGGCGGGAATTGTAATTAAAAAAAGCGCCGGTCGAACCTAAATTCATAAAATCAAGCACTGACTGAAACGTGCTACGAAGAAACCCAAAATCCCCGTAGCTCTGAGGTCCCAGAGCACGCGGAACTACAACCGACATGAGCGCCCCGACCGCTAACCCGATGCTTCCTGAAAAAACCTTGTAAAGATACCGAGATTTCATTCCTTTATTCGATGAGGACATTACCCTTCCAACTTCTCAAGCCGCGAAAATCAAAAATGACATTCTCGACCTCAACATTCATTTGCCTAAGCGCCGATACAAAATTATTTTTTCGCGAGGGCGGGCAGAAAAAAACGATGTAGCCACCGCCCCCCGCCCCCAACACCTTACCTCCGAGGGCTCCGCATTTCAGACCCAAATCATAAATTTCTTCAATCGTATTATTGCTGATAGTACTCTCGAACTGCTTCTTAACAAGCCAGGCCTGATGAAGCATTTTCCCAAAAGAAACTAAATCTCCTCGAAGCAGAAGATTTTTCATTTCAACTGCAAACTCGCGAGTTTGATCTAAGGCCTCTTTCACTTGGCTGGAGTTCTGCTTAATCGATTCAAATTGAGCCTTGTGGATGGTATGTGAATCTCGAGTAATTCGTGTGTTACAAAAGACCAAACTCGCCTCAAGTTCGTTCAAAACATCCTCATTGATTCGCAAGGGATGCACCACCACTCCCTCAGTCTTGAATTCGATGTAATTAAAGCCCCCAAATACGCAGGCATATTGGTCTTGCCATCCTCCTGCAACTTTAAGCTCCACCCTCTCGGCCTGGTAAGCGATGTCTGCTAATTGATAATCATCTAATCGATCTTCTCGAAAATAATTCAAAAGACCTGCCGTTACGCTCGCTACGGCTGCAGATCCCCCTAGCCCACTTCCAGGCAGAGAATCACTCACCAGTTCAAGCTCAAAACCAAAAAGAGGATTCATCAGCCTAATAACGGCCTTTACCAAATCCAAGACCCCGTCATACTTAACGCTACTCAAATTGTCGTAAGATGCTTCACAATTGTAATCCAACGAACGCAAAACGATTCTTGAATCAGAGCGCTTCTTAAGGGTCCCATGGCAATATCGATTAATGGTGGCACTCAACACAACCCCACCACTACTCCCAATATACGGACTCACGTCAGTCCCCCCCCCTGCGAAACTGACCCGCATAGGGGCCTTTGCTCTAACAGTCACCGACTGCCGAGGGGCCAATGAATCACAGAACTTCGAATACAACAGAATATCGACAACCCTATTTTGCTCATCCAAAACTGGAATATGGCGAATAATGTTACTAAACAGTCTCAAGGCTTGATTGTCTGAAAATCCTACTCGCAGAAACACCGGATCTCGCTTCATCAGAGGGGCAATCGGTGACTGAAGCCCTGAACCGGCAAGCAAGGCTCGGCGAATATCTCCGTCAGTGACCAATCCCGCAAGATGGCCTTGATCATCCGTCAAAAGCGCAATCCCCATTCCAGTCTCATTTACGACCTTCATGACATCGACAACGCAGACCTTAGAATTTAAAATGACTTTTTTTACCCAGTTCTCAGCCATAGCCTCACTCTCGTCCTGCCCAAATCAGGTTTAACAATTGACAAGACTCAGCGACCCGCTCAAGCGGCTCAAAACGTCCCTCAAATATCACCGGAATCTTGGAAAAAAAAGAATCAGAAAGCGCCTGCAAATACCAACCGTCTTTTTCCAAAGCCTTGTGGTCGTCAAGAACGCCTTCATTGTGACTGACTTCGACCCCCAGCACAAAAGGTTTAAGGCGCTCAACAAAATCAAACTTATCGAAGCCCGACACGCTTGCCGATAAATTCAGATGCCCTAGATTCAAATTGACCCCTATGTTCATCGGGAGCCAACGAGTCGCCATCTCGAGAATCTCATTGGGGTGAGAGAAAATGACATTATCAGCCTGCCCAACCGAGCCCTGAGTTTCGACTCCTAACCGAATACGTTTGCCCTGCAAGAATGGAGCAATTTGCTCAATTGAGGCCTGAAACAACTCGACGCATCGCTTTCGGTCGCTCACACGACTTTCGTGCGCTGCTCTTGAACGCTCCGGAAATTTAAAGTCGTAACGGCCGTCGTTCAAGCTGACACTTTCAGAAATGGGATCATCTACAAATCCCGGATGAACAGTATAGAGCTCTGCGCCTAGACACTCCCCAAATTCGAGAGCCCCCTTCACAAAGTCCAGGCTTTTTTCGCGCACCACCTGATTAGAAGAACCCAAATTAATGATCATTTCTCGAGAACCCGGAGGAAAAAAATTATGGGTTAAAAATCGCCCTGACGTTCTCTTTAGGCGCTCGAGTAAGTCAGACTCTTCTCGATGGGTTGAGCCCAATTCGACTTGG
>CAITVN010000194.1 GCA_903895855.1 Oligoflexia bacterium | reverse complement strand
GCAATGCCTCAAGAACCACCTTTGACTTCACCTCTGAACTAATTCTGCCTCTCTTCAATCGACTATCCATCCCTTTCTTCTACTACGATAGTTGATCGAAAAAATCAAAAAAAGCTGTCCAGTTTTAGCGATCCACTATAAGTAGTCGTTTCTCTTTTTCGGAAAGCAGACCAAGTTTTACTCACGATTAAAGATAATGGTCGAGGCATCCCAGCTGATTTATTAAACAAATTGGGAAAAAGAGGTGAAACTTTTGGTAAAGCTGGCGGTTCAGGCCTTGGCCTATATCACGCAAGTGAACAGATGAGGCTTTGGGGCGGAAAATTAGAAATTACTTCAACATTGGCGCCAGCTCCTAATCAGGGAACAGTCATTACATTGCATTTGCCACTTGCAACCACACCTAGTTGGTTTGTCTCAGAGTTGAAGCTCCCGTTTGGATCAACCATTGTCGTACTCGATGATGATCCGAGTATTCATGCTATTTGGCAGGATCGCTTACAGGCATTGTCTTATCAAGATTTTGGACTGAAAATTAGACATTTTTCGACACCTTCCGAACTTGAATCCTACGTTATGACCGCAGAAAATCCTAACTACACGCTTTACCTGAACGACTACGAGTTGCTTGGCCACGAAAAAACTGGCCTCGATCTCATTGAGGAACTCAAGATAGCGAGACAGAGCATTTTGGTGACTAGTCGATTTGAAGAAAAACCAGTTGCAGAACGCGCCGAAAAAATCGGATTAAAACTGATTCCGAAATCGATAGCCTCATTGGTGCCAATAAAAATTTTAAAGGTTCAAGAAAAAGTAGACGCAATTTTGTTAGACGACGACGAATTAGTCCATCTCACCTGGAAAACAATAGCCTCGCAGAACGACAAGAGTCTCTTGTCATTCTATCGGCCCGACGATTTTTTTCGAACAATTGAAGATTATGATCGAACGTGCCCCGTCTACATTGATTCTAACTTGGGCAATGGCATTTCCGGACAAGATCTGGTGTTAAGAGTTTCAGAACTTGGTTTTTCGAAAATTTACTTAGCCACGGGATACGACCCCTCTGCATTCGGAAATGTGCTGGGCCTTACAGCAGTAGTAGGCAAAGAACCCCCAAACGCCCTACAGGTACTGAGTTAGTCCATACCTATTGTCACATCTGATGTCCCACGATTAGTCCCACTCCTCAGCCACCGCCTGCAACGACTTTGCACCCGAGGCTCCCATGGGCACTTGCCGTTGGTCTTTAGAAGGGCTCGCTAAAGTAATCCACTCACCTTTAGCCAAGAGTTGGCCTAACTTGCCTGGGTGTTTCTTTTCTAGCTCATTCAGTTCAATCACGCGAACCTGACGAGTCACCTTATGATTGGTGACCACGTAGCGAACGGTGAGACTTGGCTTTTCGGTTTTAGCGGCAAATGAAGTGAATTGGGTTTCATGAGGCAAATCAAAAAGCCCACGCCGCCAATTCTGGTGAACTGCTCCGCAATCTATTGAAACCCAAACCTCGGCCAGAGCACGCGAACGCCGAACGAGCGCCACCACCGTTTCTTCGACTAGCACCGATTTTGCGCGTTTCTTTTTCTCAGGAAACTCACCTACCCTGCCATCTTGGTAAGCGCCACACTCGGCAGACACCGGGCAAATCCCACACAGCGCTTTCGGTGCACTCTTATTGCAAACGAGTGCGCCGAGCTCCATCAGCCCTTGATTGATTGAACTCGAACTGAGCCGCTTCGCACCGGCACACGAAATCCACTGCCGAGAATAGTTCCACAATTCACGTTTATACCCAGCCTCGCCCAAAGTTTCTCGCGACACCTGGTAAAAACGCGAAAACACTCGCTCGACGTTTCCATCGAGAATCGCTTCACTTTGACCAAAAGCAATTGAGAGTATGGCTCCAGCGGTATACGGCCCCACGCCGGGCAGAGCCTCCCAGCCCTCGCGAGAACTCGGAAAGTTTCCGCCGCACTCGTTCACGACAGTTTTCGCCGCCGCGTGCAGATTTCGCGCTCGCGAATAATAACCCAGGCCCGACCAATGCAAGAGTACATCAGACTCGTCTGCAGTAGCCAATGCCTGCACACTCGGAAACCGAGAAATGAATCGATCAAAATACGGAATCACTGTTTGCACTTGAGTTTGCTGGAGCATCACTTCTGAAATCCAAACACGGTAGGGGCTCGGATCTTCTCGCCACGGAAGATCTCGTGCGCGCGACTCAAACCATTTGACCAATTTTTTGGCGGCTAGCATGGGTCTAGGGTTACCCCTGATTCTCGTTTGCTTCAAACGGTATCAGTGGGTAGAATCAAATAGCTTTGACCAAGAACCCCTTCATCTACCATTCCCTCGCACTGCTCACCTTACTATCACCTCTGGCTGCTGCCGCGCCGCCTTTTCGTGTCGTCATTGACCCCGGACACGGAGGTTCAGACCTTGGCACAACCACTGACCTCGGCAAGACCAGCATCACCGAAAAAGACGTGACCCTTTCACTTGCACTCGAAGCCTCACGGCTTCTCAAGTCTGCTGGGGTTGAAACTTACCTCACTCGCTACGATGACAAAGAAATTGAACTGGGTAACCGAACGGCGTTTGCCAATAAGATCGGCGCCAGCGTGTTCATCTCACTGCACATGAACTCATCTCAGTCGCACCTCGATGAAAGCGCCATGGGCATCATTACCCAAGTCAAACTGGGCACTAAGAAACTACCCCCGGCCGAAGGCATTGAAACGTACATTTTAAACAACACGACCGATGCTTCATCGAAACGCCTAGCGCACCTTGAAAACTCAGTATTAGGAGGCAAACCCCAAGACGGCACCTCAACTGATGTCGCCCTCATTATAAAGGACCTTCGCATAGACTCAAACCTACCCAAGAGTAAGCGCCTCGCCTGCGCGGTTCAAACAGAACTCGTGCTGGCCACTTCGAAAGGCAAAAGCAAGAAAGACTTAGTCAAACGAAACCGCGGTATTAAGCAGGCACTCTTTCACGTGCTTCTGGGGGCCGACATGCCCTCTGTCTTGGTCGAGGTCGGCTTTCTATCGAGTCCTGCTGATCGGTCGTTTATCATGACTAAAGAGAACCGACACCTTCTAGCCGTAGCCCTCGCCGATGGCATTCTTGAGTACGCTGGCCTCAAAAAATCGAGTGTTCCTCACTTCAACCCTAACACCTGTCAAGTTCGTGAACAGCCTTGAGGCTAAACATTGGGCACTGGGCGCCCCTAGTTGCTCAATAATTAAACAATTGCAGTATATAAAAACACAAGTCATTTCAACGACTTACCGCTAAAAACGCGAAAAAAACCGACAAGCACCGACAACCTGAGTCACTTTGGCCACCTGTGGCATCGCCCTTGCTTTAGTAAGAACCTGTATGGAGGAGTTTATGAAGAACAATAGAACAATTATGAGAGGCGTTCTTAACGCCACACTTGCGATTGCCACCGCAAGCGGATTTATCGGTTGCGGATCAAGTACCCCACCACCAGCCCAGACACCAGTACCGACAGCTCCTGCTGGCTCGGTTCCCGGTGCCCCGGGAGTTCCTGGCGGTTGCGTACCGATTGGTCAGCAAATACCATTCACGCTAACAAATGCTCAAATTAACATGAGCAAGCTTCAAGCCGGACAAATACCTGGCGTCGGAGCGGTCGGACAAGCGATCGTCGGCGGCGGTGCTGCTGGCGGTTACATGACTGGCTCTAGCTACGATGGTTCAATTTCATTAAACCTGACGTCGATGCCTGGAGCTAATCAAGTTCCAGGTCAAGTCGCCCCAACATTTGGAGCCACTCAGTCGACCACGGTGAATGGAAACGGATTTTTAACCCTGAGCGGCCAAGCTCAAGGCTACATCATTACCGCCATCCAAAACGGTCAAATTCAGATTCCAGGAATATCGGCAAACAATTACAACAACTACGGCATCAACCCGTTTCCGACGGTTCCGACCACCCCAGTGAATCAGCCAGCACAAGGGCAATACCCTACTCCACAAAATATTTGTGTGAGCTCGCTAGCGATCAATCTCTGGGTCAATGGCACACGGCTGAACTTGGGTAATATTTGGGTTTACCTAAATAACTCACAGCACGGCTACGTACTCGATTTCTAAAAGCCCCCTCCCCCATAAGATTCGCGGTTTGCGGCAACAACGCGAGTTAAAATCCGGGATCAGTAGAATTGACGTAATTCACTGATCCCGGTACTTTTATAGACAGTGACCACTGCCATGCCGAAAGACCCCACAAGCGAACTCAGCGAACCCTCCGAAATCAATGACGCCATTCAACAGTTTCTCGACTCCCGCACGATCGACTACGGCTGCTCGCCCAAAACAAAATCTGCCTACGAGAGCGATCTCAAACAACTCAGCGGTTTCTTAACCTCCCAAAAACCTGAGACCCCTCTAAACGAAATTAGCGCCACCGACCTCGAAGAGTTTCTCACTTCACTCAAAACCACCGCCCACAAATCATCCAGCCTCGCTCGCAAGCTTTCGAGTCTCCGGCAATTTTTCAAATTTTGTTGCCTTGAGCTCGGCCACATTGAAAATCCGACTTCACTCTTAAAATCTCCAAAAAAAGAAAAGTCGCTACCGAAGTACTTGTCACACGAGCAAATTGAAAAACTCCTCGAACAAACAAAAAGAGGATTACCCTACAAAGGCCCACTTGCCGAAGCGCTTAAGCTTCGCGACCAGACCCTAATTTACCTACTCTACGCCACGGGCTTGCGGGTCACCGAACTGGTCGAGTTGACATTTGAACGGCTCGATCTCAAATCAAGAATCATTCGACCCCTAGGCAAAGGTTCTAAAGAACGACTCATTCCGTTTGTGCCACTGGTCGCCGAACTTCTCAGTATTTACTTAAAAACGGCACGGCCACTGCTACTTTCTAAACAAGGGTCGCGACAAATTCAAGCACCCGAAACAGCTGAGTGTTTTCTCACTCAGCGAGGCGAACCCATGACGAGGCAAGCGTTTTGGCTGATACTCAAGCAAATGTGCTTTCACGCAGGCGTTACCCTGACCACCAGCCCCCACACTCTCAGGCACTCGTTCGCCACTCACTTACTCGAGTCGGGCATGAACTTGCGATCACTGCAAACACTGCTAGGTCACGCCGACCTATCGACCACAGAGATCTACACCCACGTTTCGCCCGCACATTTGAAAGATTCTTTCGATCGCTACCACCCCCGAGCGAAGAAAAAGGATCTGATCCGTTCGTGATGCCGGCTGCGTCACTCGATATTTCTTAACAATCAGTAAAAAATCAGCATTCTGAGTTTTCACAGCCTCAAGCCGAGGCAACCAGCGGCCGCCCAGCCTGCCAGGAGGTCTCCAAAAATCCACAAAATTGTGGATTTTTAGAGATTTCTCTGTCGCTAGTTTTCCACAAAACCGGGGCAAACCCCATCCGCGAGGCTGAATTTTCGAGTAGCCACCTGTCGAAATTTCTAGCGATTGATTCCCCCTGAATAAAAATCTACACACAAGATACAAATATCATTACCAATAATACCTCACCAGTTTGAAGAGACTGAAGCCAACACCAGCTCTGGCGCTCATTTTGCTAATACGCAAATCACGTTGACTCGGTCTGTGACCGAACAAAGCGTGAAACGATCGAGCACACACAAAACAGAGAGGCCCAACATGAAATCGATTACCAGCCAACAAACCAAACGAACCATAGGCATATCGGCCAGCACAACCTCGTGGTTGACACTAAACAGAGTACTATTGGGTGGGCTGCTCTTACTGGGGCCGGTCGAAGTTGGGGCGGTAGACTGGACCGAAAAAGACTGTTTTCAATACTACTGGCAAGACCTGTTCAACATCAAAGAAAAAATTTTACCTGGGTTTGAGAGAGAAATTGCCAATCTCGAATCAGCCAGAGGTAAAGCCATCTTAGAGAGCCAACAAATTACTGAGCATGAAATTTTAGACAAGAACAAACAGATTGCCCAGACAACCAGCGATATTTCTGGGTGCCAGTCGAACCTTGCGGCGATCGAAAAAAGCATTGCCGACGCTACGACTAAATTCGATAGCCAAAGAAAAATAACTGAAGATCTCAAACAAACTCTCGGTTTCGTGCCAGAAACTCAGCTTCGCGATCTGATTTCAAAGATCCGATCTTTCCTCATTTCTAGCAGCCAAGCTCTCAACACTGAGATTACTCTCAAACGTCAAGAGCTCAGCAACACGTCGGGCGAAGAAAACCAAGCAATTGCCTTTGAATTGAAGCAACTTCAGGCCCTGCAAGATCGATTCAAAAAATTTGAATCAGAACAAGAATTTCAAGAATTTGTGAATAAAATCAGATCACGAGAAATAACTTCAGAAAACTCCGGGGTTCCTCCTGAAACTTACCTACTTTTAGTTAGCTCCACGAGTGCCGAATCGCTGGCCGACGTGATTGCGAAGAATTCAGAGCAGATAGAAGAATCGCACAACCAACTTTTGGCTCGTTCTGAAAGCGAAAAAATCAGAGAAAATGCAGCTATCGCGAAATTCCAACAGCGACTTACCGATGCCACTAAAGAACTTAAAGACGCCACCGATCGTTTCGAAGCCGCAGAAAAACGCGCGACTGACTACCAAAGACAACTCGATGAGATTCCGAAGCAGAAGCAAGCTGCAATTGATCGGCGCGAACTTAGCATTCGTTACTATTCATGCTGTGATGACGTTTCTTACGCCAGGGCGGGTGACTACGCTGGCTACGAAGCAAAAGTGAGACGTCTTGGAAACAATTGGGGGAGCGTATGCGGAAAACCTTAACGATTCTCTTTTCGCTTCTTTTTCTTTTTTGTTTCACCTCACTAAACCACCCTGCCGGTGCCAGCGATCGCTACTACGACGAGATCAATCGATTTCGTGAGCGCGAACGCCAAGCCCTGAACTATTTGGGCGAAAAAGAACGCACGCTCTGGTTTCATCAACAACTCTGGCTAAAGACCATTAGAGACCTCAAAATAATCAAGGCAGGACTTGTGGTCTCAACGAAAGAAGCCGTGCCACAAGCACTCGAAGACACTCCACTCAATCGCTATTACGTAACGATGCTTGGGCGAGAGGCCGAATTGAGCATCATCAAAATGCGCCTGCAAATTACGAAAAACGCCATCGAAGCACGTCTCTCTCGACAGCTTCAATCGCTAAAGTTGGCTGGTTTTGACGAGAATAGTCCCATCACCGGCCAACACCAAAGCTCGTCTGATTCGATCATGAAGGTTTTTGGGCTTTGGCAAACTCGCATTGATCACGACCTAGCGCAAGTGACCGAAACCCTGAACTCGATCGTCGAAACGAGCGAAGCCAATCGCCTCAAAAACCATATTTCAGAAAACGAAGCGATCATGGCGCAACGCCGTTTTGAATTTTTTCTCTCACTGGTTTCAGTGCCCATGGAGGTGCTTGAAAATGGTTTTGCGAGCGCCATTTTGAGAAGTGAACGGTTTTCGCAAGCGTTGACTCGGGCAAACGACTACTTCATCAGTTTCGAGTTTCTTCTCACGCGACTTTCGATCTTTCTGCGGCCACTCGCCAATACCGACCAAAAACTCGCAGCACTGAACATGCGCCTGAGATACGCCGAAAGTCGATACAAAAAAATGTTGATCACACTTAACGAAGCCACTGAATCGGTAAATTCTAAACATGACGACCCGAATGGCGACGAAAGGGGCGATGAACCCGAGCCGGTACCCGACGTACCCGAAGCCCTCCCGGTCACTCCTCGCGAAAACTCGATCATTGAAACGAGTTCTGGCCGATTTGAATTTCACAACTCTTGCGAAGCCAAAGAAGGCGAGAAGCTCGTTGCTTTTGCTTCAAAAGAAGAAAGTTCAAAACCCGCTGAAGGTAATGAGACTTATACATCTTTTAAACAAGAATACTTCGTTTCGATCGATCCGGGCGCGAAAGCCATACGCGAGATCAACTCAATTGAGTTCGGGGCCGCCCTCAAAAACCTAATCGACGGTGAACTGCGCGTTTGCACTACAATTGCATCAGGCACCAGGCCCGGCTCGGCGACTCACGAGGGTGCACCACCTGTGGCGCCCCACGACCCGATCGCCCCGCGCGCGATCGAAGAAAACACTGACAGAATCTTAGGCCAAATTGAATGGGCCAGAGATCACGCGACACGCTCGCAGGCTGAAAACTCTTCGAGTGCCACCACAGGCACAAGCGACGCCGAAGACTTGAATCAACTTAGCCAAGAAGTGAAGCGTTTTGCCATACGATTTTCTGCGATGAAAGAACGCATCGAAACGCTTTCTACGAATTCGATTGAGCTTGCCCAACAAGGCGAAAGTCTTTGGCCAAGCCAAACTCTCGCCGCGTTACCCGAGCTTCCGACCGGCCCACCCCTACTCACGAAAGAAGAACAAGAAGAAACCAGAAGCCGATTCGAAGCTAGCGCAAAAGCGGTTTCTGACGTCTTGGGTGGCATTCTACTGGGTACCCCTTACGATGTATCGAATTTTCTGTCGGCGATTCTGACCGATGAAAACCTCTTGGGCGAAAGGCAAGATCAAATCGACAAAGCCCTGCTGGGCGCGGCGGTCGTCTTAGATTTGGTGGTACCGATGGTACCGGGCAAAGCCGCGATCTTGAAAAAAGCTCGAGGCCTGTTTAAAGCCGACATCCTAAACGCCGTACTAGTCAAAGACCTCTTAAAAACCCTTCGAAATTCGGCCCCCACCGCCGCCAAATTCGTCGACCTATCAACCGAAACTATCAAGATGGGCACTACGGCAGGCCTAAAAACGGTCAACGAAGTGCTGGCTTTTGACCCCATAGCTAAGGCGTTCAAAAATATCGATGTCATCTTACACCCCAAACGTATTCGAGTCGGCGAACCGGGCAAATACGCCATCATCGCCCGAACCATGGGCTCGGCCGAAAAACCGGGAATTGACTTTGTGGCCGCCGAAATGCGACAAGCGGGGTTCGAAGTGAAGACGTTTTCAAAACCGCAAACTGGTATAGACAAAAAACTGGAAGAGGCGTTTAAGGAATTTGAGGATTTTGCCAGTAACAAAGCCGGTGAGGGATTGGGCCGCCTTACTGAAGTTGAGGTGAAAACAACTAAACTGTTTCAGCTGAACCAAGAATGGGCCGAGTCTTTAATAAAAGAAGGCCACACCATTCTAGACCTTGGCGATCCCTACGGCCTAAATCTCATTCCAGAGCAATGTAGTGTCTGGTACAAGATGGAACAACAAGTTATCTTTGGAGAGAAATTATGGTAAACAATTTAAAATTTCGAATGAAAACGATTGAAAAACGATTGAAACAATTTGAAACAGAAGCGAATGGAATGGTTTTATCTCAAGAACACCAGATCGCCGAAGGGCAAAGTTCAAGCGAGATATTTCGGTTGCGCATCGAACAAAACCCAAACATCTTGGCGTTGACAATATACCTAAAACCAAAAGACGGTCATTCAGACTCTATTTTTCCAGAAATTTTCAACCCCGGCCACCCGGCACTCTACATCACCGATTTAGCAAAAAAATATCCAATCCCAGTGGCTGCTCTTCGCCATAAAACTGATCCAGTCCAAACATACGAAGAATTCATTGATGAGTTTTTCACTGAACTTACGATCGGGGTAAAAACCTACCTTCAACCATACTTGAGCGGCGAGAAATGGGAAGATATTCCGTTTGATTGGGGCGGCACCCGGTGAAACGCAGTTAGTAAGTTTAACTGGGTTATTTGAGCTGAACAAAGAGTGGGCACAATCTTTAACTAAAGAAGGCCACACCATTCTAGATCTTGGCGACCCCTACGGACTGAATATCATTCCAGAGCAATACTCCAACCGAACTACCTCAGCCCTCAGTTTTCGGGTTTGATAACTCACTTCAAAACCTAAGCTAATCTAGCGTCGGTCAACTCTCGAACCTCAACTATTTGATCTCCTCCGCACTTATTTGATCGAGAATCTACCTGTCTCTGACCAGGCCGTTTGTCGCTAAAAACAGACAATTGTGAAAAATCGGCCACAAAAAAATGTGGAATTCTAGAGACAACAAAAACCTGACTCGATCACTTCGTTAGGCTTCGATCGAGCCTAATGCGATATCGATCACAACCCCACAACTTCACACTTATTTTTTACACTATAAAAGTTAAAAATAAAAGTTTTACAACCCAACCCATTTGGCCCAGAGATTGCTACTTGCGGTAGGCTTGATACCTAGAAAGTTTTTTTAACGAATTTCAAAAAGAGGGGGAACATGCAAAATTCATCGATACCAACTATCATCAAGAACCGTCACGCCTTAAGTCTCATAACCGCCATGACGCTCGTGTCATCGCTAAACATTTCTTGCGGCCAGGTAAGCAACTCAACAACTCAAGACACTGCGCCTCTCGCACCTTATACGCCCAGTAAAAGAAGTGACTTCACCTATTGTCCAATCACCGCAGAAAAATCGTCATTCGATGAGTACCTCGCGACTTCGACTGACAACCAGAAATACATTGTGAGGCCAACCTCTAACCTTACCACCTGCCCTTCAAGTAATACCGGTGATGGCCATGAAACAGTTGCCGAAATATCCGGCTTCAGAGGCATGAAAATTCTCACGGTACCTGTCGCCGTGGGTCCAATCAAATTCGATTACAATCCAGAACTCCACCTAAATTTTCTCAAACTACCAGTGCAGGCTACTGATTTGACTGACGCAGACAAAGCCGAAGTCGTCACAAAATTGAAAACCAGAAATGATTATCGGCCACTCATAGAGTCTGCGCTCGAAGAATATCATCTGACGTATGCTCTCATTCCCGGAGTGCCGTATTTGACAGCCATAAGTAGTGGCAAAAACAAAGATGAACCAAAGACTTGGACGATCTCTATTTATTCGGGTAGAGACTACTACAACGAAGAAATCGCATTTATTGAAGACTTCAATTCAGGGCTAAAACCACTCGTCCTCTTGGTTGAAGACCCTTATACGTTAGATTTCACTGTGATCACAATCTACGCTGCAAATTCGTCGCAATCGCCTAATTCGATAACGCCAGTTGCCTATCACACCGGAATCAAAACCCTTTGGGATAGCATTCCGCAGAAAGAACCTGAGTTTGGGTCTTCTCGAAACGAATTACTAAGAATGGCAAGCAAAGCCATCAAATCAAGAAACCTATCGGGTGAAACCGCTCGAACCCATTACCCATCCTTACTGACCTACTCTGAACACTTCTGGAAAACCCAACACAATGAATTTTACTTTTCTGCCATTTTGATCGACTGCCTTCGTTTTCTCGCTCTGACAGACCCCTCGACCGAAATTCTACCTTATATCAATAAACTCGAGCAAATAGAAGCACGCCTCTGGCCTGCAGATTCTAAAGTGCTAGTTGACGCGATTCACTGGTTAGTCGAACACCCCAAGTACTCGCCCGAGCAAGAGTCAGCGCTTCTTGATTTCGTGTTAGAACTTCAAAAAGTATCGAGTACAACAGCTAAACTCTGGGATTTTGCTGCATCGACTTTTGATCAGTTAGCCAATGCCCCCTCACGGCTAGCCCTGTTTACTCCACTAACCCAGTGGCTCAAAAACCCAAAAGGCCCAGCAATGCCGTTTTTCAGTGATACCCTCACACTGGCCATGCACCTGATCATTGACCTTTCGGCCACCGCTGAGACGATCGAAACCTACAAAAATGTCTACGTCTGGCTATCAACTCAAACCGCCGCTACCGAGTCTGCAGAATCGGGCCCTGGCTTAGGTCGCGATGAGGCTCTGAAAAAAGCTGAAAATTATACTTTTGCGAAAAAAATATCTGACGAAAAATTCAGTCAGTTAAGAGCCGCATTTAGCAGCTACCTCACTAGCAAGGTAGCTGCTAATGAAGCCCTAGAACTGGCCGAAAAAGATACGTTTCGATAGGGCCGGTAGGTAATACCCTAGTCAACCCACGATTCGCCCCGGATTTGCCCACAGGCAGGTCCGGGGTTTCTTATTGCCATTCAGCCCACTTCACTTCACCAGCTTCAGCGCGCTCAAGTCGCGCAATAACTCGTCGGCCGTTTTTTCTGGATCAACCGATTCATAAAATTTAGCGAGCTTCCCATCAGGGCCGATCAATAGCGTTTGGCGCTTATGAATGCCAACAACCGGAAACGACGAAACCCCGAGTGCCTCACCCACGCTTCCGCTCTCGTCAATCAACAGGTCAAACGGCAGATTGAGTTTTTTGATAAAGTCTTGATGGCTCTTTTCACCTTGGCGAGAGATTCCAAATAAGACGACTCCTAATTTTTTAAACTGATCGTATTTATCTCGAAACTGAATGGCCTCGACCGTACACCCCGAGGTGTCGTCTTTCGGGTAAAAATACAAAATCATTGGCTTGCCTTTAAACTGAGCGAGATCGACCTCGACCCCGTTCTGATTTTTTAGTTTAAGACTAGGCAACGATTCACCCACTTTAAACCCGGTCAAACTACCGATCAGTGCGCCGACAAGTGCGACGACCAGTAACAACTGAGACAACCCCACGAGAGTTCGAACCCAACCAGCCGACTTCAAAGTATTTGATTTCTTCATACCCAGGTACCCTCTTCGATTCTGGGCCCGCCTGTCAACCCCCTTCACATAGGTAACCACATACCCATTTGCATAAATCGCACACAGCAGTTACAACAGAAGTCACCTATGGACTCTTTCGCCGAACGCATTCAAATGACGACCATCAGTTTCGTACCTTTTTTGATCGCCGTGATTTTTCACGAGTACGCTCACGGACGCATGGCCAAATATTGGGGCGACCAAACAGCCGAAAGAGCGGGCCGACTAACCCTTAATCCAGTGCCGCACATTGATGTCATGGGCACGATTGTTTTTCCGCTCATTGTGATGCTCACCGGTACGAATTTTCTTTTTGGCTGGGCAAAGCCAGTGCCGATCAATCCGACTCGGTTTCGCAAATACCGTCCGGGCTTATTTTGGGTAGCTATCGCCGGCCCAGGCATGAACGTGATTTTAGCTTTTTTCTCGGCGGCACTTTTGTGCATAATTCTAAAATGGTTACCGCAATCGAACTTTTTTCATGAGCCTCTCAAAGGCATGACCGTCGTTTCGATTTCGCTTAACTACGCGCTCGCATTTTTTAACTTGATACCGCTGCCCCCCCTTGACGGCAGCAAGATCGTTGAGTCTTTTTTGTCGTACAATGCGACTAAAAAATACGAAGCCATTGCTCAATACAGTTTTTGGATTCTCATGGCCTTAATGTTTACCGGAGCGATCAGCATCATTTCTTACCCGATTCGTTTTTGCACTGAAATCACGCTGGGCCTGATGATTCATCTTTTTGGCCTCGGAGGGTTTTAGACCATGTCCATTTCGACGACAGTGCCAGCGCCAAATTCTAAAATGAATTCTGAGTCTAACACCAAAAAAGTCATGCTTTCGGCCGTGACTCCGTCAAACACATTGACCTTGGGTAATTACCTCGGCGCTCTCAAAAATTGGGTGGGCTTCTACGAAAACTACGACTGCTATTTCTTCTCGGTCGACTTGCACGCACTCACGGCAAGGCAAGATCCGAAGGCGCTTCTCGATCACACGCTACGGGCACTGGCGAACTACCTGGCCGCGGGCATTGATCCTAAAAAAGCGAAACTCTTCATTCAATCGCACGTCAGACAACACGCCGAACTCTCGTGGATTCTCACTTGCCATGCCTACATGGGCGAACTGAGTCGCATGACCCAGTTCAAAGACAAGTCATCAAAACAAGGCCAAAACATTGGGTGCGGAATTTTCTCTTACCCGATACTCATGGCCGCTGACATTTTGCTCTACCAAACTGACTTGGTACCTGTCGGCGAAGACCAAAAACAGCACGTCGAGCTAACGCGAGACCTAGCGCTTCGCATGAACCACCTCTACGATACTGAATTATTCAAAATCCCCGAGCCATTCATCGCACCGGTAGGAGCGAGAATCATGAGCTTGCAAAATCCGCTCGCGAAAATGTCAAAATCTGACACCGACCCGAACGCATCGATTTTTCTCACTGACTCAAACGACCAGATCGTGAAAAAATTCAAAAAGGCAGTCACCGATTCGGGCACCGAAATCACCGACGACCCGGCTAAACCTGGGGTCAAAAACCTACTCACGATTCAAAGCGCCATCACGAAAAAACCGATTGCCGAACTGGTCGAAGGCTACCGTGGTAAAATGTACGGGCACCTCAAACTTGAAACGGCCGAAATGGTCGTAGCCGAAATTGGCCCCATTCGCGACAAGAGCAATCAAATCTTGAGCGAACAAACCGAACTGATGAAAATTCTAAGAGAAGCGGCACAGGCCGCGTCAGTTCAGGCAGAACTCACGACCACGAAAGTGCGAGAGGCACTGGGCTTGCTTAGTCCTGCGCGTTAGATTTGGTCAGAAAACCGCAACGAATTCGCCATAATGGATTGATGAAAGTCAGTCGGGGCCCTTAAGTCAAAATTTCGACGATTCTCATCGACTAATCGCTTGCCAAGATCGAGCGCTTCGCTATGATCGTTTGAGCTTCGAGAGTTTTATTTTTGGAGGGGGAGTTTTCTTTGGCATACCGCGTACCGATTACTGTTCAGCTTGATACTTTTGAAGGTCCACTTGACCTTCTTTTGTACCTCATCCAAACCCATGAGATGGATATCTCTAAGATATCACTATCGAAAATCACTGATCAGTACCTCTCTTACGTCAAATTGATGCAAGAGCTTAACTTTGACGTCGCTAGCGAATTCTTAGTCATGGCGGCCACCCTCATTCACTGGAAAAGTAAGGCCCTGCTACCCAAAGAAGACGATGAAAATGCCAACGGCGAGCTCGACCAAGACCGCGCTTTAACTCAAGAAGAACTCATCAGACAGTTACTCGAACACCAACGATTCAAAGAAGCCGGCCAAACCATTGCTGGACTACCCTGGTTAGGCGACGATGTGTTTACCAGGCCTAATCGGCGCGCGCCGGTTGAACGGGTCTGGAAAGAGATGAACATCTCAACTCTGTCGCTGTGTTACCAAAACTTGGTAACTCGGGCCCGAAAACGCACTACGATTTTACAAAAAGAGACCGTCTCTATTACCGATAAAATCGCCCATTTTAAATCTAAGCTTCGCAAAGGCCAGCTCACGGCGATGAGAGAACTCATTTCGGCAGTTTCTTCAAAACCCGAGGTGGTGGTCACTTTTCTTACCTCATTAGAGCTTTCAAGATTGAGACGCCTCAAACTTCACCAAGAGGCGGCCTATCAAGATATTTACCTCGAACTCTTAGAGTCACTCGAGAACTTTGACATGTCGCTTGCTTCAGGATTCGAAGCCGAAGTGAATACCGACGTCAAGTTAGCCCTGGGTATGCAAAATCTCGACATTAACGAGAAACCTTCAATGCCCTCGATTTCACCGACCCTCCCGGTAAACCCAGCACTCAACGAACCCATGGCGGAGCAAACTTTATGAACGACAATCCCATCGAAAATCCAATCGAAAACGAAACTCTCGAAACCACCGCTACAGCGGCGGTAACCCACGACGCAAAACCCAATGACACCGCTCTCGACAGGAATGCTCCTGTCGAACCGACGCTTAACACCTCTTGTGACTCGCAGGCAGAGTCAACCTCTGTCGACATCGGTAGAGTCGCCTACATTCCTGATCCGTTTCAGCTTCGCACCCCTGAAATTTCAGAAGCTCAAGACGAATCCGACGAGCTTGACCTAGACGATTCGCTAGATGATTCGCTAGACGAAATGATTGACGAAACAATTGACGATGATGCTGGTGAATCGATTGAAGATTCACTCAAAAAATCAGCCGGCGAGGTCGAAATCGACTCAGCGGCACTTCAGCTTGAAACTGAAGACACCTTACTGCGTGTCGCGCGGGCAATCGAAGCCGTCGATACCGAAATTTTAACTGAAATCGAAGAACTCTCGCTGGGCTCAGCTGAAGAATTAACCCTAAGGCTCGCAGCCGAAATCGCTGAAGACGTCGCTTTAACTGAAGCGATGAACCAAGAGATCCAAGAGATTAAAGAAGCAGAAGAGCTCAGGCAGGCACAAGAAGCTCTAGACCGTGAAAATGCGGATGAAGGCATCGAGCTCGACCCTGAGTTATTGGCCGCACTTCCCAAAGCTCCGACTGATGATTCAGTCGAATTTGACCTCTCAGAGTTGCAGTCTTGTATCGAAGCCCTTTTATTCATGTCTGACAAGCCAGTGTCGATTGAAAGACTACAAGAGCTTCTTGGCCCAACCATTTCACACCAACATTTTCTCGAAGCCGCGACCCAGCTTCGAGACCGTTATCAAAGCTACCATCACGGCATCGAACTCATTGAAGTGGCAGGCGGACTCCAATTTCGGACCAAAACCCTTCGCGCACCCTTAGCCCGAAAACTGGCTCGTACCCTCATTCAGCGGCTTTCAAGCGGTGCGATGGAAACCTTGGCTATCATCGCCTACAAACAACCGGCCCTCAAAGACGACATCGACCAAGTTCGAGGAGTCGACTCTTCACACTTTGTGAGAACGTTGCTTGACCGAAAATTGATCCAAATTTCTGGCCGATCTGACCTACCCGGTAGACCGATGGTCTATACGACCACCCCCGATTTTCTAGAGTTATTCGGGCTAAAAGACCTGCAAGCTCTGCCGTCACTTCGCGAACTCGAACAAATGATTCCAGGCTCTGAAACCTCGGCTGAACGAGAAGACCCACGGGTCAAAGAAATGAGAAAACTGGTCAGTGAAATGAAGTCAGACACCAGTGTCTCATTGATTTACGACCCTAAAGAAGACGAAAAAATCTTAAAAGAGATCAAAGACAAGGTCTCGCTCATTGCCACTTCAACCCCTTATCTCGAAGAACAGAAACTGCTCGAAAAACAAGCTGCAGAGGCTGCCAAGAAAACGGTCGAAGAGTTAGTTGCCGAATCAGCCAATTCACTCGGGCAAATACCGCTTTCAGCGACCGCAATCATCGCTGAGGCCGAGGCTGAAGCCACGCTCAATGCGAATTCGGGTACTTTTCGCGGTTCTGAGGCACCGTCAACCGACGACGTTTCGCCTGAATAGCCCAAATGAATAGCCCGAAACTGGGTGAAACTAACAGAATCGGTCGAACTTTGATTTAAATAGTGCTACAGTCGATTCACACAAGACTAATAAGGGTGGATTATCTATGGCTTCAGAACGATTACAGAAGATTTTAGCGCATGTCGGCATTGCTTCAAGACGCAAGGGTGAAGAACTCATCGAATTCGGAGAAGTCACCGTCAACGGAAAAATCGCCAAACTCGGCGATAAAGCTGACCTCTCAGAAGACGCCATCAAAGTCAGTGGCCGGCTGATTAGCAAACTCACCGCCCCACCGGTTTATTATGCTTTTTATAAACCGAGGCTCGTCATTTCAATGTTTCAAGACCCTGAAGGTCGCGCGACGATGGCTGGCTATTTTGCCCGTATCAAAACTCGCTTGTTTCCGATTGGCAGACTGAGCTTCAACAACGAAGGCCTCATTTTGGTGACCAACGACGGCGAGTTCGCCGAAAAATTACAGCGCCGAGATGACATTCCGCGCGTCTATCATGTCAAAGTCAAGGGCCACCCAGACGAAGAGATGCTGACAAGACTTCGCCGTGGAGTCAAACAAGACGGTCATTTCTCAAAGCCGCTCAGTGTTTCACTCATCGAAAAATACACCCAAAAATCCCTCGTCGAGATCATCATGATGGGCGTCTCGACGGTGGATATGCGTAGTTGGTTCGAAGACAAAGGTTTCTTGGTTGAACGCATCGTGAGAACGGCGATTGGCCACATCACTCTGCACGGCCTAGAACCCGGAAAATTCAGACCACTCAAAGACACCCAAGTTGAAGCCTTGCTTCACCAACCTGACCTAGGAATGCGCAAGATTGATTTTGAAACCAAGAAGCGTGAAGCCAAGCAAGAGCGAACCGGGATTTCTAATCCCGAAAACGCTGAAATTCAAAATTCTTCAGGGCTCATCAAGCCACTTCGCGCTCGCGAAACTCGAATTAAGCCAGTGGGCTCAAAATCTCCTCGCCCACGTGATCGCTCAGCCGATCGCGTGAGTGCGCCAAAAGAAATTCGCCGAGACTCACGTGGCGAAACTCGCGGCGAAAAGCGTGACGACAGTAGCCGTGCGGCACCTTCTTCGAGATACTCGAAAGCTTCGAGACCATTCGCTCCTCGCGACCGCAAAGGCGACGACGATTCAAGACCTTCAAAGGGTGCTCCATCTTCTGCGTCACCAAGCGCAGGCGGCAAACGCGCCACCTTTCACGGCCGTGCAAAGACAAAAGAGCAGCCTTCATCGGGTGACTCAAGAGGCGGTCAAAGAGGCGACCCAAAAGGCGGCCAAAGAAGCGACCGAAGACCTTCGAAGGGCGACTCAAGGCCGCCGAAATCGTCAGGGCCACGTAAGCCGAGAGGGTAAAATAGGCCCAAGATTAGAAATCTTTCTTCTGAAAAATTCTCAGCCCAATCACTGCGGGTACGATCACCCAGACCAGCCCTACTGCTAAGGCGATCACAAGGCCAGTTGATGATGTCAGCAGGTTTCGAACCAGAGCCCCCGCATGCCCTAAAAGCATCGCCGATTCGTAGTGCATTAATGAAACCACGCGGGCAAGACCAATGGGATTCAACACACCCAGCGCTCCACTCACACTATCTAGCGGGTAATCGCGAAGCGCGAATAAGATCAACAAAATAAGCCCATCATGAATGAGTGCGAAATAAAGCCAGAGCCCAAACAATAAACCCATTCCTTTCATGCGATCTGAAACTTTCGCGCAAACTGCCATCGTGATCGCCACAAAAACACAAACCAGCACGCACACCAGAACACTGAGCAAAACGATGCCAGCCGAAAAATGTAGGTAAACTAAGAAACCGAGAGTCACTCCTCCAACCCAGCACAGCGCCAGCGCCCCAACGTGCGACAAGTAGCGCGCGACGTACAATGTCTGCCGTTTAACAGGTAGTGTAAGTAGCAACTGGGTAAACCGGTCGTTATAATACCAATAGAGCGAACTAAACAAGACGGTCACTAGGGGCACACCGACCACCGACAAACTCGTCATGCTGAGCAGCGCTTTATCGAAATCACCACTGACTTTAATGAAGCCTACTGTCACAAAAAACACCAAGACCGAGCAAACCGCCAGCCATCGATTTCGCACGGTATTCAATAATTCATATTTAAAAACTTTGAATGAACTTTGATTCATGATCGAACCTCACCACTTAACGGCTTGCGACTGCTCGGCAATGCTTGCTCTCGACGCTCTAAGAACTGAATCACAGCTGATTCAATCGATAACCCCTCTTCACTGAGTTTTCGTAGGTCACTGGCCGCCCCAGAAAATTCAACTCGGCCCTCTAGCATGAATACCATGTTATCGACTAACTGATCCATCTCACTTAAAATGTGGGAAACCAATAAAACAGCCGCGCCAGAAGCGGCTCTCGCCTTGATCAAATCTTTAAATCGTCTCGCCGAAACCGGATCTAATCCCACCGTCGGCTCGTCTAAAATAATAATCTTGGGGTTAAACATCAAAGCCGAGACCACTGCCACTTTCTGCTTCGTACCACCCGACAACGTACCAAATGGACGATCTAAAAACGGCTGCACCTCAAAACGATCGATCAATTCAGAGCGAGACTGAGGTGCAACCCCCCGAATATCAGCCATCATCTCTAAGAGTTCATTTACCCGAAGGTTGCCCGGAAACTCGGGATTTTGCGGCATGTACCCTAAATTTTCACGGTGTCTCCAGCCCCTTGAGTGAACCTCAACCCCATCGACAAAAATCTGCCCTTGATCGGGAACCACCAACCCCAGAATGCATTTGATGAGCGTAGTTTTTCCGCAACCATTCGGACCCACAATGCCTGTGATCGATCCGGGTTTCACTTGCGCTGAAACGCCGTTAAGCGCATTGACTGCTGCATAACTCTTTTTCAAATCGACTAATCGAATCACTTTCGTACCCCCGCCCCAAATTGGGCCATCGCTGGCTCTTCGTCTTTCAAGGGCTCAGGCGTCATTGAAGGAAGCGCCCGCTCAACTTGATCTAAAACGCTGAATAAAAAACTATTGAGCAACACATAAGACGAATCGATTTGCTCTAAGACCACCGAAGAAAGACTGACGGGCCGGTAAGGCACGTCGCCCACGCCATTTCGGTCAAGATCGTATCCTGAATAATGACTCCAATAGTTACCTTTAAAGAGATTGGCACTTTGGCTCGAATTGGTCGTCACATCAAACGCATTTTGAATGAAATCATTCTTCTCAAATTCATTTCCTTCACAGTCACCCATGATTCGAAGCGCCCAACCACTGCCCACTACTCGGTTACTCCGAAATTTCGAGCGGTTTGAGCCTTCCATGAATATCGCGACCGTGTTTTGAGAAAACTCATTATTTTCAATGACTGAATCGTGAATTTCTTTCAGAAGTAAACCATAAGACGACTGACCAGAACTCAACACAAAGTGATTATCGCGCATTTGAATTTTTTTCGAATACATGACCGCTACACCCGACCCATTTTCGCTAAAGTAATTTGAAAAATAATCAGCGTCACTCGACTGCATGAAATGCAAACCGTAGCGCAGATTCTTTCGCACATCATTTCTCAGAATTTTTGCGTGTGAAACAAATTCTAAGTAAATGCCATCGCGATGGCCTGAAACGCGATTGTTATCGACCGTGTGACCCGACCCTGACCAGATGTGAATGCCGTTACCGCCGCTCGACTCGTCTTTTGCCTGCCCTCGCAACTCGTTGTCATCGAGCGTGCAGTCTACAGCCCGCTGCAAGTAGATTCCGAACGTCGTATTCTCAAACCGGTTGTGCCGAATGAGGCAGTTTTTAGAATCGATGACTTTGATTGCGGCCACATCTTCGACATAGCTAGACCCGGTGTCTTTGATGACGAAACCAGAAATTTCAACCTGGTCAGTTTTTATAATCGTGATTGGCGCCACTTTCTTCTGACCATCGATCACAGGCAAACCCGCCCCTGTGTCTTCACCCATTAGCTTGATCGACTTCTGGATCACGATGGCTTCTTCTTGGTAGGTACCGCTGCTCACTTGAATAACCGCGCCAGCACGAGCCCCATCAATGGCTTTACGAATTGAAGTTTCTACGCAACTCGGGCACACCCGAATGGTCTGCGGCCCACCACTCGAGGCTTGTGACAACGAGGTACCCAAAACCCCAACCCATGCGGCCACCCAAATAAGAATTTTCACCGCGAAGGACGCTCCAACTTTGTCTGAATATCTAACCAACTAAAAACCGGTTCGGTTGTCGACAACACCCTTGACTTAGGTACGGCATAAATCGCCTGCCCCATCGGACTTCTGAGTTTGGTCTCAACTCTAAATTGAGCGTCTTCGGCCAAAATGAGTTCGCCGTTTTTTGATGAATCGATGACATACACTTTTGCACCCGACTGAACGCCGACCAAGTCACTGTGCTCAAGCTGAAACTGATGCAGACACTCAAGGGCATCAAATTGATAAATCTTGCCCTTGGCCGAGACAATCTCTCCACCAAAACGCCGGTCAGTAATCACCATTTTGCAGTTCTGGCAAGAATCGGCTCCAAAATCAATGGGTTCTGGTTTTTTTGAAAAACATCCGGTCAAAAATGCTAACTCAAAAGAAAATAGCAGAAGTGCACTAAATCGAAGCCACATGACTTTCTCTACGCTTCCTAAAGTTTTTGAGGTTCTTAAATCGAGAAAAGCCCCCAAAATCCCAGACCACAGCGATCAAGATCAGAACGATAGCAAGCACAAATGCAATGCCGCCAATGTCAGGCCACGAAGAGGCAGAAATATTTAAAAAAACTTTTTCGCCAATGAGAGGTGGCTGATAAACCATATCGTCCATCTTGATTGCCGCATCAGGGTTCAGGTTGTGACCAAAATTGTATTCCCACTGGTAAAAATCATAAAGTGCCATAAATGAAAAGCACACGACCAAAAGAGCATAGAGGGCAGACAAGGCCTTTCGGCCAATTCCGGCTACCAATAACCCCAAGACCAGAAATGCGCCAAAAACTTTAGGGAAAATCTGAAATTCAGGAAACTTATCAGCCGTGATGGGCGCCATGCCGATGTAATGATTCAAGATATTGATGGTCGACACATCACCGGTAAATTTCGAAGCCCAGATTTGCATACTCAAACCTTCTGGATACTGCGGAGCCGATAAACTGATCTCCCAAAGCGGCGCAATAAAGGTAATCAAAAACAAAAGAGAGGCTACAGTGATCATAACCCTCGATGGCGTACTGGCCCTACTCATCAAAGATTGAAACACGGTAACCTCTCCTTTTTTTTAACTGAAACGACTAAACAACTGCAAACTACAGATCTTTACCTGTACCAAACTTGATCGGCGTTTTTGAGCCGGCCGCTGATACTCGCAAATACCCTTGCATTTCTTGATGAAGCGCAGAGCAGAAGTCAGTACAGTAGAACGGATAAACGCCAGCGGCTTTTGGTGACCACTTGTAGGTCATCGTCTCACCCGGCATGATCAACAGTTCTGCTGTGTTTGCGCCCAAGATCGAAAACCCGTGTGGAATATCCCAATCTTGTTCTAGATTTGTGACGTGAAAGAAGACATCGTCGCCCACTTTTAGCCCTTCGATATTATCTGGGGTAAAGTGTGATCTGATTGAAGCCATGTAAACATGAACGCTCTTACCTTCACGAACTACCTTACCTTCTTCTTCATTCTTCACGGCATACTTGTGCTTATTGTCTTCAAGTTTGTAGATTCGCTTTTGATTCTTTTTCACTAAATCAGCAGCGATACCTTGAGCGTAGTGAGGCTCACCAATCGTCGGAAAATCGAGCAACATTTCCATCTTGTCGCCCGAAATATCAATCAGCTGAGCCGACTGATTCAACTCTGGACCGGTTGGCAAATATCGATCTTTAGTGATCTTGTTCATCGCGAACACATACTTGCCCCATGGCTTCATCGTATTACCACCTGGAATCATCAAGTGACCCAAAGAATAGTAAGTAGGCATGTGACCAACAACTTCCCAAGTTCCGAGTTTCCATTTAACCACTTCTGAACTGACGAAACAGGAAGTGTAACCAAACCCTTTACCATCAAACTCGGTGTGCAGAGGTCCTAGACACGGTTTTTTCACTTCGCCGGCCATCACTGAAGCGTAATCAAGAATGGGTACTCCCTCAAACTCACCGACCACTTTCTTTGCCTTAATCGCTTCTTGAAGCTTTGCAAAAGAATAAGCGGTAATCTGAGAAGCCAACTTACCACCACCAATGATGTACTCACCGGTTGGGTCAACATCAGAACCATGCGGCGACTTAGCAATGGGAATGTAGTAAACTGAACCCGGGCAACTGAGTAAATCTAAAGTTTTGACGGTATTCAAGCGGGTGGTTTTCGCACTGTGAACTTCATCACTATAAACGTTGTGAACAAAATTTGCCTTAACGTCTTTGGCTTTGCCGCCAGCCACACAAGCTTCAAGTGCTTTCCAATTAACAGCAGCCAAGAAGTCTTTGTCATTCTTTGAGGCATTCACTTCAATCAGAGTATGAGCTTTTTCTGAGTTGTAACTGGTGAAAAAACACCAACCATCAGACGGCCCTTTGCCGCAATGAGCAAGGTCATAGTCGATGCCAGGAACCATCACTTGAAAAGCAACACTCATTTCGCCTGACTTTTTGTCAACCTTAATGAAGCTAATCGAGCCCTTAAATTCTTTGACGTCTTTTAAAGGAACATCTTTTTGTGGAATCGGTACAGCAAAACGAGTTGATGCCACCAGATAATCGGTATTCATGGTACCGAACGGTGAACCGTGATTGCCGCCCGAATTAGGAATTTCTAAGATCTCAACCGTCTTAAATGTGGTCAGATCAATTCGCGCAATACGAGGGGTGTTATTCGCATTGATAAACAACCAACGGCCGTCATCTTGACCCGCTGTCTGCGATAGCCAAGGGTGATGCGAATCATCCCAGGGTACGAATCCGTGCGATGTTTCTAACATCGGCTTAGACTCTTCAGAAAAACCATAAGAATTTTCAGGATTCACTGCGAACACTGGAATCACTTTCAACAAGCGACCTGACGGCATTCCGTAAACTGAAACTTGCCCACTAAAGCCACCCGACAAGAAAGCGTAAAACTCATCATACTTGCCTGGAGCAACATAAACTTTTTCTGCAGCGTTAGAAGCGATCGCCGCCTTCGGCGCCTCAGCTAAACTGTTTTTCTGTAATAATACCAAACTACCACTCACGACCAAACCAACAAAAATCGATACCAACAATTTCTTTTTCAAAGACGTAAACATTTTTTTGACCTCCGGTTACAAAATAGATATCGTTTAACTTATCGAAAAACTAGAGATATCTCAGTCATTGTTGTGAGAAAATCAGAATCTTAATGAAGAGGAGCTCCGTCATGTCGAAGTCAATTAAAACCAATAATATGATATTAGTCATATTGTTTTCTTTTGCTAATTTTGTCATTCCTGTCACTATTTTGAATAGCGCCGTCGCCGACGAAAAGGCAGTTGAGCTCATTAAAGAGGTCAAACTCGAAGCCCTGTCTCAGGATCTCGCCAAAGTCGGCAGAGCCGTTTTTGTCGCAAAATGCTCAGCTTGTCACAAGAGAGAAGAACGTTATGTCGGCCCCGCACTCAAAGATGTGACCAAACGCCGAAAACCAGAATGGATCATGAACATGATTCTTCACCCAGCTGAAATGATACAAACCGATGAAACAGCAATTGAGTTATTTGGGACTTATTTGGTGCCAATGACTTTTCAAAACGTCTCACAAGATGAAGCTAGGCAGATCTTAGAATTCTTTAGATACGCTGATGAAAAAGGTGAAGCA
The DNA here is from genome assembly GCA_903895855.1 of Oligoflexia bacterium. Classification (GTDB taxonomy): domain Bacteria; phylum Bdellovibrionota; class UBA1018; order UBA1018; family UBA1018; genus CAITVN01. Next base: position 57,081 of record CAITVN010000194.1, on the reverse strand, counting down.
GACATCACTCCTCCACAAAAAGTAGATCCCGACAAGAAAAAGGCCGACGGCGGAAAGAAAAAAACCGGGGACGCAAAGAAAAAGAAATGATTTCTACCCAGACTGCGAGTTAAGCTCTGAATCACAAGAATACCAGTTCACTGAACTTTTTTACAAGTTCAGAAAAAAGGGTTAATAAATTAAATGGAGATAATAAACATGAAACGACATCATCTAGTTATTGTATTAGCGATTTCACTTTCACTTCCTTTTGCCAACGCAGCAGACAAAAAAGCATCTACCCCAAAAAAAGCGGCAGCAAGTGAAACCAAACACGAAGCCAAACATTCAGAAACTGCCCTGAAGGTAGTCAAACTCGACGGAGCCGAAGGCAAAGACATGGTCGAAGTGGCCGTATCGTCACCTGACCACACCACTTTAGTGGTCGCAGTCAAAGCGGCAGATTTGGTTGAAACCCTCACAGGCCCCGGCCCCTACACTCTATTCGCTCCCACCAACGCTGCGTTTGCGAAGCTTCCAAAGGGCACCGTTGAAAACCTATTAAAACCCGAGAATAAGGCGACATTGCGAAGCATTCTGGAGCATCATGCTGCCGCACCGGCTTACCCTCCTAAAGTACTCAACGGAATGTCAGACATGGATATGGTTGATGGACCAAAAGTCAAAATTGAAATCAAAGATGGAATTCTCTTTGCCGATGGCGTTGAAGTCAAAGCAGCCATTCAGTCCAAAAATGGTATCATTTATATCGTCGATAGCATTTTGTTAGCAAAATAATTTTTTTGCTGAATTGATCTCAAATACGAAATTTTAAAAAAAAGACCAAAAATCCACATGAGTTTTTTGGTCTTTTTTTTTACGTAAGACTAAATTATTTCAGCAAGCGACTCTTCGAAATTTCATCGTCACCAAAGTTCCAGAATCTTTAGGCGAGACTTGTCTCTCTCGACTGCTCACGTGAATACTGGCTCCACATTTTTCTAAGGTGGCATGTACAATGAGAAGCCCAAAGCCAGTACCCACTTCGCCACTCGTGCCCGAGGTCGATAGGCTCTGACCAGGATTGAAAAGCTGTGCGATCATTCGATCCGACATACCTACTCCGTGATCTTGAACCGCCACTATCACCTCATGCTTAGCGCCGGTAACTATCACTTCGACCGAACCACCCAAATCTGAGAACTTTGCGGCATTCGTAAATAGGTTGCCAAAAACCTGTAACCCTAGACGATCTCTTGAGACACCCACCAAAAGAGGCTCTTGTGCACTTGAGCGAACTGTAATTTTGATATTCTTTTCACCAAACGCTTTTTCGACCGACTCGGCCGCCTCACGTAGCGCACTCACCACATCAGCACCCACATCGCTGTTTTTCGCTGCAACGAGCGACTCTTTGGCGTAAATACGAACATCTTTTATAAGGCCATCGATCTTATCGATAATCTGAATATTCTTCTCACTGTAATCGATCATTTTTTTGAAATCTTCGGGCCCCAATTTATCACTATTCGAAATTTTCTTTTTTATACTCTCAGAATGATACCTCAAAACATTTGACGGAGTTGCCAAATCATGACTGATCATTCGAAGCAAACCCTCAAGTTCTGATTTTCGACGATCAAGACTCACTAGTGACTGGCTGAGTTTTTGATTAAACAAAAAAAATGAATAAAGTAAGAAAGTCAAAAGACCGCTATAGTTGGCAATTCGCAAGATGTCCCATTGTTCATGGGTGATATCAATACCGACGGCCGGAAACACCACCACTTTAAGCGCCCAGTTTAGGGGGTAAAATAAAAACCCTAGCGCAGCCCAAATCACGATACCCCTAATGTCGCACAAAAATGCGGCGGCGATGGGTACCGACAACCCCCAATAGATCATTGGCATTTCATGCACACCAATTTGGAAAACAACATTCACAAGCCCCAAGTACACCAAGGCCAAAAACACGTGTGTTCGAAAAGTGAGCGACGTTCGCCGTTTCTGCAAGTGCCACATGGCGCAGATCAGGCCGCCGAAAATAAAATTAGACACCAGCATGAAGCGGCTTTCTAGAAGAACCAAGTAGATGAGACCGAAAACAAAAAAACAGCCTGCACCAAATGCGTAAGTTGGGCCCAGTAAGTCAACTCTTCCCAGGGGAGCTCCACTCAACACCTTCTTCAAATTTGTGACCATAGCTATTGATTTTAGCGGCCATACCGCATGAACACAAGTGCTTACCCTCACACTAGCCTCCGACTAGGGCTATAGTCGATACCTCAACCAGCGAAGCGGCCAAAAAAACCAGTCAAAACTTCGACACCCATACGAGATTTCACTGGTCACGCCTGCCTATCTAAACGCAAAAGGCCCGCGACCTTATTTAAGATCGCGGGCCTTTCAATTTTTTTACCAGTCTCTACCGCTTAAGCGGCAAGACGATCACTATTCTTTTTCGCCTTTGCCGAGAGCGGCTTTGAGTTTCTCACCCAAAACGTCTCCCATCGAGGTTTTCTTGTTCTTGTCGCCCATATACGACTCATAGTTTTGTCGCTCTTCTGTGCGAGTGAGTTGTCTGATCGACAAGCTAATTCTTCTTTCTTTCGGTTCGATCGAAAGAATCTCAGCTCTAACCATGTCACCCGCTTTAACGATGTCAGACGGCTTTTCAACACGGTGATCTGCCAACTCTGAAACGTAGATGAGTCCTTCAATGCCTTCTTCGATTTCAACGAATGCACCGAAATCAGTGATCTTGGTGATTGGTCCGTCGATGGCTTGACTGACTCTGTAGCGAGACTTGATATTTTCCCAAGGATCGCGCTCAAGTTGCTTGATACCCAAAGAGAACTTCTCATTCGCTTTGTCGATACCCAGAACGACTGAACGAATCTTGTCGCCCTTCTTGTATTTCTCAGAAGGGTGATTGAATTTCTTGTTCCAAGCGATGTCGCTCACGTGAACAAGACCGTCTAAGCCCATTCCGATATCAATGAAGATACCGAAATCGGTGACAGACTTCACTTCGCCTTCTTCGATAATGCTGCCCACTGGGTGTTTAAGCTCAAGCTCATCCCATGGGTTAGCTTGAAGTTGCTTCATACCCAGGCTGATGCGTTTTTGTTTCGAATCAACTTCGAGAACTTTACACTCCACTTCATCGCCAATGTTGACGATTTTCGATGGGTGTTTCACGCGCTCAGTCCACGACATTTCGCTGACGTGAATCAGGCCTTCAATGCCGTCTTCAAGCTCAACGAAAGCGCCGTAGTCTTTAAGGCTCATGATCTTGCCTTTGACTTTCATACCAATGAGGTACTTGTATTCAACTTCATCCCATGGGTTTGGAGCCACTTGTTTCAAGCCCAATGAAACTCGTTCTTTTTCACGGTCGTACTTCAAGATCTTCACTTTGATCTCGTCGCCAACAGCAAACAATTCGCTAGGGTGCTTCACGCGGCCCCATGACATGTCGGTGATGTGCAGAAGTCCATCCATACCGCCCAAGTCTACGAATGCGCCGTACTCAGTGATGTTTTTCACGGTACCGGTCACTACCATTCCTTCTTGAAGGTTGGCTAGTGTCTCGGTTCGCTGTGCTTCACGCTCTTGAGAAACCACGGCTCTACGTGAAAGAACAATGTTTCCACGTTTTTTGTTGAACTTGATGATCTTGAATTTGAGGCGTTTTCCAACGTACTTATCAAGATTTTTGACTGGCTTAGTATCGAGCTGGCTACCTGGCAAGAATGCTTTCACGCCGATATCAACTGACAATCCGCCCTTAACTTTCGCGATAACCAAACCTTCAACGAGTTGGTCTTTTTCGCAGGCTTGTGAAATTTCGTCCCAAGCACGAATGATTTCTGCTTTGTCTTTTGACAAAAGCAAGAAGCCATTCTCAAGTTCCATGCGATCTAAGTAAACGCTGACAACGTCGCCCGCTTTTACTTGGGCAACGCCTTGTGAATCTTTGAATTCATGCACAGGCACTAAGCCTTCGCATTTGTAACCGATATCAACGGTGACGTATTCGGGTCCGACAGAAACGACGGTTCCATCGACCACTTCACCTTCTTTAATTTCTTGCTGACTATTATAGGCTTCGAATAATTCAGCGAAGCTCTCTTCGCCTTCAAACTCTTCAGCTTTTGCGTCAACTGATGCTGATTCTTCAGCAAAGTCGTTCATCCAGTTTTGATTTTTGGGTACGGCTGAGGTTTTTTTCTCTTCCGTTACTGCTTGTTTTCCTACCATATGGCAAAAATGCCTTTCTTAACCCGCGTTTGCCGAAAGCAAACTCAGAGGTGTCTCCAATGCTGCAAAGCGGCACTAATAGGAGAACAAATCCTCTAACGAGATAACGAGGGTATAGAAGCCGAAGCGGCGAAAGTCAAGAAAAGCTGAGTCACCTCAGGGGTTTAATTCGGTGGCAGGAGGCCGTACCAAATTCGGTAGTCCGTACCAAAATAGCAGGCAGTGCAATACCGCCTGACGGGCTTCCCAAAGGCGGCAACCCTGGGTATGTCAACCAGATGAGGCGCCGTGCGTTAAGTCGATCGTTGTGGGTTGCAATCGTTGCTCTAACGGTCACGACCTGGACAGCTCGACCTTCAAGCGCTGCCAGAAGATCGGTCGAGGAACTCCCTGACTTTGACGAATCCTACCTTGGCCCCGAGGGCGAAGGTCAGCTCATTGAACTGGCTGCCGACTCGACTGAGCACACGCCTCACCGATCTGGTGAACACGAATTTAACCATAACCCGCCGAAATCTATTGTCATATTAGTTCACGGAATCAAGGCTGCTCCGGCCACCTTAAACTCAATCGCAAGTGCCATCAGTCAGAACGACCGCACCTGCGACACCCAGATTCTTGCCTTTGCCTATGATGACTTTCATCGCCTCGCGAGTTTGAACGCAGGTGACTTGGCTCGCGAAATCACAACACTCTCCGAAATCGCCAATCGCTCACCTACCCCATTTGGATCGCTTACTCAGTTGCCGAAGCCAGCCCTAAAAATCATCGCCCATAGCCTGGGTGGAATCATCAGCTTCGCGGCCCTGTCTCAATTAAGGGCCTCGCCTCAGTTTTTAACCCATTGGTCGAGCGTTGACTTTCTAGCGATAGATACCCCATGGCACGGATTTGTGGGCCCCAGCGATGAAAACCACCTCTTCGGAAAATGGATTTCTCGAAAGATCATGCCCGATGGCTTAGTCGACTTACGAACGGCCTCAGATTTTTTGAACGGAACCCAGAGCAAGATGCCCAAGCCCCATCTCGGAATTTATGCCGTTGGGCTACCCAGCAATGTTCGCTTTTTTCCAGTTTTTGCAAGCGAAGGTAAGCAAGCTCTCAATTACACTGAAGGCACCTTGCGAAACGTACCGAAGATTTTGGCCGATGAAACCCTCGGGGTTCGTGATTTAAAACAAGAGCATTTTATCTCGGTTCTAAAAAGCAGCTACCGATATCCGGAGTTTTGGGCACAACTTCAAGCGCGCTGCCAATCACCGAGAACTGACCCAAACTCAAAAATAGTCGATCAACAGACAAAACAAGCCCTCAATCTACTTGAATCGTATTTTCCGATTTACTCTGGCGATCACGACTCAGTTGTTGAAACAATCGCGGCACAAGAACACGTTTGGCCTTTTTGGTAGAGCAAGGTCGACCCCAAGTGGGACTGAGCATCACTTGCCATCGAAGCGTAAATTATAGGCTATCTACTTGATTGCGCGGCCACAGATAGGTGAATACTGCCAATCAACTTGCCACGAAGTCTAGTGAGGCATATACCAAAAAAATGAAAGCCCCAAAAATTGCGGTATCCCAGCCCCATCAGTTCACTGGCGTGAAAGGAGTGAAAATACTTTTGGCTGTTCATCTCTTCTTGTTTTTCTATACTTTCTTGGCAACTCACGCCGCGCCACCTGGCACTTCGCTAGCCGAACCTGGAGTTTTCTGGATAGTGTCTTTTCCTTGGTGCGCCCCAATTGTTCTAAATATTTTTTCTATACTGAGGCCTCACCGGTGCGGCGGACACCTCAAAATCTTGATAGGTGCATTAACTGTTTGCGCGCTTACCCTCTTATACGCAAAAATTCTACTTGATAACCACAGTAGTACTGGCGATGAACGAATGGGTACTCTATTAGTTTTCTCGCTACCCTTGATCTACTCGGTCATCTTCACAATGGGGATTTTTCACCTATTCTTTCTGCGACAAAAGACAAGCGAACAGATAATACTACTTTCTGGCCAATGACACACGAGAGCCTCTGCCTGGGTGCCTGCGATTTCAGGATATGATCGATTCAACAGAGAAAAGAGAATAGAAACCTAACAACGAACACGTTCGACTCACCGCTTGGCGTACGCAACCAACAGGAGCACACTACCCACCGCGATCGTCGCCAGTGTTGAACTCACAAAATACGGGTAGATCATCAACCCCAAGCCCATCACGATTTGCCAAATATTGCCATCTCGCCGGCCTTTTCGAAAAATCGAAAAACCAAAAATCCCAAAGGCGAATCCGAAAAAAAGCGCACTGAAATTAAAGTCAAGACCAAGCCCATTTGAACTCAACAGTTCATTCATTCAATTCACCCTCCGTGATCAGCCTAGAAAGGTATCGCCCCAGAAATGACGACTCGCCTAGACTCATTTTCCGACCGCACCGCTAAACAGTTACCTTAGCCTAACTCATTTCGACTCAATGTCGATTTCATTCTTAGGTAAATTGCCCCGGGTTGGGCATTTTTTGGACACCCGACAGCCGTTAACAATCTCATTTTCTGTGAAGGTAAAAAAACGGCCATTAAACCCTCAGAGTAGCACCTGAGCGAAGATCGAAAAAAGTATTTTTTTGCAAAGATTTCAAATTTCAAGTGTCTTTAGCCTAGACTTTTTTCTCAGTTTTAAGTTATCGAATGGCCACTATGAAAACCCTCAGTCGCTCACTTCTCGTTCTCACTTGTTTACTCACTGCACTCACTTCGCTTTCATCAGAAGCCGCTTTTTTTCAAGGCTTCGCTCAAAGCAATGGCGTCAATCTTCTTTGCACAGTGTCGAATGCGACAGGTGTGAACACCATCGTTCAGTCTGTGGTGTATGATTATCAGTGTGGGTATTACCCTGCCCCATTTTATAATTATCGCAATCAAGTTGCGTGCCTCTACAACTGCGGTCTACCCGGATTCGGAAGTCAGGTTTTTTCTGGCCCGGCTCCCATGAACTGCAACCTTTTAGGCGCAACCTGCACAGCCATTACGTTTCCGTAACCGTTGAATTTTGCAGTAGCCGAGAGCGAGCAGCCTCGAGCAGTATCTAGAACACTCAACTTGTCTCAAAGACAGGTAATGTGGGTCTTTCATCATCATTTTTCGAATCTCGATTATCGATCTATTCTTGAGCGCGACGCATTCGGCAACTATTGAGCGCGACGTTTCAGGCAACGATCATAGAGCGCTAGGGTTCCTAAAACTCGATTGAATTTATCGTAGCGCGAATGAACAAAGGCTTTCGCTTTTTCGCCCATCTGGCGACGAAGCTCAGGATTTTCAATCAGAACCCTCAACTGACTTTGCAAATCAAACGCATCATTCGGTCGAACAAGTAGCCCGTATTCTTCTTCGCCCACAATTTCACGAGCACTGCCGCCGCGTGAAATCACGACCGGACACGCCATGGCCATGGCTTCAATGGCGACCAATCCAAAGGCCTCTTGCTTTGATGGCATCACAAAAATATCAAGCGCACTCATGATCTCAGGAATGTTTTGCTGATAGCCCGCAAAGACTACGTTGGCTTCGAGCCGAAACTGCGCAACGATCGCTCGCAGTTCTTCAAGGTGATTCGATTCGCCTCCGAGCGTCTGCTCACCGACTAATACAAATTTTAATTTGATCGGAATTTTTTTAATCAGTCCAGCCGCAGCTTTCAAAAATACCGACTGACCTTTCGCGGGATCAATTCTACCGACTAATCCAATGACCAGAGTTTCTTCGTCAGCTCCCCACTCAAGCCGTTGCTTCAAACCATCGACCCGGTTGGTATTAAACTTTTCAAAATCAAGCCCGAGGTGAATCAGTTTAACTCGGGTGGGATTGATCGCATGAGTGCCGATGATATTTTGTCGAAGCATTTCAGACATTGCGACCAAAGCATCGACCCGCTGGTAAATGAGGCGGTGATAAAATGTCTTTTTTCGATGATCGCTCATGATGTGCCGTGAGGCAACCAAAGCCACTGACGGAAACGAAACCAGCCAAGGTGAAATCGATCCGAGTAATGAGGTCTGGTGCGTGTGAATGAGATTGACGCCGTCAAGAATTTCTCCGCGAATCACTGAGCGCAACCCCATATCAAAATAATCGCGGGGCCGAACATCAAGCGGTATCGCAGCGACGCCTTTCGCTTGCTTCATTCGAACATGAATCGGCGAATCTTCTAAACACAGTAACCGAACGTCAATACCTAGCTCTCCCAAATCAGCAGCGTCTTGCGCGGCAACTTGCTCTAACCCCCCCCAAGAATGCGACAGACAAATCATCAAAACCTTGAGCTGAGATTTTAAACTTTGAGCCCTGAGATTAATTTTTTCTGCAATGGGCAGGCTTTCATCAACATAAATCATGTCGAACTCGCTCCATTGAATTGTAAAAATGCCTTTTGCTCACGGCATTTTTTTAGCTTCACCAAAAGTTGCGTAGCCACAGCTTCTGGCCTGATACCCATCAAGCACTGAATCTTTAACCCAGGAGCCTGTTCACAGTGGTTTTTCTCACATGGCCAACAATCGACCGGATTGATCGCCACTTGCACTAGCCCCGGCCCCAATGGCTGAGTGCGCTTCGGGCTAGCAGCCCCACAGATTATCTGCACAAACGTACCCGACAAAGCTGCTAGGTGCGCTAAGCCCGACTCATTGCAAACGGCAAAATCAGCTTTTTTGAATATTGAGAAGAGTGGCACCAACGAAGTTTGTGCAGCATAGTCGATAGCCAAAGCGGGACCACATTTTCTTACAATACGGTCGCAAAGACCGGCCTCAGACGCCCCGCCTACAAGAACAGCTTTTGCACCTGTCTCAGCATGAAGCATTTGAATGAGCTCAATGAAATTTTCTTCAGGCCAGCGCCGTGATTCGGCCGTCGCACCGGGGGCTACCACAAAATAAGACTGATCTTCGCCCACTGGGTCAACCATCGGTTTTCTCAGGCCGCCCAGCACCTCTACAGCGCTCGCGTCGGGCAAGCGGTTCTGCCAATTTTGCCAGTTCTGATTGACATCAAAACTCTCTAACTCGCCCGGTTCAATCGGGTCTAACTCATTTTCTGGAAGTTTAGCCCAAAACTCAGACGCGGGTCGAAGTGAATCAGCACCACCTGGAATGAGGTTTAGATACGCTTGAGCTCGATGAACCCCATCGCCAAATTTATTCCAACTGACTCGGTCGTTGAGAAACAAGAAGCGGGCCTCTGAAAAAGTCGACTCATCACAAAACCCCCGCCGCACCTTTGCTCGCGCCGAAAAAAGAAGATACGCGCTGCTAAATGAGTTAGGTAGACTAATAGCTAGATCGACATTTTGACAGATTGACCTAGAGAATCGGCGTAGCGCCAAGAATTTTTTGAGAGCTGACTTTGAACCCAACTGATTAAAAACCACCACCTCATCAACACAGCTTCTGAATTGCAAATCGGCCACCCAAGGAACACAGACTGAGGTGATGTGAGCCTTTGGGTATTTCTTTCTTAAGAAGTAGAAAAAAGGATAGGCAAGAATCTGATCTCCGATCCAGTTCGGGGCCCGCACCAAAATAGTCTGAACACCTGTATGGTGCCTTATGGCCGCAGCTTCGCCACTTCTGATGACTGCGGCTTCGCTACTAGTCGACTCTTTCACCCCTCAATAGCCCCCTATCCACATGTCTATCAGCTTTTTTTGAATTGGCATAGCAGGCGTCAGCGTTACCTATGCAAATTCCAACCATGCCAGTCTCATTTAAGTCTAATCTGATATAGGCCTCACTGTCAGACTCCAGCGTTGATGAAACAAAGTCCTCGCCACCTGAAAAGCCTTTTAATTTCGGGTCTGGTAGAAACTGACCTGTTTTTGAGGTCTCCCGCAAGCGTATGCGTTCGCGCGTCAAAGCGCGATGCGGGCGAGTCATGGATGACGTGCCCAAAAAGCAGGTCAGTTTCTACCAGACCCGAAATTAAAAAGAAGCACAGGTGTCTGCGGATCTTGTTTCATCAACGCTGGAGTCTGACAGTGAGGCCTAACTCTGAGTGCGGTAAAAGATGAGAGCAGCATGGATGAAATTTGCGTAGGCAACGTCGGGGGCGGCTCATAAATACTGAGCGATCACTTCGGGATAAGATCAGAATACAGGCAATTACCGCGGCCTTGGTCATTTTCATTTAAAGTACGGCGCTGCTCGCCGGCCCCGGTTGATGAGTCAAATCCAAAAGAATAGTAAAGCGATGCCGCGCGGTAGACATCCGGCAACGAGCTATTTCCACAATCTGGTGAGCCTTTTTTTCCTTTGCTATCACAACTGTGATCAAGGCCCAGCAAGTGCCCAAACTCGTGCAAAACAATCGATCTCAAATCGGGGTTACGTTTACCTTCGACGAAGAAATTTTCATAATTGATCTCCATCTGGCCGTGATAAAATTGCGGAATCGGATTTGATGGAGTCGGACAAAAAGTCGTAATCGCGATCGCTTCGCTTGAGTAAATTTTCGGCCATTTTCCCATTTTGTAAATGATGACTTGGCCTGTGAACTGCCCACCTTGCACAATGCCCGATTGGCAAAGCGTGGTTGGTTTTGCCACATTTGAAGTGCGGGGCGACTCTTTGGTTCCATAATCTAAGACTTTTTCAATTCCCAGACTTCCTTGGTAAAAAGTATTCCAGCTATCAGCGGCCGCTATGACATCTTCTGTTTCAGCTTTGTCAAATTCGCTATTTTGATCAAGAGCTATCGGAATTCCCGACATTTTCCAGCGACCCGAAAAGGTTCCTTTTTGATCTTCCGGCACGACGCAAGTTTTCACGAGCACCTGCGTGGTTGATGAATCGCCACTAGTGGTCGTCGGAACAAATTCAGCACAGCTAGCGAGCAAGGCTGTGGCCCCGCACACGAACACTACCGATAGTCGATGATTCATTTTCGATCGCCTTAGCACGATGACCTCGCCCCCACTCTATAGTAGACCACTATAGTCTACTATTACTTCGGCTAGATTTTCAATATCCTTTAACGAACTCGCCCAAACTAGCCTGAGCCTGCTGTGTCAGAACTGACTGATTAGGCATTTAGCTCAGGTGCTAAACCCGAACCGAGACCAAGCATTTCTCATGATGCCAATCATCTTCTGTATGACTGAGTTAAGGAAAGGAACTGCATCCTGCATTGCCTGCACTTAAGAATAGAGTTGTTTCGGTCCTACTCATTTTTGCGGGCTCCCGCGGCGCACGATGCGCCATGGCGGGCGACGACACGAAGTCGGCCCCGAAAAAACGAGTAGGACCGAAACAACTCTATTCTTAAGACGCATAACCTTGCAGGAACCCTTTTTTACCTCAGTCCTATAGAAGATGAATGGTATCATCAAAATTTTGAAAGATTATTCAAACTCACCACCTGTATTAAAGGCCTAATCAGTCAGAACTGACCGCAAATCTCTTGAAAAAAAAGGCAACACTGCTGATAGTGATGAGATGGCAAGCCGAAGAATCGAAGCAAAAACAGTCATCATCACAGGAGGTACTGGCGGAATCGGAATTGAAACCGCTAAAACTCTCTTAGAAACCAAACAGTACAAGCTGATTTTGATCGGAAAAGATCCTGAAAAACTCAAAAAAACAGCCAAAGAACTCGATCCATCGAATGATTTGGTGCAGACGTTTGCTTGCGACCTCGCCTTCCCAGATCAGATCAAAAAAACCATAGAGAAGATTTCAGTACTTAACGCGAGATCAGGCATTTATGCAGTCATCAATAATGCCGGTGTGTATCCGTTCGGAAATGCGACAAACACCACTCTCACCGGCTGGAACGAAGCGATGGATATCAACCTCAGAGCTGCTTTCTTGATGATTCAAGGCGTACTGCCTCTGTTGACTAAATCCATTGGCGGAGCCAGAATCATCAACGTTTCATCGACCGCCGGAATACTTCCCAACCACTTTGCGCTTGCCTATTCGGTTTCAAAAGCTGCGCTCATTCACCTCACCAAAACGCTTGCCAAAGAACTCGGTAAAGATGGCATCACCGTCAATTGTCTTTGCCCCGGCATCATCAAATCACCCATGCATGAGGCCTATCACCCGAGCGAGGGTGAACTCGAAGAATTCTACGCCAAGCGCGGATCGATTATTCCGCTCGGCCGGGTCGGTGAACCCAGTGATGTGGCAGGAGCGATCCGTTTTTTCTTGAGCCCAGAGGCCTCATGGCTCACCGGCGATGTCTGCGTGATCGATGGCGGCCGCTTACTTCTCTAATGTGATCGCCCCTTGATTGGCAGTGTTTTTAAACGGAATTTTTCGTTGCACCAAACGATCAACCACTTCTACTGAGGGGTGATGAAATCGATTACCGACTCCACTTGAAATCCACGCCTCATTTGGCCGGTACCAGTCAAGCAGTTGCGGGCTCGTTGAGGTTTTCGATCCGTGATGAGAAATTTTCAAAATTCGGTATTCAGACTCTGAGGGTTTTCGGTCACTGGTTGGATTCATCAGTTCAGCGACCAGCTGCAACTCTTGGCGCATCGGTGCGTCTCCGAGATTGAGGTACTCAAACTGAGCAGACTCGGCACGCCACCGAACTCTCACGCCCGACATCAAGTGATTTGAACTGTCATCGCTAGCTTGCCCAACCGTTGCAAACGATAACCCGAAACACTGAGCGGGCGAACTTGCCCACTTCACCGTGGCGAGTGTCTGCCGACGGTGAGATCGCAAGTGCTCGGCCCCCATACACACTCGGTCAATGGGTACCAAAAGCGACAGAAGTTCTAGGGCTCCAGAATGGTCTTCGTCCCAGTGAGAAAGCCAAACAAAATTCAACCGACTGACTGACCTTTGATTTAGAAAATCAAGCCACTCAATGATTGATAACCCATGAAGTGAACCCACGTCGAGTAACCCGAATCCAGGGGGTTCACCGGGTTCGCCAGTATTGATCAACTCGGGTGACAAAAACGTAACTAACGCACTATCACCCTGCCCAACGTCGACTTGCTCAAGGTGAGTCACCTGAAATTTGCCCGCATTTTGCAATTTGATTTCTGAGTTTAGCTTTTGTGAAAGTAAGAGAATCACAAGCGAAACTGCGGCAGCTAATCTAAAGTGCCTAACTGAACGCAGCCGAGAAAAAGCCAAGAAACCAAAGGTAATAATCGCAAGCCCCCCCTCGCTTAAATCAAGATTGAACTCTATCAGATTGGGTAGGTGAAAAACGCCATCAATGAGTGATTCTATTAGCCAGTCATGAGCTCGGGCAATCCAAACAAGCCATTCGGTTACACGAAGCGTCGCCAGTAAAAATGACAACGGATAAATAAACGAAACAGAAAAAAATCCGACCACAACACTCAATACAGGAGTCAGTATTGCCATTCGCCCTACAACTAGAATTGACCAAGCAACCGTGAACCACCAAGACCCCAACGACAACCCAAGAACTGAACTGACACGAGTTTCGCGCGCGACCCTTGAAGCATATAGAGCACCCAGAACAGCTAGGTAAAAATGCGCGCGCCCAAAAAGAAAAGGGCTACCCCCCAAAGAATTCGTCTGCCCGAAAAACCGACCCTGCAATCTCCAAAATAATTCAGCAAAAAAAACGATAATTACTGACAAAGTTCCTGGGTCGATTCGCTCATTTTTAAAAAGGGTCTTCAAAAAATACCGAACCACCCAAACCGCGACACCTCTCACCAAACCCATCCGAAATCCTGTGAGAGCCCAAGAGTAAATTCCAACTGCGGTGCCAACGATCGCCGCACACTGCCTCGAGCGCTCGACTGAGAGCCGAAAAAATTGACCGAACCAAAAGACCATCGCCCAACACCAGGCCACCAACACCCACAGGTGCACCCCTGTTTCATTGAGCAGGTGAACAAACCCTAGTTCGCGAATCAGTCCATGAGTCCGAGAATGCGATCGATCGTCGAGAATCAAGCTCAGGAGCACCCCATTGGTGTCTGAACTTTTTAGGCTGTTTGAGATCGATTCGCGCTCGCGTTGAACGGCCATCAGTACTCGTGAAATCAGACTACGCACCCACTGGGCGTCTAGAGCCGAGTCCGACTCGAAACTCACTATTTTGTCTCGCCAAAATAGTCGCTTTTTACTTTCAAAAAGACTCAAAGCCACCCTCTCATTTCGATGGCCCGCCATCACAGAGGTAGCCCATTGAGCGGTTATTTTCTGAGAAAAATAGGCATTTTTCAGCCGTGCAGAAAGGCAAATGGTCTCGTGCCCTGCTAGCCTAGAGAACTCATAGTCGCATTCTGAACGCCCTTTCATAACCGGCAACGAAAGCGAAAAATCAAATTTACCTGACACACTCGAATCGGGGGCGTTTGCGAAGGCAAACACTTCAGAATTCAGAATGAAATGAAACGAGAGGGTAACGAAGGTGACCAAAACGAGATGACGATTCATACTGAACTGCGAACGCAAAAAATCAGCCAGACGCTGGGTACGGTAATTGAAGTGAATCGCTCACATGAAAACAGACACTCATTTTTTTTCGTTGCTCAATCGTGGCCTCACCCCAGACCTTTTACAAATCGAAGTGAGCTCGCAGTTTCAAATACCTCACTTTGTGATCACTGGCCTGCCCGGCCAAGAAGTGTCTGAAGCCAAAGAGCGAATCAAGGCAGCCTTCAATTCAACGCAAATTGAATTTCCGAAACGAAAAGTGGTGGTGAATTTAAGTCCGGCCGATCTAAAAAAGCAAGGCACCGATTTAGACCTTCCGATTGCTCTTGCCATTGCTGCCCACTGCCGCGAACTCAATCAATCGTCAGGCTCGCCGTTTGGTTCTGTAGCCGCGGCTGGCGAACTCAAGCTAGACGGCTCAATCCTTCAATCAAAGCAAGTAACCCGAACGCTTTATGCCGCGGTTTTGAACGGCGTTGAAGCCGTCATCTTGCCTCTGGCAACCAAAGAAAGAGCCATCATGATGATGGTCAAAATTCTCAAAGGCACTGAGCTAGCAAAAGACAAAAAGATACCGCGTTTGTTTTTTGCTGACACTTTTGAGCAGGCAGTTAGCCACCTTTTTTCACCCAACCTCAGTGACGATTCTATCGAAAAAGCCACAAGCAGCGGTGTTTCTACGATTCTTTCGAAGGCAAGAGCCCCCGTCAATCAGCCCAGTAGACGAATTCTTCGTGCCGCCATGGCATCACTCATCGGCTTTCACCACATCTTATTTGTCGGAAAACGAGGTTCGGGAAAAACCAACGCAGTCGATTGGATGCAATCACAGTTTCAGCCGTTATTTGCCAAATCTGAAATCGAGCAAGAGTTGCTGATTGAACTCAACCCCTCACTCATCGTGACGAACTCACCACTCACGACACCGACACAAGTTAGACCCAGCGCTCTCATGGGCAGCATCAGGAACGATACCCTCATTCCGGGGCTACTGTCTTTGGCGCACGGGCAACTTTTACAAGCCGATGAATTCTTAGAATGGCACCGCGATTCGCGCGAATGTCTCAGAACGCCAATGGAAAAAGGTGAAGTAGAAATCATTCAAAGTAAAAATCACTTTCGAGTGCCGGCCCGCTTTCAATTAGCAGCGACCGCAAACCTTTGCCCTTGCGGCAACTTTGGCGACAGCCCCGCTCACTCTACTCAAGATTCTACCATGCGCTCGTTGATTCACTCGATACCTTGCAATTGTCCGACGAGCAGCCGAAATCAATACTTCAATCGCTTAAGCGGCCCACTTCTCGACCGGTTTGACCTAGTCGTGTTGACCAAGGCAGAAGCTCCGCCTTGCCAAGCAGACAAAGACCGCGCAGATAAAAACCTCAATGAAGCCTTTGATTTTTCGCCAACACCGAACCTCATGAAGCTCAGACAAGAAATCATCGATCGATTTCAGGCTCCATCAGCCCATTTGCCAGGCGAATTTGTCGAAAATTGGATTAGCAGTCACCGCAAAACAAGTGAACTACTGAGCCACCTACCGTTCTCTTCGTTGCGCTCAAGGCATCACACCGTTCGAGTGTCCATTAGCCTTGCTACGCTTGATCGACAAGAAATGCCCAGCGAAGCTCACTTTCACGAGGCCATGGCCTACCAAAGCGACCGCCTGCGTCATCTAACCCAGTAGACACTCAACTGCCCTAAACTCGATAAAGACCCAAAGTTTTTACCCGTAGCCCGTGTGTCGCTATTGACTCAATTGTCACTCAATTTTACTCAACCTAAACTAGATTTAGATGCGCATGTTTCAGGGGTTAAACTCTATTCTAGAAAAGTCAAACGAGAGGCGATCGCAATTCAGAGCGGGCATACTCACCTGCGCAGTGCTCTTGATATTACCGGCTTGCTTAACAAACACCATTGGAAATCCTGCTGAAAGCCAGTCAAACAGTTCAACGGTCGGCAAATCAAACTCACTCACGGGCAGCAGTTCGCTCACTGAGGGAGCCACTCAGGCAGATGGAAGCCTAGACCAATGTCAACTGTACTCAAAAAATGATCCCGCGCGAGCGTATTGCAATGCTTGCTACGAAACTCTCGTCACCTTACATTGCAAGACCACTCCGCAAATTACAAAAATTTCTGACTGCAAAGACAAAGACTACAAGAAATTGTTTCCTCAACAACTCAACCTCTGCATTGAACGCTCACTCACCTCGGGCAGTGTTTGCACAAAGCAATGCCCTGGAGGTCAAACCCTCGATAGCCAATGCCAATGCATTAAAGAACCTGCCGTCGGCTCAAGCTTAGGAGACTTACTCACCGACCTGGGGCTAGAAGACGCGGGCGCGCCGATTGTTCAGGCGGTTTTTCCGAGTGGTATTTATGAGAGTGTCGAAAAGCGGGTGCTCGGCGACGACTTAGTCACCCCCATTAGCAGCTGCTCATTTTCAATGTCGGGAAGTTTCGCCATCAAACTGATCGAGCAAAATAGAGGCGGCACCACTTCACAAAATAATGTGCGAGGGTCATCACTAGGTACCGATGTTTTGGACTCAACCAATAAGTCGATCATAGGTGGCATACCCGCGCCCGTACCGGTGACGATCAATAGTTCGGGCTATACCTCTTTGATTACTCTCACGGCAAAGTCTGGCGGCGAAGCCGAGTTCGATGTAACAGACTCTGCAACTGATGAAGTTGATTTTGGAGCAACCGTTCTACTCGCTGCTTCAAGACACACTGGCGGCTTGCCAGGACGAGTCTCGCACACCGCCGGAAAAACTGATCCTAAGCCGACGCTGCTGCCGACCTTGAATTCGAACGCAGACGTTGACACCAAGAAATGGACCCAAGCTACCTTTCAAAACGTCGATGCCGTAGCTCGTGATAAATGGGGAAATATCTATTTTTCGTCAAATGACCCGACTATTGACCCAGCTTTTAGTTCCGCTAACACAGCAGCCGTGTTGCCCGCTACCAAGGATAAGATCATCAAAGACAATGAATACATTTTTGGAAGTGGATTTTATCCGTGGATTTTACAAAAGGGCTTGAACAATTTTATCTATGTTCTTTGTCGTCACTTTGGAGACCTTCGATGCACAACGGATGATAAGCTTGGCACTGTCATCAGAGTTGCCGGTAAAACTGGTGGCACGGCCTTTGGCGGGGGTGGAGGGTGGTGGACAACCGCGGCACTGAGTACTAACATCGAACTCGGCCAGATCAAGGGCCTAGCTGTTGACGAATATCAAAATGTCTTTTTTTCTGACTTCACCAATAACGCGGTTGGAGTCGCCTGCAACCCGACTTCTGCTGACGGGATTTGCGCCAATCCCGGAAAAATCCCTGCTGGGACAATCGGATCTAACAAGGCACGGTGTTTGATTGGATGCAAGGATGGCGCGACTGAAGACGATCACTTCTTTATAGCTGCAGGGAGTCTTCACCGTCCGATGGGACTTGATCTAGACGCTTATAGCGGAACTAAGATTAATATCTACGTTTCTGAATTAGCCGACAACCCCACAACCACTGATGGCACTGACCTCGATTTGAGCACCTATATTTCGGAGTGGTGCACCTACACCGCTGGCGCCACTGGACCATGCAAAGATGCGGCACTCGATTTAGACAACTATTCAGTATCGAATCTCGTTTACGGCAAGAAAAGTTCAGTTCAATCGACCGACTTACCGGCCCGTGCCGGCGGCACCCAGATTTCTGCCCACGGTTTTACCGACGTAAAACTCACCCGCTATGGCAATCTCTACTTTACCTCACTATCAGACAATAAAGTTTTCGCGTACTGCAATTCGACCACGAATGCTCAAGAGCCGTGCGATGGAACGGCGGGTACTTCGAAAGAACTCGTTTCTGGAAAAGTCTACCGCATCGCAGGCAATGGAAATCTTGCCGACAGCGGTGGCGGGGGCTATGCCCTTCAAGCAAGCGTTGCTAGACCCTACCGATTAACGCTAGCAAAAAGGTGGGCGAACGATTACAGCGCCACCTCAGACTTTAGAGACTCAAACATCGTAGTGGTCTCACACCTAGAACCACGAGTGAAAGACCTCTTCGTGCATGACCCCGATTTCAATACTGACCCGGCGTATGATCACCTCAAAGATGAGGCTGACCAGACCCCTCAAGGAAACGCCGTCAGAGTCATCTGCGGCACGAACACTGGTCTCTCTGCGGGCTGGTGCAAAGATGGACTTGCGTACAGTATTAATCGAATTACAGGTTTGTACGGAACTGCCAGCAACGCCACTGCCGGAAGCCTTGCCATCGATACTGCTTACGCAAATCTCGAAGCTGCCACCTACGATTTGCACAAGAACCTCGTAGTCAGCAGCAGTCTGTCACGAATTCCAAAACACAATAAGAATTCAACCGACTACAATAATGATGCCATCGACGGCTTAGGTGAAACCTTTGAAGATGAAAAGTTTCTCGTTGATAATGCACTCTATACCATTCCTTATTACGCAGTCACCAAAACGGCCGGTGCTAAATACAGCTTTATCGACTCAAGCGGAAAGGGCTCAAAGTACTGTCTTCGCTTACGAGTGCTCACGGCGTGTTTTCAAAATTTCAATAAGTTCGAAGACTCAGGAACCTGGCAAAAGATCTGCCACTGCAGGATCGCGCCACCGAGTGGCGACGCCTTTTGGGAATACCTAGGTACCAACACCAGTACCGCTGCGTGCCCTTAGCGCATGAGCACTTCGCGTGGTCTCGCACCATCAGCAGGGCCTACGATACCGCGAGACTCCATTTTTTCAACCATTCGAGCCGCGCGGTTGTAACCAATCTTCAAATGTCGTTGTAGCGAACTGGCTGAGACGAGTCCTGAGCGCTTGGCGATCTCAAGAGCTTGCTCATACAAGGTGTCAACATCATCTTCTTCAGAATCTTCGCCGTTAGCCTCTTCGTTATCGACCAAAATTTCATTGCGATAGAAGGGTTTACCCTGAGATTTCAAAAAAGTGGTCATCTTCAAAATTTCATCGTCATCTACGAAAGCACCATGCAATCGTAGCACTTGCGAGGCTCCGGGCGGCACGAACAACATGTCACCTTGACCGAGCAAGCGCTCAGCACCTTGGCGATCTAAGATCGTGCGAGAGTCAATGTAAGAAGCTAGCTGAAACGAAACCCGCGATGGCAAATTGGCTTTGATCAAGCCAGTGATCACATCAGTAGAAGGTCTTTGAGTGGCAATCACTAAGTGAATTCCGGCAGCCCGCGCTTTTTGCGCAATTCGGGCAATCGAAATCTCAACTTCTTTTTTCGCGACCATCATCAAATCGGCTAACTCATCGATAATGACCACAATGTAGGGCAACTTACCCACTCTCGGTAAACCCGATTCGTCTGGCTCGAACGCTTCAATCCAATCAGCGCCACTGAGAGGTACCGTCGACGCCCCCGACTCTGACTCGGCTGCTTGATTTTCTTCGGCGGTGAGCAAGTCTCTCACGACTTCAGCACCCATCTCTTCTACTTTTTGATTGTACCCAGCCAAATTTCGCGAACCCATCATCGCCAAGATTCGATACCGACGCTCCATCTCACGTACCGCCCATTTTAGAGCAGTACTGGCGCTTTTGGGATCATCAACCACCGGCAAAAGCAAATGAGGAATGTCTTGATACGCGCGAAACTCAATGAACTTTGGGTCGACCAAAATCATGCGTAGCTCATCGGGCGAAAAACGGTACAAAAGCGAACAGATCAACCCGTTCATGAACACTGACTTACCCGCACCAGTTTGTCCGGCACACAGTAAGTGTGGCATTCGCGCCAGATCAGAATAGACCGGAGCCCCACCAATGTCTTTACCCATCACCACTGGAATCGTGTGTTTGCTTTGATAAAATTCGCCGTGTTCTAAGAACTCACGCAAAAAAACTTTCTGGCGATTGTCACTCGGAATTTCAATTCCCACCACAGCTTTGCCTGGCAGCGGAGCTAAGATTCGTACATTCTGAGCAGACAGAGCCATCGACAAATCGTCGGCCAAGGCTGCAATTCGCGACAATTTAACCCCAGGTCCTGGCTTGAATTCATACAAGGTAATCACAGGGCCGGGTCGCACAGCAGTCACCTGCCCGTCGATACCAAAGTCAGCAAACTTTTGCGCCAAAGTTTGTGCGTTTTCTCTTAATTTGTCTTGATCAATTTGCGAATCAATCTTCGGTACTTTTCTCAAGAACTCTACGGTCGGCAACTTCCAAGCACCGCGCTTGAGTCTGGCCGCTAGCTTACCTACTTTTGACTCAGTCGACTGACTGGTTTGCTTAGCCAACTCAGAAATATCGATGATCGACTCTTCGATCAGCGGTTTCGCGGGCTTCACGGATTTAATATTTTTTTCTAACTCGGGTAAGGCATTGGGAACTTCGCTCCCTCCCGAAATTGAAATCACTGGATTTGATTGCACGATCGTATCACCGGTCACATCAATCACTGGCTTTGGTGGTTTTTTTGTTAAAAGTGCTTGATCAGAAGCACCCGCCCCGGTGGCTTTGCGACGCTTCGTCTCTTCTTTCAGCAGTTTTAGGCGTTCCATCGCCCGAACTGCCATCGCCTTCATGCCTTCAGCTGAGTGATGGGCCAACTTCGCAGCCAAAATACTGAGTAAGAATAAAGTGTAAGCTCCAAAAACTTTGAGTGCTCGCCAAACGATGCGAGAAAAAAAAGCGATCGTCCGGCCACACCAGTGAACCACACTGAACGGCGTCGATGCTGCTAGAGCAATTAAAAACACACTCACCGATGTGATCGAAGCACCTAAGGGATTTAACTCATGCATTAGACCATTTGAAACCCAAATGCCAAATATTCCACCCGTGAGAAGTAACGAGCCCGAATACGGCCAATATTTCCACTGAATCGATAGAAAAACAGTAGCCGCCAATACGGCTAGTGAAATGCCGATGAGTGTTCGCCAGAATCGGTTCTCACCTTCATTACGAAACAACCCAACACACAGAAAACCCAACCCCATCGGAACCAAAAAAGCCGCGATGCCTAAGCCCTGCAAAATTAGGGCTGACAATTGCGCCCCAACTCTGCCGCACAAATTGGCCACTTGCCCCGCCTGATTATTAAACCAAGACGGGTCTTTTGGAGAATAACTGATCAAAGCAACCAACAAAAACACGGTAGTTCCGGCGAGAGCTAACGTGGCGGCCTCTTTGAGTAAGTTGTGGTTTCTTCCTGAAACACTCTCAAATTTTTGTCTCACTTGCATACCATCAAGTGTACACTGAGAAATTCAAAACACTCACACTTTGAAACAGAATTTATATAAAAATAAAATCAGTCGCCGTTTTTTTGACAGAAGGCATCAGTGCCAAGGGTAGCAGCGCTATTATTGTGACGGCAACAAGAATTCGACGCCCACCATCGTTGCCTCGTGAGAGACATCGCCGCGAACCCAAACGAGATTCGAAGCGCGGTAAAACACGCCAGCACCAAATCGAGGATAAAGTCCAAAATCGACTCGACAAGTCGCACAACTGCTGTGGCCGCCTACCCCACCCAACGCGAATAGTACCCAGCGCTCATCTTTGACAAAATCCCACCGCAAATGGGCCGAGAAAGTGAGAAAAGTTCCGTTTGAAGATCCGGTGGCGCTTGCATTAGCTGGTATCCAAGCCGAACCAACGCCTAGCTCAGTCGACACTGAGTCTGTGACGTCAGGAATGAATCCTTCTTTAATAATTTGAGTTGAGGCATTCGCCAAGAAACCAAAACCCCAATTTGCCCCAACCACAGCCGCCCCCGCATTGGCACCAACCATGAACTGAGTTTTGACAGGTTCACCTTTGAAATCATCGGCAAAACCCGGCAGTTCTAGCACGCCCCCCGAGGCAAGCAGAATCGCCCCACTCAAAGAGAACCCTAACACTCCTAAACGATTTAAACAGCTCGACATGACTAACTCCTTTAAAATGAAAATCCATGTATCTCGCTTGCTTCGACTAAACGGGTGGCCACATTCTTTAACACAGCGCCAGTCGCGCCCCAAATCTTCTTCTCACCAAACTGAAAAACATCGACCGAAAACTTACCGATTGAAATTTCTCTTGATTCAGTCGAAAAACGCCCTAGCTGCAGAAGTTCACCCAAAGGAATCCAAAACGCTGATTGAACTTCTTCACCGTTCAACTGCAATGTCAAATTTTCAACACAAATATTCAAAACACCAACCACTGGAGTCATTTCAAACCCCGTGGGAGTAATCAGTGAATCTAGAATACCGATCACCTTAACAAGCCTCGAATCGATTCCCACTTCTTCGTGCAGTTCACGTAAAGACGTCACCTCGTGAACAGAAACCCCGTGTTCATCGGCCAAGACTTTATCCTTCAGGTCTTGCATGCCGCCAGGAAAGGCAAACTGGCCTTTATGTACTTGCACCATCTCAGATCGCTGAATCAACAAAACTTGCCAACCAGACTCAGAATTTTTCGCAAACAAGACCATCACGGCAGCATCGCGCAGTGTGACTCTGAGTCTGCGCTCAGCGACCTCTCTAGTGAGTCTGTGTTCAATCGGAATTTCTAAGTTTAAGGCAGTTTCAAGAATGGCCCGAATTTTTGCCTGTTCATTCACAAACGATACCTACTTGTTCTTAAGGTCAATTCCATACCGACTCGCTTTTCGATAAAGAGTAGCCCGATCAATACCCAAGACTTCAGCTGCTTTTGATTTATTAAACCCTACGTCTTGCAAAACTCTCAAAATATGGCCTTTTTCCATGTCTTCAAGCGAGGGCGATTCAACAACGGCAGATGGGCCTACTGCCTCCATCATCGCGGCATTAACCACGTGAGAGGGGTTATTTGAATTTTTCAGTAGTTCTGTGGGCAAATCTTCAGGGTAGATGATCTGCGCTCTCGCCATCGCCACAACACTTTCCATTGTTTTTTCTAGTTCGCGCACATTGCCCGGCCATTGATACCGCCGAAAAATTCGAAAGGCTTCGTCTGAAACGTGCGAAACCAACTTTTGATTTCGCTCAGATGCAAGAGCCAGAAAATGACCCACCAAATCGGGCAAATCTTCAAGCCTCTCACGTAGTGGCGGAATCGACATCTTAATCACATTGATAAAATAATAGAAATCTTCGCGAAACGTACCGTCTTTCACGCGAGGCTCGAGTTCTTCATTTGACGTACAGATCAAGCGAAGTTTCAAGCCTAGCTCTCGAGACTCACTTAAGCTTGACATGATTCTCGCCTGAGCTGCTGGCATGAGTCGATTCACTTCTTCGAGAAAAAGTGTACTATCTTTAGCCTGCACTTTGACGACATCCCACTCTTCAATTTGCCTAAGCTCGCCCTCAGGAATGAGCCAACGCACGGCCTTGCTATTTTTACGAAAACTATTCTCATGTATCGTCTTGGCGGCTTGAATTTTTCCGGTGCCTGACTCGCCCAGAATGAGTACATTGGCCTCAGAAAGCGCAGCCCTCGCAATGGCCTTATAAAGTTCAACTGACTTGGCCGATTTTCCTATCAACACTCCGGGTTTCATCTGTGGGGCCTCGGCCAACACCTTACTTCTCTGGCTATCAGAAACCAAAGCATCGCGATGCTGAAAACCTCTCGAAACAAGATTTCGCACATCATCGATTTTAAAAGGCTTACTAATGTAATCAAACGCCCCAAATTGCAGGGCTTCGAGAGCCCCGTCCATACTGCCAAACCCTGTCATCAAGATAACCACAACATTTGAATCAAATGACTTAATTTGCTTAAGCAACGAAATACCATCGCCGCCAGCCAATCCCACAGAACAACTATCAACGACCAGACTGTCAGCCATTCGAATATCTGAAAGTACCACAGACGGTGCTTGCATTCTTACCAATTCTATCGCTTCGGCAGCACTTGAGGCCGTGAGAACTGTGTACTTCTGCCTCGAAAAAACCTCTAATAAGAGCTTTCGGGTCACCTCATCATCATCGACAATCAGCAGTTTTCTTGAATCACCCATTCAAACTCTTTTCATTTAAACTTTTTTCATTCAAATTTTTTTCAGTGGTTCCACAGGGCAACGTGACCAACACTTCAGTCCACTGCCCTTCTTTAGACTCAATAGTGAGTGTTCCGCCATACTTTTTAACTAATTCTTGGCAAATTGGCAACCCCAGGCCAGTGCCCTCGCCCCTTTCTTTAGTCGTGTAGAAAGGCACTAAAACTCGCTCTAAGTCTTTCTTGGCGATCCCTCTTCCGGTATCATAAAATCGAATTTGCACCTGATGACCCAATCCCGAATTTTCAACTAGTTTCGTTTGAATCTTTAGCTGAGACCGCCGAAGAAAACCTCTTTCGATTTTTTCTTTAATGGAATCAATCGAGTTATCAACCAGGTTAAGAAAAATCTGTTCAAGATCAACTGGCACCACACGAATGGGACTCAATGAGCGGTCAAAATCAAGCGAGACTTCAATTTCAAGTACTCGAACTCTAGGATCAACCAAGCCCATCGTTTGATCTAGAATCTGGTGCACATCAACCAACTGTCTTTGAGAGGCCGGCCTGCCGGTACTGTGTAAGAAATTTTTTACCACTTGCTCAATTTTACTCAATTGGGATTGAATAATACCAATTCGCTCATTCATCTCGGTAGTGGGGTTCACAATTTCATCTCTCAACAACTGAACATGCCCCCCGACTGCGTTTAGAGGGGTTCCAATTTCATGAGCAAAACTAGCGGTGAGCTGCCCCATGACCGCCAGTTTTTCGGTATTCATGAGCTGTCTCTGGGTCTCGAGTAACTCTCTCGAAAGAGCCACGTTTCGATCTTCGACTTTACGCAATAGTCTTTCATTGTGAATAGCACGCCGAAGCAAAAAACTGAGAATTCCAATCAAGAACACAACCGAGACAACTGAGGCCACTGCTGAAACCTTCCAGAGTCGCCCGACCACATGATCGAGCACCCGCAAAGAAACTTCAATGTGAACGATGCCCAAAATTTTCTTTGCCCCTCTTGAAACTTCGAGGCGATGATTCTCAATCGGAACAGTGATTCTCCAAACATCAACTTTCAACTCTTCATCAAATTCTTTGATTGAGATTGGCACGTCGGTCCAATGACTTTTGAGCAAAGTTACGGCCGACTCTTCGTCGATATTTGATGCCACAACTTTGGGCGGGTGATTGGGTCCGTCTTGCAAGATAACATCGGCTCGAATCACACTGGGTTGGGTGTACAAAAACTCTTGGATATACTTCTCAATTAACTCTACGGCATTACCCTGAAGGTGCATTCGTTGAGTCGCGATCTCAGCGGCCATCGTTTTCGCGACATTAACGCCCACTTGACGAAGCTCGTCTTCAACCACGGGTCGAGTCAACTGATTAGAAATCACATTAACAATTAATGAAGTGGGAAGTATGACGCCCAAAAGAATAGCGCTAATTTTAGCCTGAATTGACAGTACTCGTTTGCGACGAAACCATTTTAGCATGCGAAACCAGAATCGCCCCACGAGTACCGTCAGTCCAGCAAATTCTCACGGTTACCAAAACCAAGCGGGCGATTTCACGTCAAATATGAGCTGTTGTCCGGTTGTCGTCTGTGAGATCGACCTGCGATCGTTAAACTGCCCATTCCAATTCCTGGTTCCTGACCCCGTCATTTCGCTCAGTGTTCGGGTGTAAGGCACACTCATTTCGACGTCAATGTGAGAACCCGAAACACAACCCGAAAAATCAAGCCAAAGCCTGCTACCCGCTCGTGCGGTCAGCACATCTTTCAAACTGCACCGATTGCTTTGCTTCTCAGACCGAACGGTAAATTCGATGAGATTCACCACCGACTGACCCTCTGCAGAACCGGGGTCAACGACTGCCCACTGAGTTCCGTTCGAATTGAATTCGACTTCTTGGGTCCATTGATCTTGAGTTTCACGGCACACCTGATGCGGCGCCGGGTGATTGCAGACATCTTCACAAGTGTGTTCCATGCCAGCACCAAAACAATGCACCCGACAAACGGGTTCAGTTGGCTCCATTCCAAAACGAACACAAACGACATTTGAACGGCGCGAGCCCTCATGAACAATCACATCTCGTAAAGACTGAATCGCCAATTCATTCAAATCGATTGCAAATATCCCAGAAATTAGTCCATTTTCAATGATTTTCATTGGGTCGCGTTTAATGGCATGACTACTGGTAGTGAGCTGACGCTGCGCGATCTCAGAAGCTGCCAGCTTGATCTCATACTTTGCAGAAAAGAATTTCTCACGGTTCAGACTAAAGGTAAAAACACTGGCCTCAATAGTTGAATTGACCACGAAGCTTTCGATAGCCCCATCGTCAGCCCGAAAGATCTGAGTTTCTAGTAGGCTCCCAAGCCTTTGCAATTCGCCCACGGTGGGCGGAACCCCGAACTCTTGAGTTAACACTTCAGAAATGAGTGATTGAGATTCACGAACGCACTCTGGCAAACTACACCGAAAGGCACTTCCTAATTTTCTTAGCATTCGATCAACTAGGCTCACTCGATCGAGAGCAAACTCGGTCACTTCTGTTACGAGTGCAAATTTCGGATGCACCGAGGCGAACAGTTGAAAAGCCTTTGCCATCTCTTCTGGTTGATGACTGGCAGACTCATACCCTGGAAACGTAATTTTCTTAAATTCATCACGAGACAGAGTCAATTCGACATCGAGAGGGCGGCCCAGTTCACAAAGTGACGAGCCTGACGCCACTTTTTCTGTAAGCCCCAGGGGTAAATTCGAGACGATTTTCAGCAGATACTGCTTTTCATAGATCTTGACCTGTAACGACTCAGCACAAACAGGCAGGGTCTCAATCGTTATCTGACCCACTTTACCAGACTCATTGCCACGATCACCACTTTGGTTTTGTTCAGAGCTCCAACGCAAGGCACGCAGTTCTAATTTCGAACGCTCACTTTCAGCGATGCCGTTTTTAGATAGCTGCACCTTGAAGGCTAGCACTACTTGACCAGCCCCATCAGATCTAACGACCGGAGCAACGACCCCCTGGTCTCCTTGAGCCAGCTCTAACTTCGGTAGTACGAAAAATGGCCGTCTGTTTTCAGGATCAACCGAATTGAGGTCGGCAGAGTACAGCAACGGATAGCTCGACTCAGGGCTCACTGGTATTTCAATCCACTTCGATTCTGACACAGTCTGCGCCACTCTAGCCTCTTCACTAGGTTTCAGTGACTTCGAACTCACCTCACCCAAATGATCAACCCGACGAGAGACGCCCTGATCCCAGACGCTTGGCTGAGCGACTTCAGTCGGTGTAGGCGTTGAACTGGACTCTGAAATTTCGACAGTTTCTGATTCAACGGCATTAGACTTTTCTACTTCAATCTGCGGTTCAACGGCCAACTCGGTTTTCGGGGCCGCATTTTTCTGGGCATCTAGCGATGAACTCAAATCAGCTTTCGAGTTCTCTCGTGCTACATCTAACGAGCACCCCTGGATACCTAAGATAAACAGTGCAATAAAAATAACCCTCAGCGAATTCATCGCTCTCTTCAGACCTATTTGCTTTAGAATTTTCTGCATAAAAGACCCCCTATTTTGATTTCTAATTAGTTGATTGCAAAACCCAAGAGTGCAGAAAATAGACCACCAATCCTATTTCAAAATTGCAGTGTATGAGACAGAGCGAACGCAAGGATCACTTCTTTTGACGAGATCGCGTTCGATGACGTATAAAAAAATAAGGTGGGACGTAAAACTGTTTGGGTGACATTGAGGGGGATTTTTGGGGTCAAATCGTTCAATAATCAATACTTATGGCTATCGTCCGTGGCCCACAGTGAAATCATTGACGAAACTGATTTCGAGATCAGTGACTGTGTTTACCCTGGTCGGTTTCGTCTATACTGCCCCCTACCGCCAGCGCCTATTGGCGTCTGAGTCTGCTTCGAAAGACAGCGACTCTATCAATTGCAGCAGACTCTGGGCCAACGGATTTCCGGACCCAAAGATCCAGAAATCAGACTTTCGCTGTATCGGCTACCTCGACAAAAGAAACATCCGCTTGGCCCACTTAAAACTTTTTGTACCCATCACTTTTTCAGTCTCACTCGACCAACAAGAACTCGCTTACGAAACAGCGAAAAGAAGTCTCTTTTACTTACAACATTCTCTCGGCGAAACCGAGAATCTAAAACCAATCGAAACGACACCAATCACGATCATCTTTTCTCAGACCCCTCACTTTCAAGACCAAACGCCGACAGCTTCTGATACAGACACTGAAGAAGACTCTGGCGAAGAAATCACCGCCTTTACTTTCACCGAGTTTTTTGATCTCCGTCACGAATCTTGCCCCATCGTGATTTACCCCAATTCAAAAAAACTCAATGCAGATGGATTTCGTGAAATGGTAGCCCACGAAGTGTTTCATTGTGTTCAAAAAGTTCGATTTCCGATTCAAACTCAATATGCGGTTGAACATCCACAAGAGTGGTGGTGGTACGAAGGCCTTGCTCAACATTTTTCTGAGGCCTTTTCAAATTTTCGGGGCTCCGACAGCATCGAGGCTACCCAAAATACCCAAAATACCCAAAATACCCAAAATAGAAGAAGCGCTCTGTTTGGCCAATATGAAAGTAATCTCCCATTTTTCAATCAGCCCAATCCCTACCTAACATCGCGAGCTTTTGAATTAACTGAGTTCTATTCTGCAAAAAAACCGTTACTCAGTCCAAGGCACGTGTCTCTAAAATATTTCAGTCACGAACTATTTCAAATACAAGAGAAAATGCCCATCGCAGGCGGGGGTTCAAGAAACGACAAGAGAAGCGTTTCACTGTTTCTTTCTCATTTCCCGAAACTGGCAAAAATGGCAGAACCCTTTTCAATTGAAACTAGACAATGACACACATGAACTGTAATGCCAGCATGATGCTGCAAGAAATCGAAGAACCTGTGAGAGGTCGCTTACTGAACATTGACTATGACTCTCAAGATTCAAGACAAGCCACCTTGACCCTATTGTCGAATAGACAACCCGTACAAGTCACTGTGAAAGAATTTTCAAAAGAAATCGCTATCGGTGATTTGATCGAAGTGACTCGACACAAAACTGAAGTTCTCACTCAGAATATCGCGAAAACCACGAACTGGTTGACTAACCTCAATGACCCGAGACGCACCAAAGGGGTCAAAGTACGAAGAACAGTTGAACAGGCCGTACGAAATTTTTTTGATTCGCGAAATTTCGAAGAGGTTCGCACGCCACTTCTCGTAAGCAGCCCAGGAATGGAACCCCACATTCGCCCGTTCAAAATTGAAAAAAACGACTATTACCTGCCCACTTCACCTGAGTTTGCGATGAAAAAGCTATTGGTTGGAGGGTTTGAGCGAATTTATCAAATCTGCCCCGCTTTTCGCTGCGAACCGCACTCGAATACCCACCAGTCCGAATTCACCCTGCTCGAATGGTACCGTGCCTATGCGCCGCTTGAAGCCGTCATGTGCGACACTGAACAACTCGTCGAGTTTCTCGCCATCACTCTTAATGGCAAGCCAGAAATTAAGTTTCAAGACACCGTCGTTTCAGTCAAAAGCCCCTGGCCCAGACTCACTGCACGTGGTCTATTTCAAGACTACCTGGGCATTGACCTCGTCGCCGCCAAACCGCTAGACGTGATGAGGGCTCATTGCCGCCGCTTGGGTTTGTCTTTTAGCGACACCTTGCAATGGGATGACCTTTACTTCTTGATTTGGCTCAATTTCATCGAGCCCAAACTTCCCAATAACCAAGCCCTATTTGTGACTGACTACCCTGCCTCTCAAGCGGCATTGAGCAAAATCAAAACACACACTGACGGAACGCAGTGGGCAAGACGGTTTGAATTTTACATTCACGGACTCGAACTCGGAAATGCCTTTGAAGAACTCACTGACCCGATTGAACAGCGTGCAAGGTTCGTGAAAGACATGATGATCAGACAATCCACTTACGGTGAAACATTTCCGGCAAGTCCGATTGATGAAGAATTCATGAACGCGCTTAACGAAGGTATGCCCCCTGCTAGTGGCATCGCAGTTGGCATTGACCGGCTCGTGATGCTACTCGCTGACGAACCTCAAATCGAATTCACATTTCTACTGAGCAATTCTTCACCCCCAGCCGTTTGAAACCGATTCAAATGAGCGTAGATTCCGCCTAGTTTTAACAACTCATGGTGGGTTCCTTTTTCGACCATCACACCGTGATTCAAAACAATAATCGTATCAGCTTCACGAATTGTCGACAGGCGGTGAGCAATGGTGATCCAGGTTTTTCCTTTTCCCAACTCGCGCATGGTTCGATCTAACTCGCCCTCTAACACCGTATCGATATTTGAAGTCGCTTCATCTAACACCCAAACACTTGGCCTTTGATAAGCGATTCGACCAAACGATACCACCTGCCTCTGACCAAACGATAAGTTCAGTCCTCGTTCACTCAATTCATTCGAAAGCGAAGTCAACCCAGAGCGCAAACAGAGCTCACGAAGGTACCCATCGATATCAGTGTTGCGCGGCTCACCCATTCTAATGTTTTCTTCAATGGTTCCTGAAAATAGAAAGACATCTTGCTGAATGAGTCCGATCTCACGCCTATAAGACCTCAATTCAAATTCTTGAATGTCAACCCCATCGATTCGAATAGTGCCTTTCTGCGGCGTGTACAATCGACAAAGTAAACCAATCAAGGTGCTCTTGCCCGCGCCGGTATGCCCAACGACTCCCAAGTGCTCGCCAGCGCGAATTTTGAGTGAAAAATCTTTCAAAACCCACTTAGGATCTTTTTCAGCATATGAAAACCAAACGTGCGCAAACTCGATTTCGCCTTTGAATGGAACCGCAATTCTCGGCGCCTTCAAGTGCAACTGACTCGGATCTAGTTCGCCTTTCTCGCTAAATACCTGCATCACCCTTTCAGCAGAGGTAAACCCTGAGAGAAAAAAATTCCACTTATCGGCAATTTCGCGCAGGGGTTGAAAAAGTGACAAAACATAGGTGAAACACGCGACCAGCACGCCGGTTTCAATCGACCCTTTCGCAGCCTCCAGGCCACCAAAATAAATAACCAACGAGACCGAAATTCCTGAAGCCAGTGTAATGGCTGGCTGAAAGAGTGAAAACACTCTCGTTGTGCCCAACTGGGCATCAGCGTACCAAGAATTGATTCGACTCAAACGGCTAAAATGAAGCTCACCCCGATTAAAAAGCTGTACGACCCGCATGCCCGAAATATTTTCTGCCAAATAAGCATTAAAAGCGCTCAATTTAGAGCGTGAATTTTGATACGCAAGTCTCAAACGTCGACTGAAAAGCACTGAAACCCAAACCAGTAGCGGAAAAACACTGAGCGCCGCAACAGCCAGCTTTACGTTCAGTAAAAATAGCACCACAATTGAGCCAGTGACCACCAAGACGTTACTAAAAATTGCGAGAAATCCGCTCGCAAAAAGATCATTGATACTCGAAATATCATTAGTAACTCGCGTGACCAAGCGACCAATGGATGTTTTAGAAATCGTCGACTGTTTCAGTGACTCTAGGTGCGCCAAGAGATCAGAACGCAAACGCTGCATCACATTTTGGCCGAGAATTTCAAAAAAATACCCGTGCCCAAAAAGACTCGCCGCTCGAACCACTTCAACGCCCAGCAAAATAGCTGCCCAGCGGTAAACCTGAACGACCCGTTTAGATGAATCATCTCGGGCCTTAATCAATTCATCAACGATCCAACCCAATATTCTAGGCTCAAGCAAGGTCGCTGCAGTTGAAACAAAAACTAGTAAAAGACCCAGAGCAGCCCATTTTCTCTCGCGAGAAACCAGCCCCAAAACCCATCGCAAGGTTTTGGGCTCTATGAATGTCTTGCTCTCTTCTACCTCTAAATAGGCATCAAGTTCTTTCGTGCGCCCTTGAGGTCGTCTCTCGCCTAGCCCTCGCTTTTTCATCAAAGACCCCCTGGTTGCTGCAACTCAACCACGGGTTTAGCCATGATCGCTTCTAGGGCTTCTTTGGCTTGTTGGTTTTCTAAATATTTTCGATACAAACCACGCCGATCAGACCAAAGTTCTGCGTGAGTTCCGAGTTGCCGAATTCGTCCAAGTTCAAGAACAACCACTCGGTCAGCATCACGAACCGTCGACAAACGGTGGGCGGCGATGAGTTCGGTATTTCGTGAACTTCGTGCTCTGAGTCCTGCCAAAATCTTTTCTTCAGTTTCGACATCAACCGCCGACAGAGCGTCATCAATCGCAAGAATCGATGGTCTTTTTGCCAGAGCACGAGCAATGGTTACACGCTGGCGCTGCCCGCCTGACAAGAGAACTCCGCGCTCACCCACCCTCGTATCAAACCCCTGCTCTAGACCTGAAATTTCATCATGAATTGCGGCGAGTTTAACGGCCGTTTCTGTCGCCTGACGTCTTGGTGCCAACTCAATAGAAGCCTGTAGACCGAGATTCACATTTTCTTCAACTGAAGTGCTAAATAAGAACACCTCTTGCGCCACATAGCCCACTTGAGCTCGCAAAATTTCAAGTGGCCAGTCGTTAATGTCTACGTCATCAATAAAAATTTGACCATCTGTCACTGGGTACAACCTCGGCAAAAGAGAAAGCAACGTCGATTTTCCGCTGCCCACGGCTCCCAATATGGCCACACGATCACCTGGGTTAATGACCAATGAGATATCTTTCAAAATTTGTTTTGGCTGGGCTGCCCCCAAAGTGGCACCTGAACCACTATTCTGATTGGGAAATGAAAAATTCAAATTTCTGAATTCGATTTTACCCTGGGTTCTCCAATTTTCATTTACGGCTTCTGGAAACTTTTCAAAAAATCGATTCTCGACTCCCAACTTGTCCTTCACATCAGGATAAGTGGCCATGACCGTTTTGATTCGATCACTGCTGGCTACCGCTCTTTGGTAAATGGTGATAGCCATGCCGATCGCCATCATCGGCCAAACCATTTTCTGCACATAGCGCTGGAATGCCACAAAAGTGCCAATCGATATGGCATGATCGGTGACCATATCCCCGCCAACGGCGACCAATAAAACTAGGCCCAGGCTCATCATAAAATCGAGGCTGGGACTAAAAAAACCCTGCACCCGCGAAAGTCGAAGGGCCAATTCTCGGTAACGCAATCCAATTTCTGATAACTGCCCCAATCGAAAATCTTCTTTCGCCATTCCTTTAACGACTTTTAGACCAGCCAACGTCTCAGAAGCACTCGCTGAAATATCAGAAAACCCCTCTTGAACTTTCTTGAACCGTTCGTGAATGAGTTTTTCCATCTTGATCACAAAAAGCGGAATCAGCGGAATCGGAATCAGAGTGATCAGGGCAATCTTGGGCGACAGCTGAAACATGACAATCGGAACCAAAATAAAATAAAACAGCGCATCAGCCAAAGTTAAGATACCCGAACCTATCGCCATTCGCACGGCTTCAGCATCATTCGTTGCTAACGACATCAATTCGCCCAAGCGGTGCTTGTCAAAAAAACTCGCTGAACTCGAAAAGAGAAATTTTCCAAAACGCTCGCGAAGGTCTCGGCCCGAATAAATACTGGCGCGAATCAGAAATACACGCCACCCATACCTGCCGAGCGATTGAACTAAGCTCACCAAGAAGTAAACGAGAGCGAGCTGAAAAAGTCGATTCGAGGTATCAGTGCCTTTTGCACCGATGCTGATGTCAACGGCTTCTTTCAAAATGAGCGGTGGGACCAACTCAAGTACATCGACAATGATTAGTGAAGTTAAGCCGTAGACAAACCACTTGCGGTACTTGTAAATAAATTCTCGAATCAACGAACTTTTCTCTAACGTGTCTCGATAGAATTCTTTCACTCGCCAAGAAAATGGGTTTAGTTGGGGTGTCATTACTTGCTACATTCTTTCTCTAGCGCCTAAGGTATTTGATTTGGACCGAAAAATCTAGAATTGGGTAGAGAAAAATGACCGAGCCGAGTCATCACCAAGCCCCACTCGAGCCTCACCCAAGCCCTAAACGCCTTAGGGTTTCGACAAAATCGGTAGGGGTTGGCGCTTTTACGAGAATGCTTTGACCGTGCACTGGGTGCTTGAACTCTAGCGACTCGGCGTGCAACATCAAGCGCGGCGCTAATTGACCTTCTTTGCGGCTGGAGTGAGCCAAATAATCTCCGTACAAATCATCAGAGGCAATCGGCAGACCATAACCCGCTAAATGCACCCGAATCTGATGGGTGCGCCCGGTTTTTGGAATCGCCTGAATGAGGGCTGTTTTGCTACTCTCACTGAGCACGATAAATTGAGTCTCAGCGTAGTCGCCTCCGCTTTTGACTTCAGCCATTTGAGCCGAACGGCCTCGGCGCGCTAGATAATTTTTAACGATCCAGTCACAAGACTTCAACGGCTGAAGGTTTCTTTTTTCTACAATGGCTAGATATTTTTTCTGGGCCAGGTGTTTTGAAAACAACTCACCCACTGCCGCGTTTACCGATTTTGATTTGGTGAAGAGAACCACCCCTGAAGTGTCGCGATCTAGGCGGTGGTGTAGCCCCACATAGGGTTCAGCTTGAGAACCTCGAGCGAGCTCTCGATTTTGCACAAAGAGCTTTAGCGCCGCAAAGAGGTTGATTCGATTCTCGTCAACTGTCGGCTGAGTAGGCAAGTAAGGGGGCTTTGAAACGACGATTAGCCACTCATCTTCAAAAAGAATGTCAGAATCTTGAAGTCTAAACGTGGGATCTTCGTCGCTTACCCGATCTGCCAATTTCTCGGGGTCAATCCAGACTTTGATTTCTTCACCGCGCACGATCACTTGATTGGCCCGCGACACCCGCCGCCCCCCAAGGTAGACCGAACCGACCATGATGAGCTTGCGAATTTTACTTTTCGACAGTGCGACCCCGACTGGCCATTGAAGTAGCGCGCTCAGGTACTGATCTAAGCGAATCGGCCCTTTTTCGGCCTCGCCTGTGCTGAGAGCCGCCTGAAACCTCGACGACTCGGGATCAACCTTGAGAATGACCGCATGCAGATTTTTTCGTGAATTTTGGCGACTCGGCACAGTTTTCCTACTTTTGCTCTCGGTAACTCGGTGGGCCACCCAATGTCAAGAATTCACAATCTTTGTTTAATCAGCTACACTATACCTGAATGCCAAAAACACCCACAGATAGGCTTAGCGACAATGAAAAGACTGCCGACATCGAAATTCCGCCCCCTGCCGGTGCCGCATCGAATCGAGTGAACGCGAGACAGATTCCGGTGACAGGGCAAACAGCCGTTTTGCGCGCAAGCGCTGAGCTTGGGGCCCTCGACACCTTTCTCACTGACCCCACTATTTCTGAAATCATGGTAAACGATCTGCGAAATGTCATGATTGAGCGCGAAGGAAAACTTCAGTTTTCGGGCTTTAAGTTTCAGTCGATCGATGAACTCAACCGGGTGGTTCGAAGTCTGTGTGAATCGGCGGGGCGGTATTTAACTGCTGAGCAGCCCTACCTAGACTTGAGCTTACCTGATGGATCTCGCGTACACTTGATCGGCCCACCCGTGACGATGGGAGCAACTTGCATTACCATTCGAAAATTTCCGCACAAGCGGTTCGTGATGCAAGATTTACTAGCTCATTCAAGTCTTGACCAAAAAATGGCCTATTTTCTCAATGTTTGTGTGATGGGCCGGCTAAATATTTTAGTCTCGGGCGGCACCGGCTCAGGAAAAACCACGCTGCTCAACGTACTGGCTTCATTCATTCCTAAGAGCGAAAGAATCATCACGATCGAAGACACCCCCGAGCTCAGCATTCAACAAAGTAACTCAGTCAGGCTCGTCACCAAACCAGCCTCACCCACTTCACCCGCATTGACGGCCCGCGAGATGCTAGCGAATTCGCTTCGCATGCGACCCGACCGAATCATTGTCGGCGAGGTCAGGCGCGGCGAAGCGCTCGATATGCTGCAGGCTATGAACACGGGCCACGATGGTTCGCTATCAACCATTCACGCAAACACTTACCGCGACGCCATTAGTCGACTTGAAACCCTTTGTCTGATGAGCGGAATTAACTTGCCGCTGCTTGCGATTCGAAAACAAATCGCCAGTTCAATTGACCTCATTGTTCAAACAAAAAGGTTGCGTTCAGGAGAACGAAAAATCACGACTATCGCTGAGCTCACGGGAATGGAAGGCGAGGTCATCACCTCACAAGAACTGTTTGGGTTTGACGAAGCGAGGGGATTCAAGTCAACCGGGCTTGTACCGGCTTTTGTAGAACGTTTAAAAGAGCAAAGTATCGAATTTCCTTCAACTTTTTGGATTTAGCCTCAGTTATTCTGCCTAAGTCTTTGACATTAACTGGCATGAGATACGGTAATATGTACGCCTTTTTTCTTGTCACCCCACCCCATTTGTGACAATGTGCGTCAAGACTAAGTAAACCACCTCACAGAGGAAGGACTTTCATGAATTCAACCCAAACTAGTTCAAAAACATCAACGATGACCGCGTCGGTGCTCGCACTCACGACACTCGGCCTAGTCGCATTCATGGCGCTCACCTCGGGCACCGCCCACGCCTGGAACTCAGAAAACTACGCCGAGCAGCTCATCAGAAAAGCTGCCCAGGCTACCAAAGAATCCAAAGAAACCCGTCAAAAAGTCGTTCTTGTCGATAAGGCCGGAAACACTAAAGAAGTAAAAGCCCCAGCAAAAATCGCTCCAATGAAAGAAGCTCAAGGCGGTCCCGGTCGTCGCTGGTAACCACTCGCTGAAATTTGAAACAAAACCCTCAACACAAAAAAAGGAACAACCATGAAAGCATCAAACCTAAAAAATCTTAAATCACTCAGTTTAGCCGTTGCTGCACTCTGCGCAATCTTCTTCGCGGTGAGCTCACCGGCTCATGCTTGGTTCACTGACGAGATGCTGAACGCCAAAACTGATCTTGCTATTCAAAAAGCAGAAAAAGCAGCAGCTGCCGCAGCCGCCAACAAAGCGCCCGCTCCAACCGACAAACCAGTAGCGGCGCCAGTCAAAAAATAAAAGTCTGAGCGACTAGCAATCATTTAAGGCTTCTTTTGTTTAGGTGGCACTCGAGTGACTGGGTCATCAGGGTAACACATTTTCAACGACTCAGGAATGCCTTTACTTTTCAAGTAGCGCGACGACCAATCGTAGTCTTGAATAGCCGTTTCTAAGGCTTTTCGATCAAACTTTCGATTTTCTGAAGCCGCTGCAATGAACTCATTGAGTTGTTTTTTTAAGGTGTCTGATTTTTCACTTAACTTAGCTACCTCAACTTTAAGCGACTCAACCCATTGCAAACACGCGTTTGCACCCTCATCTTTAAGCTTGCACTTGATACCAGTAAAGCCAACACACTTTAACCCCAGTTGAGC
This sequence comes from Oligoflexia bacterium, assembly GCA_903895855.1. Classification (GTDB taxonomy): domain Bacteria; phylum Bdellovibrionota; class UBA1018; order UBA1018; family UBA1018; genus CAITVN01. The sequence goes on along the minus strand of CAITVN010000194.1, from coordinate 18,974 downwards.
GCAAGAGCGGTTATCAAGAGTCAGTCCACCTTTTTGCTTAAAGGGCTTCGTCTCGTAGTCATAAGGCTCCATCTTTTTCGTTTCACAAAACTTCAAAACGGCATTTCGTTTCGCGTTGACGACCCCACTCGATATGAGCGCAACTTTCTTACCTTCAGAATGTAACAGCCAAGGATCACCAGAAAAAGTAGGACACTTAAAACCCGGATCACACCCATCGGCCAACTCGGCTAAAGCATGATGAGGGCCGACCACGGCATTCAAGCCAAAAAGAAAGCCAACCCCCAAGAACAACCGCAACCCCCACTGGTTAACTTTTCGATTCATAAAAACCCCCTTTATTTCAAGCCCAAGATTTCACGAGTAGCCTGAATGCTGGCCACCTCGCGGTTAACTTCTTTGGCAACGCGAACCACCCGAGCCACGAGCTCGGCATTTGACTTTGCCACAACACCCTTTTGATAGAATATATTGTCTTCAAACCCCACGCGCACGTGACCACCGAGCAAAATCGCATGCATCGCGAGCGGCAATTGAAAGCGCCCCACCCCTGCGACACCCCACGAAAAATCTAGTCCGCTTAACTTAGCAATGCTCACCAAGTGCAAGAGATTCGACAAATCGCCACTCATGCCACCGGGAACCCCCAAAACAAACTGAAAGTGATACGGCCCAGTCAACACTCCTTGACTGCAAAGCCGTATAGCGGCCTCGAGCATTCCTGTTTCATAAATTTCAAGTTCTGGAATAATATTCTGTCGCTTCATTTCACCCGCAAAAGCCAAAATATCTTTTGGGTGATTGACGAAAACATCATCACCAAAATTCATCGTACCCATGTTCAAAGAAGCCATTTCTGGCTTTAACGAAAGCGGTTGCAACCTTTTTTCGATGGTCTCACCCACCGCACCGCCAGTCGAGATTTGAATGACCATGCCAGGCACCGCTTCTCTTATCGCAACAATCGCTTCTTGAAAACGTTCGACGCGCTGAGAAGGTTTTCCGTCATCTTCGCGCACGTGCAGGTGTATGACCGAAGCTCCGGCATCAGCTGCTTCTTTCGAAGCCGCAGCTTGCTCTTTAGGGGTAATTGGCAACGCCGGCTGTTTTTCTTTCGTTGTCTCAGCACCGGTGATTGCACACGTGATGATAACAGGTTTTGAAGTTGCCATAACTGACTCCTCTATTCGTGTTTTCGGCTAATGTGGTAAGGGTTCAAAATTCGGTGCACCCGATTTAGGATTTCCCATTGAACGACATCTGAATCTTGTTTCAAAGCCCAAGCAAAATGAAACCCCTCGTCTGCGCGGTTTCTCAGTTCAAGACCAAAATCGATTTTTCGAGAATGAATTCGCACAACCCACTTCGCATACCAGCTTGCGAACTGCGAAGCGGCCGCCCTCTTATTCGCTGCGACCATCAAAGCTTCGTCGCCCAAAATTCTTTTGAGGGCAAACACCGACTGTCCAACAAAAACCCCAAGGTATTTTTCGGTTAGCGCTTTCTTCAAGTTTTCTTGACCGACTCCTGGCGAAGGGCTCGGTGCTCTATCGAAATCAAGTTGTTTCGGTCGTTCAGGAGCCTTCATGCGATTCGGAAGCAATTCACCCTCAACCAAATCAAACTCAGTCGGAGCCTCTAATTCAACTTCAAGCTCAACGAGCTCTTCGACGAACACTTTTAAACCATCAGGGGTGATCACAGGTGATTTTTTTTCTTTTTCTTTATACGCACTCGAATGCACGTATCCATTATAAACTCCTTCGAGTGAAGCTCCTTGATTCATGCTATCAACCATGTTTCCAAAACTCGAAGCATCAGTTGCTTCTTCGACGAAGACAACGCGGTGAATTTCACCCAAAATTTCAGAATTTCGCTTAGCCTGCTCAGCGCGCGATAATGCCGGAGCACCCCCTGCCGGCGAGGCAAGCGGAACCTCAGAAGCCGAAGGGGGCGGAGTGGCCTGAGAATTAGACTGGCCCACCGCTCCCGCGTCACTCGCAGGTGCTTTCACCCAAGCTTCAATTTTTTCGCGAAAACTGCCCTTAAACTCGCACGAGCTCAGAAAAATCGAAACCAAAAGTAACGACAGATTTTTTTTCATTGTTCATGCCTCACTTTTTTGGGCCACAGGTTTCACTGTGGCTGTCAAAACGCTAAACTCACTTTAGAAGCAAACGACCCACCCGTAAGAAAGCTATGGTCGTACTCACCAGTTAGGCGCAAAATAAAAAGATTGATTGGCAACCCAGCAAAGACATGGGGCGCTGATCCGTTGCTTTGCCCTACGATCCCAATGGGTAATCCAATCGCATCAGCTGGCACATCAATCGATCCCGAGTAGATCTGCATACCCCCACCGAGATAAGGCGAAAAAAATGGAGTGATATTTTGCGAAACCAAAACATCGAATTTTGACGTGCGAGCAGAAACGTAGACCAAAGGACTCACGAGCGAGTTATAGCTGGCCCGCAAAGCCAGCGCTGGCGAAACAATTGATCCTGAGAGTAGTGCCCACTTCAGATCAAACCCCGTAACGCTATTACCTTGATAACCCATGTAGCTAAACCCAACATCAATTCCCCAAGGCAACCCTTTATGTAAATTCAACCGAGGAAGCGGTGGAATCGACACATTTGAATTTCCTGACACGCTAGTCATGGCATCGACAAATGCTTTTGGGCGACCGACGAATGTTGTGTCTAAACCCAAATCGACTCCGACCATACTGCCGAGCGGATACGCCGAAACCATCGGTCGAAAATCAAACTCAAGGGCACCGGTCTGCACTAGAGCATCGACAGCAACTTGATTCAACGTTGAAAAATCAGTCGCGGCTTGAGGCGCCTTCTCAGATAAAACAAAGACTACGACGAGACTGGCCAACGCAACCCAAAACCGAGGTGATTTACTTAATTGAGAAAATAACATGATTTGAGCGCTCCTATTGATATTCAAAGAATAGTGGAGCGCACTCAAAAGGGCAAGCCAAGTGATCGTGGCGCTTGTCTCTTTTTACTGATTTGAATCGCCAAAATCACCATGGTCGCAACGTACGGAATCATTTGAATGAACTGCACCGGCACGGGCTCGGTTCCAAACGCAATCACGCCTTGCAGGCGAATCTGCAGGGCCTCAACCAAACCAAACAGTAAGCACGCCAGAGTGACCGGAATCGGGCGCCACCCGCCGAAAATGAGTGCAGCCAAAGCCATGAATCCGCGCCCGGCCACCATTCCGCGAGAGTAAGACGAAGACAAGCACATCGAAAGCGTTGCGCCCCCCAATCCTGCCAAAAAGCCACTCATCAAAACACCCACCCAGCGAACTGCTCGCACCGAAACGCCTGAGGCTTCAAGGGCCTCGGGTTTTTCGCCAGCAAATTCCCACCAAAGGCCACTCGGGGTTTTTTTCAACCACCACTGTAAAATAAACGTCAACACAACTGCCAAAACGGTAGGCAGTAAGACTAGCCTCGATGACATTTCTAAACTCGGCGTATTGCCCGTAGATGAATACCAAATCTTATTGAGAAATGGAATCAATCCCAGTGCGAGCATATTCATCGCCGTACCTGAAACGATTTGATCGGCTCGAAATTTGATTACCATTAACGCGTAGAATGAAGCAAAGACAGCGCCAGCGACTCCTGCTAGAAAAAAACCAAGATAACTCGAAACCCCAATCATACTGCCATTCGAGCTACCTGAAATAAAAAGGGCGATTGCGACACCTGCAAATGCCCCGATCGACATAAAACCTTCTAGCGCAATATTGACGACCCCGGCACGCTCACTCAAGAGCCCGCCCAGAGCCGCAAAAATCAGTGGCGTCGAAACCCGCAGGGTTGATTCTAGAATCGTGATCAACGTTTCCACTTTATCCACCTCCAAAGCCCTTCGGCACAGACCGACAAGATCACCAGCGCCTGTAATATTTGAGCCAAGTCACGAGTGACATTCTCGGTTTCAAAATCAAGATCACCTGAACCTTTGTGAAGTGCACCAAACAACAATCCCGAGGCCAAAACCCCTACAGGGTGATTGCGCCCAAGCAATGCAACCGCAATACCCGTAAACCCAAACCCTGGCGAAAACCCAACTTTGAACTTAGCTGAATTTCCGAGCACCTCGATCACACCGACACTGGCCGCAATAGCGCCAGCCAAAGTCATCGCAATAATCTGGGTACGCTCAACTGAAATACCACCGGCCCTCGCGGCATCTGGATTAGCCCCTACCGCTCTGATTTCAAACCCCAGTCGAGTTCGAAAAATCACCCACCAGACAACAAAAACGGCAATGGGAGCCAGCAAAAGTGCGTAGGATAACGGTGCCCCCCCAGCCCATGCGGCTGGAGCAAAAAAAAGTGCCCGCGAAATTTCGGCAGTCTCTGGATTTTGACTGTCGGGATTTTTCAACCAATACAAAGCCACCCAACTGGTGAAACTGGTCACTATGAAATTGAGCATGATCGTATTGATGACTTCGTGGCTCTGACGCTTGGCCTTGAGAATGCCAGGTATCCAGCCAACAAAAGCCCCAGCCAAGAAGCCGGCAAAAAGACAAAACAAAACTCCAGTCGACTGACCGACCCAGCCTAAGTTCAAACCAAAGCTCTGTTTCCAAGCGATTCCGGCGGCGGCAGCAGCGAGCGCCGAGGCCGTCAACTGCCCCTCGGCACCAATATTAAATAACCCGCATTGAAATGCCATGGCGACCGACAAACCCGAAAGTACCAATGGAGCTGAATAAAACAACGTCATTGAAAAATCGTAGACCGACCCGAACGACCCTTTTGCTAGAATACCCAAAACCCGAATCGGATTTTCACCGGCAACCGCAGTCACCAATAATCCCAGCGACAGGCCAACTACCACTGAGACTATCGAGCGCAAAAGCGCCTGGATTTTGAGGCTCACCGAATACCGTGATCGGTGACTGCGAGGCGGGCTACTGTTCAGTTTGATTTCACCGTCAGCCATTCTTCGCTCCTCCCATCGCTAAGCCCAGTTCTTTTTCAGTGACGGCCTTGGGGTCGTATTCGCCCATGAATCTTCCATCACAAAGCACAATGATCCGATCTGAGAGTGCTAAAATTTCTTCTAACTCAGAAGAAATGAGTAAAATACCTATTCCCGAATTGCGAACTTCACGTAGACGGGTATGAATGGCTTCAATCGCTCCAATATCGACCCCTCTAGTGGGTTGAGCGGCCACCAAGAAGCGTGGCGAAAATTCGACTTCACGCCCAATGACAAATTTCTGTTGATTTCCGCCCGACAGAGCACTCATCAGATTTTCTGCTTCGCGCGGACGCACATCAAACTCTTCAATCAAGCGCTCGGTGTCTTTACTCACCTCTGCCCAGCGAACGTTGCCAGCTCGCGTGATGTACTTTTCTTTAAACTGAAACCCAAGAAGGCGATTGAAAATCAACGAATGGTCAAGCAACACCGATTCACGGTGTCGATCATCAGAAATAAACGCCAGCCCTCTTTTTCTCATTTCAAGCGCAGAGAGATTCACAGTCGGTTCACCGAAAAACTTAATTTCGCCACTCAAGCGCCCCGATAGGGTCTTCGGCTGTAAAACGGCCGTCAAAACCTCACTTTGCCCGTTACCTTCGACGCCGGCAATTCCTAGAATTTCACCAGCTTTGACCCGAAAACTCAATTGACTCAACAAAGCTTTTTTCGAATCGTGGGGTAAAACGGTGACCTGCGAAAACTCAAGGGCCAACGTCGTACTCTCGGGCCTGGCTACCTGATCTGAAGTTTCGACTGGCCCGCTTGCCCGAACCGATTTTACTTTTCTACCCACCATTTCTTCAGCTAAGCTACCTAGGGTAATTTCTTTAACCAAGTGATTGCCCACCACGCGACCTTGTCGAAAAACAGTCACCGAATCGGCAAAATCGATTACTTCTCTGAGTTTGTGAGTGATGACCAAAACCGTTTTGCCTTGCTTCACCATTTGTTTCAGGCGAGCAAAAAGATCATCGGTTTCTTGAGGAGTTAATACCGCCGTGGGTTCATCTAAAATGAGAATTTCAGAATTCTTAACCAATAACTTAATGATCTCAATTCGCTGCTGAACCCCTACTGAAAGATTCGCTACGGGCTCCGTCCACGGCACCACAAAACCATACTCTTGGCTGATTTTTTCTAGATCACGAAGTACTTGGCTTCGATCGATCGTGCGCAGTGAATTGGGTAAAAATCGAGTGCGAGTGGGTTCACTTCCCAGTATCACGTTATCGAGTGCCGAATGGCTCGCCGACAGCATAAAATGCTGATGAACCATTCCGATACGCCAGGCCAGCGCGTCTCGAGGGCCACTGAAATGAGCCACTTTTCCGCGAATTTTTACATTTCCTGAGTCCGCCTGATAAAGGCCATACAAAATCTTCATCGCGGTTGACTTACCAGCACCGTTCTCACCGACGATCGCGTGAATACTGCCGCGATTCACCCTGAACGATACCCCGTCGTTGGCAACAACATGCGGAAAAACTTTTCGCACCTCACAGAATTCTATTTCAGGCACGCCACCCGATACGTCACCTGGCAAACCACCTGGCAAACCACCTGGCAAAGTCATGACAAGTTCATGATAGGTTCACGCCCCCTCTGTCTCACCCATTGTGCGACTTAGACTTCACTTTTTGATCGTATAAAAATCTGAAACTACAATTTTCTTGGCGATGATATCAGACTTCAAGGCTTCTACCTTTTTAATGACATCAGCAGTGAGAACCTTCTTATTGTTTTCATCAAGGGCGTAGCCAACCCCATTATTCGGCAACCCGTAACGAACAATGCCTGGGGTAAAATGGCCTTCTACGGCGTCTTTGCAAGTCAAGAACACAGCCTCGTCAACCCGTTTGAGCATACTCGTCAAAATCAACCCGGGCTTTACCCAATTCTGGTTTGAATCGACTCCAATGGCGAATTTCTTTTTTTCTTCGGCGGCATCAAACAAGCCGCTTCCCGAGGCACCCGCCGCCGCAAAGATCACATCAACGCCTGACTGATACTGAGCAATGGCCAATTCTTTCGCTTTCGGAGGATTGTTCCAAGCTTCACTCGTCACTCCGACAAAATTTGAAGAAATTTCGACTTTCGGATTCGCTTTTTTCGCCCCTTCTTTATAACCCAATTCAAATCGACGAATGAGAGGGCAATCGACCCCACCAATAAAGCCTACTTTTCCGGTTTTGCTGGTCAACGCTGCAATCGCGCCCACTAGATATGACCCCTCGTGCTCTTCAAAAAGCAGCGATCTGACGTTAGGAGCCGCCACTTCAGCGTCAACAATGGCAAAATGAGCTTCAGGAAACTGAGGAGCCACTTTCTTGATCGCCTCAGCTTGAGACATTCCGACTCCAATGATGAGATCAAATTTTTTCTTGGCGAACGCCCTGAGTAAACTTTCAAAAGCATTGTCATCTTGGGCTTCAACGTATTTGAGTTCAATTTTCAACTGCTTTTCGGCTTCAAGAACGCCTTTATAGGCAGACGCATTGAAAGACTTGTCGTCTTTGCCGCCACGGTCGAACACTATGCCGACCTTTAAAGCCGCATTGGCGTAAGAGGTGATCGCCAACAAGAGGGTAAAGCTAGCTAAAACCGCCAACTTTAATCGCAATTGCGGGCGAAACGGGTTTTGAGTCAAATTCGGTAAGTTTTTACTCGAGAAATGTTCCATTCTCGAAACTTAGAATCAAACGCTCTTGCGGTCAAGTCCAGTGCTTGAATTCGAGCCAGAAGTTTCGTTGGCATTCAATTGGGTCTTGAGGCCTGGCTGCGAAGTTTGACCGTCGATCGCCGTCTGGGCTTGAGGTCTTCTGAATCGCTCACCCATAAGAACACAGATCGAGTAGATGCGGTCTGGATCTTTTGGTTGCGGAAAAGAAATTCCAGCATTCATGAGTTCTTCAACTTTACCCAACAACTGGGCGAATTGCTCAGGACTGAACTCACGTGAAATCAAACCACGAAAAGACTCTCTCTTCTCGATCGACTCTGGCGTGATTTGTTTCATCAAATTCGAAACGTTGTGCTCGACGTTAGCGTTTCGCAAATTGAAGAACTCAGGATCATCTGGAAAGTAGAAGTTACTCTTAGTGGCTCGGCATTTTCCGCCACCCACGAGAATCACACCCAGATCGTTGAGTTGTTCTAACATGGCGTCGATTTTCTCAGGCTCAATTGCAAGAACCTTTGAGATTTCATCGGCCGTAATCCACTCAGGGGCGAATGAATTGACATAAGTAAAAATATCGCGATAGCGAGAATCTGACTCAAAAACCTTCAAATGACTTCGATTAAAGACCACGACGTCATCAAAAGAAACCGCCTCAGGTGGGAGTGGCAATTTTTTTGAACCCGAGTTCTTCGAAAGGGTTGTATTGATCGCGCCGGCGGCGCTTTCTTGCGAAGCGATTGCCGAAGCTCTCACTTTAGCTAATAGCTGATCGACTTCTGTGCCAGCTTTAGATTCGCCCATTTGAGCGCGGTTCCATTCAAGAATGCCTTCAAGTGTCGGTATCGATAAAAGGCGACATAATTGAAGAGCATGTTCAAGGCTAGGTAGCTGATCACCGGCCTCGTACCGCGAATACTGTGGATAACTAATACCCAAATCTTCTTTAGAGCAAAACTCACGTGCCGAGCGAAACTTGGCTTGACGCCGCAGTTTCAGAAACTCTCCCCAGCGTTCATACTTGCGCTTCAAGAATGATTCACTGTGCACCCTAGTAGAGTGGGATGCGTTTTGTTGACTAATTCCTTGCGACTGATTTTCGAGTACTTTTGCCATAGTGGCCATACATATGACACACTATAACGGTCTTTTCTAGTCTTATTTTACTCAGTGCGTTATTTATTTTTTTAATCAATATTATCATACAGTTACACTAAAGTTACCTTTTGCCAATTTCTCACGCCTTGAGAAATCCATGAGAAATCCTAGCCAAGTCAACGAAAATTCACCTGCGTGCGCACTTAACTCCAGCTGTACAGGCTAGTTTTAACGCCTTAAAAAAGGGGCGGCTCCATGCCTAACCTGTCCCTCACCGGTAAAACTTGAGTAGAGACTCCAAATTTTAGGGCTCCCGCGTCGCATGATGCGACATCGCGGGCGACAACACGATGTTGGCCCCTAAAATTTGGAGTCTCTACTCAAGTTTTACCGGTGAGGACGCCTCCGGCTTCCAGGAACCCTTTTTTAAGGCGTTAAAACTAGCCTGTACAGCTGAAGTCAAGTGCATACACACGAGAACTCACCCAAATTCACCCTCTACCGCTCGCTCACCGAGCACCTCAACTAACTCAAATCTCGCATCAAACTCACCTTTCGAGTGAGTCTGGCAGCACTCGGTGCAGGCCACCTTGTGCGAATACCGTCTTAATGTCGAAACTCGGCTACGACACCCCAAGCATTCATACCAGACCCTATTGACAGAGTTTTTTGGCACTGAATTGAAGCGAGGAACCCCTAATTCTCTCATTTTTTCATAAAACTCGGGTGTGTGCCCGTGCGGCTTTTTTTGATACCAAAGCCAGTAATGAATCATCTCATGGCCAATCGTATCGCGAATCAGCCGAGGCGACTCATCGAGTTCAATGAGGTAATTCGCAATTTCAATTCTAGGCAAAGCTCGAAACTCGCGTGACTCAATGGTCGAAGTGTAAAGATTCCAGATCAGATTTTTCTCATTTTCACCGAGAATTCCGGGAAAAAATCGACCAGCACACGACCGCAAACGGGTATTAAAACGCAGCACCGGAATCGGTAAGGAGCTCTGAAAATGCCGACGATTGAATTCAGTAAAAAATCGCTCTAGTCGCCCAGGATCATCCAAACTAGTTGATTTTTCAGGCTCAAAATTGCATTTCATCGAGTGTTAAATAGTTTATCTGACTGTCGATTTCTTAGACAGTAGGAATTTGAGGCATGACCTTTTTTTCACACCCAATCGCCAATTTATCGACAGCTAACGTTTTCAACGCCCCCCAAGTCTTAGGCACAAACCTTGCTCTCATTTTCGGTTGGAATGTCAGCTAGAACACTCGCTCATCTACTTCTCGCGCCACAGAACTCAAAAGGTACCCATTCCCTATTCAGTCGATTGCCCGTGGCCGCACTGCTGATTTCGTTTTTTATCAACGCCACCCACGGCTTAGCTGCTGAAACCGAAGCCTCAGGTAACGGTGGCTTCGAAATCATCACCAATCTTCCTTATGAAGGATCGATCGATCGCTACCACCGGGTTGTTGGAGATGGCTCGAAATCTCCTGATGAAATGGCGGCGAAGAAAACAGCCCTCGTCGACCCCATCTCAAACTCTCTGTATGTATTGAGAAACGCCGAAGTTCGCGATTTGTTGCAAACCCGACTCGCCATCAAATTCTTTTTCGGATCTAGTCAAAATGCGATCACCTACGGCCACCGCTTCGGCTTAATCAGAGATGCTCATGAAGCCTCAAAATTTGCTTTTCCGGCACCGTCAAGTGTCGTTGATCTCTACGAAACCGGACTGGCCAATCGAACCGAAACTGAAGACCAGGATTCACCACTTTACCGCTACGGCCAAAGAGCCAAACCCATCAAAGTCAAAGACGTTCAGTATTCAGCTAGCCCGGTATCTCATTGGATTCACGCCCTCGAAGAATCAGCGCCAATTGAAGGGCTGAACTCAAACACGCTACTGAGAAACTTAACTCTGAAACTCATTCAACAAGCGGCCATCGCGACAGTCTACGAAAAAGAAGCCGAGTTCTTAGAAAAAGACTATTGGGAAGACCCAGCGATCAGCGCCGATTTTCAGGCTCGCTACGTGAAGCCCGATCAAGACAGATTTTGCGATGAGATGCGACGGAATTCTTTCGGCGAAGGCAGAGTGATCTGCCCAGGAAGCGAGATGTTCTTTGAGCCGGCGAAAAAAAAATGGGTCGAATCTAGCGGCACCGGTGAGCTCTACCAAATCGCCCGTTCAAGCCACGAAATGATCATCGAACAGTTTCATTTATTATCGGTTCCGATTGATCGCCTTCCTTCGAATCCTGAAACCAAATTCGCAGACAGCTCTCTCGCCTCTTCGATCTATTTTGCTTTAGAGCAAACCCCCAGTTTAGGATTTCCTCACCGCAAAATGACCTATTCGTCAATGGAAGGTCACATTCCAACCGACGGCAAGGCACCCGCGATTCCGGGTCACTTTCGAAATACGATTCAAGGAGTTCTCGATTCGATAGCCTCTGATCCTCAAAAGCAAAAACAAGCCATTGACGCCGTCATGCCTTGGGTCGAGTTAGCCCTGGCAAAGACACTTCAGCAAAACACTGATAGACTACTGCAACTCACTGAGCAAATTCACTACACCGCTGCAACTGAAGACAACGCCCTCTTGGGCCTCGCCACTTCAGACAAACTCTGGGAAATCGCCCGGTCTGAGTACCAATACCTCGAAGGTTACATAGATTTTAACTACGCACACACTAAGATCGGCGAAATTCTCGCAAAAAATCGCGACACCAGAAAAACACGTTCTCGGGTCGCAATCGGCGCTGGAATCGGACTCGGAGTGATCGGTACGATTGCCACCTTTGGGTCAGGCGCCATTCTTGGGGTCGGAGCCAGCACTTGGTTTGTGTCATCAAGTCTAGTGATGGTGGCCAGCAGTTCAAACGATTACTGGGCTTTTTCGCGACCCATAGCGAACCACGAAAAAGCAGAATTCTTAGGTTCGACTGAGTCAGGAAATCATCAACAAATGAAAGAAGCGCTTGAGATGGCAGAAAGTGATTTTGAACAATTTCTCTTTTCTGCTGTGTCGCTGGGCCTCGACATTCCTTTTCTAAAGACGATTTCTCTAAGTTTCAGAAGCGTTAAAACAGCCTCGGGTTTCGTGTTGAGAACCACAAAAACTCGATACCTCTCATTACTTGAATCAACGAAGGCCCTGAGAAATCGCCTTGAAGTGGGCTCTCACCTAGCGACTCAAATTCGAATTCTCGAAACGATGCTGACAAAAAGTATCAAACTTCTCGAAGTTCCGGTTTCTTTTTCTGAGGCATTGGTCAAACTTCGGCAACGATTTCCGAACATGACAACGGTTGAGATGCTGACAAAGATAGAATCGGCACCGGTGATTGGCTCACTGTTCAAAAAATTCGGCGCGAGATTCAAAGCCGACCCTTCTGCTTGGCAAGAATTTCTCAATACCGCCGCTCGCGAAGTTGAAGCCGGCCTCGTCATCGGAATCTACTCACAGACCAAAGCCAGGGGAGAAGACCTCAATCATCAATTAGATGCGGCGGCCGCTGACCTAGCCAGCTCAGCGCTTCTCAACATAGTTTTAAGCGGAATCACTGTCTCAAGTCGAAACTGGGCGGCGCGAGGCCTCTCACTCGGCGAACGTGCTGGTGCATTCAGTGCGCGAATGCCGGCGCTATTTACAACCGGGGTGATGGTGAATTTCACCACTCACGCAACCAAGAACATGATTGAATACTACCGCAATCCCAATAATCCGAATGGCCCTCATTCACTTGCCGATGTTTTCATGGATTCGGCGAAATGGGGGGCTTTCGGTGGCGTATTCATGGCTTTGTCGAGCAACACCCGCTACGGATTTATAAAAAAACTCGAACAAGAAGTGCTTGAGCCCACAATCGGCAGCGGCAACAACCTCAACGTGATCATGAAGCGAGCACGCGCAGCGAACAACTTCTTTGCTGGATGGAGCTGGGTCAAACTCGCGACCATCGGTGGTGTCGTGAACGAATCGGGTGTGGCGATTCCAATCGACCAGTACAATTTTGCTAACGACCCTGAAGGCTCTCAGATTCAAGATTATGAGTTCAACGAGCCTAAAACCGTGCTCGTTCGACACAAGGTGGATTCAAAAGAAATACCTTTGCTTCAACTTGCACAACCCTCGATAAAAGAATAAACCTAAGCCTAGGTAACGACTCAGATGAAGATGATGATCACCGCCCTCAAATCAATTGATTGGCCCGCCTTAGTCGATTGGGTTCAATCTCAAGCACTCACCCTCCCTGGTCGGGTAACCATTTCTGAACTCGAAAACCCAGAAACCTGGACACCAACCCTTTCTCAAGCCAGACTCAAACAGCTCGAGACCCAAGAAATCGCTTCTCTTCTCGATCGAGACGGCATTTGGTCTTGCCTCAATGGCCTCGAAGACTGCAGCGACGCCCTAACAGGACTTACTAAATCGGTCACTCTAGGCCTCGCCGATCTGGTCATCATTCGTTCGTGGTTGAACGCGGTTGACACTTGGAACTCGATTCCACGCGATGAACTCAAAGCTGATCTCTTCAAAAAATCACTTTCCATTCTGCCAGACCTCTCATTACCGTTACGAAGAATAGATTCAGTTTTGACAGCTGCAGGAGAAATCTCTGAAAGAGCGTCTCCAAAGCTCGCAGCGTTGACGGTTGAAATGAGAAACCTCAAAAGAGACATCGAAGCCACTCTCAGTCGACTGGTCAATCAGTACACGTCACTCGGTTACACCCAAGACGCCATTTCTGATCAACGAGATGGCCGTTATGTGATTGCCGTCAAAGCCAATCACCAGGGTGAGGTTGATGGTTTTATTCTAGACTCGTCAGCCAGCGGCCAAACCGTCTTTCTTGAACCCAAAGAAGTGACGGTTCTCAATCACAAACTTCGACAAAAAGAAAACGAGTACAAGCAAGAAGTTTTTCGAGTGTTGTCTGCCCTTTCGAAAGATCTTGCGCCTTTTAGTGCTGAGATACGAATCGCTTTTCACGAAATGGTTCGATGGGACGTCGTTCAAGCAAAAGCCCGAGTAGGACGCGTCTACAGTGGCAAAATGATTGCCGTCTCAGATCAGCGAAATCTTGAGTTGAAAGGTACTGCCCACCCCATTTTATGGAAGGCATTGCCGTCTCATCAGATCATTCGAAACTCGATCGAACTCGACGACACAAAATCAGTATTACTCATCTCTGGGCCTAACACTGGGGGCAAAACCGTTTTTCTTAAAACCATCGGAATCGCTGCCGCTTGTGCTCGCACCGGGCTTCAAATTCCGGCGTTTGAAAACCCCACTGTGCCCTTTTATCACAGCATTTTTTCAGACCTTGGAGACTCTCAATCGATCGAGAGCAATATATCGAGCTTCTCTGGCCACCTCATGACTTTCAAATCCATCTTAGAGTCTTTAACAAACTCTAGCGAAAACTCTCGCCATTCGACAGAAGCACCCTCGTCAGCGCAAAAGCGCCAATCACTGGTACTTCTTGACGAGCTCAACACGGCAACTGACCCCGAAGAAGGGGCCGCACTTGGGCGCGCTCTCATCGAAGCTCTGATCGACCTTGATGCCGCCATCATCACCACCACTCACGACCCGATTCTAAAAAGCTTGGCCATTTCTGATACTAGAATCGTCAATGCGAGCATGGCGTTTGACGAAAAGACCAGGCTACCCACTTATCGCCTCATCCTTGGGGTTCCCGGACGCTCAAGAGCCCTCGAAACGGCCGAAAGGCTCGGGCTTCCGACTCGACTCATCGAAAGAGCCAAGTCTTTACTCTCTGCTCAACACATCGCTTTCGAGCAAACCATCGCCACATTAGAAGCGAAATTGGCAGAAGCCGTGATTGTTGAGAAAAAAGCGATTGAACTCAAAGAAGAGGCCGAGAAAATCAAGAACGACTGGTTAGAAAAAACCCAAACATCGATTCAGTCTCAGGTTGAGAAAATTCAATCACGCCTAAAACAAACCCTTGAACTTGCGCAAGACGAAGTGCGCGCTACACTCAGAAGACTCGACCAAGTAAAAGGCAATAAAGCCATTCAAGACACTCGCATTCAGCTCGATGAAATCATCAGCACGACTGAACGACGGCTATCACAAGCCCCCAAAGACGAAGCGCCCGATCTGATGGAGCTACTCGCCGAGAAAAAAACCAAAACCCCCGCCAACGAAACGGCTCAGTCAACACCTCAAGCGGTTACCGCCCCAAATATCAAGCTTGGCGACTTTGTCAGAATTCCTAAATGGAAAAACACCGGCGAAGTTCTAGAAGTAAAACCCAACTCGGTGAAAGTTGCCCTAGGCAAAATGCAGGTCACACTTTCGATGAGTGAGATCGAACTCGTCAGCCAAAAAGAAGGAAGCCTTCTGTCTCAACAAAAAAACCGCGAAGAGCTGTTGAAGACCCAGAAAAAACAAGCGGTGCAATTTGATCTTTCGGCCAACACCAGCCCCAAGCTCGACCTCAGGGGCAAACGCTTCGACGAGGCAATGACCGAACTCGAAACCTACCTCGACCACTCTTTCAGATCGGGCATTCACAAGACGGTCACCATCGTGCATGGCCTCGGATCAGGGGCCTTACGAGAGGGCTGCAAAAAACTTTTACGAAAGCTTCCTTACGTCAAAGAAACCCGAGACGGCGGTGCCGGTGAAGGCGGTACGGGTGCCACTTTAGTTGAATTTGATATGGACTAGGCTCAATGCGCCGACGTTTTTGATTAGAAAGAATACGAGTACTGAAGCTGCACTCGACTTTGAAGCGACTCAGGATCAGCTCTTTCAGGAAAAATAGCTCGGGCCGAATCGACGAGGCAGACGATCGTGCTCGTTAACCTTCGAGTTAAACTCGCAGTCATCATAGAGCTAGAAGACCCGTACTGAAATCCCGTACCCAATCCTAAGAAATTGATGTCGCGAGACACACCCAGCTTGAAACGTTCACGCTTGTGAGCATCATCGCCTGCCCTTGCTCTTGACGGTTCGCGAATCTCAACTGCCTTGTTGTCAAACTCAAACGATGAGGCGACGAGATTACCCGCAATGCCCACTCGAGCATAACCAAATTTAACGACTGGGTCGGTGAGAGTAAATGCCGTTTGAGTCGTCATTAGACCCAGGGGCCCCACTCGCGTCGTCAGAGGTTTACCTGTGGCAATGCCGATCACTGCAACCGTCATCGTGATGGGATCTCTCACCTTCTTAAAAACATAATCATCGGTCTCGGTCGCTAAATGCAGCGTTGCTCTTCTGAGCTCGCCAGCTTTCTTTTCAATTTGATACTTTTGAATCTCACCAAAGACTTCTTCATAGAAAAATTTATTGACCCGTTGGTTATACAGAACGTCGTCATCGAGAGAAGACAAGTGGTGTTCTCTGCGCCACTCATACTGACCAGTAATCTGCTCACCTCTCAACCTAAGCGATTGAGAAAGCCCTGGATCAGCAACTTGCCCCCAGAAATCACTAAACTCACTGGCTCTGACATAACTACGATTTTGAAGTAGGGTCTCTTGGGTCTGAGACTGTCGAACTAGAGCTGAAAAACTCGCAGGTTTTCGACTAAAATACGCAGGGCCACTGGCTTCACTTTCGGCAACGAGGCCGAAGGCAAGCAAAACGGTGGGTATTGCCCAAAACCACTTCGACAGATTGATGATTGAATCTTCTCTAATTAAACCCACAAACCCCCACCTTTACTCCCTATAAAGAGAGCAAAGCCCGTGCCTTTTTTATATCTAAATTGTTTAATAAAATCAAACAATTACAATGTTACAAGATGTTAACTATGAACACCCCATGACGTCCTGACAATAGGCTAGACACCCTGAGCACAATTCAGGCGACGTTTTCGCACGTAAAAACCTAACTAACTGTAATTATTGATTATTAGAACCCGGCGACAATAAATGCCAACCAGAGAATGAAGCCAGAAACGACAGGAATTGAGAAGTTGTCATCAACTTCTAAAGGAAGGTGCTCAGCCAAGCCGCCAGCCAAGCCGCCCACAAGAGAAAGAAAAAGAACCTGCGGATAAGGAACCTGAAGCCCACGCAAAACAAACAGCGTGACCAATGAACAAGTCACCACACCGGCAAGAGTCCCAATGAGTGATTTGCCATTTGAAAATCGTTTGCCGTATTTTCCGAACAAGATACCAAAAGTTGAAGCCAGCGGATCACCTGCTGCAAGAAAAAGAATACTCAAAACTGCGACAGTTTTTGGAAAAATTGCAATCGCTAGAATCGCCGAAGCCAAGTAATAAGGTACCGCACTCACCCGATCAATTTCACTGCTTCTCATGATCGGCGCAGCCACTCTCATGAATTTCTGGTTGAACGTTGGACTTCGAAGTCTCAACGTTTCAAGAATCAAATTCCAGCCAAGACAAACTCCTAAGACCGTCACAGCGCCCGCTCTATCTAAACCCGCAAACCAGTAAATCGAAGAAATCAAAACACCACCAAAAAGGTGCCAAACCTTTCGAGCAACGTGAAGATCACTACGAAGGTGCAACCTACTGATAGGAAACGCGGCAGACAATGTTCCGGCCGTGGCGTCAAAATAGCGTCTCATCAAAAACTCTCCCTTACCCTTCAGGTAAATAAATTCGTGTATACCGAGATGTAGAGCAAGCCCAGGGCCACGCGCGATGCGTCACAACATTTTCTACAAAAAGATCTTTTTGACACCACTCACTTTATTTTACTCGTCTGAATTCAAATACTTAGATTTGGGTCCATTAAAACAAAAACAACGCAATGAGTTATTGAAAGATTAATGACGCAATGCGTGCAAAAAAATTTACCGGCGGTGAGTTTTTGACTGCGAAGTGTTTTTCGCACTTACCCCCAGGGCAAAGATTGCAGGTTGACATCGGTTGAACACAAATAAATCATAGAGTTAGGGAGTACTGTCACTCTCGATCTCTGAAAAGAAAAGGTAGGCCAGTCCATGGATGGAATAGGCAAACAAAAGTTACCCAATTTGTACGACGCTCTCAGCGACGAAACACTCGAAGCCGTTGAGACGATGTCAGAAAAACCCCCCGCAATCATGCGCGATGTTCGAGACATCAAAGAGTCGATACTCAATGCAAACCCTCCACCGTTCACTTCTCAACTGCCAAGACAAGACAACAACGGCGAAGATGCTGACACAAGAAATCCATTCGAAAACCTCAAACAACCCGCAAATTCTAGGGTAAAACAAGTTTGGGCAATCGGCGGAGGAAAAGGCGGCGTCGGAAAAAGTCTGATCGCTTCTTCTCTTGCGATCACGCTCGCACGCAACGGACATAAAGTCGTCGCAATCGATCTCGACTTGGGTGGCGCGAATTTGCACACCACTCTCGGTGTCGACCTGCCGAAACAAACGCTCAGTGATTTTTTTGCAAAACGAGTTCCGAATCTAGAAGCCTGCAGCACTCCTACGGGTCTCAAAAATCTTGAAATCATCAGCGGAGCTCAAGATTCTGTGAATGTGGCTAACCTGAAATTTACTCAAAAGGTAAAGTTGCTTGAGTCGCTCAGAGAAATTGATGCCGATTACCTCATCATTGACCTCGGCGCAGGCACCACCTTTAACACGCTAGATTTCTTTCTGTACGCCGACGTCGGATTAATCACCTTACTGCCTGAACCCACTTCAATTGAAAATGCCTACCGTTTCATTAAGAGTGCCTATTTCCGACGGCTTCGCTTAGCCAAACACTTAAGCCCTATTCGAAACTTGATCGAAGTGGCCATGGACGCGAAAAATGGCCTCGGAATCAAGAGCCCAAGCGATCTCTTTCGTGAAGTCAACAAATCTAGCCCCGAGGCTGGCCTACGGCTTAAAGAAGAAATCGACAAGTTCAAACCCAAACTGCTTCTCAATCAAGCCAGAACTCAGACTGACGTTGACATCGGGTTTTCAGTCAAAACGGTCTGTAAAAAGTATTTCGGAATAGAAATGGATTACGTGGGTTATCTCGACTACGACTCTGCGGTCTGGCAGGCTGTGAGACGAAAACGCCCACTGGTTACCGAATTTCCAAACTCGCGCCTGGTCTCAAGTGTTGACAGAATCGTACAATACCTCTTGAAGAGACATGGACATTGCCGTACTGATTTCTATTAGATGCTAGAAGATCAATCTACCCTATACGACATACT
>CAITVN010000193.1 GCA_903895855.1 Oligoflexia bacterium | reverse complement strand
GCAAACGCCGATACACGGGCCGATGTGGGCTTCCCAGTGAAGCTTGAGGTCATCGTGGTCACCCTTTAACTCGGGCGTAACTGCCGCGAGGTCTTGGTTGATAGACACGATCGTTTTTTGGACAATTCGGGCAAAAGTTCCTCGCCATCCTGCGTGAACTGCTGCAATCGCTAGGGCATTCTGATTTCCTGATCTCTTTGCGATCAGCACGATAGGTACGCAGTCGGCAGTGACGACGGCAATCGGAATGTTTCGCTCTCGAGTCCAGAGGCTGTCGGTTTCTCCGCAGGGTTGTTTAGGGCTGGTGACTTGAACCGTGCGGTCTTGGTGTGTTTGTTTCCATTCGGCTCGGTTTTCCCACGAGGGTTGTAGTTCACTGGGTATCGGTTGAGTGCGGTCGCCAAAGGCCAAACGGTAATTCAAGTGACGTCACCTGATTTGTCGACCAGATTCTTGCCGGCGATCATTCTCGATAGTTGTAAAAAAGGTTCTGGCGCCGGCGCTTCAAATTTTAGCCACTCCTGGCTGATAGGGTGTTTAAACCCCAGAGTGTGAGCGTGAAGAGCTTGTCCGGGTAGTTGCTCGATGAGAGGCAGCAGTTGAGCAGGTTGTAAGTTTTCGACAGCCCTGAGTCTTGCGATGAGGCGATTGTTATTGCCGTAAGTGGTGTCACCTAAGAGTGGACATCCTAAACTCGTGAGGTGAACTCTGACTTGATGGGTTCTGCCAGTTTCAAGTTTAGCTTCAATGAGAGATAACCGCAATTGCCCCGATGAGCGGTGGTTGTCTAAGGTGAGGTCGAGTGAGCCCAGCGTTTTGAAGTAAGAAATGGCTTTTTTTCCGGTCTTCACGTGAACTGACATCTCTTGTCTTGAAGTTAAATGTCTGCCAATTAAACTTTCAACTCGGTAACTCGCACTCTCTTTGTCGAATTGAATCGAGAGGTCATTTGGTTTCGACGGTAGTCGCGACGGGTTCGTCGATAGAGTCGCGAGACTCGAAAGCGTGGTTCCGTAGCAAAGTGCGTGATAACGCCGTTCAATGTCGTGGCGTGAGAACAATTCTGTTAATCCTTGGTGAGCTTTGTCTGATTTTGAAATGACCATCACGCCGCTGGTGTTCTTATCGAGGCGATGAACGATTCCGGGTCTTTGAACTCCACCGATGCCGCTCAATTTATTGAGTTTCGATAAAAGAACATGAACGAGAGTCACCCCTGATTCGGTATCAGAAGGGTGAACACTCATTTGTTGAGGTTTGACGATGACTGCGAGGTGTTCATCTTCGAAAAGAATTTCAAGGGGTAGGTCGACTGGTACCATCGCTAACGGTTCAGGGTTGCTAAACGCGATTTGAATGCAGCTACCTAACGCTAGCGATTCAGAGGCTTTCATCGTAAAGGGTTGGCCGGCAGGCGAAAAACTCTTCAGTTGGATCTGTTCTTTGATGAGTGCTTGCACCTGTGAGCGGCTGAGTTCAGGGGGGGCTTCGTCAAGCTCGAGCCCGGTCCATTGTCCTTTACCTTGATTGACTGCTTCGACGATGGCCTTGTCGGCCCGCAAGGATTCGAATCCCGCTTCAACTAACCAACGCCAAGACTTCATCATGAATTAGGCTTTCTTGTTGAGATTGACCCTGGCCATGTAGGCCGAGGCCACCTTTTCATGCGGAAGTTTTAAGAATTTGGCAATCTGAATGATGAATCCTCTTAGGTAAACCGGGGCAGGTAGTCTGCCGTAGTTTTCATCTTCAATCGCAGTGATGTATGACCTCGATATTTTCGAATACTCAGCCAATTCTTCGAGAGAAACCTTTCTGGCTTCTCGAATACGGCGAATGAACACGCCTTTCCACTCGGTTTCTTTGTTGATTTCGTCTTCGAGGCTAGCGTCAATTTCAGAAAATTGGGTTCGTGAAACACTGAGTGGCACCGCAGGAGGAGTACTTTTCTTCGCGCCAAACGGGTCATTGGTAGACAAACCGAAAGGTGAACTGGTTGATGACACGGTTGCTGAACGAGATGATTGAGCGGTGTTCGAATTCGAGTTAGATGCCGAGTCGGCTCTTGCCGCGAAATCTGTAGTGGGTGGCACGAGTAGGGCCGTTTCTGCGGTCTCTGAGTCCATGGGTGGAACCCGATCAATTGAGACAATTTTCGATGATCCCTCAAAAAAGGATTTTTCGCTCGAAGTTGACGGCGACCTTGAGGCTGAGGTCAGTGAAGTGGGAGAAGCAAAACTACTCGAAAAATTCAGGTGACCGTGTAGCTGGTCGTATTCTTTTCTCTTCTCGGTGTGTGACAGCACCTGGTAGGCCTCTTCGATTTTTCTGAGCCATTCTTGAGTTTCGTCTTCTGAAATCAACGTGTACAAGGCGACACTGTCACGTCGATAGGCCATTTTGGCTTGAAGGTAAGCCGTTCGTATTTCCTGTGGGGTGGCATCAGGAGAGATCTCTAGTGTGTCGTATAGGGTAGATTGATCTTCTAGCATCTAATAGAAATCAGTACGGCAATGTCCATGTCTCTTCAAGAGGTATTGTACGATTCTGTCAACACTTGAGACCAGGCGCGAGTTTGGAAATTCGGTAACCAGTGGG
>CAITVN010000192.1 GCA_903895855.1 Oligoflexia bacterium | reverse complement strand
GATGAAAATCATTAGTCTGTCAGATGTGTATGGGCCAATCTATCAAACGTCAGAACCGTCGGGCTCACCGAGCGCCAAAGTACCAGTGATTGTTCGTGAAAATCCAGAATATGAGGCGGTTTCGAACTTTCTAAAAGGAAAAGTTCCCGACCAGGGTACTCCAATAGTTGAGTTGGTCAATAAGATGGTATTTTAGCGGCAAATCATTCATGCTCGAGGCAAAACCACCGGATCTGGCCAAAGCGCAATCAAAAAACCTCCGCCCCCTGAGCCCGTCAATTTGACTTCAAGTGCACCTTTTTTCTTAAGCTCGACCCTCAATTCTTCAATCTCAACGAATTCAACTCCGGCCGAATCTTTTAACAACCCCCACTCAACAAAACACTGATGCGCTTGCTTCATTCCCGCAGCAACTCTCAAGATACCTTCTCTTGGTTGATTTCGATCGTAAAGAACCAGCCCATCGAGCGCCGTGCGCGTCGCCGCTGCCATCTGCTCATCAAGCCACTCTGATCGCTTGAGGTCAGCCTGTGCGATAGCGGCCACCCGATCGATACAGTCTCGAGTTTTCGAGCGCACTCGAGTATCGTGAAAAGTGAAATAGGGAATTCGAGTCAACAACAGTGGAATGGGCCCACGGGTTTTCGAAAAAGTGATGGGTTTACCCAGACTCACGACCGAGATATCCAGGCCACTACTGGTTCCGTGAAACTGACCCTCTAGCTCGCGGGCTACCTCAAGTTCTTGTCGTTTTTTCAACTCGCCATCTTCACTGCCAAAGCCTTGATCTAAGAACCAACGAGTCAGGGCCACACAAAGTGCGGCTGAAGAACCCAGGCCAGCACCCTGGGGAATCGTGCTTTCAATAGTCAACGACCCTCTGGGTTGATGCCCGGGCTTGATTTCAAAGCGGCTACACAATTTTTCAACCAGCTGCTTTACAACCTTCTCACTCGAAGCAGGAGAGACGTTCAATTCGTTCAATAAAACTGCAGAATCACCAACCTGACCTAGCTGATCACCCAACGGAGTTAACCCACCTAAATCGCCGAGCGTTGAAACTTGGGGCTGAAATAGCAAACTCAACTTCACCTCGGGGTGAGGAAGTGCGATCGCCGTAAAACCGCGTAGTACCGCATGCTCTCCGGTGAGAACCCACTTGCCAGAAACTTCTATCAAACTACTTGGCCACATAATGCTCCAACTGAAAAATTTTTGAACCCGCACCTTGGGAGTCTACGAGAATTTCAAACTCAGGAAAATACTCTTGAATCTTCGTAACCCAATACTCTTTGACTGAGTCTTCAACAATGAAATGAATATTTGGGCCAGCGTCTAAGGTGACAATGGGCAAATTCTTAAAGCCTTTGCGCTCGTCGGCTAAAAGCGCCATGACCCAATTCAAAATTTTCATGGTGCCGGGCAAGAAATACGTAAAAGGTACTGCGGAGGTATGAAAAAGCGAGTGCATTTCAAGGGCCTCTTTGAATGACAACTCGGCCAGTCTGTTCAGATCACCGTCTCGGATCGATTCTTCGACTGTGCGAACCAACGCTGGCATTCGATCTTGCCTTGCTTGCCAAAGTGGCGATGCCAAAACTCGGCTATGGGCTTCAGACGAGCCCACTTGCTTTTTTTCTCGTCCAACCACCATGACAAGATCAACCAACTGAGGTAGCCGAGAGGGCAATTCAAAACTCTTTTCACCCTCCCACTTTACCCAAGGCCCGACTAACGAACGGCATGAGCTTCCCGAACCCTGCCGCGCCACTTCGGCAATCATTAATTTCAATTTCGTAGACACTTCTCGAACCCCAGAAAACTCGCGACAAAATTGGTCACTCTCACGAACACACGAAACCGCGGCCGCAAGCGCAACCGCCGAAAAACTGGCTGCGCTCGATGCAATGCCAGCAGAAGCCGGAAACGTATTAGCAGACCGCAATTCAAACGTCTTTCGATCAAACGAATCAGCTAATCGAAATCCCATGGCTTCTAATTTCGGTGCCAATACTAAGCGTGCTTTATTGAAAAATTCGAGTGTTCTTGTTTTTTCTTTTTCACTGAGCTCGAGTTTCTCTAATGTTTGCAGATCAAGCCCAAGACTATCTAAATCAAATCTGCGATCACGAAGCCAGCTCTGGTCTAAGCACTCAACCGAACTGCCGAGACGCTCATCTTCAAACTTCGTCAAAACTAACCACGTCGCTAAGCGATCAAGCGTGAGCGAAATACTCGAATTAGCCGGTAGATTGAGCGAACGATCGGCCTTACCCATGTACTTAACAATGGCGATATTTGAGGGCGACTTGATGACGATTGGCTTCATCGAAACAGTCCAGTTCCAAATTCTGGAAAAATGCCCGCACTCACGAGCTTCAGGCCGCGAGCTTCAGCCTTTTCGATGATACTAACTGGTAGCGACCCCTCGCTCACCACCACCAATGAATCGGCGAGCATGGCTCCAGCTCCTTTGGCTCCCATCACCTCTTTGAACTGCATGAAAAATTCTCGATCGGCTCTCGCAGAATCGACCTCTAACCCGAGGGCTGCCAACGCATCGGCATAACGAACAAGCGCCGAACCTAGCGAGCGTAGATTTGCGCCGAAAATCGCTTCTAGCGCTTGCTCAACAATCTCAGACAACCGCTCATGATCTCGGTGAGCGAGGCCCTTGAACTGCGCCAGGTTTTGGTGGGTTGCCACCTTTCGAGCGCTACCCAGTGCAGTCGACGGCGAGGTAGCCGAAAAAATCGAAATTTTAGACCAGTCCATCACGGGTGAAAGATCAAGCGACGACCTTTTTTGAAAATCGATGAACTGAATGCCCCCCCGCCACTGGGCTAAAATATCAGCACCACTGGGCGAAACCTCGTTAGCACGGTGGGTGAGCTCTCGGTACAAAGCCCAAACTTTCCAGGGATTTTTATCTAATCCCAAATGCGGCGCGATGAGGTAATAGCTTAACAAGAACTCGCTAGAAGAAGCACCAAACCCACCCGAAAATAGCCCAAGCTCTTTACCCTGATCGAGCATCTGCGCTTGAAAAACCTGATCTAGTTTTTCACTGAGAGGGCCAACCTGGCTCTCACCTGCAGCGGCCGCAGCTTGGTAGGCCCACTGTTTCAAAAGCCCAGCCGGACTCTCAGCCACCGACCCCAAAACCGAATTTTCAAAAGTCGAAACGCGATTCGCCTCTTGACTCAGAGTGAACCGCGGCCCTGTGGTCGCAACCACACACTGCCCTTCGGCCGTCGCCAAGTATTCGCCGATAATGAATGTTTTAGCCGGAGAACTGAGAATCTTAGTCATATCAAATCACATTAAAAGATCGTTAGTTTCGCCACGTATGGACTCGAGAATCTCACGTGCGTGCGAAAGATTGATGCGCTTTTCAGTTTTCAAGACCTGGCTGAGCCTCGCTCGAACCGCCGGAATCTCATGAATCTCAGCCCCCGCGGCGATAGCCAAATTCGCGGCATGCAACTGCATGTGGCCTTTCACGATTCCAACAGTCGAAAGCGCCCGCAGTGCCCCTAGGTTTTGAACCAGCCCCACGGCCGCGCAAATTCTTGCAAGCTCTTCAGCCTTGGTCACACCGAGTATTTTCAATGCCACTCGTGCAGTCGGGTGCACTCGAGTGACTCCACCAACGGTACCAACCGCCAGAGGCACTTCGATTTTTCCGATCAAATCAGGGCCTTCAATTCGCCAATCGGTCACGGGTTGATACTTGCCTGAACGAGCGGCGAACGCATGCACGCCGGCTTCACTCGCCCGCCAGTCATTGCCGGTTGCGATCAAGATCGGATCAATGCCATTCAAAACTCCCTTATTGTGAGTCGCGGCTCGATACGGATCACACTTCGCAAAAAGTGTGGCCTCTTGAATGCCTCGACCTATGACCGGATCGATGTTTCGAATAATGACTTCGGCCCCTGCCAGTTTGCCGTCAGTCAAGTTTGACAAAATGCAAAGTCCCACTTTTTCTAGGGTCAGCTCTTCAATCTTTGGCTTCAGAGCTTCACAAACCTGATTGATGAGATTTGCACCCATCGCATCGCAAGGATCACACAAGAGGTGAAGCACCAGCATCGATGCCGATTCGCCAGGTCTCGCTAATTCGCGAATTGCGATGTCTTGAACGCCACCGCCACGATCAACCAAGCCGGGCAAACAAGCGTTTGCGTAGCCAATCAGAAGTTCACGATTCTCATGTAAAATATTTCTGGCGCGTGACACTTCGCGCACCGACGGTAACTGAATCTGACCTATGATCAATTTTCCGCGCGTGTAGGTTCGAATCAGGCCATTTTGTTTAACCCATTTTGCAGTTGCCGAAGCCGCTGCCACAATCGAGGTCTCTTCGACAGCCATCGGAATGAACACTTCTCGGCCATCAATTTTGAAGTGTGACGCCACACCTAGAGGCATTTGAAAAATTCCGACCACATTTTCAATCAGGTGTTCAGCAATCTCAAGCGGAAATGCTTTCTGCCCAGAAAGAACATCTTGGTCTTCTTGGCTCAGTCCACAAAACTCTGCCAAGCGACTCAATCGTTGTTTTTGACTAAGCCGATGAAATCCTTCCATTAGTCGATTTTCCATAGCGTGCGATTACCTTTCAGCTCTCGGGGATTAGAGCATCCTAAACAAAATAAAGCCACTCGAAGCTCATATTCTTGAAGCTCCATCCAATTCAATAATTCTTGTTTACCCTTGAGCGCAGCTTTCATCGCCGGAGCCGCATAACCGACCCGAGTCGCGCCCAGCGCAATCGCTTTGGCCGCGTCTAGGCCAGAACGAATGCCGCCCGAAGCCCAGATTTCTACTGATGAGGGTAAAAACTGTACGGCATCTTGTAGACTCTCAACGAGAGAAATGCCCCAATTAGCAAAGGTTTCGGCAGCTTTTGCTTTGATGTGGTTTCGATCAATTTCTTGAGACCTCAAGCCCTCAATGCGTCCCCAATGAGTGCCGCCCAGACCGCTCACATCAACAGCGACAGGCTCTATTCGGGCAAGTTTCTCGAAAGTTTTTCGAGACATGCCACTTCCGGTTTCCTTAATGATCAGTGGAATCTTCAACTCGGTTTTAAGTTGCATGAGGCGCTCAAATACGCCGTCAAAGTGAGGAGTTCCCTCCCACTGCAAGGCTTCTTGAAGTGCGTTCAGATGAATAGCGAGGGCGTCTATTTTTGACCGTTCAAAAAAGGCTGAAATCTGAGACAGTGAACTATTTTTTAACTGAGAAGCCCCCAGATTACCCAGAACCGTCAAATTCTCGAATCGTTTTCTAAACTCAGACCAAGACTCGTTTAAACTAGGATTGTCACTGACAACCGCCTCGATTTCGCGCCGCTGTGATCCTAAACCGAAAATCCAGCCACGTTCTAAACACGCACTCGCCAAAAGGTCATTGAGTTCGACGGCATCTTCGTGCCCGGCAGTCATGCCTGAAACGTAGAAAGGAGTCTGAAATTCGCGAACAACAGAAACCGATTCGGCCGCTGCGACGTGAAGCCGCGGAGTCATGAGAGTCACTGTTTTAAAATCTAGCTCAGGTAGCGACTGGTGCAGAAGACGAACCCGATGAAGGCCCGATAAATCCAATGCCTGACTATTTTCATCAAGAGATAGCCGAATGTGGTCTCTCTTTCGGCCGTCAAATGTCAGCCCGGCATCAGGTGGGAGCATTTTATTCATGACACGCGCATACCTTAAATAACCTTGGCTCGCCATTATGAACTGAAGCAAGTACACTATCTCAAGAGATGAATCAAAAAAGGTCGAAACTTCAGAGCCTTGGGCTAGTACTCGTCTTCTTTGCCGCGACAGGAATTGTCGTTTCTGGAATATTTCTGTGGCAATCAAAAGAAGCCGAAGTCGCCCAGTCGAAAACGCCCCTGGTTTCAATCAATTCACTCAAGCCTGAAAGTGAAAAAACACTGGCTCCTGGCATACCCACTGACAAAGTGCCCGAGTACCACGTGACTGACTTTAACTACCTAGCCTCGAACGGCAACAAAAAAGACTGGAATATGATCGCCAAGCAAGCCAACTTGTATTCGGGCGAAAAACTCATTCATTCGAGAATTATTGAAGCCCAACTCTTCGATTCTGAGGGCCAAGTGACACACGTGACCGGATCAGAGGCCAAGTTTTTCATTAACCAACGCGATCTCGAAGTCTACGGAAACGTCGTCACGCAATTTCCAGATGGCTTCACTACCCACAGCGAGTATTTAAGGTACCTGCCCGGCCAAAGCCGCGTTGAAATTCCGGTGAAGTACCGAGTAGATGGGCACACCACTCCTTCAACCCAAAAAAAGGCCTCGCAACCCCCGGGCGAAGCCAATCAAGACATCACCTTTCACTCTCAAGGAATGGTCACAAACCTGTCTGACCTGACGGTAAGACTGCACTCTGACGTTCATTTTGAAATGAAACGACAGCAGAAATCTGAGAAAAATAAAGCTGAAACCACCAAGATAGAATCTGATCAGTGCCTGATTGACCGCAAAATTAAGAAAGCCGATTTCACGATGGCTCCATCTACCCCGTTAAAAAAACGTTTCGTTAGAGTGAGGCAGCCTGACTTATTCGCGAGGGGCCGGCGCGGCACCCTACTGTACGGCGATTTCAGCAGTCTACTCAACTACATGACACTAGACGAAGACGTCTTAGTAAAAGAACTCAATCCCGACGCCCAGTATGGGCAAGACAAAGACACGAGCGCCATCGTTGAGCCGACCAAACAACCCACTATTCGATACAGCACCTGCGAAAAAGCGACGTTTGACACAAAAAACGACTTAATTACCCTTTTAACTCTACCTCAGGTATATCAAGATGCTGATACCGTTACCGGTGATGTGATCGTCATTCACCGAGACACTGAATTGGTTGAAGTCAAACAAGGAAACGCCTTTAACAGTGGGTTAGGAAACTAATGAGCGACAAGAAAGCGACTGCACTGGCTGCTAAAAATATTCACAAAGCTTACAAGGGCAGAGAAGTGGTCAAAGGAGTGAGCTTTGAAATTTTTCCGGGTCAGGTCGTCGGCCTACTCGGCCCAAACGGTGCCGGAAAAACGACTTCATTCTATATGGTCATCGGTCTAGTGCGCGCTGACCAAGGAACCGTGACCTTGGGTGAGACAGACATTTCAACCTGGCCGATGCACCAAAGGGCCCGCGCCGGCATTGCCTACCTGCCGCAGGAAGCTTCAGTTTTTCGGCGAATGACTGTTGAAGACAACATCATCACGGTTCTCGAGACAATGCCTTTATCAGAAAAAGAACGAAAAGAACGGCTGCACCACCTGCTCGATGAGTTCAACATCAATCACATTTGTAAACAAAAAGCGTTTACACTTTCGGGCGGCGAACGCCGACGGGTAGAAGTCGCCAGAGCTTTGGCGCTCAATCCCACTTTTCTGATGCTCGATGAACCTTTTGCCGGAATCGACCCCATCGCCGTAGGCGATATTCAGAAAATGATTGAACTTTTGCGCAGACGGAATATTGGCATACTCATTACAGATCACAATGTTCGCGAAACTCTACAAATTTGCGATTTGGGATATATTCTAAGTGATGGTAGAATCATAGAAAAGGGAACGCCTCACGAGATCGCCAACAGTAAGGCAGCACGTGAAGCTTATTTAGGAGAGAATTTTCAATTCTAATTTATGGCGCTAAAACTAGAGACCGGACTTAGACTCAGTCAGCAGCTCGTCATGACGCCGCAACTTCAGCAGGCGATCAAGCTATTGCAACTCAATCGCATGGAGCTCACGGAAGTCATCAATCAAGAATTGATGGAAAATCCGATTCTCGAAGAAATTGCTGAAACGACCGATAACCTTGAGGGCGAGGCGCAAACTCCTGACGAGTTTGCGGAGCAAAGCACGCCTGACCCTGAAATTGAACAAAAACGAGATGAAGAATCGTTTGTTCAAGAGCGCCCGAAAGAAGAACAGCTCGTCGCAGGCAACGATGATTTCAACTGGGAATCTTACGTTGAAGAATACAATTCGAACTCAAGTTCAACCCCTTCGATGAAAGAAGTAAACGACGAGCTTCCGAGTTTTGAAAATGTTCTCACCAAAACAACGTCGCTTGAAGACCACCTCGCTTGGCAGCTCAGCATGATTTCTCTGACCGACGAAGAACGCAAATTGGGCGAGCTCATTGTCGGTAACCTTTCTGACGACGGCTACCTCAACGCTTCTCTAGAAGACTTAGCAAAAGAATGCGCCATAGAGTTTGAAGATGCCGAAGAAATTTTGAAGATGATTCAAAAATTCGACCCCGTTGGCGTCGCCTCGAGAAACCTGCAAGAATGCTTGAGTATTCAAGCTGCATTTTTGAATCCTCGACAGCCGTTGGTCGAAAAGATCATCACTAACCACTTACCTGATCTCGAGAAGAAGAACTACAATGGCATCGCCAAAGCATTGGGCATCACACTAGACAAAGTCATTGAAAACATTCGATTGATTTTGGAACTTGAGCCCAAACCAGGGCGCTCTTTTCAAGGCAACGACACACACTACATCACGCCAGACATCTACGTTTACAAAGTGGCTGACGAGTTTGTGATCGTACTCAACGAAGATGGCATGCCGAAGTTGAGAATTTCGCCCTATTATAAAAACGTACTTCAATCAGCGCAAAGACAAGGAGCTAGCGAAAATGCCGCAGCTTCAGCAGCGGCTGCGGCTGCAGCCAGTAATCCGCCGCCTGAAGGCACACCCGTAGTTGACGCGGGCCCGGCGAAACCATCGAATTCAAGAATCACCAAAGAATACGTTCAAGAAAAATTACGGAGTGCCGTTTGGCTAATTCGGTCAATTCATAATCGACAAAAAACCATCTATAAGGTCACCGATGCGATCGTGAAGCGCCAGCGAGACTTCTTCGAAAAAGGCGTGCAGCAACTCAAGCCAATGATTCTCAAAGATGTCGCAAACGACATTGGAATGCACGAGTCAACCATTTCTCGGGTAACCACCAATAAATACGTGCACACGCCGGTGGGAATATTTGAACTCAAGTATTTCTTTAACTCAAGCATTTCTGCAAGTGATGGGGGCGATTCACTTGCCAGCGAGGCAGTTAAAGAAAAAATTCGCCATTTAGTCGCCAAAGAAGACCCTAAGAACCCGATTTCAGACCAAAAAATAGTTGAACTCTTGAAAGAAGACAACATTGACATCGCGCGAAGAACGGTCGCAAAATACCGCGATATGTTAGGAATTCTGTCTTCCGGAAAAAGAAAGAAACTATTCTAACCCAGACCAAAATAAGGCATAGTAGACTTGGTTTTACACGCAACTTAAAGGAGGTTGTTACACCATGAATATGAAATTGAGCTTCAAAAATATTGAATCAACCGAGGCACTCAAAGCGTTTGCATCTGAGAAATCAGAAAAACTGAAAAAATATTTTGATGGAAAAATTGACGTTAGCTGGAATTTTAGCGTGGAAAAATTGAACCAAATTGCTCACTGCCACATATCGGGAAATCACATGGACTACTTCGGTGAGTCGACTTCAAGTGACCTTTACGCCTCAATTGATCAAGCCGTCGAGAAAATTGAAAAACAATTGAGAAAACACAAAGAAATAGTCACTAATCACCACCACAAAGAAAAACATTGAACAAAAACGGCAAAATGAGAATTGCCATTCTTTCTCGAAATAAGAATTTGCATAGCATTAGACGCCTTCTCAAGGAGGCTCGCGAGCTTAAGGTTCATTGCGATGTGATTGATCCGCTCGATTGTCAGTTGATCGTTGATGGCGCTCAAACACGTTTACTTAACGGCGCTAAAGTGGTTCCTGACTACGATGTGGTTTTGCCGAGAATCGGGGCATCAATTACCGACTACGGTCTGGCGGTCGTTAGACAGTTTGAAGTGCAAGGAACCTTCGTCATCAATAGCTCGCGAGCCATTGCCGAATCTCGAGACAAGATGAGAAGCCTGCAAATTCTCGCCTCATCAGGAATTCGCGTACCCGCGAGTGTTCTCACTAGACACATGGCTGGCCTTAAAAAAGCCTTTGTTCACCTCAAAGGAATGCCGGTCGTGATGAAAGTGATTCAGGGCACTCAAGGCGTTGGAGTCATGCTTGTTAACACCCCCATATCGCTGGCTTCGGTGTGGGAATCGATGCAGGGCCTCGGACAAGACGTGATCTTGCAGCAATTCATATCTGAAGGCGCGGGGCGAGATTTTCGAGCCTTTGTCGTGGGCAACCGAGTGGTCGCTGCAATGATGCGAACCGCGACCGCTGGTGAGTTTCGCAGCAACATTCACCAAGGTGGCGAGGGCACCCTGATTACCTTGCCGCGAATTTACCAACAAGTCGCACTGAAAGCTGCCCGCGTGTTGGGCCTAGAAATTGCGGGCGTCGATATCATGCAAAGCCATGACGGCCCCCTGGTTCTTGAAGTGAATAGTTCACCGGGATTCGAGGGAATTGAGAAGGCAACTGGCCTCAATATCGCGAAGGCCATTTTAAAACACATGATTGCCAAGAGTCGAGAAAACCGCCGCAGCCGCCGAGGACAATACGCATCAAGCCTGTGGGACGGCCTCGAAAAAGGAACCGGCCAATTAAAAGTTGAACGAAAGAAAACAACCAAAAAAGCGGCCAAAAAAATCTCTAAGAAAAAACCGTTGAAAGCAAGAAAATCGGTTCCGAGCAAGAAAGTCTCTAAGAAAAAGGTCTAGCAACGCCACTGGCGATTTAATCAAAAGAGAGATTCAGCCAAAGTCGCGAGGCCTTTAGGGTCTCTTTCGGCGTGTTGTTCATTTCAACCGGCACCTGAACTGATCCGACTACTTTGACCGAACCTAGCTCGACACCCACTCCACCTTCTGCCGTTCTCACCGAGCTGTCGCGATAGAAAGGGGTATCATCCGTTAATCGACCTTCGAATTCGGCGAATCCACTGACGGTTTCGCCCTTCACGTCGACTCGATAGTCACCCCACTGACCTCCCGTTTTGTCTGTCATCCACTGAACATCATGATCCATCGTTACATTTTTGTAGAGCTCGTGACTCACGTGCAATCCCGCCATGAAATACTCTTGAATCAAAGTGGGAGAATTCAACATGCGAACATCAGCTAACCCGGGAACGAACGAGGTGCCGCCTCTCAGTTGAACTTTCGTGTCTAAGATCTTAAAGTCGACCGAAACATTAGGGCTTGCTCTGAGATCGCCCTGACCATTGGGTTTCCACTCGCCCCTACTTGTCTGATCTTTTTCAAACATGGCAGAGAAATAAATAGGAACATCGACAGTCACCGATACCGGCCGATTTTTTCCAAATTTTCGCTTAAGATGCTGCTCAACTTGAAGGTAAGTAAAAAGCGTCGATGCATTTCTTGGCTCAAACGTGATGGGATCAACTTGCCCGTAGGTTTTGGCCGGTCTTTGTAAAATGCCAGCAGTGAGAGCGGCACGCCCTTCGAAGAATCGATCTTTACCATAAGCCCTACCCAACGAAATACCGGTCACTCGCGCGCCCGTATTTTCTTTTGCGGTAAAGAATGCGGCATCTAGCCCATTTTGAAATTTTGCACGAGCCACGACATGGTCATCTTCGTTTCGCGCTGCCGGATCAATGTCTCGCACCGAGGCCGACCCATCAGTCATTTCATATAAAGTCTTGCCAAAGTCGCTCATGACGTCGGCCACTAAACGGCCACGGTGATCAAACACATGGTACATTTGAGTGACCTCAAGGCCTCCTTGAAATAGCGCTAAACTGCCGTCAACGTGCTCAGCAACCGACAGAGTATCCCAATTGATTTTGTAAATTCGACCTCGATTTTCTTTTCTCGGATCTTCTGCATAAGTCGTGACATGCCAATTTCCAGCAAGTGCATGGGCAATCGAAAACGCATTCTTGACCCCTTTTGAGTTCAATAACTCAACTTGTACTGCTGCGACATCACGGCAAATGCCCTCACGATCGGTTACTCTTGGCTCTTCATCGGGCGGGCCAGAAAATTTGTGGTCATAGCCATTTTCAATGTTCGCAACATCTGAACTAAAAATAGTTTTTGTCGATGGGGCCCCTTTTGCCAATAACGACTTTTCTGCACGCTGCACATTATAAGCCAGCAAATTTACTTTTCCGATCATTTGCACGACTTCGATAAAATCCTCGAATGACAAGTCTGCTGTTTGCGTTTCGACGTAGTGCTTTGCCCCCAAAATGCCCTCTCTTGCGCCCACCTTGATAATCTCGTGAAACACTTCTAACTTTCGAAGGTCATTTCCGTGAACTCCAGAAACCCCACTGCCGGCCTCATCAATCAGCGCGCGGGTAACTCTTTGTTCCTTGGTCAGCATACTCTCAATGTCTTCGAACTTGTCTTCTTGCGGGTAGTAGCCACAAAAATTCAAATACTGTCTGATCGTCGACCGACTCAAGTGTTGGGTTCCGGCACTTCGGTAAAGCGTTTCGAGGCAATTCTGTTTTTGAACGTGTTTTGCAACGACGAAGTACATGCCAACCAAGCGCGAATCAGTCGTGTGATTAGTGAAGGTAACTTTCATACCTCCCACCGAAAGTCGTAAATCGGCTGATAGGTCGACCCCGCTTTTTTCGATCTTTTTCTTAAAATCCTCGATATTGGCGATCATCGTAACCAAGTCAGTGTCGTTGATTTCGCCTGGTCTCTCAGACTCGAATGAGTTAGCCGGCTCAACGACTGAATCGAAGTCAAAGGCATGGCCACTTGAGATCAACCCAGGCGTTACCTGAATTGACATCAAGACAAGCAGAATTGGATTTTGAAAAATGTTTGGTCTTGGCACAAATGATCCTCGCCCGTGGGGGTTCAGCAATCGGCGTGCCGCGAGGCCGAGATTTCAGTAAATTTGAGCGGTTTTCTATCTTCGATTTACTCGATGCAGATCAAGACTGAATTTAGATTAAGTGAACAGAAATCTGCACTGAGGCGTTTTCTGACCCGATTCAGAAGTGGTCAGAATTCTGACACTCTTGTATTTTTTTCTTGAATTAGGGCGCTCAAGTTATGGACTTGCTTTGAGACGAGAGTACTTCGCACGGGCCTTTTTTTTGTGCGCAACGGGCGAAGCTTTTCGAAACTCGGTAATGTTCACACAACCGTAGATTTTTTTGGTGAGCATGACACTAACCTGAGCCGCCAACTCTTCAGAAATGGCCCCTTCAAGCGACTTCGGAATCGCGATATTGAGTTTTCTGAGATAGCCAACATATTCATTTACAACATTTGAAATAAACGTGTTGCGATCCGCATCAGAATCCTGAAAATTAAATAAATGCTGTTCGAAAATTACGTAAAGCGGGTCGACCTTGGGTGTGGTCTTATTCTCAGTCAATTTTTTGGCAGCCGAAGTTTTTACCGACATGTTGAAACACTCTCCCCGCAGAACTTAGATCGGCGTCTCAGGAGGTACACTTGAGCACTAAAATTTCTTTGGCAAAATCTCGTGAATTTCAACGTTTTAAAGACCTCATTGCCTCATCAAAGAGGGTGTTACTCTCGACACATCAACAACCTGACGGCGATGGCCTTGGAGCCGAGGCATCACTCTTTCACTACCTCAAAAAAGCCAAAAAACAGTGTCGGGTATACAACCCCGACCCCCTTCCAAAACGGTACCAATTCTTAGATGCAAAAAGTGAATACCTTCATGGGCCCGACGACGCCGAAGTTTGGGACGACTTCGACCTCTGGGTAATCGTCGACACCAATGACCCCAGACGGCTCGGAAAACTTTGGGGCGAACTTTCGATTCTCGCAAAAAATATCGTATTCTTAGATCACCACCCCGACATCATGCCCACTTCGCAAATCAGTTATCCACCTCATGCGATGCTGGTGTCAGACACGACTTCATCGAGTATCGGTGAACTGCTGTATCACCTTTTTACCGAACTTGACTTGGCTGAAATCACAGAGGCGGTGGCGCAAGGCCTATACGTTTCAGTTATGACCGACACCAATAGCTTTCGCTACGCCCGCACAACACCGACGGCCCATCACATTGCCGCAGAAATGATCGAACGTGGAGTGAACCCCGAAGAAGTTTACCAAGCCATCTATTCTTCAAAAGAACTTTCGCACCTCAAACTCTTGGGCAATATGCTTCAGAATGTTCAAGTCGAAGCAAACGGCAAAATCGCTTGGATCGAACTCACAAAAGAACTCAGAAAAAAACACCAAGCTAGCGCAGACGACACACTCTCTTTTTTGAATCTGTTGCTCTTATTGAAAGATGCTGAGATACTTTGCCTCTTTCGAGAAGAAGACAATGATCAGGTCAGAGTATCAATTCGCTCAAAAGGCAGAATTGTTATTAATCATGTCGCGATGGAACTCGGGGGTGGGGGTCACGAATACGCGGCGGGGCTCGCCTTGAGCGCTACCTTAGAAAAGACGGTAGAGGCCGTCATCAATCGCCTCAAACAAGTACTGGTCGAACGAGAAAAAAAATCTCGCTGAGAAAACATAATGGTACTTGACAAAACTTAGGTAAATCCCAAATAAATCATAAAGATGATCACTTTCATAAGAGGAGTGCAGCAATGATTCAAGTTTCTCACTTAACAAAATATTATGGTGCCCGTTCAGCAGTCGAAGATCTCACTTTTGAGGTGGCAAAGGGAGAGATCGTGGGCTTCTTGGGCCCCAATGGCGCAGGTAAAAGCACCACCATGAAGATACTTTCTGGTTTCATGCCCGCTAGCGAGGGCAATGTGACGGTGGCGGGGTTTGACGTGACTAAAAATCCAATTGAACTCAAGCGTAGCGTTGGCTACCTTCCCGAAACTCCGCCCGTGTATGGCGAAATGACCGTTGAGGATTACGTCGAGTTTGCGGCAAAACTAAAACAAGTACCGAAGACGCAATTAAAAAAAGCGGTGACCTATGCAGTTGACCGCACGGGCCTTGGGCCAGTTCGCAAACGCCTGATCGGAAACCTTTCAAAAGGCTATCAACAACGGGTAGGGCTCGCGCAAGCTTTGGTTCACAACCCTCCAGTCATGATTCTCGATGAACCTACTGTCGGCTTAGATCCCAAGCAGATTATCGAAATTCGCGAACTGATCAAGGGCCTTGCTGGCGATCACACCGTCATCTTGAGTTCGCACATTTTGCCTGAGGTGACAGCCACCTGCCATCGTATCGTCGTCATTAACCGCGGAAAAATCGCGGCCGTTGACACGATTGAGCAGTTGACCTCTCGATTAAGAAAGGGACTGATCTACTCGATGACCGTAAAAACCCCACTTATTCAGGGAATTGAGGCACTGAAACAAGTCAGTGGCGTGCAGTCGATTACCCAGGCCGGACCGAAACTAGTCATTGAAATGCGGCCGGGTGGAGCTGAGATTAGAGATCAATTAGTCGAAATTGCAGTAGCCCAAAAGCTTGGGGTTCTTGAGTTTTCAGCTGAGCGCGTGAGTCTTGAAGAGATTTTCTTGCAACTCACTACCGAAGAACGTCCCGCTTAACCGTTTAGCTTTTTTAAAAAGGAGAATTAAAATCATGATTCGAAATACCTGGGTTGTCGCCAGTAAAGACTTTAAGAGTTATTTTACCTCGCCAATCGCCTACATTGTAATCGCTGGCTTTATGGTGATCATGGGTTGGATGTTCTTTTTCAATCTTTCACATTTCAACATGCAAAACCTGCAGTATCAGCAATTCAATATGGGTAAAGCCGCCAGCATCACTGATGGAATCATTCGTCCATTATACGGTAACATGAATGTGATTTTCTTATTCTTAGTTCCCTTCATCACCATGAGACTTTTTGCCGAAGAAAAAAAGAATAAGACCATTGCCCTTTTATTTACCGCACCTCTCACCTTGACTGAGATCATTTTAGGAAAATTCATTTCTTCTTACCTGCTCATTGCTGTGATGCTAGCACTCACTTTCACTTACCCGATCATTCTCATGATTACGGGCAACCCTGACCTCGGGCCAATCCTCACGAGCAACATCGGAACCCTTTTACTCACAGGCTGCTACCTTTCATTAGGCGTGTTCTTTTCTTCGCTCACCGAAAATCAGATCGTCGCCGGAGCACTCACCTTCGCCGCCGGCCTATTTTTCTGGCTCATTAGCTGGGCGACACAATCAGCAGGCCCAGTGTGGAGCGACATCTTGATGTACCTATCACTGATCAGTCATTACAATAACTTCAGCCAAGGACTATTGAGTAGCACCGACGTCTTCTTTTACCTGTCATTTATGTTTCTAGGACTCTTTCTCACTCATCGAGTACTCGATTCTTACCGTTGGAGATAAGGAAACAAAATTATATGAATACCTCTGCAACCAAATCTAAAAAAATCGTTGTTCTCTGGATTTTCTTCGTTCTTTCGATACTGAGCCTACTGGTTTCGGTAGTCGTTTATTCTGACATCATTGGTTTCGCGCTCTTCGCCGGTATAGCAGTAGTGGGGGTGGGTACGGCTCTCGCCCTCGAATACCGTAGTGCATTTAAGAAGAAAACCATGACTCAAGGACTTAACTGGTTAGTCACCGTTGCGATCGTGATTAGCATCTTGGGCGTACTCAACTTTTTGTCTGAAAAGCACCCGTTTAAATACGATACGACAAAAAACAAAGTACACACCCTTTCTGATCAAACAGCGAAATTAATCAAAGGGTTGAAGACCCCACTCAAAGCGACCTTTTTTGGAAAAATGGGAGACCGCGAGCAAAAAAGAGCTCTTCTCGACAATCTGAGAGACCTCAATCCAAAATTCGAAGTTGAATACGTTGACCCCGACAAAGAACCGACACGCGCAAAACAGCTTCAAATCAAGAAATACGGCACACTCGTTCTGAATTACGGAACCAAAGAACAAAAGATGGATGAGGTCACCGAAGAAAAGTTAACCAATACCCTCATCAAATTGTTGAAAGACAAAAATGCCACTCTTTGCTTCATCACAGGTCACGGCGAGAAAAGTATCTCTTCAAACGAAGCCGAAGGCTACCAAGGTATCAAAAAAGGCCTAGAAGGCCAATCATACGACACGAAAGAGTTCACCTTAGCCCAAGAGGCCAAAATTCCAGCTGATTGCAGTGCCATTGCGATTTTGGGCCCAACAAAAGCTTTCTTCGACCCCGAAGTTAAAGCCATTCGTGATTACCTAGCTGGTGGCGGCCGAGCGCTCATCGCACTCGATGTGAGCATCAAAGGCACCGAGACATCGCCCGAGTTAGTTGCCGTGTTAAAAGACTGGTACATCGGAGTTGGAAACGCGCTCATCATTGATCCGCTTTCAAAAATGCTTGGAGTCGATGCAGCTGTTCCTATTGTCGCGACTTTTTCAAAAGAAAATCCGATTGCGAAAGAATTCACTGCTCAACAGAACTGCTATTTTCCATTCACTCGCCCACTCGACGTGATTGCAGGCGCGCCGGCTGACCTCAAAATTCAATGGATCGCCAAGACAACACCAAAGAGTTGGGCAGAAACTGACTTCAAAGAACTCGGTGCAGGAAAAGTTCAGTTTACCAAGGGTGCTGACAAAGAAGGCCCGCTCACAACGATGATGGCCGTCGAAGGCAAACTCAAAGGTTCAACAACGGCTACCAAGACCCGCCTGGTTGTTTTTGGAACCTCTGTTTTTGCTTCAAACAACTATTCTCGATTCGGCGCCAATGTAGACTTGTTCTTGAATTCTGCCAGTTGGGTTTTAGAAGATGAAAGCCTGATTTCGATTCGATCAAAAGAAGAAGGCCCAGGAAAAGTTGAACTTTCACAGCAAGCGGGAAAATTCATCTTCTTGCTGACGGTTATTCTCATTCCGCTCAGCATTGCTATCGGTGGAATCGTGATGTGGGTTATTCGTAAGAAATTGTAATCGACTGGTTTTCATAAACAGCTAGTTTACACGAAGGAGAGATCATGGAATCAGAAGTCAAATGGGGCAAGACCCTAGGCTTGGCAGCTTCGCTTCTTGTATTGGGATCTTTTGCTTATTGGTTTGAATTTAGCCATAAACCAAAAAAAGAAAAATCTGAAGAACAGGCAAAGAAAGTCTTG
Organism: Oligoflexia bacterium; assembly: GCA_903895855.1. Taxonomy (GTDB): domain Bacteria; phylum Bdellovibrionota; class UBA1018; order UBA1018; family UBA1018; genus CAITVN01. Next base: position 19,760 of record CAITVN010000192.1, on the reverse strand, counting down.
CAGTTGGGCGAACAGAGCGTTGATACACTTTCTTTGATCGACTCTAAAAATACTTTCGTCTTTCAATGCGCCGAAAGTGATCAAAAGCTCTGCAAGACCAATTCGACACCTAAGTGGAAGGTGCTCAAACCCGCTAACCTCGAGGCCGACTCTACTAATGTGAACAGTCTACTTTCGGCCATCACCAATGCGACACCCAAAGACACGGTCGATTTAGACGAAGAGACTCCTGATAAAAGAGTCAAGCTGCTCAAAGACTACGAACTCGATGAGCAAACAAGAAAATCAGCACGAAGAGTTGAGATCAAACTGCACGACGGAAAACTTCTCGCTGTTTACCTTGGAAGTACCCACCCCATTGGAGATTCTATTTTTTCAATTGCTGGTGAGGCTGACAAAATCGACGACAAACAGGTCAAAAAGGTTTCTTTACTCAATGCCTTTTTAAAAACCAATTGGGAGAAAGACCTCACCTATTGGAGAAACAAGAAGTTATTTGAAACCTCGACTCATGAAATCCAGGGGTTCTCGCTGAAGTCAGAAAAAGGAACCGTGGCCGGCAACAAAAAAGACGGCACATGGACCATTTCAGGGACATCAGCAAATCTTAAGGGCACTGGCCTTTCTGGTGATGCCGAAGCCATAGAAACGATTTTAACGGCCGTAACCCACATCAATGCAAAAACATTCGTATCAGAAGATAAGGCTTCTGCCGAAAGCAAAGCTGCACTCAAGCCAGCAAAACTCACGACTGAATTCACTTTTACCCCTACCGCCAAGGCTCCAAAAGCAGAAGAACCCATTCGCCTGGCTTTTTATGAAATCAAGGCTAAGGCGTCGCCTCACTCAACTGAAAAACTCTACCTCGCCGTTGAAAATCAGTCGCCTCTCTACGAAATAGAAAAAAACTCGGCCGACAAATTAAAAAAATCTCTTGCCGAACTCAGGCAAGCTAAACTCATCACCTCAACTGAACGATTCTCTACCAAGAAAATCGAAATTTCTGGTGGCGACTTAGGAAACGGCAAAATATTACTCGAAAACAAAGACGGTAAATGGACCCAAAAAGACCTACCCATCGAAATCGACTCAAACAAAGTTTCAGCATTGCTCGATAAGCTTTCTGGCAATCGCATCAAAGAATTTTACAGCGAAGGTCAAATTCCTAAAGGGAAGGAAAAGGGACTTCATGTCACCATTTCTGATGAAAAAGATCAGAAGAAAAAACACCTGATCTTTTGGAAGACCAGTACTCTGACGGCAATCGACGAGACTTCTGCCCGAAAAGAAGCTTTCTCGGTAGACAGCACCATTCAAGATGCATTACCTTCTAAGCTAGAGTTCTTTAAGAAAGAACCCAAGCCTGCTGCATCAGGGCAGCCGGAAAAAGATGCCAGCGCCGGTCAATCAGCGATTGTGAAGCCGAAACTGCCGATGCCATCGATGGGGAATGACCACGGAAATGACCACAACCACAACGACGAGTAAGGATGGCAAAATTTGCTCGAAGTGCGGGTTTCATCATGGTGAAATCATTTCGGGAACCGCTTGTCCTGGCTGTGGTTTCGTCGAAAAGGCAGCTCCTAAACCAGAGGCTACTCAGGGCTACGATTCAGCTGTCGTTCGCTCGTTTTCAGAACCGGTCTCAGCCCTGGGCCTCATCAAAAGGTATTTCTTAACTCTTGCGTGGGCAACCACACGGCCCAGTTCATTTTTCGAAAGACTGCCACGAAATGAGTCGATTTTTATTCCTCTGAGTTTTGCACTGCTAACCCATTGGATTGGCAGTGCGCTTCAGTATTTGTGGATGGGTGTCATTGGCACTAGTCTCGACCGCTACTTCAGCAAAGTTTTCGATTTTGCCGAAAATATCATCGAAATTGATAACCCAGGTAAAGGCGCTGCTTTTCTTGAAATGAAAGAAAAGATGCTGAGCTGGGTGATGGGGGTTGGTTCAGTTATTTCTGATCCGTTCTTTACTATCTTAGGCATTCTCTTTACTGGTTTTTGGGTATTCTTGGGTGCACGGCTGCTAGTCACGCCAGGAAAAAATGGGGCCCCTAGCGAAATTACCTTCAAGTCAGCCGCTCAGATCGTTTGCTATGGGTTCGCACCGTCAATACTTTTGGCGATTCCGCTGGTGGGTTCGCCACTGGCTAGTTTAGGAATGACAATCGTCACTGTCGTTGGCGCGAAGACGCTGTACCGCATTGGGTGGACCAGAGCGAGTATCGTAGGGCTCTTTCCCAAATTCTTGATCATGACGGTTGCCCTGTCAGCAATGGCCTTGTTTGCGGCTGTTATTCTCAAGTTTCTAGCCCAATTTTTTTAGAGGAACCAAGCAGTCGTGCCAAAACTTGGACAGAAAAAGTTAGCGATATTAGTCGTATTGCTTTTTGGCATTGGCTTGATCACTTTGATCGTACTTTCACGGCTAGATTTTCCAAGCACTCCTTCGCCCGAACCCGTACCTGAGGCCAATCGAAGTCAGCCGTCGTCAAATTCGGCGTCATCATCGATGAAAACTGCGAGTTCGACTGATGATATCCCCCTGCAGCTGCCCATTCCGCAAGATCGTTGCGAACAACTCATGACCTTTATTTGTCAGGGGCGACCTCGAACCCGATACAAAAGCGGAGAGCCCATTGCTCAAACCGAGGTTGAAAGTGAACTCGAGGTTCTTCGAGAATATGAAAGTCTGGTCAGAGCGAACCCTGAGTGGACGCACGAAGAACTGGACGAAGCCCTTGCAAAGTCGGTATATACTCCTGAACGAGTGCAAGAACTGACGAGAGCGTTCGACTACTCAAAAGCCCAAATTATTTCATTTCTTTCAAAACAAGAAAGACAGTTTTTGAGTTTCAAAGCCAAGACAGAACTCACCAAGATCATCAAAAGTGTCATTCTCGACTTGCCCCCACCGGCGATCAAATACCAGCAAGAGCCCCAATTACTCACTAAATCTGACGTCTACTTTGAAAAGATAACTGAAAAAAAGAACATCACCAGAAGAGTGCGAATCGGAGGAGCCTACGCCGCACTGAAAAAGAACTGGCCGAATCTTGTTTTTACCATGACTCATGAGCTGGCCCACAGCATCGACCCGTGCGAACTGAAAAATCAAATTTTGAGATCATCTGAATGGCTGGGATACCAAAATTTGCAGGAGTGTTTTTCGGCTCGAAAAATACTATTTAAGCCTAAGGTGGCGCAGGGCACTCACCCTTTCTGCGCTGGCCAAGATCATCTCGCAGAAATGTTCGCTGACTGGGTCGCGATAGAAGTGTTAAGCCACGCATTGAGAGATTCGATTAAGGAGTTTCTCATCGACCCAGGGTTGAGCGCGCAAGAGGCTCGCAAGCAACGCCTTGACAGAGCATTTCAAGTAACCATTGGTGCGGTTCACGATCTCTGTGATCCTGATGAAATGGATGACGAACTTGATCTAAGTCAGCACCCATCAGCACAGACTCGAATGACTGAAATTTTGGGAAAACATCCGGTTATCCGGTCAATTTTGGGCTGCAAAAGTGACTTACACCACGCAACCTACTGTTCGTTTTCAACTTTCTCAAACCAAGAGCCCAATAGAGGGAAGCCACAATGAAAATTAGGGCTATTGCTGCATCGATTCTTTCGCCGGCTTTGATCACTTTTTCTTTAAACTGCGCGAGTTCTCGAACGTATGACCCGGTTCAAACAGAAGGCGGAGATTACGGCGAGGTTGATTTTGTCTATTTTCAAAATAAAGAGCGCTATCGAATTTCTATCAATTCTACCGAGGCAATTGTTCACTACGCGCTCTATCGGCGATCTGAGCTTCTGAATGAAGGCCTACTCGACCGACAAGACTATCGACAATGGCTGAGTCAAGTTCGGTCATACACTATTCGTCATGGACTCTCTAAAGCCCGCTCACCCCAGTCACCTGAATACCTCGACCTACCTTGCGTTGATCTGTTTCGTATTCGACTCAACCTTGAGTTTCACAACCAAACTTTCGAAGGGTGTGGCTCGGCTGAAGAAGGCGGAGAAATGTATGAGCTTGCTAAACGAGCCAAGAAACTAAAACACGAAACTAGGTAAGTCCCCCTACGAATTGAGTGCCCCATTTACTCTCCCTATTTTTTTGGAGCAAACATCCAGTTTTCACGGGCTTTTGTCGCATCCATGCGACGCCCGAGCCCAAAAAAAATAGGGAGAGCAAATGGGGTACTCAATTCATAGGGGCAGGTAACGCAGGAGGCGGCCGCACTCAGATACCGAAAGCCTTACGTCTCGCCAGAACTAAAGCCTGGGCTTGCTCATGGTCGATCAAGAAGGGATTGAAATTCTGCCGATGCAAGAGATCAAGTTCGAGCTTAAATGATTCGCCTGGGTCATTACGCTCTAGGTGACTGATCAACCGCGACTCCCACCACTGGGCGGTTCGAATCGGTGAAGAGAAGAGTTCACGAATACCGGCAAAAATCAAACCCCCTACGTAGGGCACGAATTTTAGCCAATATTGTGTATAAAACATCGCCATCTCAAGCGCTTTACGCTCGGCAATCTTTTTCTCTGGATTCAGGTAATCGATAGCGACACACCAATGATGCGGTTGAAACCGTTCTTTGCAAGACAAACTCATCAAGTTATTTGCGCCTGGCATCTTCGCCCAGCGAAACCGTGAATGGGTGCCCGTGGTCACGAAACCCAACTCTCCCAACTTCGCCAAATTACGGTCGGCAGTCGTCGCTTGAGTCCTTAACGCCTTTTTCCATACCTTCGTTGGACTCTTGAAGAGAAACTTCCAAACGCTGATCAGAGTGGCTTCAGACAAGGTGAGGTATTTTCCTAGATAATTTCTTTTAGGAGCCGTCTGAAAAATTTCAGAAACGGTTTCTGTTTGCGCATTCAAGTCACCGGTTTCAAAATCTTCTACAACCTCAAGAAACATGGCCAAGTGCAGGCTGCGCTGTTCTTCTTTCAGCTCAATAATTCGAGTGACCGAGACCTCTAAAAGGTGGCCAACAAAAGGGTTTGGAATTTGACCGACCGCAAAGCTCAGCAGGTACCTAAATGATGACGTTAAGATCGAAATCAGCGCCCCATAACCAACCCACTGGTAATCAATAATTTTCAAGGGCCGCGAAACCCCGTCAATCATGAGGCGTTCGCTGGGGGGCGCATCAGTATAAGAAATCTGGTAAGATCCATTCGCAAGCTTCTGAAATTCTATTCGAGACAAGAGTCCCGAACCCAACTTCGAGGCTTGTCTCTCTTCGAAATCTTCGTGCGAATCAACGAATTCAAAATTTTCAATTTTGTGTAATGCTTTTGAAAATTTTACTGGGTCAAGCGAGAGCGATTCGAAGGCAAAGTCTGCGAGAGTAAACCGTTCGGGAGCCTCTTCGGCCGAACCAAAACGGCGTTGATCTTTCCAGATAGCGGCTTTCCACCAGTTTTCTGGCAGCATTTCTGCCAAGCCAACTCTAGTCACTTCATCATTGCTTTTTGGGTTATTTTCAAGCGTCTGGCGAATCCAACTCCGCAAGGGTCGAGAAAGTGAAAGTCCTGCCTCGGGATTTTCATTCACTTGCTGGTCTAAGATCTGCGCAACGGCCCTTGGGGTCTGCACTTCATCGCCCATAATTCCCAAAGGAGCATGGTCAAAAAAGCGACGAAAACTCAAATCATAGACCGCGATGCGCTTGCCTGAGCTATTTTTTGCCACCGCCCAGCGAGGACTTAGGGGTTCCCACGAACGAATATCGCTCCAATGAGCGATTCTCGCTTGAGCCGATTGACTCAGTTCTCCGCCCAGAATTAGCGCAAAACCAAAGAGTGCAAAACTTTTTGCCAGAGTTCTTTTTCGTGTCATGAAAATAATGATAGCAGCTTTTTAGCGAAGGTCTTGCTTTTTTACACTATCGAGCTCGCCTTCCCAGTGCGAGATAAAAAGTGCCGCGACACCGTTGCCGATGATGTTGGTGACAGCACGCGCTTCAGACATGAATCGATCGATACCCAAAATGAGAGCAAGACCCGAAATCGGTATTTTTGGAACCACCGCTAGCGTTGCGGCAAGTGTGATGAAGCCGGCGCCTGTCACTCCTGATGCTCCTTTTGAAGTCAGCATGGCCACGCCCATGATCGTGAATTGGTCAGTCAGGCTCAAGTCGACGCCGTAAGCTTGTGCGATAAACAAAATACTGAGTGTCAAATAGATGTTAGTGCCGTCGAGGTTAAACGAATACCCAGCGGGTATCACCAAGCCAACAATCGATCGCGGGCATCCCACTTTTTGAAGTTTCTTCATCAACGGCGCCAACGCACTTTCAGACGAAGACGTGGCGAGAACCGTAAATAGTTCGTCTTTAATGAGGTACAAGAATTTTGTAATTCTCACCCCCATAAACCGACAAACAATACCTAAGACGACGAGTATAAATATTAAACAGGTTAAATAAAAACAAGCCATCAAGAACAACATCGGCTTTAGACTAGCTACACCATATTTTCCGATTGTAAACGCCATCGCACCGCCCGCCCCCAGTGGCGCCAGCATCATGACAGCGTTGATCATACCAAAGAAAATATCTGAAAAGCTTTCAAGAAAATGAGCCACCGGTTTTCCGCGCTCGCCAATACGGCCTAGTGCAAAACCAAACAAGATAGCAATTAACAAGATCTGCAGCAACTCGCCGTTCGATGAGAAAGCATCGACAAATGTCTTCGGTATTAGCTTTAGTACGGTGTCTGCAAAATGAACGCTCTCTGCTTTCTTGGTGAACTCGACGGCCGAGCTATTGTCGATTGTCTGAGTGAGTGAACCCAAGCCCGAACCGGGTTTGAGCACATTGCCAACCATTAGCCCAATCACCAGGGCAAAGGTCGACACGACCTCAAAGTAAAGCAACGACTTCCAGCCAATCTTGCCCACCTTCTCGAGCGAACCCGCGCCAGCGATACCTAACGCAACCGTACAGAAAACGATCGGGCCGATCAGCATTTTAACCAGTGAGATGAAGCCATCCCCCAGGGGCTTGAGCGAGATCCCCAATTCAGGTCTCAGAGCCCCAATGACTCCGCCGATCACAATGGCCATAATAACAAAGAAATACAGATGCGATTTCCAGATTTTAATCATGATGTGACTAATTTGGCTTCTTATCTAAAATCATGCTAGGAATTATTGATTGACGCACAAGGTTAGCCTCTCGTCTGATCAAATCGAAGGCATCGCCAACTTCCTCATTGAGCCCCAAAAACTGAGGTGGTATCGATTCTTGTATATGCTCCATAAATCGTTACCAGGATTCATTGAAGTTGTTTGCGGAAGTATGTTTAGCGGCAAGACCGAAGAATTGGTTCGCCGGCTGAAACGTGCCCAAATTGGCCGCCAAAAGACCCAGGTATTCAAGCCAGCCATCGACATACGCTACAGTGTTGACCATGTGCAAAGCCATGATGCCAATCGCATCTTATCGACGCCCGTGAACAGCTCGAAAGAAATCTTAGAAAAGGTCGAAGACAACACCCGAGTCGTGGGTATCGATGAAGCCCAATTTTTTGATGACGGCATCGTCGAAGTCGCTCAGAAACTCGCCTACCGCGGTATTCGCGTGATTGTGGCTGGCTTAGACATGGATTTTCGTGGCCTCCCGTTTGGTCCCATGCCAAAACTGCTCGCGGTGGCTGAGATGGTGACCAAACTGTCTGCGATTTGCGTGGTGTGCGGAGCTCCGGCTTCTCGTACCCAACGTTTAGTTGGCAACTCTCAATCGCCCGTTGTCGAAGTGGGGGCCAAAGAGATGTACGAAGCGAGGTGTCGATTTTGCCATGAACCCAGTTTAGGCCAGATGGGCCTAACAACTGACACCAAGGCACCTAAGGCCGTGGTAGACCAAGTTGGATAATCTTTTGGACTCTCAATTTCAAGACATCACGTACACCGTCTCTGAAATCAAACACCACTACGGCAAGAATATTCACTTGCTCTCGAATCCGTTCTTACTTTCACATCTGGCAAAACTCTGCGCTCCTGAGACTCATCAGCCGTTCGTCAACGAGCTGATTTCGACGATTTATCAATCGCTTTTGAATATTGTCGTCAATAAAGAGTTTCCTACCAAGACAGCAGAAGTGAAAACGCGAATGTTTGTTGACCACCCCGAAGCCGTTTACATTGGCCCGGTCGTTGACCCGAATGTACCTGTCGTTTCAGTCAACCTCGCGCGCGCGGGCACCCTACCCTCACACGTTTGCTACAACTCGCTAAACTACTTCATGAACCCCCACCAGGTTAGGCAAGACCACATCAGCATTGCCCGAACCACTGATCTGGCCAGGCAGGTGACTGGCAGTGAAGTATCGGGTCATAAGATTGGGGGCTCGGTTGACGATGCCATCGTGATTTTTCCCGACCCTATGGGTGCCACAGGCTCAACCCTTTGCGAAACCCTAAACCTTTTTAAGTCTAAGGGAAACGCCCGAAAATACATTGCCCTTCACTGCATCGTCACTCCCGAGTATCTCGCAAAAGTAACAAAAACACACCCTGACCTGATTGTGTATGCAGTTCGACTTGACCGAGGTTTGTCTTCTCAGGCAGCATTGAAAGCAGTTCCGGGATCACTGTGGAATGAAGAACGTGGACTAAACGATAAACAATACATCGTCCCTGGAGGGGGCGGCCTAGGAGAGGTTCTAAATAACGCCTATGTCTGAAGAAAAAAAATTGACTCCAAAATTACTGATTCCTGAAGTTCAACTTCAAAAGCGCGTGGCCGAGCTAGCCCGCGAAATCGCAACTGACTATCAAGGTAGAGAAGTCGTTGCCGTTTGTGTGCTCAAAGGCAGCTTCATCTTTTTCTCTGACCTCATTCGCCAAATGGACCTACCCATTACCTGCGAATTTCTAGGCGTTTCAAGCTACGGAAATAAAATGGTGTCGTCAGGCGAAGTGAAAGTAACCCTCGATATCAACGAACCGCTAGAAGGCAAGCACGTACTCATTGTTGAAGACATCGTCGACACGGGTCTCACTCTTTTTTACATCATGAGTGCTCTAAAAGCCCGTAAACCTGCATCTTTGAAAAGCTGCGCGCTCTTATTGAAGCCTGAGTGCCTAAAAACTGAGATGGATGTCGATTACATCGGCTTTAAGATCGGCAGCGAATTCGTGGTGGGTTATGGCGTCGACTTTGCCGGAAAATTCCGCGAACTCCCCTACATTGGTTACCTAGAACAGGGTCACTAAGCCATGAGAACTATTCGCTCGAAAGCCCCCACTCGCATTGATCTTGCTGGGGGTACTCTTGATATTTGGCCGCTTTACTTGTTACTCGACAACCCTGTTACGATTAACGTCGCGATTTCACTTTACGCCGAAACCGAGCTAAATGAATTCAAAAACTCTGAAACTTCGGCTGATGCCGGAATTGAATTCATCACCGATGACCAACAGGCCTCGATTTTTTTAAAATGGAGCGAACTTGACCGGTATCAACCCCCCCCAGCTCTCGAACTACTCGTGAAGCTCGCTCGCTTCTTTAAAAATGAAAAAGTCTCAAACTCGACTTTCGATTCAACTTTGAGTGTGCGGCTTCGCACACGGGCCCAGAGCCCAGCAGGTGCGGGTCTTGGGGGGTCTTCTGCCCTTGCCATTTCGCTGATCGGTGCACTAAAGACTTGGGCAGTTCCGAAATCCCAGTCAACCTCTGTTGATTGGATTAGCCAATTGATGAAGCAAGGCACTGAACTCATCAATGTCGCAAAAGACATCGAATCTACCGTGATTAAAGTTCCAGCCGGGCTGCAAGATTACCATGGCTCACTTTACGGTGGCTTACAAAAACTCGAGTGGCGACCAGGGGTCAATGCCCGCTCAGCGTATTCAGCAGACTTGCTCAAAATGCTTCAAAACCACTTGATTCTTTTTTACTCAGGCAAAAGCCGTAATTCGGGCATTAATAATTGGACACTTTTCAAAAACTTAATTGATGGAGATCGCTCAGTTCGAGACCATTTTCAAGCGATCGCGAACTCAACCTTAAAACTCGACACCGCACTCAGCCTACGTGACTTTAGCGCGGCCCAAACGGCAATCGCCGACGAGTGGAATGTGAGACGGCATTTGGCCCAAAGCATTTCGACACCTGAAATCGACAAGGCTTTTCACATCGCTCAAGAACTGGGAATTAGGGCCGGAAAAATTTGCGGAGCCGGTGGCGGCGGGTGTTTCTTTTTCTTTCTGCCGTCAACTAATCCCGACCTTCGAAAAGAACTCATTAACCGGGTGGTTCAGACTGGCGTAGAGCACCTTGAGTTTCACGTATGTGAAAAAGGTCTAGAGGTCACCCAATCGTGAGTCGAAAGCCGACGGCGAATACACAATCGTCGATGCGGTTCTTGGGCCTCGACCTTGCGGGGGCGAGAAACCAAAAGACGGCACTAGCCTCGTTAGAGTATTACCCGAGAGAAAAAAAAGTCTTTCTCTTAGATGTGTACGAGCGCATTGGACAACGAGAAAACCAAACGACCGATTCGGCCCTCATTGAAACGATTATTGAGCTCAAAGATCCCCACGACTTCAAGACCGTGCTGGGAGTTAATGTGCCGCTGACTCTTCCTCCGTGTATTGAGTGCACCAAGAAACATTGCCCGACAGCACCTAAATGCTCGGTTCCTGCCGTGAGATGGATGAAGAACCATTCTCTCGACAGGCCTCTGACTCCTTACACTCAACGACCTTTTGAAATTTGGGTGAGAAATTACCTTCAAAATCAATTCGCTAAAGATTTTTGGTTCGATGTCGACGAGGCCATGGGCGGAAGCAAAGCCCCGCTCACGGCCCGCCTTCACTACCTGAAGCGCCACTTAGAGACCGCAGTAGAAATAGTCGAAGTTTGGCCTAAACTCATGGTGACCTCACTTTCAGGCGAGTTAGAAATTCCAAAGAGAACTTTCTTAGATTACCGACAACTCGAATCTGGCCCACATGCGAGATTTGAAATCCTAGAGGCGGTTTGCGATTATTATAGTATTTTCGTATATGACCGAGATTTAAAAAAACTGAGCCAGTCGTTACCCGCTTTTGACGCTTTTTTCTGTGCTTTAGGCGGTTTATTGAAAACAATTCACCAGATCGAGCAACCCCCGAAAGGGTTTCTCGATTCATTTGGCTGGGTCGCTTTTCCTTCGCTTGAGGACGGTAATTGAAGAAAATCCTAATTCTTTTGGGAAGTTCGCTTGTCTCACTCTGGGTTCTCGTGAGCCTAACCTTTGTACTCGCGAGACTTGCTCCAGGTGGCCCGTTTGACACCGAAAAAATGCTGCCTTACGAAGTTCAAAAAAATATCAATGTCAGGTATGGACTCGATCTACCCCTGACCTCGCAGTATTTTCGATTCTTAGGTCAAACTGCTCACCTCGACTTTGGAACCTCTTTTCAGTACCTAGAAAAACCCGTCGCTGAAATCATCCAAGAGAGCGTGCCGACATCACTCACTCTCGGAATTGCGTCACTTTTGTTTGCGATACCTTTGGGCATTTGGTTCGGAGTCATCGCCGGCACCACTCGCTACCCTTGGCTTGCCCGCGCCCTTGAACTGCAATCGATGGCCGGTGTGAGCTTGCCCTCATTCTTGATTGGCGGCTACCTGGTCTGGGTATTCAGTGTGAAGCTGAACTTGTTTCCACCAGCTTTGGCCGAAGAAGGTTTACTTTCGTGGGTACTGCCCATTTTGACTTTAGCAATTCGACCCATGGCGCTCATTCAAAGACTCACGCGTGCGACTCTCACCAACATTCTCAAAACTGATTTCATTCGCACCGCTCACGCCAAGGGGCTCGCTTTGAATGTGATCTATTTTCGGCACGCACTCAAGAACTGTGCGGTACCCTTACTGGCCGTTCTTGGGCCCTTGGCATCACAAATTCTGGTTGGCTCGTTTGTGGTTGAGACTTTGTTTCAACTGCCAGGGATCGGCAGACAATTCGTTTCAAGCGTTCTCAACCGTGACTACCCCGTGCTGATCGCGGTGACTCTTTATTTTGGCATCATCATTCAAATTTGCCATTTCTTGGCCGACTTCTTTTCGGGGTTTTTCGATCCTCGGTTTGAAGTGAACTGAGGGGTGCATGGGCCACCGTCAGTTGGCTGCGCGAACCGGCAGCCATGGTCGCTTGGACCAGCATCAACTTTCCCGGGGAAGTGCATTTCGACACAAGTCACAGGTATTACCTAGAATCATGAAGGTCACCGACTAGGCCGTATGAGTTCAACTTTAGAAACACGAAACCGACATAGCGCCTTCAGCGAGTGATGAAAACTTATGGTCGTCTATCGCTTTGCCGTTGCAGACCGATAATTCTGAAAACGTACTGAGGTTTCTGTGAATACTCACGAGTTGAGTTCCAACCCCCAAATTACAACTCACTATCGCTTTCTCACCAGTGAGGCTGTATTGAGCGGTTTCATGATTTCCTGAAACAGGTTGACTAAAATTGAAGCTGCGGACACAAACTCCAGCAGAAGTTTTCACTTTGTTCGGTATTTCACCTTTCAAAACACTCTCGCAATAGTGTGAGTTGTTTTCCGAAAGACGCCATACTGGGTTGTTTGTTAGAAAATTGCAGAGATCGCCGTCTGGTAATACCGGAGGAACCCCCGGTAATTGAATGATCTTGGGTGCAATACACTTCTTTGCACCATAGTCGTCAGACCAAGGCTCAGAATAAGTTCCAGTTGGGCAGACTTTGCATCCGGCAAGCCCTACTTGATCTCCGTACGTTCGGCTTTCTCCACAAACTTGACAAGGGTAAGATGGCCCCTTGTACTCAGAAAGATTGTCAGGATCGCCTCCGACCGCAGTCATGTTCATCGTTGATGATCCCATTGGACACTTCAAGCAATCGGTTGCACCTGACACGAGCGAGTAGGTACCTGCGGCACAATCTTTAATATCCCCAGCACTCGTCATGTACTGGCCGGCCGGCACTTTCTTGCAAGGCCCACCAGAAGAGACTTCGCCAGCGGCACAAGCCCCTACGCAACCACTAAAGTCAGAATTGCTCTTCTTACCTAGATCACAGACTTTCGTATCAGTGAGACCAGTTTGATCGCAAAACAAGTTCAAAAAATTCACTCCATTGGCGCTACCATTACAAGGCTCACACTCAGTCGCGCCTGTCTCACTCATAAACGAACCAACAGCACACGACTGACACGAAGTCTGGCCAGGCAGTGATTGAAAACTACCTGCCGGACAAGCGTAACATTCACTTTGACCAGAAATTCCCTGAAAACTACCCGGCTCACAGGGCTTACACGAAATTTGGCCCGGTTGATCTTGATAGGTTCCAGGCGCACAAACCTTAATCACCAGTCCGCCAGTGTTTGGCTCAACAAACTGACCTTTGGCAGCTACTGGTTTGGGCACACACTTGCCATCAGCGGCCTTGATCTCATCGATCTTGCAATCAATAAAAATGCACTCACTGTTGTCGGCGTTGGGCTTCTTGCCACCTGGACACTTTACGCATAGCGATCCATTATTGAGATCTTTATCAGAACCAGCACCCCAATTGTGGTACGGCACTTCGTCTGTATCACATTTTTTACAACTACTGGTTTGAACCATAAGAGTATCACCAACATAATTGCGCGCGGCAACCAAGCCAGGCGGACATTTTGCGCAAGCTGACTTGGTGGTGTCCCACGCCTCGTTCTTAGCGCATGTGCTCATGCAAACCGATTTATCAACATTTGGTGCAGTACCGCCGGGGCATTTCAGACAAGAAACTGATCCTGATTTCTTTTCTGCTATTGAATCATTTGGACAGCTTTCACATTTAGTCTGGCCCGAACCGCCTTGAAAGGTTCCCCCTTGGCAAGGCAAGCAATTTGACCCACCGGGCTCGGCTCGATAGCTACCCGGCGCGCACAATTTGCAAGTCGTTTGACCTGCCACATCTTGATAAGTACCAGGGGCACAAGCTTTGATCGCTCCGCCTTCAGCTTGATCCGAAAACTGACCGATCTGAGCCGCAACTTTTAGCACACATGAAGTGGCCGATTCATTTGGTATCTTGCCAACCGGGCAAGGTTTACAAGACTGCTGGCCATCTAAATCTTGAAATGTATTTGGCGGGCAGTTTTTCCACTCCGCTTTGTCTTTTCTATCAAAGAATTTTCCGGGTGGCACCTTTGCACACGAGCCATTCAGAAATTTCCCACCCAAAGTGCAAACCGAAAGGCACTGTGAACGAGTCGGATCAGGCTTTGTGCCGGCGCCACACAATTGACATTGGCCATTAACCATCGCCTCTTGATCACCACACTGAGAAATCTGACAACTGGTTTGATCTTTGCTCACCAGCGCAGGCTTTTCGCACTTTAAGCACGAAATTTGGCCAAATTGCGGTTGGTAAGTTTGACGATCACACGGCAAACAAACAGGCCTATTTGATTTTAGATTTTCGACTGATCCGAAAAAACCGGGGTTGCACTTTTCACACTTACCAGCCGACCAACTTTCACCGTTTGACATCTCGAAACACAATTGGTCTTACTGCCATCAGGAAGCTGCCAATCTAAACACGGTTTACAGATGAAGCGATCAGTCGAACCTGAAGTGTTGATCGTTCCATCTGGGCACGAGGTCTGCGTCGAAATCGGAGGTTTCGGTGCGACCACGGGTTCTTGAGTGCTCACTTGAAACGATTTTTCATTCACACACTTAAACTGACTCGATTTATCACCACCTGCGCCATTCAATAACTGCATGGGTGGCGCCCCCGCGGCTTTTAGTATTGAAATGCCACCTGTCACATTAGTGCACGAAAACACGGCCGTGACTCGAATACCAGACACGGCAAAATTCGACGACAAGCAAAATGCAGACAAAATTCCCAAAAGAGAAGCACCCTTTAACCGAGCAGTATTCATAAAGTCCCTTCGAAAACTACAGTGATTTGTGTCAGTAAGGTTAAACTGTAAGCACCCTGAGGGTTTCAAGCAACCTCAAACTAATCATTTGCAAGTGAGGCACAATTTCTTATGATACCTATCGGTACACGCCGATAGTTTTGAACCGAAGCGTTGCTACAAACAATAGGGAGACGTCTATGAAAACTGCAATCGCTATTCTCGTCATTTTCTCACCGTTCTTTGCTCACGCGGCCCCCCAGCAAACAGCCGGTTCTGGCCAAAGCGCAAGAATAGTCGCCCAGCCAAATCAAGGTGGAAAAAAAGTGATGAAACACGGCAAGAAGATTAAGCGTTTCAAAGGAAACCTTGCGCCTAAGAAGAATTAGTTACGCCAGCGAGTAGTTCAGCTCATTTTATTGATTCAGTAACCTTAGAGATCAGTTGCTCTTCTGAAATCAAAATTGTCGTGCTCGCAAAATTCGAACCACCAGCACGAGGTAACGTGTGCACTTCAACTGCGAGCATGTGATCAGGAACCACCACGCTTTCGGGCGAATTTTGTTCGTTAGCCAAGAACCGCCCTGCAGAATCTAAATGACTGACCATTGCGAACTCACCGGGAAGTTTTACAATTTTTCCCCACTGTATCTGACTACCCGTGAAGTGTACCCGATCAGAAATTTTCAGCGCATGCGAGCCACTGAGAGAATGATACCGAAAATCTTGTACGAATTCTCGTCCACCCACTTCAGAAATGATCTTGAGATTGGTGTTCGAAAATAGCATGGCGGCACAGAGCAAAACGCTGAGAATGCGATTACCCCATCTGACTCGGCTAAAAACCACAAGTTCTCTAAAACAAGATTACTCACGACTTCATGGGCACCTTTTTTAAGTTCATTCAAAAAAGAGGGTCTGAACACCTTAGCGATAAGAGCGTCGTGGGCAAATTGATTGAGAATGACACATGCAGAAAAAATGCCGAACCACCACAGAACTGGGTCCCCAAATACAAAGTCAATCAATCTCAACTTAAAATAAAGAAATTGAAATAAAGAACCGGCAAGAACACTGAGAGACACTACTGCTAAACCTGAACTGCGCCACATTTTGCGCATAAATTCACTTAGCAAAAATTCACTGACCAGAATCTGCTTGGTTGCGGCATCAACCCATTCCCGAGAAACTAAGTCGGGTCGTTTAGCGTAAACCGCATCTAAAATTTGATGACAACAGCCCCTAGGCTGAAAACCAAACGAATGCACTTTGCCATCGCGAGTGTTTGCTACCAATTTGACATGAGGCTTTGAGAGCAGCGAAAGCGCAATGATTGACTCAAAGGCCAGTGTCTCTGAATCTCGAAAATGTTCTATCTTTAGGTGGTCTTCGAAAATTGAAATTTTCAAATACACCCCTCTCAGTACATGTGAAATCAGATACAGAAATGCGGAAAGCGTGAGAGTTGAGACCGGCACAACAAAATACTCAGGTCGATGCAAGAACCAGAGAAACTGAATTGCAAGCGATACTAACCCAAGAACCACAAAAACATGTGCACTACTGCGAAGCCGTTTTTCATCTTTTAAAAGTCTTGGCGGTGACTCTAAAACTATCGGAAAAGGCGATGATGCCAGTTTTTCTCGTTCAGTTTTTGATTGCTGCTCAGTTTCATTCATCTGTGCACCCTTCCCCAGAATTTGGGGGGCTTCAGCGCAGTCAATTCCGGCAAGCCTCTCCTTTTTTTGAAAAGGCGTAGGTTCAATTGTTGCTTGACTAAGACCCCTATAACTCGCAATCAGCATTCTCTTCGACCAAATAATAAAACCAAAAATCGGCGCAAAGACTAGAACTGAAACGCCAATAGCAAAGATCGGCCAGCTCGAGTAGCAATAGTTAAAGACAGTCACCATAATTAAAATCGCACAAAAAAAGAGAAGAGAACCCGTCATAAAATAGGTCGACAATCTAAGAGTTTGCCGAAAAGTACCAACCCTGCCAATCAGAGACACAAAGAGGTGCAAACAAATAGCGCAAAAAATCGGAGATAGTATAAGCAGCACTAAAGTGGCAGCATCTGCAAGAAACACCTCAATACCACTCATGTCAATAAGAGGCTCACCACTAGAAGAAGAGCACACCAGAGCCACCAACCCAAACGTAAGCCAAACCTCCAAATACAAAATAATGGCAGGTCTCAAACTATCTTGATTCTTAACTAATTTGACAAAATCGACAGGTGATACAAGAAGCTTTTTTAAATTTTCAATCGAATTGATCACGGCAGCTTACCCCAGTCTCTGACTCTTCGGAAGATACCGCTGGTTGCACTTCAACCATTAACAATTGACTAGCAAAAATTGGTCCGAAGACGGGTGTGTCACCAATGAAGCATTCACGGCCACGATCTCGAATGAGAGAATTTTGAATAAGGGGAAGTAAACAGGCATGATTCCAAAATCACTCAGTGTGGCCAATTTTTTTAAACCTTCAAAAAAATCTTACGTGATATGGATGACCCTCTTAGGCCTAAGGTCTGCAGCACAAAAGCCTCGACAAGCCATACTCATTCAAGCCATTTCTGCGTCTTTGGTGCACTCAATACTCATTTTCAAATCTAACTATTTGCTGCAGGCACTGGGACCATCGGCCGGCACTTCAGTGCTCACGTGTCTGTTTATTCTTGGGTTTTGGTTGGGAATTAGATGGCTAGAATTGGCTTCACTCCTCTTTTCGAACTCACGAAAAACTGCATGGGAAGGACTTTCAAGCCCACGCATTGTGTCTGAATCAATGGGGTTTCGCCTCTGGTTACTATCGCCAATTTTCGGTATTTTTGCAGTGTTCTACTTACTGATTAAGAGTAAGCCGACACGATTACCAGAGGGAGCACGGCGCTTTGCTCTTGAAATCATTCGAGGCAGAAAAGACAAAGCAATGGGCATGCTTACTGGTGCGGTTATTCTCGCGGTTTTTGGCCTTGCCGTAGGTACCAGCGCCTTCACACTCATGGCACCTGCACTTAGCGAAAACAAAAAAACTCAACAAACCCTTGAACATGACGATACCTCGTTGATTGCCAGACACTTTTTAGCCGCATCATCAGTGATGTTTTCTTATATTTCAAACCTATTTCTCGAAGTTAAAGATTCACTCCAATTAAAAGAGGGTGTTTTGGCGAAAGTAAGAACCCTACCAGATATTGGCTCGACCAATGCAAACACACAAACGGTTCAGGCTCGACGAGAAGCACTCCGTAAAATAGTTCGAGATGACCTACTCGTTGAAAAAGAATTGGCGAACGATTCGGTAACCACACGAATTCTAAGAATGGCGATCATTACTGCGATTTCAGTGCCAGAAACTAAACAAATTAGCTTTCTCGAAAATCAAACTGAAGCAACCCTATCCAGAATAGAATTGGCCGCAGACTTCTTAGATGCCATTCAAACTCTAAAGCGAACGCCAATCAATGACACCCAAGCCATTACACCAGCAATGGCTGGCTATCAATCGGTCATGGGTTCTTTTGAAGGCATACTCGTCTATCTGGTCAATCGAAACATAAACGCTAAGTTTCAAAGCACCCTCCTCGAAACCATGGGGCCGGCAGAAGCAAAATTTCAAAAACAACTCGCAGAACTTGAAGCCCTTCAACTCACTGAAGATCAAAGGGTGCGCCTGGCGCGTCTTGCAGGTCAACACCGCCAAGAAAACAGGGTCATTTCGTCTGTTAGGTAGCCCGTTTTGGCCTAGCGGGGCCTACTACCCCACACACTAGCCCAGATACTTACCCATCGTTTTCGTTCCTAACACCCGAATCGCGACCAGGGCGTTGTGAGCCGAACACTTCAAATTCAAATTGTCAACTGAGTTGTCGCCGCCAAGGGCTATCGGAGTTTGGTGGTCAAATTCAAGATACTTCGTTTCGTTACAACGCCGACCCGTGACAGAATCAACGTAACTGCAACATCCCCCGTCTCTTCGAAAAACTTCGCGTTTTATTGAATTCGCAATGTGCTGTCGACGACTTAACTTCCCCGGGGAAGTGGGGATAGTGTGAGTCGCTGCGGCTACTGTCTGAGTAGCATTGAATGGCGATTCAGTTGGTGAGTGAGTTATTTTGCTGGCCACATCAGACTTCGATTGGAGTTCGCCTTTTGCCCCATTCACCAAAGGGGCCATCTCGTCGAGGCCTCTTGAAACTCCTTTTTGCTGAATCTTTTGCGCCGATTGATTAGCACTCCCTGTTGCATTTTTGGTTGCATTTTTGGCTGCATTTCTGGCCGAATTTTTGCCAGCGATTCTCTGGTCGATTCTTTCAGGATCTATTTTCTCTAGCGCAATTTCACTAAGATAGTCCAAAAGTTCAGCGAGCTTTTCAGTCTTGCCCGTATGCGAGGTTAGGTTCTGAATGCGGCGTAATTTGTCGAGCAAACTTTTTGAAACGTTCAACCGAAGCTCAAACTGCAGCTCTTCACCAATGGCTCCAATCGGTCGAATCGTTTCTTTTTGACTGCTCAGTTTCTTTTTCAAATGGGGACCTGCAGCCGCTTGGGTTGCCAAGTAGATTTCAACTTCTCGTTTTGATTTGTCTTCAACCGCGGCAAACAACTGCTCTCGCTCGGGGAAACTCACTTTCTCGCCTTGAATTTTCTCAATCGCCAGCACATGCGATTGAACCAGACTAACAGCAGCCAAAGAGAGCTTACCCGATTCAAGCTTACTTTCTAACTCGGGCATCGCCTGAATAGCTCGCATCGCAAGCACCCTTCTTTGTGCCTGCGATTCAGAGTAACCAAGCTCTCTCACACAGAAAGTAAAGAGTGAGCTATAACCTAACTCT
>CAITVN010000191.1 GCA_903895855.1 Oligoflexia bacterium | reverse complement strand
TGCTATTTTTTAACCTCACTGGAAGTGACCTTTCTTTGCTTAAGTTCTGTTTCTTGTAAAATCAAAACTAAAGCCAAAATAGGCTTACTTCCAGTGTTTTTTTGTTGTTTAAATCGAATTTATTGTCGTTTCTAGGCTAGACGATGCCCACTTAGAAAAAAAGACCGCCTTTGTGCCGCGCTGACTGATAAATTCTACTTTGTTCATTTATTTAAATTAGGGGCGCCGACTCGCCAACACAAAACTGCACTCCGATAGCGGTAACCCTTTTTAAGCACACGGTATTTTTTGCCAATAAGAAAAGGCCCGGTTCGGCCTAAGCATTGCAAAGCTGCTTAAACCAGAGGTATTCACCATGAAGATTGAATTGAAAGAAGTTGCCGGCCGCATTTCGTGCGCTGCTTATCGCGTGGCGGTTTTTATGGCAGCATTGAGCTTGGTCGCCCAAGCTGGGGTGCCTTCGGCAAAGCTTCGGCTCGATCAAGTGCCTAGCGGCGGCGCCCTTTGGCAGTCGTTTGATTCGCTTCCTGAATTGAATCACCTACCTATTAGTGTTCGATCTCAATCAGGGGCGTGCGAGTGGTTAGAGTCTATTAAAACCGACCTCAATCAAATGCTCAAAGAAAGCCGTGGGTGCAACGAGGCTGGCAAGACCGCCGACGACATGATCATGATTATCGAATCGTTTACATACCTTCCCGACACCTGTGACGGGGCACGTTTCAAATACGGTTTATCGACCAAAAACAAAGCAAACGCTTTTACCGAACAATTCATCAAGACGGTTGACGAGTTGAAATCTAAAATCAACAACGCACCTATTGAATGCGCCTCTGACTTGGCTCCGCTTCTAGAATAATTTAGATTTTTCTCACGTGGTCAATTTGGTTTAATCTAACCTCAAGAATGCCGTCTTCACGCCGAATCAGCATGTCTTCAAAAGTGTAGCCCTCTAATATCTCTTCGGGTGTGTATGAAAACCGCGCATGAATCGCCTGATTAAACGTGTCGTCTGTACCAGTTACGGTGGCAATGATCTCAGTCTTTACCGCCTTCATTTGCTCAAGGGTCTTGCCAAAGAGCGGGCTCTTTTGATTAATCGGGTGAAGGCCAGTCAAACTCATAACAAAAGCTGGAGTTCGGCTACGCTCAAGCTCTAATTCATGAAAGTTTCTATACCGCTCTCCTTCAGTGGTTACTTCGTCTTGCACCAGGGTCAAACCAATCTGCGCCTCAACAATCTGGTTCAGCCGACAATTCGCCATCCGAAACACCAAACAACGCTCGCCGTCTTGAAGATTAATCAGTGCGTTTTTGCTGAACACCACCCGCGCAGTTGGCCTCGAAAACCGAGCGAATAGAAGCCCAGACCCAATAGCGATCAATAGCATTCCACAGAAGGCCTCAAACGTCGCAATGACGTTGGCCGCAAAACTAACCGGTGCAACGCGCCCATAGCCAATAGTAGACAAGGTCTGCACGCTGAAAAAAAAGTTCTCAAAGAAAAACTCAAACCCCTCTCCACCGACGCCCTGAATCGCGCCATGACCACAAAGAGTGTAGAGAACTCCAAAACAAATATTGACGGCAAAATAACCAGCCAGAACGAAAACTAACAATCCGAGCAACGACCCCGAAAGAAGGCGATGATAGAGGTCGTGTAGCTCGTTTTTTTCTAGCCCAACTCGAACCGCATTTACCCCGCCACTACGAGAAAAGAGTCGCTGCACGGGGTTCAATTTCAAATTTTTTGATAGCTTCGATTTTGACATTCTTGCTGACACTAGGTTTGTTTACATCTGGAGTCAATCTGAGCCTTTCTGTTTTATTTTTTCACACTCACGGGTTCATTTTTTTGGGCCACACTGCGTGAAGCCTGTGTGATTACAGACGACTGAGTGCGTGCTGTGGTTTGGCACCCATTCTGCTCTGTATTGTTTGTAGGGAGGCCACATGTTCAAGAACTATCTCACCTATAATTTTGCCCTCAGCTTCGAACGCTCTTGCCGAGCAATCATGAAAAATCGCGCCGAAATTCCGGTATTCACTGCTGACCGACTCAATCAAAGCTTGAACCAGATGGTCTTCGGCCTGACCCAAAGTCTGCAGACGACCGACCGAAAGGCAGAGCTCAGATTCGTCTGCTCTAGCCTCATCAACCTTCGAGACTGTAAAGATATTCTCATCGAAGCAAAGCTATTCGATGGAGAAACCAAACAGGTGTACACTGTACTGTGTGGCCGACTTGAGCGCATCTGTTCGATCAAGGCACTCGATGCCGGCGGACAGCTTCAATTATTTGCGTGAGCTCCTCTGCTATGGTGCCAACCGATATTCTAATGATTTGCTTGCCCCGCGTTTTGCGTTGCAAACCAGTTCAGATCTTGAGAAATACTTCTCGATGGCCAAACTTAAGAATGATTCAAAGAGAAGTAACGATCACGCTCCTTGTGGCCGCCCACGCGGCCCCATTCAGGGTCATGAGAAATCGGTCAAAGAGTCAAAGGCACTGCTTTCTCAGCTTCAGGAATTGCTCGACGTGTACGTTGAAGCTAATGAGCTAAAAAATAGCTCAACGCGGGGTAAGATATTAGAAACGATTGTGTCATGCGGTAAGCATTTCACGTCGTTAGAATTGCTCCGCAAACTCTCTGACCTTTTTCCTGAAATTGGCAAAGCCACGCTCTACCGATCGCTGCCCGTTTTCGTAGCGAGTGGAATTTTGCAAGAAGGACCAACAGATGAAAACGGCCTCGTACTCTACGAACTCTTTGAAACCGATCATCACGACCACATTGTTTGCCTAGACTGCAAACAAGTGTTCGAATTTCATGATGACTCGATCGAAGCCCAACAGGCGCGCGTGGTAACGCAAATGAAATTCAAAGTCGCTGCCCATAGACACGTGGTCTACGCACACTGCCAGTACCGAAAAAAATAATGAGATTTGAAGCGCCTTGACGCGGCACAACTTCGCGAGGGCCACGATGGCCCGAGCACTCGACCCTGACTAAATGTCAGGGCGACGCCAAAAATGGCGGAGAGAGTGAGAGTCGAACTCACGGAGGAGTTACCCCCTCTCCGGTTTTCAAGACCGGCGCTTTCAGCCACTCAGCCATCTCTCCGTACATTGGTTTTTCGGGTTTTATCGCCCGAAAGTCAACTTTAAAAACGCGCGGGTATTATGATATCAGACCCTTTTTCAATAAATCCGGGTGCACCCTTAATATAACGGTGCAAAACCTCAGGAATCACAACCGAACCATCGGCTTGTTGGTAGTTTTCAAGAATCGCGATCCAGGTACGGCCGACCGCCAATCCTGAGCCATTCAAGGTGTGGGCAAACTGCGGCTTACCCTGAGCTTCAGCCCGGTAGCGAATTTGGGCACGCCTAGCCTGAAAATCTTCGCAGTTCGAGCAAGACGAGATTTCACGATACGTACTCTGACCCGGTAGCCAAACTTCTAAGTCGTAGGTCTTTGTCGAGCCAAACCCCATGTCACCCGTGCAAAGCCCCATCACGCGATAAGGTATTTTAAGCAGTTGCAGAACTTTCTCGGCGTTTTGCACCATTTTTTCGAGTTCGTCATATGACTTTGACGGCTCTACGATTTTGACCATTTCAACTTTTTGAAACTGGTGCTGACGAATCAAGCCCTTGGTATCTTTACCGTAAGAGCCAGCCTCGCTTCGAAAACAGGGCGAATACGCTGTAAAATAGAGGGGTAGGGTACCCGGCTCGAGAATCTGTTCTCTCACTAAATTCGTGAGCGGCACTTCTGAAGTCGGTATCAAGAACAATTCACGATCGCCCACCGTCGTCTTAAAAAGGTCTTCTTCAAACTTAGGAAGTTGTCCCGTACCAGTCATGGCCTCTCGGTTCACCAAAAACGGCGGTATCACTTCAGTGTAGCCATGTTCACCCGTGTGCAGATCTAGCATGAACTGAATGAGAGCCCGCTCAAGTCGTGCACCAGCCCCTTTATAAACGGCAAACCGAGCACCCGACATCTTACCGGCGGCTTCAAAATCTAGAATTCCGAGCGCCTCACCCAACGCGACGTGATCTTTGGGTTCAAACGAAAGCTTAGGAGGGGTTCCCCACTTTCTTGCCTCGACGTTACCTTCAGCACCGGCACCACTGGGCACCGAAGCATGCGGAATGTTTGGAATTCGCAGGGTAATCGCCTGCAGCTCAAGTTCAAGCGCCGCTAAAGACTCATCAAGCGCCTTAATCTCGTCACCCAACGCACGGGTCTCAACCATGCGCCGATCGGCCTCTGCGGCCGCTGCCGGATCAGTCTTCGCTTTTGCTTTTAGTTTACCGATCTCTTGAGAAGCCTGATTGCGCTTAGCCTTCAATGTTTCAACACCGAGAATTTTTTCTTTTCTCTTAGAAGACAAATCTTTCAGTGTAGCGACAATCTCAGTCGAAGCGTTTCTGCGCTTCAGCGCCGCCTCGAGATCTCCCAATTGTTCTGCATAAAATTTAGGATCTAACATTACAAATACCTTTCTACTTCTGCTCGGTCTGGAGAATCGGGTTCCATCTCAATGTATTTTCTAAAACTTTGCTTAGCTCGAGCGCCGTCACCCATCGCTCGATACACGAAACCGAGCCTCTTATAAATAAGCGAATTGCCTTTATCTATTGAAAGGGCGGCCTCAAGCAACGCTGCTGCGGCCGGATAGTTCTTTTGTTGGTAATTAATCCAACCAGCCCAACTCTTCGGCTCTGACGCACCCGGGGCGTAAGCCATGCACTCAGTAATCAGCCGTTGCGCCTCGGTGAAGTTGCCTGTTTCGGTATAGGCTTTACCTAGCCAGAGTCTGGCTGCGACGCTTGTCTTGTCGTTTTCGAGTTCTTTATTAAACTCTTCGGCAGCCCGTTGATAATTGCCCTGAGTAAAATAGAGTTGCCCAGTATAGATTCGAAGTTTTGGCCATTTAGGAAACAAGGCAAACACCTCGCCGAGCTCACGCTCGGCATTTTCAAACTGTGCTCGTCTCAAGAATATTTTGTATCTTTCAAGAAACCCAGAGGGATCAGACTTATTTGCCGACGAATACTGTTTAAAGGCAACCAACGCTTTATCAAGGGCATCTTTCTGTTGGCCTTCTTTGGCCAGATAAATCTGCCCTTGTAACTTCAATGGCAAAGCGTAGTTAGGATTTAACTGCCTTGCCTCATCAATGAATTGTTGAGCGAGATTCACATCACCGCGTCGAATCTGCAACTCAGCGATCGCTGCCAAAAATTCGGCCTTGGGCTTGCCACTTTTCTTAAGCTCGTCATGCAAATAAGAAATGGCATGCTCGACTGAATCAGCCTCGGCCATTGCCTTAGCGGTCAAGACCACCGGCTCAGGATTGAGTGGATCAAATCGAAGAGCCATAGCAAAATAGAACGGCGCCTGTTCAAGTTTATCTTTTGCCCCGGCCGACAGTAATGCCCTTCCGTATTCAAGGTAAAGCTCAGAGTCTACTGAGCCCGCCTGCAAGGCGCGCTGATAATACATCAAAGCCTCATCATACCGACCCTGCTGGGCATACAGATCACCGTTGAGTTTATTCAAATCTGATTTTTTTACCTGCAAGCCAGAAAACTTTCCTAGTGCTTTCTTGGTTTCTTCATACTCAAAACTCATGATCAATGAACGAATGTACTTTGCCAGTACTGCTGCATCTTTTGGTGCCCGCACGGCCGCCTGCCGGTAGTTTTCTTTTGCGTTGAGAATGTCGTTGCCCGCTAAGAACATGTCTCCGGCCTTAACCATCGGAAGGGCTTTTTCTGGATACGCCGTGCGCGCCTGTAAGTATCGGTTCAAGGCTTCTGAAGGCTGACCATCACGAAATAGCCGTTCACCCTCACTCAAAAAATAGTACATTTTCGCTTCTTTTTGCACAGACAAGCTGGTGTCTCCGGCCTTTGCGCGAAGCGTGTACAACTCGAGCCGATAGTCAAAATTCTGTTTATCTAATGTGTGTGCCCTTTCAATCGCGCCGAGGGCCTCTGGTACCTTATTTTCAAGCTGTAACAACTGAGACTGAAGGGCATAGGCAAGAGCCAATTGTTTTGGGCTCAACAATTGGGGTTTAGAGGTGATGTACTCAATACTTTTCTTGGCCTCTCGAAGCCTTCCCATTCGCGCCAATAACTCAGCTGCACGTAAGTGCGATTTTGCATGTGCCGGAAACGCCGTAATTGCCTTACCGTATTCGCTAAGGGCTGCTACCGAATCACCCGCCTGTTCAGCAATCAAACCTCGCAAA
Organism: Oligoflexia bacterium; assembly: GCA_903895855.1. Taxonomy (GTDB): domain Bacteria; phylum Bdellovibrionota; class UBA1018; order UBA1018; family UBA1018; genus CAITVN01. The sequence goes on along the minus strand of CAITVN010000191.1, from coordinate 103,403 downwards.
TAGAAAAACCTTGGTGCAGTGATTTTATCGTCGGGCACCACTGATATATACCGAGACGCACTTTTCGTGTCACCTCGTTGATAATAGGCATTGGCGAGGTGGTAAAACATCGACGAATCTGGCTGATAATACTTGTTGGCCTTAGAAAAATTCACAATGCGCATTTCTGCCGCCTCGGGCTTATTCATCATGATGTAGTACTCGGCATCCATCATCACCGCATGCGGCACTTCGAAACCCTTCGCTCGCACATTTTGCATCAATTCAGTCAAAATTTTGAAATAATTTTCATCTTTGGTAAATGCATCGACTAAATTGATGTAACTCATCGCCAATAGTGCGTGTGCTGTGAGACTCTCTTTATCAACCTCGGCCGCTTTTAAAAATCTTGCCGCTGCCTCTTGGTACGCCACAAGGGTATCAGCATCGTAAAACTTCAACCCTTCTTTAATTAGCTTAGCGCTGGCCTGTGGATCACTTGGTTTTGCAGAGTAGTTTGGTCGCTTCGAGACTTCAACTAACCACCTTTGGGGCGCAGCCACCTGCTCACCTTGCTCAAAGAGCATTTCATACGCCAGAATACCAATACCAATAGCGATGAAGACCACTCGAATGAGTTCTGAGCGAGTGAGTTTTCTTTTTCCGCCAGAATACGAATCGGGTAGCTGCTTCTGAGCCTCTGAACGCTGAAAAACAATCGTCTTTTCGCGGGCGACCTGTCGATCAACTGGCGAATCTTCTATTCCTACGTGCTCAAGTTCAACTGACGCCTCGAGCTCGGGCTCTTCTGACCGATCAAGCTCCGGAACCTCAGGCGTGGGCTCTTTTATGACTGTTTTCTCAAACTCTTCTGGCAACCCAGCTATCGTGGGCTCGTCAGTTTGCCGAGACAAATTATCAATGCCCTCGGGGGTTGGTTGTCCAACCGCATAGGTTTTGATGATACGCGAAAAATCAGGTTCAAGGGCCGGAACTGGAAGCTCGAGAGGCGGCACCGGTTCAGCGTCGATCGCGGTTACCAAGTGCGTCGGGCCCATCAGATCAACAGAGATGTGCTTGCCAGGCAGTTCTGCATAGCCTTGCTGAGAAGATTCTTCATGCCCAAATTTGGCGTTTACATAATTCGTGTATTCGCCAGAAGCTTGGGCTAGAACTAGCTCGGCTAGCGCTTCAACTGCTCCTATAGGTGCCCACTCGCCAGTGGGGTACTCTCGAACGCTCTCAGAGCCCGTGATTTGTTTGGCCTCTATGAGCCGTCGAATTCGCTGAATATCAAGCGGTCCCAGAACTCGCCCAGAGCTCAGCCGAACCTTATAATATTTTTCGGCCCCTATATTCACCTAGAAACTCGCTAAAGCCACCCTCGCCATTTCAAAGAGTCGGGCAGGCATTATTCCCACTTGAAGTGTTAGTACTACCATTGCAGTCAACGCAGCCCCAGCCCACAAAGAATGCCTCGAGCCCGAAGGTGCGCCAACCGGATCTTTCATATACATATACACCAATACTCTAAGATAATAATAGACCGAAACTGCGCTACACAATACGGCAATCACAACAAGCGGCACTTCGCCGGCCTGAACGGCGCCATAAAGCAGAAAATATTTTGACACAAACCCAGCAGTCGGAGGCACCCCTGCCATAGAAAACAAAAACACTGACATCGCAAAAGCCAACCAAGGCTCTCTCTTGCCGAGACCCGAGAAATCCTGCAGATTGAGTCCGTGATCTTCGCGCCCCCCAACCATACTCAATAAAGCAAAAGCTCCTAGATTCATGATCGAATAACCGACCAAATACATAGCAATCGGGGCGTATCCAAACTCACTCTTGTGTCCTGACAGCAATCCGATCATTAAATAACCCGTGTGTGCAATCGACGAGTAGGCCAACATTCGTTTCAAGTTTGTTTGAGTCAGAGCAATCAAATTGCCCACTACCATGGTCGCCACGGCGATAACCCACAGTAGATCATGAACATTCACCTGAATGGCTTCGGTCATCGCTTTTCCATAACCAAGCGAGAACAATACCCGCAAAAAGGTGGCGAAAGCCGCGGCCTTGATTCCACTGGTCATAAAACCGGTGACAGGCGTTGGCGCACCCTCATAAATGTCTGGCATCCACATGTGAAAAGGAACCGATGCCACCTTAAATAAAAACCCAACGACAACGAGCCACATTCCAACAACAAACAAAGGCCCTTGAACCTCTGGAGAACGGCTGAGTATTGGCAATATCTCAGCTAGGTTCATGGTTCCTGTGCAACCATAAAGAATAGCAGCTCCGTAAAGCAAAATCGCCGAAGCCACTGAACCAAGAATGAAGTACTTAATGGCAGCCTCATTTGAGCGCCTATCTGCACGGCGAAAGCCAACGAGAACATAGACCGAAAGTGACATGAGCTCTAACGCAATAAAGAGCACGATCAAATCAAGGCTTGAAGCCATCAAAATCATGCCGATAACCGAGAAAAGCATGAGAATATAGTACTCGGGGTGCTGAATTTTCTCTCGATCAAGGTACCTAAAAGAAACCAAACAACTGACCAGCAGCGCCCCAACAAACAGTACGGTAAAAAAAGTAGAAAAAGGGTCGACGACCATCATGTGATTAAACAGCGGTACTGGCGGCGCTCCAAAAAAATCTAGCGCCACCAACCCAGCTGCGACACTGACGAGTACCGTCGTAAAAAAAACCGAAAATTTTGGCGAGAGCAGTTTGATCACACTCAAAACAATGGCAAGAAGTGAACCGATCACCAAAATAAGAATGGGGTAAAGCGCCCTTAACTCTTGCGCGGTCATCGTCAGTAATTCGGGTCGAATCAGTTTTAGTTCCATAATTTCTATCTCACATCGCTTGAAAAGGTAATTGCCCCGGCTGATCTCTGGATAAATCGATCAATTGATGGCTCGAGTTTATTGAAAAAATACATCGGAAAAATTCCCATCGCAAAAACGGCAACAATCAACGGTGCCAACACAGCCATTTCGCGTATCGACAAATCCTTTAGGTGCCTATTCGCTTCGTGGGTTACTTTGCCAAACATGACCCGTTGAAACATCCAAAGCATGTAGATTGCCCCAAAAATCACACCAAATCCTGAGACGACTGCAGCAGCCTTATTGGCCTTCCACGTTCCCAGCAAAATCATGAACTCTCCGATAAAACCGTTGGTTCCGGGTAAGGCAATTGAGCTCAAGGTGATGATCATGAATGCAACCGCGAACACAGGCATTACTTTAGTTATTCCGCCAAAATCAGAAATTTCTCTGGTGTGGCGTCTTTCATAGATCATTCCAACCAACAGAAACAAACCACCGGTAGAAATGCCGTGATTTAGCATTTGATAGTAAGCGCCAGTCACGCCAACAGCATTCAGTGAAAACAGGCCGATAATGACGTATCCCATGTGACTCACTGAAGAGTAGGCCACCAATTTTTTGATGTCTGGCTGCACCATCGCGACAAAAGCACCGTAGATAATTGCAATGCTTCCGAGTGTTAAAAACGTCACTTGAAAATAGGCAACAGCCTGAGGAAACAACGGAAACGCGAACCTCATGAATCCGTAACCGCCCATTTTTAATAAGACGCCGGCCAAAATCACACTACCCGAAGTGGGTGCTTGCACGTGAGCGTCTGGTAACCAAGTGTGAAGCGGAAACAGTGGCACTTTGATAGCGAAAGCCAGTGCAAAAGCCAGAAAGAGAAGTGCCTGCGGCGAACTAAACCCGGCAAATGGAATCTGAACTTTATACAATGACAAAATGTCTGTCGAAAACGCACCAAACTGAACCTTGTGTTGGTAACTTAGGTAGAAAATTGCAACCAACATGAGCAGTGAGCCAACCATTGTGTACAGAAAAAACTTCATGGCTGCGTAGATGCGTTGTTTTCCACCCCAAACCCCAATCAAGAAATACATCGGAATCAACATAGCTTCCCAGAAAACATAGAATAGAAAAATGTCTGTCACGACAAAGGCGCCCAACATTCCCGACTCAAGAAAGAGAAGTAAGAAGAAGTAGCCTTTAAATTTCTCTTCAACTGCGAGTAGCGACGCCAGAATCACGATTGGCATCAAGAACGTTGTCAACATGACAAGCCACAAACTCAGGCCATCGAGCCCCAATTGATAGTGAATGCCCAAATTAACAATCCATGGCGCCTTTTCGACAAACTGAAACTCAGCGCCGTGTGGATCGTATTGATTAAGTAAAACCAGAGAAATTGCGAAAGCAATCACCGACCCAACGAGGGCCCAAGCAAAGAAGAGTTTTCGAGCTCCTTCACCTTGTGCCGGAAAAGCCAAACTTACCAAGCCCCAAACTAGGGGCACGAAAACTAAACAAGTCAGTAAATGCTGATTAAACCAATCCATAAATGAGGTACCCCACTGAACAGACTACTCCAAAGAGCAGAACCAATGCGTAGAACTGTAACGATCCGGTTTGAAATACTCTTAACGCCTGGCCAGACCAGTCTGAGAAGTATCCAAACCCCACTACAATTCGATCGATCACAGCTACATCAAATTTACTCCAAAGCCCTTTTGCGAGGCCATGTAGTGGCGTCACAAAAACAGCCTCGTACGCTTCGTCTACGTACCATTTATTAGTCAAGAGCTTATGAACTCCCGTCCAACGTGCCTTTAATTGAGCAGAAAACGAAAGGTCTTTATAGAATCGCAATCCAAGAAAAATACCGGCTCCAGCGCCGGCTACACTCACTGCCATCAGTACCCACTCAAGCGCAGGCGAGGTTGAAGATTCTGCATGATGACCCACAATCGGGCTCAGCCAGTGTTCAATCCAATTAAGATGCGGTATACCCATGAACCCGCCTACGGCACTCAACAGAGCAAGGGTCATGAGGGGTGCGATCATTGCCATTGGCGACTCGTGTACATGAACTTTTTTCTCGTCAAACCGAGGCTTTCCTAAAAAGGTGAGTGAAAAAAGTCGGGTCATGTAAAATGCAGTCATTACCGCGGTCGCAGCGGCCAACGCCCACAACAGCACAGATCCGTGCGCTGAACTAAACGTCATCCAAAGAATTTCATCTTTTGAAAAAAATCCAGAAAAAGGTGGAACACCGCAAATCGCCAGCCAACCCACTAGAAAAATAAAATAGGTCTGAGGCATCTTTGACTTCAGACCGCCCATCTTCAAAATGTCTTGTTCTTCATGCATTCCGTGAATCACGCTACCTGCTCCCAAGAACAAGAGCGCTTTGAAAAATGCATGGGTAATGACATGAAATACCCCGGCAGAAAAAGCCCCCACACCGCACGCCAAAAACATGTACCCGAGTTGAGAAACCGTCGAGTACGCTAAAATCTTTTTAATATCAGTTTGTGTTACCGCTATGGTCGCGGCAAAGAAGGCAGTTAAGCCGCCAGTGACGGCAATGACCATCATCGCCACCGGTGACAGCTCAACCAAGAATGACAAACGGGTCAACATATAAATACCGCTCGTCACCATGGTCGCGGCATGAATGAGGGCAGAAACCGGAGTCGGACCAGCCATTGCATCGGGCAACCAGATAAACAGCGGAATTTGTGCCGACTTGCCAGTGCAACCAATAAATAAGAACAGAGCAATTGAGGTGAGTACTCCGGCCGAAAGGCTTGGTCCCATTTTTTCAACCACCTCACGAAGGGCCGTAAATTCTAGAGTTCCGAAGGTAGTGAAGATTAGAAACATACCAAGCAAAAATCCAAGGTCCCCAATCCGATTCACAACGAATGCCTTTTTTCCGGCCTTCGCTTTCTCAATGTCGGTATACCAGTAGCCAATCAACAAATAAGAACACAGACCAACACCTTCCCAACCAAAAAAGACGATCGGCAAAGATGAGCCCATGACCAAGACCAACATCGCAAAACAAAAGAGATTCAAGTAAGCAAAAAACTTTCCGGGTGTGGCGTCATGACCCATATAGCCGATCGAATACACGTGAATCAGAGTTCCAACCCCGGTGATCACCAGCGTGAACAATGTCGAGAGCGAGTCAATTCGAAAAGCAAGGTCAACGCTGAAATCACCCGCCTTGATCCAGGTGAAAAGATTTTGTTCAACAAAGCGAGAAGCTTCAGGCATTCCGCGCAAATCAAAAAAGGTCAGCGCCGAAACAACAAACGCAGCAAAGATCGCTACCGTGGCAATGACGCCCGGTACAGTTGCACTGGCGTGGTGTTCGTGATGACCGGCACCCGCGTGCTCGTGAGCCCCAAGCGATCTCGACGCCGAAACTAAGTAAATGATGCCATTAATAAGAAAACCAATGAGTGGAAACAGTGGAATCAGCGCAATCATGAATTATTCCCTCAAGAGTTGAATTTGATCGGTCTCAACTCCTCGTAAAGTTCTAAACATCGCAATGACTAGGGCCAGACCAATGGCCCCTTCTGCCGCTGCTACGGTCATGATAAAAAAGACTGACATCTGCCCAGCCATGTCAGTTAACTGATTTGAAAATACGACAAACGTTAGATTCACGGCATTCAACATCAACTCGACACACATCATGATAATGAGAATGTTCTTTCGAATGATCACACCGAAAAGGCCTATGGTAAAAATAATTGCTCCAAAAGACAAAACAATCCACGGCTCTACAATTAGCGTACTTAAATTAAGAGAGTTCATCGCTTCACTCCTCTGTCAATTGCGAGCTTCGACTTCGGCGCCTGTCGCTTGGCTAATGCCACGGCCCCAATAATCGCGGCCAACAGAAGTATTGAAGTCAGCTCAAACGGTAGTAAATAACTCGAAAAGAGCATCTCTGATACCACCTGAGTATTGCCACCGGCCTTCTCGATTGCGGCAACCGTAAACGGCCCGGCTGGAATCACCTGCTTAAATCCATGAAAAACCCAAACGAGAGATGCCAATAGAACTAAACTCAATGCACCCGCCACAAACTTAAGAAAAAGTGACGATCTCGCCAAATCAAGCGACGGAATGTCAGCATTAACCAACATGATCACGAAAATGAACAGAACCATGATGGCGCCGGCATAGACTAGAATCTGCAATGCCGCCACAAGGTGTGCACCAAGCATTGCGTAGATACCGGCAAAGCAAAAAAAGACCATCACTAAACTAAAAGCACTGGTCACCGGGTTTTTCTTCAAAACCGTCATCAACGCAAACGCAATGGCCAAGCCAGAAAACAGATAGAAAAAGATAGGCGAGATTTCCATATTATTTCGACCCTCTTTGCTCGACTAAAAAATCTTTTTCATAGATCGTGCGTTGGGTGACAGTCATTTCGTAAATATTGCTCAATTTGATGGCATCTTTCGGGCAGGCTTCTTCGCACATACCACAAAAACAACACCTCAAGACGTCAATTTCAAATTTCACTGGATACTTTTCTTTATCAGGACGTTCGCCGGCCTCAATGTGAATACATTCAGCCGGGCAAACCGTGGGGCAAAGCATACACGCCGTGCAATTTTCTACCCCGTTAGTTGCTTTGATATAATGAAGGCCACGATACCGATTTGAATAGTTTCGTCTTTCTTCTGGAAACTGAATCGTTACTTTTTTCGCAAAAAGCATGTTCTTCATCGTGATGTAGAGGCCCTTCACGATGTCGAAGATATAGAACCTCTGCGTTAAACTAGTCTTCGCCTTTACTAGCATAGTTAGATCACCCCGTAGTAAACAAGCACGCCTGTTAGTAGAATGTTAATGAGCGAAAGTGGCAACATCACTCGCCAACCGAGATCCATGAGTTGGTCATATCGAAATCTCGGCAAAGTCCAACGAACCCACACGTAAAACCACATGAAAAAAGCACACTTAACAAAGAAGCTCACCATTTCGAAGGCCACGCGTGCAATATCGGCTGACAAGCCACTCAAATTCATCATCTCGAGCAACCAGTGCATTCCTGGAAAAAGCTGATATCCGCCAAAATAGAGAGTCACCATCATGGCAGAAGCCGTGAACATATTCGCATACTCTGCCATCATAAACATTGAGAACTTCAACGAACCATACTCAAGATGGTAACCCGCTACGATTTCTGATTCACCCTCGGGCAAATCAAAAGGCAGTCGGTTTGTTTCAGCAAAAGCCGCCGTACAAAAAATCAAAAATCCGAGCGGCTGAAGCAAAATTCCCCATTTTGGAATGGCAAAACCACCCAATTCGATCAAGGTCTGACCCTGATAAAGAGCGACCGTGTTCAGGTCTAACGATGAATAACAAAGAATGGCCCCCACGAGGGCAAGGCCCATTGAAAGCTCATAAGAAATCATCTGCGACGAACTTCTTAGGCTTCCCAGTAGGGCATACTTGTTGTTCGATGCCCAGCCAGCAATGATGATTCCATAAACACCGAGAGAAGCGATCGAAATCACATACAACAACCCCACATTGAGGTTGGCAACTTGAAATCTGATCTCATGGCCTTCGTAAACAAGATTACTCGCGAAAGGCACAACCGCAAAAGTCATGAACGCTGGAACCAGACTAACCAAGGGAGCCAACACATAGTAAAATTTATTCACATGTGAAGAGATCATGTCTTCTTTGAACGCAAACTTGATTCCATCACATACCGACTGAAAAAGTCCTAACGGACCCATCCGATTTGGGCCCAGTCGATTTTGAATCAGCGCTGAACCTCGACGTTCTACCCAAGCCATCACCGGCGCCATCGACACCATCAACATGCCGACAAAAAGCACCTTAATAATCATCACAATGAAATCAAAACTATCCATTTGAGTGACCCTCTGAACCTTGTTGATTCTGCCAAAGCATGAGAATTTCAGAAATTTGCTTTGAAGACCCGACTGGTCTAATCGCAGCCTGAAGTTTTTGCTCTATACCCATGAAGTTCACAATCGTTCCTGATTTCTCAGCAAACGTAGTGGCCGGAAGAACCGCTGCAAATGTCTTCGCCTCTTCGTCAGTGAAGACACCGACCCCTATCACTTTAGCCTTACCCAAGTTTGACACATCAGGAAGCACTGCTCGCCCTCCAGAAAACACCAAGACCAGGCCCGCGCTTTGGTCAAACTTTTCAAAGCCTGCAATGCCCAGTTTTTCTACTCCATGCAAATTCGATGTCTTACTTTTTCTCTTAAGAAGGGCATCGGCCGCTTCATCTTTGGCCGCCGAGGTTAACCCCGGAGTTCCAAAATGACTAAAAACTGAAGTTTTTGACGCTTTTGGCAGTGCCATCTTAATTGCAGACACTTCTTCATTAGTGAGATCGGTGCCAATCAACACATGAACAGTCTGGTTGGCACTCAAAGTTTTGAGACGGTGAATGGCTGTGGCCCAGTCACTGTGCGACCCTTCTACGACAGGCGCAACAATGCGGTGCTGGTTATGAACAGAATTAAAATGAAACCGACCCTCGTCACAAATCCAGTATTTATTCACTTCTTTGTTTTCGCGGGCAATGGTTCTGACGATGACATTATTGTCTTGATGCAACTCGACTGAACAGCCTCGAGAACAACCTTCACAAATTGTTTTTGTTTTCTTAAGAAACCAAACGCGCTTCTTAAAGCGAAAATCTTTTAGAGTTAGAGACCCCGTTGGACAAATGTCAGCATAGTTACCGGCGTATTCAGTCTCAAGGGGCTTACCATCAATCGTGCTAATTTCGGTGCTATTTCCTCGGTGAATCGCCACCATCTCGCGAATTCCGGCGATCTCGTCGCCAAACCGAATACAACGGGTGCAGTGAATGCAACGATTCATGCTTTTCTTAATTACCGGGCCCATATCAAGATCAAGATAAGTGCGTCTTTCTTCAGTATATCGAGTGTTACTATCGCCGTAACTGTACGAGGTATCTTGCAAATCGCACTCACCCGATTTGTCACAAATCGGACAATCAAGCGGATGATTGACAAGTAAGAATTCCATCACTGATTTTTGATGTGATTTTACTTTGTCACTCTTCGTTTTGATAACCATACCATCAGCCACAGGGGTCGAGCACGCCGTCTGCAACTTAGGCATTTTCTCTACCTCAACTGCGCACATGCGGCACTGGGCGACGACGGTTAATCCCGGGTGATAGCAGAATACCGGAATTTCAATTCCGGCCCGCTTCGCCACGTCGACCATGTTTTCGCCTGCCGAAAACTCAACTTCTTTACCATCAATTACGCATTTGGGCATTTTTCACCTCTGATATGTGCCTCAAAGTCAGCTTTGAATTTTTTTACAAAACTTGAGACCGGGCCTGCGGCTGCATCACCCAGAGCACAAAGAGTTTTTCCAGCTATGTTATCTGAAATGTTCAACAAAAGATCGAGGTCTTGAGTACGACCATGTCCATGCTCTATTCGATGAATGATGTCTTCCATCCACCGGGTTCCCTCACGACAAGGCGTGCACTGTCCACAACTTTCGTGGGCATAGAACTTGGCTATCCGTTGCAATAGTTTCACAACGCAATAATCTTCACTCACGACCATGACCGCCGCAGAACCCATCATAGTGCCAATCTTCGCCATCGGCTCGATGTCGGCAATGACGTCAATTTCATCAGCTGTCAATACAGGTGCCGATGAGCCCCCGGGAATAACTGCTTTAAGTTTTTTATCATTAAGAATGCCGCCGCACACATCATAGATCAGCTGTCTCAACGTCATACTTCCAGCATTAATTTCGTAGACCCCTGGTTTTTTTACATGACCGGAGACACTAAAGAGCCGGGTTCCCCCAGATTTTTCAACTTTTCCCAGCGCCGAGAACCACTCGCCACCACGTGAAAGTATAAACGGCACCGCACACAACGTCTCAACGTTGTTCACAATCGTTGGGCCACCGAAAGCGCCCGCCTGGGCTGGAAACGGTGGCTTCACTCGCGGTTCGCCGCGCTTGCCTTCAAGAGAATTTAAAAGTGCAGTCTCTTCGCCGCAAATATAGGCACCTGCACCGCGGTGAACAGTCAGATCAAAAGAAAACTGGGTTCCAAGAATATTTTTCCCCAAATAACCCTTTGCATAGGCCTCATCGATCGCCTCATTGAGAAGCTTTGCTTCGCGGGTGTACTCGCCCCGAATGTAAATGTAACCAATATGGGCGCCAATTGCGTAGCCACCGATTAACATTCCCTCGATCAAAAGGTGGGGTGTATACCTCATGAGATCGCGGTCTTTAAAGGTTCCTGGTTCTGACTCATCTGCGTTGCAAACAAGGTACTTTGGTTTAGGTGACTGCTTAGGAATGAAGCCCCATTTCATTCCTGTCGGAAAACCGGCGCCCCCACGGCCCCGTAAATTCGATTTTTTTACTTCACCAATGATGTCGTCTTGGTTCATAGACAGGGCTTTTTTTGCCGCTTCGTAGCCGTTCATCTGAGAAAGGTAGTAATCTAGTTTTCGATTCTGATCTTTCCCGAAGTGCTGAACGTAGAGGGTTTCGGTTTGTGTGGTTGCCATGATTACGCCAAGCTCCCCATAATTTTATCCATTTTTTCTATCGTGAGATTTTCAAGATAATCATCGTTGAGCATCATTGCCGGAGCCGTACCACAGGCCCCCAAACACTCTTCTTCCATCAAAGTAAAGCGCTTGTCGGGGGTTGTTTCACCGCATTTAATGCCCAGTTTCTTCTCAACGTGCTCTACAATTTCGTCAGCGCCTAAAAGGCAGCAGGCCACATTGGTGCACACTTTAATGTGGTATTTGCCGACAGGCTTCAAATTGTACATAGTGTAGAAGCTAGCAACTTCTCGAACCTGCGCGGGATGAATGCCGATGTATTCTGCAATTTCGTCCATGATGTCTGGCGCCAGCCAACTTTGTTCATCTTGAGCGGCATGCAACGCCGGAAGTAAAAGAGCAACTTTGGTTGGATACCTCGGCTCAAGCTTTTTCATCTCGTCATAGAATTTTTGTGATAGTCTCTTTGCCATAAATTCTCGTTTCTTACTTTGTTACCGATCGAGCTCGCCTGCGATCACATTGATGCTTCCTAATGCGCCAACCATGTCAGCAATCTTATAACCCTGCACCATTGGGGTGAGCGTCTGATAATGCCAGACAGAAGGCCCGCGAATTCTCATTCTATGGGCTCGGGGAGTACCCTTACTCACAATATAGAAACCCAACTCACCGTTGGCCGCTTCAAAACTGGTGTACGCCTCGCCCGCAGGAACATCAAAGCCTGTCATGAAAAATTTGAAATGATGAATTAAACCTTCCATCGTATTCTGAACGACTTCTTTCTCCGGTATTCGAACCCTTTTGTCGTCCACCCAAATAGGGCCCTTTTTCATTTTGTCACAGCACTGAGAAATAATATTAAGTGACTGCCGAATTTCTTCCATTCGCACTAGGTAGCGATCATAAACATCGCCATTTTGCGCAACCGGAACATCAAATTCGACATCTTTATAGAACATCACGGGGTCTGTTTTTCGTAAATCGATTGGCACACCAGCGGCTCTAGCGACGGGCCCCGAAACACTCCACTCTACACATTGTTTTTTGTCCCAAACTGCGATGCCCTTGGTGCGCATGCACCAAATTTTATTTCCGGTGAGCAGTTCATCCATTTCATCGAGAACTCTTCGCGTCTCGACCGTCCAAGCCTTCACTTCTTTTTCCCAACCATCCGGGGCATCGTACATCAATCCACCAATTCGGGTGAACGATGTCGTTAGCCGAGCCCCACAAAGTTTTTCAATGAGTGTATAGGCCTCTTCTCGCTGGTGAAAGCCGTAAAGAAAGTACGAAAACGCCCCCAAATCGACGGCATTGATTCCGACACAAATCAAGTGATCGATAATTCGGGCCATCTCGGCGCAAATCATTCGTATCCACGCAGCTCTCGCGGGCACCTCTAGCCCCATGAGCTTTTCGACCGACAAAGAGTAAGCTACGTTATTGAGTAACGACGAACAATAATTCAGTCGGTCTGTGTACACGACAAACTGATGATAAGTTCGGTTTTCGCCTAATTTTTCTTTCGCCCGGTGGGTGTAGCCCATCTCACAGTATGACTTTTCAATCGTCTCACCATTAAGTTGCGCAACCATTCGAAGCGCCCCGTGCATTGCGGGGTGGGTGGGGCCGATGTTCACTATAACCCGCGAGTCACCCCACAAATCGTCTGGGTCGTTCACGGTCGCTGGCTCAATGTGAATATTCGCAGTATTTGGAATTCCCATTCTCTCTGGACTCATAACTTTACTCCAAATTCTTTGTGTCAACTTCTTGCGAAGTTTGAAAAAATTGATAACCGCGTAGTGGATAATCTTTTCGTAGTGGGTGACCTTCCCAGCGCTCATCCATCAAAAGACGTCTTAAACTTGGGTGCCCAGCGAAACGGATACCAAACATATCCCAAACCTCTCGTTCAGCCCAATTTGCACCAGGCCAAATGGCGGTTGCCGTTCTCACTTCTTGTCCCTCTGAAACCCGGCACTTCACTCGAATTCTCAACTTTGTGCTATGAGAAAAGAGGTTGTAAACAACCTCAAAGCGTGGCTGAACTTCTTCATCTGTTGCTGTTAGGTCAGAAAGAAACTGGTAATCCAGTATTTGGTCGGTTTTCAAAAACATCAACAACTCTGTCAGTGCGTTACCCTTGACATAAATAATTGGCACATCGGTTGGATAAATGCCTGGTAGTCGAATTTCTTCAATTGAAGAATCAAACTTAATTTTAATTTTCTCAATCTGCGCTTTCCATGCGTCAGCAGAAGTAACAAGAGCTCTAATATCCATTTGAGTTTACTCCACCGTTCTCAAGCCAATTGGCTTTGCTGTTCAATTGATCCGCGCTCGCGCATTTGCGCGCGGGTCGCACCTTTTGCAATCATGTCTTGCAACCTCATCACCGCATTAATCAAACCCTCAGGTGAAGGCGGGCAACCGGGCACATAAACATCTACGGGAATAATGGTGTCAATTCCTTGAGTGACACTGTAAACGTTGAAAATTCCACCCGAAGAAGCGCAGGCGCCCATTGAAACCACCCACTTGGGATCACTCACTTGGTCGTAAATTGTCTTCAACACGGGTGCCATTTTTGCGTTAATAATTCCGGCAACAATAATCATGTCTGCCTGCCTGGGTGAAAACCGTACAGCTTCAGCCCCGAACCGCGCCAAATCATAATCTGAACAAAGCGTTGCCATCATCTCAATACCACAGCAACTCGTTCCATAGGGTAACGGCCAGAGCGAGTTTTTTCTACCCCAATCAACTACCGCTTCCAGTCTGGTTGTTAAAAATCCAGCTGCTCCATCTTTTGCCACAAGTTATCCTTTCACGACCAAATCAAGTTCGGCTAATCCCACTCAAGGGCACCCTTTTTTACGACATAAAAATAACCAACCAACAATACGCCTACAAACAGTCCCATCTCTAAAAGAATGAAGTGATTAACGGCTAGGTATTTTCTATAAACGACCGCCCATGGATAGAAAAAAATCGCCTCTACATCAAACAAAAGAAACAGAATCGCGACTAGATAAAATCGCACAGAAAATCGATGCCTCGCATCACCATGGGTTGGCACACCACACTCAAACGGCTGATTTTTCATGCGATGAAAAAGCTTAGGCCCCAAAATCTGAGTTAAGAAAAGGACAATGCCGGCCAACAACAAGCCAAACCCCATCAAAAAGAGAACTGGAACGTACTCCATAGACTAGAATTCCTTCTTTCTTTTGGTACATATTACTCAAGATTTACCACAATACAAACCTTATCGCTTCTGACATCCAATACAATCCGCGCTCAGCGAAAAAAGTAAGTACAAATAGAGGCACCATTGCCAATCCTAACACCACCCCGCGAGGCACCCCAATTGATGAGTGTTCGTATTGCTTCGCCTTGATTTCTGGTAAACTCGCCATCGTCAGTGCAATTCGCCCCAGACAGACCCACCCCAAGAAGGTTGCAAATACAGAAATCACCGCCAAAAACGACCTCCCTGTTGCAAATACTTGCCCCAACAAGAAAACCTGTCCCATAAAGGTAAAAAACGGTGGGGCCCCACAAAGCGCTAAAAGAAAAATGATGAACGAAATACTTTCCTTTGGGCGAGACCAAAACAATCCCTTCCAACTCGAAAGCTCGTCGGTCGCTATGAGGTCTGTAAAATAGGAGACAAAAACCAATGACCCTGTGATCGCAAACAAGAGAAACAGCATCTGATAAAGGGCGAATGACATACCTGCATCGGTCAGCGCACTCACACCAACTAAGATGACTCCAAAAGAAAAACCACTCAAATTAAAGACAAGTCGTCTCACCGTGGTCTGAGTGAGGGCCAATAAGCCCCGAATTACCATCGTAATGCAACCAATCCATCCCAAGACCTCACTCCAGGGGTAATGAATTGTCGATTGCCAAACTGAACTTCCCGGGTCGCGCACGACAAACAAAGGCACCACCAAACGCAAGAGAACAAATACCGCAGCAGCCGGAAGTGCCGTTAAGACGAAACCAACCACCGGAGCCGGAGACCCCTCGGCCAAATCATTTACAATAAAATGAATCGGAAAAGATGCAGACGAAGCGAGAACCGACGTCAGAAGAAAGAGAAAAAGAATGCCGGCCTCAAGCTCCGTCAGCGGGCTTAACTTCAACTTGACAGCAAGTTCAGTCAAATCAAAGGTTCCGGTTTTATAGTACAACAACGCCACTGCTATCGTGAAAAAAACAAAGCCTAAAACTTGAACGACTAATAATTTAATACTCGCCTCAACCGCCTTCGGGCTTCCCTTAGCTAAGGCGACCAACAGGACACAAAAAAGACCCAACCCCTGAGTTGCAGCCATGAGAACAAGCAAATTATTTGCTGTACCTATGAGCCCAAGTAAAACGGCAGCCACTAACACCAACGCAAAAAACTCTACCTTGATTCGCTCACTCAGTTCTTTTGTCGCCGCACCCAAAAAAACCGTTCCGGCACTCAACAAGAGGGCAAATGTTCTAGCGAAAACAGAAAAACCATCGATCACCAAACTTCCAGAAAGAATGGTAACCTCACGGCTAGGAATGCCGAACCGAAAAAGCTCGAGCAAAGAAGCGAGTACGGCGAGCCCGGAGATCCAGAGAACCCAGCGCGTTGGCTCGCGAGAATAAGTGGTTTCAGCTATGATTAAACCTATAGCGGTACCCACAAGAATGAAGTCAGGAATCAAGTAGAACCACTCAACCATAACTTTCCTCTCTGACCATTATTTCACTAACGATAATAAAGCCACTATTGTTGGCCTGATGGTATCAATCATGGGCTTAGGATAAACGCCGAACGCAATCAAGCTCACAAAAACCGGCAACAGATAGATACTTTCATGAAGCCCAATGTCAACAAACCCAGCCTGTGGTACGCCACCCAAAAACCAATCACGATACCGGCGAAACAAGGCAACCACTAGGCAGATCATTCCAATGAAAGCAATCATAACCGACATCGGACTAATCGAATAGCTACCGATCAAAACCAGCGTACCAGAAACAAAACCAATTAGACCAGGAAAGGAAATGAGCGAGGCTACAACAACCACAACAAAAACGCTTAACTTGGGTGCCACTGAGGCCAGCCCACGAAGCACTACTTCTTCTTCGTCTTCACTATTTTGCTTAAAGCGATTCCAAATGACACCCGAAAATAGCCCAAAACCGCACAGCGACAAGCCAAAAGCAAAAGTGCTATAGACGGCACCAACCACTCCCGGAGATGTCAGTGACGACATTCCTATCAACGCAAACCCTAGCCAAGCAATCGACAACTGACAAAGAATCGAGACCAATCGCCGCTCCCCTAACGCCCCCATTGAGCCGACCAAGAGATTCAAAATTCCGGCCCCCAATAGAATGGGCGAAGACGCTGCTGTTGTTTCTGGAAACAAAGAAAACGTGAGACGCAAAAAAACAACAAAAACTGTGGGTATGACTGCCGATGAATAGACGGTAAAAGCATGAGGATTTGCTGATTTTGCCGCCGAGAACGCCCAGCCAGAAATCGGCCAAATCGGAGCTCGCAAAGCAAGGGCCGCCAACAACAAACCAAAACACACCCTCGCAACACTCAACTCATGACCAAGAACTTGAAAACTCTTAGCCTCTAAGGCGCCACCCATTATTTCTCTCAAAGAAAACGAATGGGGATCATTTGCAAAATAGACTATGAGAAGTGCTGCAATAAAAAAGGCGCTACTAACAGCACCCGTGACGATCAACTTAATTGCAGCCGCCTCACGCCCCTCCTTTTGTCCCCAAATTCCCACCAAAAAGGCAGCCGGCAGAATAGACAGCCCCCAAAAGAACGCGGTTAAAAACAAGTCGTACGACAAAATTGTTCCTAGTAAGGCGCCTTGTAATAAAAGCAAAATACCATGAACACCTCGGCCACCCGGTTTGCGACCCCACTCGGCAGCTATCAACACAGGAAACACAATAGACAACAAGAGAACAATGGGTGTGCTCAGCCCATCTAAGCCCACCTCATACTTAATGGCATAGGTGTCGATCCACGGAAACACTTCGACGAATTGAGGCTGTATATCGATCGGGTTCATTGACGTAATCAGAAACAGCATCACACCCGAACTGAGTAAACTTGCGAAAATCGATATCCACTTTGATATCGAAATAACCGGTGGTGCATTTTTCAGCGATAAGCTCCCAAACTGAACCAAAGCCCCAAAGAAAGGTACGGCGATGGCCAATGATATCAAATATGAATTCACAAATTACCTACCTTTTTATCCACAGCAAATGTATTAATAGCAGTCCAACCACACCAACCAAGAATATGATGTACGCTTGAACATTCCCTTTTTGAGATTTTTTTAAAAACAATGACATCGCAGTTACGGCACCCGCTGCGAGCTTTTCGCCCCTCTTCACCACACCCTCATTCAAACCTCGCTCCAAAGAAGAAAAGCTCTCTACCGCCAGCGCTCCTCCTCTGGTGAGCAGTCGATCCCAGATAAAAGACTGCACGGCGACGTGTCGCTTCTGTTCGTTCTGAACTATTCTTGAATTAAGGCGAGAAATTAGTTTTGATACAAAAAAACCCTCCTGCGCCAAATGATAGAAACCTTTTTCTACCTTTACCGAAAAATAAAGAGGCAGTCCTTTGTCTACAGTAGATTTTCTCAAAAAATACCCCAACAACATCGAAACTACGAAAACCCCAGACACTGACATCAACAGGTATTCGAGACCATCAACCTCTTGAGGTTGCGTATCTAGAAAACCCAAAACAGAGTGTGCCCTAGGAATCCATTGATCGGGCTCGCCAAAAAAGCCCGAACCAAAAAAACTGCCATTCCAAACAACAGCCACCGTTGCCAAAACAGTTACGATCGCGCCAAGAAACCAAGAGACTGGCGTGTCGGATTCTTTCTCAATCCGCTTCGTTGCGATGGCCCCATTAAAACCAGTCCAAAAAATAGTACTCAACAGAACGCTGTTTCCGAACAAAACAAGCAGAGGCACAATAGCAATAGAATTTCCCGGCAAAATCAGTTTGACGGATAACATCCACGACCCAAAACCTATAAACCCCGGCACGCCTGCTGCCAACCCTAGGGCACCAATCAGAAAAAACCTGCGATGAGTTCTCCTTATCGCGCCATCGCGTTCAGGTGACGTTAGCGCAAGAGCAACCAGCGTGTTGACCGCAAGGGCCAACACAAGCCAGCCAAATCCTAAAGTTTTGTTTCCAAGAATAAAGTAAAGAGTCGCCACCAAATAATTGCTAGCCCTAAGAAGTCGGGCCGAATCAAACAACCGACCCTGGGTCCAGGCCGTGGTGAGCGTTAAAAGTGAAAAAATTCCCAGCACAATTTCAGAGATCAGCACAAACTCGTTTGATAATCCTACTGGGTTAATCAGTCTGAAACTAAGAACAGCAAGAAACGCTGCCATTTCTTCAGCAAGCCAGCTCGATATCAGACGCCGTGGACGCCTAGTCGCCAATACCGAAAAACAAAACGGAACCGCCTTAACTGCGGCACATACTGCCAAAAGATGAATCCCAGCGATCACCATCTCATTCTGAATTTTTCCGCTTCCTTTGATTGCAGCAGAGACAAAAAAGAGCGCCGTGACAAAAGCGCCCTCAAGCAAAAACTCTGTGTGACCCTTTTCTTGTTTTCCCTCTGTCGAAACCAAGAACTTCCAAACCGCCATTGTAAAAAGAGCATAGAACAGGCTCGTTAACCATAGATTTTCAGAATAAACTCCACCAACAACACTTGATACGGCAACCAGAAGGGCTCCGCCCGAGGTGTCAACTCCAGGGTTTTTTGCCCAATACGAATACCAAAATAGCCCCGTCAACAAGGCACAGATAAAACTAATCCACAGCGACAACGGGGTTTCTTGAAAAGCTAGGGTAACCAAGTTGAAGTACGGTGCCTGTGACAGCCAGGTAGATGTCCAACCCGGTGAGGGAACCCTATACATCGATGACCTAATCAGCAAAAAACCCAACGAGGCCACCAACCCGAACGTCAAAAACGCACTCCACGCTTCAATCGAAGCTTTGATTGATGGGCGCAACACCTGCACCAAGAACCCCAGAAATATGTTTCCGGCTACCAAGTAGAGCATCAGCCGCGACCCATCGAGTTCATCTATGTTCACGATCTACCCCCTTAAACTCGATATGTCGCTTTGCTCTGCCGACCGTTTCAAAACAAAAATTCGAGAGATCAGCGTAGTTGCAAGCAACAAGCTCACTGAAGCTAAACTGAAAAAAAGCATTCCTGCAAATTGAACGTCCTGAGATGCCGACCTCAAGGTTCCTAGCTTTTCTAAGATAATAACAGTTCCGATCAACACGAATGCGCACCCTATAAAACAACCAACCAGGTTTCGACGCACCAAAAACGAGAATAGTCCTAGACCAATCAACCAAACTCCAGAGTAAATCATTCAGCCTCCAGTCGAGATATTGCGCCTAAACCGATTAGGCTGAAGGCCAGAATCATGATGAGAATCTCAATCGACACCCAATTCTTCTCAATAACAATTTCGGCAAAGCTTAAGCTATTTGTAGCCGCGACAACAACCGTAGTTTGTGAAGCGTTGTCACCGAGAAACGTATGAACGCCCACAAAAACCAATCCAGAAACAATAACAGCAGAAAAAAAAGAAAAAATCATTTTCAACGAAATTAGGGGCCCGCGATCTATCGCACCCCGCACGCCACCCGTTGTCAAAAGATGAAAAAACATTCCTGCACAGACCAAAGTCATTAATACAAAACTCAGCACACCTAGATAGACAAAACCAAGATCGACACTAAAGGCCGAGAACAACGCGCTGGTAATCCAAAAGACGGCAAGCTCATGCTCGGCTCTCTTAACCAGCACTATCATCGTGGCAACCAAAACAATAGCCAACTCAAGGTAGTCTGCTGAGCTCATATTCCAAGATCTCCGGGTCTCGATAACTCTCTGGCAAGTGCCCACTTTTCTCGCTGGTCTTGTGTTACGCGGCCACGACCAAAACAGGCCACCAAATCAGTTGACTCGTAGACTGAATATTCAAAAGTTCTCGTGTGAGTCAAAGAGTGTGGTGGACAAACATCGACACAAAGGCCGCAAAAAACACACCTAGAAAAATCGACATCAAAAACCGAAACCCAGGTTTTTGCAGTCTCGGGTACCTGTTCAACCTCAACCGATATGCATTCGGTTGGACAGACCTGAGAACAATTCCCACACCCCGTGCATCTCTCAATATCGTTCAAGAGCATGCCCCTTGTTCTTGGTGGCAATTCGTCAGCGGTCCTCGACGACACTGGGTCGGGGTACTGTTCTGTTACCTCTTTGCGTAAATCATCTGAATTTTTACTGAGAAGGTAGGGAAGTGTCGTCCGAATAGATCGCGACATTGAAAACACACCACCTGCGGCGACTCTAAAAAATTGAACAACCGAATCGTATACTGAAAGTTTTTTTGAATTCATAATCGAATGGAAAAAACCCCCGATATCGCTAAACAGACGAAAGAAATAGGAAGTAGGAATCGCCAACAAATTTGAGAAATCTGCAATCCATTTAAAAGTGGGACCACCGAAGACACAACTCGAAGAAAATAGATGATCGCTGTAATTTTAAACCCAAACAAGAGTGAAATAGTAAATGCATCTGAGATTGCGCTACCAGAAATCAAGGCAAACGACCGAACGCCGTCTCCTCCCATAAAACAATAGACTCCGACTGCAACCAAGATGAACTCTGTTGTCAGGTCTAACAACTGCTCCCAAACCCTTCCCCAGCCTCCGCGAAAGTGACGTTGGTCGATAAAAGAGAGCCCTTTACTACGAAAACCACCAAACGCCCCGTACCCGCAAAATACCGCAACAGAAACAAAATAGACGACAACGCCGATCACATTCACACCGCGAAAAACCAACCAATCATAAGGTGCAAACCCCTGAACCTCGCCAAGGTTTTTCCAAGAAAGACCTCCCGCCCAAACCCCGCAACTCAAGATACTAACGATTGCAGGTAGCAGCGCAATCGTCTGTTGCGCCACTCGTCGAATGAGCGCAGCCCAAACCGAAGGCTCTGTGTGGTAAAATCGAGTCATTAACTCAAGTAATGGGTAAACAAGAATGAGCACCAATGGCACCAGCGCCGAAATCGGTGAGTCTGGTATCAGTAGGGTTGATCCAGACTCTCCCAAGTGCACAACCGGAAAAGGCAATAGAACGAATCCAATCCAGACAAATAGAGTTCCGACCGCATAAACAAAAAACTCTCTCTTGGTGGCCTGATAGGTCGATGACTTAATCAACTCTTTCACGTAGTCAGCCCAAAATTGCGGAGCCCCACGCAGCCCTATCCGAGAAGGTCCAACCCGGGCTTGCAGATCGGCGGTGGTTTTCACAGTGAAAAAATGGGTTACCCAACCAATTCCAAAAACACCAAAAACAAACCAAAAAACCCTAGAAACAGTAATACTGAGAATCGCTTCAAATGGTGTCATCGGTCAGCCTCCGATATTCCGATATCGAGAGAGGCGAGCACAAGAAACACATCATCAATTCTTATGTTGGCCACCAAATCCGGACACACCTGAAGTACCCCCAACGACGGTGCCCGAAATTGTACACGGGTTGGTTTGATTGAACCATCTGACACGACATGAGCACAGAAATGTCCCCGCGGGCTTTCGACTTCACCAACGGCCTCACCTGGAGGAACCGTGTATTTGACTTCAACTCCAACCGCATCAGAGAGGTGTGGACCAGAGGGAATTCTTTCTATTAATTGCGAAAGTAGCGATCGACTTTGTTCAATTTCTCGAATTCTTTCAACAACCCGTTCATGAACATCACTCACACCAGCTAACACACGCGTACTGGTATCGCCGCCAAAGTCGAGATGATTATAAAATGAGTAAGGCCTTGCTAATCGTAGATCAAAGTTGCCGCCTGATGCACGAAAATTTGGCCCAGTAACTCCACTTCGAAAACACAGATCAGCCGTTAACTCACCAAGCCCACGGGCTCGGCCAATAAAGACCTCGTTGAAAGAGAAAAGGTCGTTGTATTCTCTCACCCTGACCGGAATCAGCTCACAAAACTCATTCACTCTTTCGATAAAACCGTCGGTCACATCATCTCTGACCCCACCCGGCCTCACAAACCCATTTCCATATCTAGCACCAGCCAATAACTCAAAAAGGTCTAAAACTTTTTCTCGATCCCGCAGTAAAAAATGCTTCAACGTTTGAAAATCTAGAGACTCCGCAAGGCCAACCAAATAGCGTAAATGAGAAGAGATTCTCGAAAGCTCCATCAGAAGACACCTGATGGCTTGAGCCCTTAAAGGAATCTCGACTCCACTGATTTCTTCGATGGCCAAACAAACAGCGACCTCACCAAAAACTGCGTTCTCGGGGTCAATTTTTCCCGCATAAAACGGAATCGCCCGCCACTGGATAGACTCCATGGCTTTTTCAATTCCTCGATGCGCATAACCCCTGGCAAACTCGGCCTGAACAACCATTTCCCCATCGGTCAACAATTTCATCTGGAGTGGACCTGAAAGTATCTGGTTATAAGGACCAATTACAAGAGACCTTGTCTCAGTGGGAATCGTCTCAGGAGAGAACAGGGGAGCTAAACTGGAGTGCGAACTTTTATCTAACATTAAATGATCACTCCAAATTCATCTGGACTTGTTCTTCCTGATGGCCGGTGATGAGGAATGTCGTGAACTTCCATGGGAAAAACGTAAGATTTTCTAAAGGGGTACCCAACCCAATTTTCGGGCAATATTCGCCGCACGATTTTTCGATCTTCTGGCCTTGAAAGGGGGTGGTCAAAATAGATCCCAAACAACTCAGACAACTCTTGTTCAAACGCTAGGGCCATAGGCCAAGCATGGGTCACTGACCACGCACGAACAATTGCCTCCGATTTTTGACCGACCGTCTCAATCGGAAGCGAGACCCGCAATGCCAACCGATGACCACTCGTCATCGATCTTATAAAATAGGTGAGCAAAAGCGCTTTGTCTATTTCCATACAACCAATAAACTCAAGCCAATCTAGGCGGGTATCTTTATCTACCACCAAAAGTTCTGCTACTTGATAAATCGACTGCTTCTCTAGCCAAACAGATAGCAGATTTGCCCTACCTAGGGGCCTTGCCTCAATAACAGCTCCGGGGACCTGTGTTTCAATTCTCGAAATGATCTCTGTTAGTTCCACGTATTTTTTCCTGTAAAAGCATTAACCCGTTCATGAGAGCCTCTGGCCTTGGTGGACACCCTGGAACATAAACATCGACGGGCAAAACCCGATCAACGCCTGGTACCACTATATAACTTTTCTCTGGTATAAATAGCCCACCACTACACGCACAGGCTCCCACCGCCATGACATACTTCGGGTCGCGCATTTGCTGGTAAACAGCCATGAGAGAATCAATTGCTTTATACGGAATCGCTCCCGAAACAATCAAGAGATCAGCATTAATAGGGTCGGTCTGAGACTGACAACCAAATCGCTCCAAATCATACCGAGCACCCTCAGTCGACAAAACGTCGTCGGCACAGCAGCCACCTTTTAGCGAAAAATACCAAAGAGAGTTTTCCATAACCCACTGGGTTACGCGCCTAAAAGATCCTGAAACATAACCAGAAGAAACCTGAATACTCTGTTTTGTGTGTTTTTTCACTTGTGGCCGACCTCCGGCCTAACCGTCACCGAAATTGCATCGGTGTCTCTCTTTTTCACTAAATACCCTACCGACAAAAAAAGAAGACCCGCAGTTGAAAGCAAGAACGCCAGCCCCTTTATTTTTGTTGCTCTGTCGAGAGACTCCATCTGAAACAAGGGTACAATTGGCGCGACAATTAACAGTACGAGAAAAACCACGGCGCTCAGCCCCAACAGCACGTGGTATCGCGGGTTCCAACGCAAATCACCCGTAAACTTTGGCAAGGCATCCTCTACGACCTTAGCTTGGTTCCAGCCGTCAGACCCGATGCGGGTTCTCTCAAAAAGAGAACCCTCTGGCCTTTCTACCGCCTTGCGAACTTTTGCCGATACAATTCGATAGAAAGCATACAGAGACCCAGGCACAATTAACCCAATGAAGCTGGCTGCTAATACAATTGATAGGTATCCGGTTGATTGTGACATTGCTTTACAAAAAAAGTACTTGGTAAGAAATAGAGTGTCAAGAAATGTCAACCATCGGCTCTAACCAAAACACGATTCACTTCGACCGACCTCTATTATTCTTGGGTGGGACCCCCGCCCAACTGGCGCTGACTCTTCTCGGCCTTTTGAGTGAAAAACGAAATGTCGGCCTCGTACTCTCAGAATCGACCGCCGAGTCTGAGAACCTTCAGTCTGAGCTTCTCTCTCTTTTGGCCGCCAGAGCGGCACTGCCGGATAATACAGGTACAAGAAAAATCACTATTGAGCTTTTTCCAGAATGGGAGCACCCACCTTTTAGCTCCGTCCTGCCATCCATAAAGGTTCGCACTCAAAGAACCCGTGTCTTGACCCAACTTGCGACTCTTGAGCCTCAAAACTTTTTTCTCGTCATCGCGACCCCACTTGCGCTTTTTCAAACCACAGTACCCCGATTGACGTTTGAAAAACACCGTTTCGCGTTTCAAGCCAATGCTCCGGCTGAAGCACTCACAAAGGCAACCCGGGAGTCAGCCACTGAGCGCTTGCGCCTTTTGGGCTACCAACCCACAGAAACCGTTGAAGACGTCGGAACTTTTGCATTTCGAGGCGACATCCTAGATATTTATAGCCCCGATAAAAACCAACCCTTAAGGATTGAGTTTTTCGATGACACCGTTGAAAAAATTCGACCTTTCAACGCAAAGACTCAGCGAACCGAAAAAAATCTGACGGTCGACCGCCTAAACGTTTACCCTTGTCGAGAGTTTCTCATTCTTCCCGAAACTCAAGCTGAGCTTCGGGCATCGATTAAATCGCATGCCGATGAGTGTGGAATTAGTCGAAAGCTTCGCGACCCGGTTCTCGAACAACTTGCCCTTGGCATTTGCCCGCCCTACTCAGAATTCTGGTGGCCCTTTCTACTCTCCCAATCAACTGCGTTCGAATTTTTTCCAATAGACACCCTAACTATCGCTTTGCAGCCTTTAGCTATTCAATCGCAATTGGCAAAAAATCTGGGCACGCTCGAAAAGGCCGAAAAAAATCTAGAGCCCAAGATAAAAATAGTGCCCGCACTCTCAAATCTCTATCCAGGCATTTTCGAGAAAACCCTTAAGCTAGTTAATGATGCCCCAGTTCAGTTTTCAGCAATCCATACCGAAGGCAGACAAACCGTCACTTTACCCAGTGAAGACTACCCCGAAGAAAACAACCTCAACCAGTGGCTGGCGTTTATCAAGCAAAAGCTCGATGAAAAAGTCACCGTTGTACTTTGCGCCCGCAACCACCACCAGCAAGAGCTTCTAAAACACCTTGGGCAAGAAGTCTTGAATCGGTCGGGCCTTTTTTGGGCACTTTCTAACATTACCGGATGTGCTAAAGACGATCAGGCCCAAATCTTATTTGTGCCCATCAGCGTTTTTCTAGAGCGCTCAAAGAACCGTAACAAGGCAAAAGCCCCCCTCTATGTCGATGCCAATCAGGCTTCGACGGTTAGTCCCTTTGAAACGCTTTCTGACCTCAACACCGGCGACCTCGTTGTGCACATTGACCACGGAATTGGGCGGTTTTCTTCAATACAGAGGCTCACGATTGCGGGAGGTGAATCAGATTTTGTGCAATTGATCTATGCGGGAAACGACAAGCTCTATGTTCCAGTTTATCGACTTGATTTGATTCAACGGTATTCAATTGGTGGAGCAGACTCGTTACTAGACAAGCTGGGTAGCCCCCACTTCATAAAGAAAAAAGAACAAGTAAGGGAATCAGTCAAGTCACTGGCAATCAACCTACTTGAGTTGTACGCAAAGCGGCAATTTGAACGAGGCATCGCCTTTTCTCCCCGAGATCAAACAGTCGACGAATTTGAAGCCCAATTTCCATACGAAGAGACCCCCGACCAAGCTTCTGCAATTGAATCGGTCTTCAGAGATCTCTCATCGGGAAGAATCATGGATCGCCTAATTTGCGGTGATGTTGGATTTGGAAAAACAGAAGTGGCTATGCGGGCCGCCTTTCGGGTTGCCTCAGAGGGACGACAGGTTGCCGTTTTGGTGCCCACCACAATTTTAGCACACCAACATGAGAAAAACTTCAAACAGCGGTTCGAGGGATTTCCGATCACGGTGGCTTCACTCTCTCGATTTAAATCACAAAAGCAGCAAAAAACCACACTCGAGGAGATGGCGACAGGAAAGACCGACATTGTTATCGGCACGCATCGCTTACTATCGAAAGACGTCAAATTTCGAGCCCTCGGTATACTCATTGTTGACGAAGAACACCGATTTGGAGTTGAACACAAAGAACGCATAAAGGCGCTCAAAGAAAACACCCATGTTTTGACGTTAACAGCCACCCCGATACCAAGAACACTACACATGGCAATGACGGGCATTAGAGACATCAGTCTCATCACAACCCCACCAGTTGAGCGCCTTTCTATCAAGACCTACATCGCGGCCTATTCTGATGAAATCATTCGAACTGCTATCGAACGCGAGCTCGGACGCGGTGGCCAGGTGTTCTACCTCTATAATAGAGTTCAAGACATTCACAAAGTGAGTGAGCGGTTAAGACGGTTTTTTCCTGAGGCCAAGATCGCCATTGGTCACGGTCAAATGCCAGAGTCTGAACTTGAAGGAGTAATGTCGAAGTTCTATGCACGAGAAATTCAAATTCTAATTTGCACCACCATCATTGAGTCGGGCCTCGATCTGCCTTCAGCCAATACGATGATTGTCGAACGCGCCGACTGGTTTGGTCTCGCACAGCTCTATCAAATTCGAGGACGGGTCGGACGAGGACAAGAGCGCGCTCATGCCTATTTCTTGCTTCCTGAATCAGGAAACACCACTCCCGATGCACTCGAACGCCTAGAAGTCATGCAACGCTTCGCTGAGCTAGGAAGTGGTTTTTCTGTCGCATCTCACGACCTTGAAATGCGCGGCGGGGGTGACCTACTTGGCCCTCAACAGTCTGGACAAATCGCGGCTGTTGGATTTGAGCTCTATCTCGAATTGCTAGACGAAGCCGTTAAACGACTGAAGCGGCAACGCGCAAACCAAACAGACAGCCACTCAGATAGTGAGCCAATTAGGGCTCCAGAGCCAGAAATTCGAGTCAAACAGAGTGCGTTTTTCCCCGATGAATACATTTCAGACCTGCACCATAGACTGGCTTTCTACCGAAAGCTTTCATCAGCACAAAACGAAGAGCGGCTTCTTGCAATCGAAGACGAGCTTAAAGATCGATATGGCAACTTGCCCGAGCCCGTGATTAATCTAACCTGGGTGATTCGCCTCAAAATCTTGGCTCGCGAATTTCACTTGTCGCTCATTTCAGTTGGCGACAGAAAAGTGACGGTGCAGCCATCAGAGCATAGCCCGATTAAGACAGAAGTCGTGCTTGCCCGTGTGGCAGCTAAAAAGCCGGGATTTCAGCTTACCGGCGACTCCCGAATTGTGTTCTCACTTGAGACCTCGACCCTCAGTCAAATATTTTTCACGTTAAAAAAATTCCTAGAAGAATTGCGCTAATCAAAAGAGGTGTTATTATAGTATTTATGAATAATCGAATGATGGCGCCACATCTGATGAATAAAATTAAACCATTTTCAAAGTTTCTAGCCATTTTGTACCTTATTCTAACGTTTTCTTGGACACCAGGTCAACGGGCCGAGGCGGCGGTAGAGTTAGCGAAAATTAACGAAAAAACACTCTCGATTGAAGAATTTAATAAAAAATATCAAGAAAATGCGCGGTTTTTTCAGTTTCGCGCCCCCACAAAGAAAAGTGTCTTAGAAGATCTCATCAAGCGAGAACTGGGTATTCAAGAAGCGAAAAAACTTGGACTAGATAAAGATCCCGAGGTTCTCGATAAGATGAACACGGTTCTCTATCAGTCGTTTATTGAGAAGAAATTGGCGAAAGAAATTGAGGCAATTCACGTAACTGATGAAGAGGCAAAGAAATACTATAAAGATAGCCCAGAAATTCGAACTAGCCATATTTTTGTTGCCTTAGCCGCAGACGCGTCGCCCGAGCAGGTTAAGGTCGCACAAGAGAGAATCAACAAAATTTATTCTGATGAAATCAAACCAGGCAAGGCGAGCTTTGCTGAGGTGGCGCAACGCTTTTCTGAGGGCATTGCGGCTCCTATGGGGGGTGATGTTGATTTTCAAACAAAAGACAAATTAGATCCGGCCTACTACGCAGCCGCGTTAAAACTAAAAGAGCCTGGCGCGGTCTCTGAGGTGGTGCGAAGTCAGTATGGATTTCACATCATTCGTCTCACTGCCATTCGTACATGGGAACAAACCGACAAGCCCCAAATAAAAAGGTTAGTTTTCGAACAGCGCCGAAATGATGCCTTCGAGAGGTTGATGGGGTCGCTTAGAAAAACGGCAAAAGTGACAATCAACGACAAATTACTCAAAGAATGAATTTGGCCTTAGTGGCAAGTTGTGCCATTAATTGAGGTATGTTTAACCGCCATTTTATTTCCCTTTTTGTTGGGGTCTACCTACTCATTTCAAATCTAAGCCAGCCCACTGCACAAGCGGCAACCGTGATGGATTCGCTTGAGGCCTCGGTCAATGCATCTATTATTTTAAAATCTGACCTTGAGCAGTTTAGAAGTAATCATGAACTTAGACTACAGATTGATTCACTCTACGCTGGAACTTCATTAGCGTCAAAAGGTCGCAGTGCAGAAGACTCTGATGTGGTCGCATTCTTAATCGACGAAAAACTCATTCTGCAACAATATCCGATTCCAGATGCCGATGTTGAACATCAAATTAACTCAATCCAAAGTAACCTAAAGCTTAACAGAGACGGTTTGAAAGCTATGCTGGCAGACCAGGGGTATCGATACGAAGATTATTTCGAAATGATGAGAGCCAGTATCTCAAAAAAAGCACTTATTGAGCGAGACATTCAAACAAAAGTTCATATCGCCGATGATGATGTAAAAAACTTTTTCTTTAATCACTATTCAAAAACCGCCGCTGGAAGAACTTATCGCGTGGGTATTATTACTGTGACTCCGTCTCGCTACAAATCTATTTCGGCGGCCAAAGAAATCATGGACCGCGCACTCAAAGACATAAAAGGTGGAGAGTCTTTTGAAGAGGTAGCAAAAAGGGTGAGCGATGATGCCACAGGGCCAACAGGTGGAGACCTCGGCCTCTTAACAGAGTCTCAGCTTTCGCCGAACATTCGTACACAACTCAAAGACCTCAAAATTGGCCAGGTGAGTGAGCTCTTCGGAACACCACAAACAGCTTATGCGGTAGTGAAACTCATCGATGTAAAAACCGGAGAAGAGGCCGAACTTAAACGTTTAACTGAAGAAATTCGCACTCAGTTAGCGATTGGTGAGTATCAAAGACAGATTCAACTTTGGGTTGAGCGGCAACGGCAAGCTTCTTTCATTCACATCGCCGGTCAAACTGTGTTTGACGCGAAAACAAAACCCACTAAGTAGCCAGTGGTCGCGCTCAAGCCTTTGATCATTACCCCAGGCGACCCCGACGGCATCGGCCCTGAAGTAACCGCGAAAGCACTCGCTCGCCTACCTAAGTCTTTCTTAGACTCTCGTCAAATCACGATTGTCGGCGCAAGCCGACCCTTTGCGAAGCTTAAGATTTCAAAGCGATTTAGCTTCATTGAAGCTCCAGAGAACTCAAATCCGGGTGCCCAGGCTGGGTGGTCGATTGAAACTGCGGCCAACCTCATTTTAGCCGGTGAGGGGCGCGCGCTGATCACTGGCCCCATTCACAAGGCCCGCCTTCAGGCTGGGGGCTATAAGTTTAGTGGTCACACAGATTTTCTGGCTGCATTAGCTAAAGTCCCAGAAGTGACGATGATGTTGGCAAACGACAAGTTGCGTGCTTCTTTAGTCACCACTCATTTGGCTCTGAATGATGTTTCTAGCCACATCACCGCAAGGTCTTTAGAGAGGGCGACCTCACAAACCTTTAAGTTTCTCACCGAAGGGTTCAAAATATCTCAACCGCGAATCGCCTTGTGTTCTTTAAACCCCCACGCTGGTGAAGAGGGGCTTTTTGGACAAGAAGAACGGCTGACAATAGCGCCTTTTATCTCAAACTGGAACGCAATGAACCCGACGCTTTCGGTTTTTGGGCCGTTCCCTTCTGATACTTTTTTCGCGCTAAATCAGGCATCAAAAAAACCCTATGATGCCGTGATCGCTATGTACCACGATCAGGGCCTAATACCCGTAAAGCTCCTTGATTTCCCGCACACAGTGAATATAACCTTAGGCCTACCTTTTGTGAGAACATCGGTCGATCACGGCACCGCCTTTGACATTGCCGGAAAAGGAATTGCTGATCACCGCAGTATGCTTGCGGCTATTCGGTGGGCCGATCGATTATCAAAAGGTAATTAATTGGATAAGAAGCGCACGAAGTCATCGTAAGCTTTTTACCCCTTTTCATTTTTAGGAGTCTTTCTGTGCAGTCATCAAAGCCAATCATCAATCCAAGTATCTTCAGAGAGTACGACATCCGTGGGATCGCCGGAAAAGACCTCTCACCCGAATTCGCCTACCATCTTGGTAATGCTTATGCTCGATCACTAAGAAAGCATTTTCCAAAATACACTAACATGCACCCTAAAATTGGGGTTGGACGTGATTGTCGACTCACTGGTGAGTCGTATGCTACAGCGTTAATACAGGGTCTTCTTGATTCTGGCTGCCATGTTGTCCGAATCGGTGTCTGCCCAACGCCGCTAACGTATTTTAGTTTATTTCACCTTCACTTAGATGGGGCAATCATGGTGACAGGGTCCCACAACCCAAGCGATTACAATGGCTTCAAGATTTGCATGGAAAAAGACACCATTCACGGCAAAGACATCTTAGAGTTGCGTGATTTGATGGAAAAAGGATTCGTGGCACCTCCTGGTTTAACAAAGGGCGATCTCTCCGAATTTGATATCATCCCGGCCTACATTGAACACATCGTGCGAGCGACGCCGAACATTAGAAAAATGCGCATCGTTCTAGACGCCGGTAATGGAACTGCCGCCACTGTGGCCCCTCCACTTTTTGAGCGTCTCGGTTCTGAGGTGATTCCACTTTTTTGTGAACTCGATGGACGATTCCCCAATCACCACCCAGACCCCACTGTCCCAAAAAATCTCGTACAATTGATCGAAAAAGTGAAAGAAACACGGGCCAACTTTGGAGTTGCCTTTGATGGTGATGCTGACCGTATTGGTGTCGTAGATGAGGCTGGTAGAATTATTTATGGCGATGAGCTGATGATTATCTTGGCTCGCGCCGTTCTCAAAACGTCGCCAGGTAGTGTCGTCATCTCAGAAGTCAAATCGAGTCACCGTCTCTATCAAGATATTGCGGCAAATGGCGGCAAACCAATCATGTGGAAAACTGGACACTCCCTCATTAAAGCAAAAATGAAGGAGACCAAGGCGGCTCTTGCTGGTGAAATGTCTGGCCACATCTTTTTTGCCGACCGCTACTTTGGCTACGATGACGCTATTTATGCTGCCGTGCGGTTTGCAGAAATTGCGAGCGACGCAAAGGGCCCCGTGTCGTCTCTTCTCGCCGGAGTCACCCCGGTCGTTGCGACACCAGAAATCAGATTAGACTGTGAGGAGAACAAGAAATTTGCGCTCGTCGCCGAAACGAAAAAACGACTGACGTCCTATCAAATAAACGACATCGATGGAGTGCGCGTTGATTTTGGTGATGCCTGGGGTTTAGTGCGAGCTTCAAACACTCAGCCCGTATTAGTTCTACGTTTTGAGGCGCCAACTGAAGCGCGGCTCACAGAAGTTCGCGGTATCGTAGAAGGCGCTCTGTCTGATGCGGCTAAACAACTTGGACACCCACCACTACATGCCAGCGACCACTGAGACCGACCAGGAGTCTTTACTTAAGCCGGGCTCGATCGACGCAATCGTTGTGCGGGGAGCTCGAGCGCATAACCTGAAAAACATTTCTGTTACGATTCCCAGAAATTCACTCTGTGTTTTGACTGGCCCTTCTGGTAGTGGCAAATCTTCATTGGCCTTTGACACCATCTATGCAGAGGGTCAGAGAAGGTATGTTGAAAGTCTGTCAGCGTATGCGCGACAATTTCTTGAGCAAGTCGAAAAAGTCGAAATTGAGTCGATTGAGGGCCTTAGTCCAACGATTTCAATTGAGCAAAAAACCACGAGTCACAACCCACGGTCAACCGTGGGCACGGTCACAGAACTCAACGATTACCTGCGTGTCTTATTTGCAAGAATCTCAAAACCTTATTGTTGGAAATGCAACAAACTCATTCGATCTCAGTCGCCTCAACAGATTGTTGACGTGATTCTTGACCTAAAAGAGGGCACCAAGTGTTCAATTCTATCACCGATCGTCAGAGAGAGAAAAGGTGAGTACCAAAAAGAAC
Organism: Oligoflexia bacterium; assembly: GCA_903895855.1. Lineage (GTDB taxonomy): Bacteria > Bdellovibrionota > UBA1018 > UBA1018 > UBA1018 > CAITVN01. Next base: position 70,331 of record CAITVN010000191.1, on the reverse strand, counting down.
TCATTTCGCTTCGACAAAAAGGGTTTGTGCGAGTTCGCATTGACGGCGAAACCCTAGATTTGTCTGACGATATCAAGATTGATAAAAACAAAAAACACACGATTGATGTTTACGTTGATCGAATCATCATAAAATCTGACAAACAGAGCTACATGGCTCGCGTCAGTGAGTCGGTCGACTTGGCGCTCAAATTGAGTGAAGGCCTGATGGTTCTTGAAACCCAGGCACCTGAAACGAGTGGTGATGGCGGCCGCACTGAGACGCTCTTTTCTGAAAAATTTTCATGCCCGGACTGTAACATCAGTTATCCTCCACCTGAGCCGCGCACATTTTCTTTCAATAGCCCTCTGGGTGCTTGCGGACGCTGTGATGGTCTGGGATTCGAAAAACCGGCCGATGAAGATGCCTTAGAAGAATCTGAAGAGACTGAATCGCAACACGCCTTAAACAAAGCGACACCGTGTGCCGACTGCAACGGAAGCCGTCTTCGCATCGAAAGTCGTCATTACAAATTGAACGGCCAATCTATATCAGATGTCACTGACTTGTCTCTTCATCAATGTCTTAAGTTTTTCGAAACCATTAAGCTGACAGACCGAGAATCGAAAATTGTTGACCGCATCATCAAAGACCTGAAAGATCGACTGGGTTTCTTATTGCACGTAGGGGTAGAGTATCTAACACTTTCAAGGCCCGTTCAGACTCTTTCTGGGGGCGAATCTCAACGTATTCGACTCGCAACCCAAATTGGCAGCGCACTGACCGGAGTCATTTATGTTCTCGATGAGCCCAGCATAGGACTTCATCAAAGAGACAACGACAAACTTCTAGAAACTTTAGAAACACTGAGAGACCAAGGCAATACTGTCTTAGTCGTAGAGCACGACCAAGACACCATGAGGCGTGCCGACTGGATTGTTGACCTTGGGCCAGGAGCAGGGGTCGAGGGGGGCTTTGTTGTTGCTGAGGGTCCGCTGCAGAATATACTGAATTCAAAGCGAAGCGTTACCGGTCAGTACCTTTCAGGCGAGTTGCGAATTGAAGTGCCAAAAGTGAGACGGCCAATTGAAAGAAGTCGTCAAATCACCTTAGCCGGAATCACTGAAAACAATTTGAAATCAATCACTGTTAATTTCCCGTTAGGTGTTTTCACGTGCGTGACTGGTGTTTCCGGAAGCGGAAAAAGTTCACTCGTTATTGATACGCTCTACCGAACGCTTGTGAAGCACCTACTCGAATCAAAAGTAGGTGAGATCAAAGTCAAGCTTGTGACAGGGCTCGAACACATCGATAAAGTTGTCGACATAGATCAAAGCCCTATAGGCAGAACTCCTCGTTCGAATTCGGCAACCTATACAGGGGTGATGTCAATCGTACGCGAACTTTTTTCAAACTTACCTGAGGCGAAAATACGAGGATATTCTGCTGGTCGATTTTCATTCAATGTAAAGGGTGGCCGTTGTGAAACTTGTGAGGGAGCCGGCACAATCAAAATTGAAATGCATTTCATGCCTGACGTCTATGTAAAGTGTAAAGACTGTAATGGCAGTCGATTCAATAATGAAACTCTACAAATTCGTTACAAAGGCAAAAATATTCATGATGTGCTGTCGATGAGCTCGGCAGAAGCTCATGAGTTTTTTACAGCGATCCCAGCGATAAAAGCAAAAATGTCTGTGATTTGCGATGTCGGGCTTGGATACATACAGCTGGGCCAAAGCTCAACGACTCTCTCTGGTGGCGAAGCTCAGCGCATAAAACTAGCTACCGAACTCTCACGTCGAGCGACTGGGCGAACACTCTATATTCTTGATGAGCCATCAACTGGCCTTCATTTTGACGATATTCAAAAACTCTTAAAGATTCTTCAATCTCTGGTGAACAGCGGCAACACCGTCATCGTAATTGAGCACAATCTTGACATCATCAAAGTTGCCGATCACATCATCGACGTCGGGCCTGAGGCTGGTGAAAAAGGCGGTGAAATTGTCGCAGAAGGAACCCCAGAAGATGTCGCCAAGTCAAAAATCAGCGCCACCGCTCAATACTTGCGTCATTACTTGAACAAGAAATAGCGACCTATTTACCCCGCACGAGGGTGCAGAACTTATAATAAAAGGGGCCGTAGTTTTGAGTAACGAAATCAACGCTGGTGACAGAATTGATTCCACCACTTTTGCGAGCAGACTCTATCGTTGCGTCGCCGAGGGCCACGAGGCCAAAATAGGAGCTAGCGCAAGCCTCTCCAAGTTTACCACCCGCAGTGTTACCCGTAACATCTCCAGCGAACTGCATGTCTGAGTAGGCCAGCCCGGAAAGTGGCGCTTTTGTAGTTGCGCACCCAGAAACACCAAAAACAACGAGAAGAACAAAGTAATATTCTTTCAAGACCCAGTCCTCCAATAGCAAAACTCCCAGCGTTCGTTAACGCTGGGAGCAAACCTCAACTGATTGAGACAAAGTACAATTACTTGCCAACAGTCATGAATGCGATAACGAATGCATAAAGAACCAATGATTCGATCAAAGCTAGACCAACGATCATTGGCATGAAGATCTTACCAGCTGCTGCTGGGTTTCTTGCAATACCATCAAGAGCAGCTGCTGCTGCCTTGCTTTGTCCGTAGGCGCCACCGAAAGCGGCAATACCAAGCGCAAGAGTTGCTCCGAGTTTTGCATAAGCTCCTGAAGCATCGCCAGCAACCGCTGGTGCGCCCTCATTTGCGAATGCGACTGCGCTCATTGCAAGTGCTAAAAATCCAATCCAGTAAAGAGTCTTTTTCAAGTTCATCATTGTTTCCTTTCTCTTAATGATCATGTGCTGTTGATAATGAAATATAAACCATCGTCATCAGACAAAAAACGAAGGCTTGAATTAAGGCCACAAACAAGCCCATCCCGAAGAATATCACGGGTAGCCCGAATGGAACCAAATCGCTAAAAATACTGAGTACTATATGGTCGCCCATAATATTCCCTCTCAAACGTAAAGCAAGAGAAAGTGGGCGAAAAAGATGCGATGCAATTTCAATGATCAACATCAAAGGACCGAGCCAGATCACTGGCCCTAAAAAATGTTTTAAATAGGTGAGGCCATTGGCCCTCAATCCGGCAAAATTGTAATAAAGAAAAACGAAAATACCCAAAGCAAGGGTGGTGTTAATATTGTCAGTCGGAGGCAGAAAACCAGGAATCAGGCCGATCACATTGCAAGCAAAAATAAAAACAAACAATGAACCGATCAACGGAAAATAAGTTGGGGCGTCGTGATGACCCAGTGTCGACTCTGTCAGACCATAAAGTTTTTCTGCTATGATTTCGAAAAAATTCCTGAAGGTCAGCTTGGGCTCTGGAACCAATCCGCCCCCTGGAGACCGCATTAAAGAATTGAGCTGCATTCGTGCGATACCGGTGCAAACGACCAGAAGCACCGCAACAAAAATTCCTGTTACCACATGTGTCGGTACATGCTCAAGACCAGGAATGAGAGAAAACCATGTAAATGTATGTCCACCGTGCATTTTGATTCTCTAGTTTGTTTGACCTTCTTGGGTAATCAGGTGACTGCCTTGTTCCAAAAGACTTCCAACAATTGGAACAACGATCAATGTGCCCATTCCTAACAAGGTAGGAGTAGGAGGTAGCTCTTTTTGGGACCAAAAGACAAGCGAAAAGATTGAAAACGTTGTCATTTTCGTCAGACCCCAAAAAACAAATTCTCTCTTTAACCCTTTTTGTCCCCGATACATTGAAATAACAACCAAGCCTGTTTTGGCGAGCGCCCCAAGATTAAGCATCGACAACAACCAAAAACCAAACAGGTAAAGACCTTCTGGGATGATACTGCCCGTTGATAGAATCATAATAACAAAGCTGAGCATTAGCCATAGAACGGAAACGCTGAGAAATGAATGGTACCATCGCCAAGGTGTTAAATTTTCGTGATTTCTTAGGTCCACGGCCTGTCTATAGAACGAAGAGGCGACAGAAGACTAGAGATTTTCATTCTTCTCTATTTTTTTTAAATAGACCACTACTCGGTAACCGCCAAGCCCAAACCCTGCGAGCCCCGCAATAAGGGGCACCCAGTTGGGAAGCCGATATTTATTGGATAGCCACAATGAAACTCCGAGAAGCAAGCTAACCGAAACCACCAATTCAGCGACGACGACCGTTACAATACCCAACCCTCGGTACCAGTTTATTTCGCCGCCGGGAGCCACTTACTGCTCCTTCGGGGTGCTGTGTTTTCGACCTTCTAACCGAAGTCGCCTTATTTTCACCGCACCTGGAACCGGGTACCTGTCTTCAATTTTTTGAAAAATGGAAATGGCTGGACCGATTTGCTGAAGTTCTTCTAGACAACAACCAACCATGAACTCAGCTTCAATAGCTTTTTCGTGTCCGGGATATTCAGCCATGAAATGCCGAAAAGTGCTAAGTGCTCGCTCAAAACCAGCCGCACTCTTGGTCTCCCTGGTATATTGACTCATTCCGACTTCAAAAAGCGCCCGGGGTCGCCATTCACCCTTTGGGTCTAGCTGCATGGCCTCTCGGTAAAATTTTTCTGCGTTGCCAAACCGCTTTAAGAGAAAATTGGCCCGCCCCAAGCGAAAAGTGATTTCGGCCCGCTCTTTAGTATCCTTGGTCAAATTAACAATCACCGAATCGTGCTCGATCGACTTTGTAAAATCCTCAAGCCTGCTAAATAAAATTTCGCCAATTTCTTTCTGCGCAACCCAAGCCCCTTGGCTATCGGGCGCCAATTGAATGAACTGTTTGTAGTTTTCTACAGCTTCGGCGTGTTTCCCCAAAAACAGCGTTTGAACCTCAGCTAGGCGATACCTCGCCTTCGCTGCGAGGTCGGCGGGTGGATCTTTTGACAGGACTCGGCCAAATTCAACGGCCGATGCAGCATACCGACCCTGAGTAAACAGTCTTTCAGCCTGGTTAAAGCGCCTAAAGGCCGAGTCTACGGCACATCCCGCTGTCGCCAATAGAAAAATGAGACCAAAACTAAGCCAGTTACGGCTGTTGGGCCCCATCTGTCGCAGTAATAGCATTAACATTTACCTCAGCCAAATATTCAAGAGAAACAACAGTTTCTCCCGAAGCCATCGTCATCAACCTTACCCCTTGAGTATTTCTTCCTTGTTCAGAAATTTCTCCTACATGAATTCGAATCATTTGGCCTTTGTTTGAAACTAACATCAGATCATCTTTTGGAAGCACTTGTCGCGCGCCCATAACAGATCCGTTTCGGTCGTTCGTCTTCATGGTAATAATACCCTTACCCCCTCGGCTTTGATCTCGGTATTCTGCAACCGGAGTTCTTTTTCCGTAACCACCTTCAGTAACAGTTAAGATTTCATAAGCGGGGCTCTCAGGGTCAGTTGAAACATTGAGAACCTCCATGGCAACAACACGGTCGCCCTCATTAAGGCTCATGCCGATTACCCCGCGGGCAGTTCTACCCATTGCACGAACATCTTCTTCGTTGAAGCGAATCGACATACCGTCTTTCGAACACAAAAAGATATAGTTAGAACCCGAGGTCAATTTAGCAGAGACGAGCTCGTCACCCTCATCAACGGTGATCGCCATAATACCAGCGGTTCGCACATTCTGAAATTCACTCAGCGACGTTCGTTTGATTACCCCAGCCTTAGTCACCATCGTTATAAATTCATTATCGGTGAATTCTTTTACCGGCAAAATGGCTTTGATTTTCTCATCTGGAGCCAGCGCCACAAGATTTACAATTGCCTTTCCTTTAGAAATGCGGCTCGACTCAGGAATTTTATAAACCTTCAGCCAATACAATCGGCCCTTATCTGAAAAACAAAGCAGATAGGCAAGAGTGTTGGTTTTGTAGATAGAAGTGACAAAATCTTCTTCACCTGTTGTTACCGCTCTGACTCCGCGGCCACCACGGTGTTGGCTCTTGAACTGATTAGGGTCTGAGCGCTTTACATAGCCAGTATGTGTAATCGAAACTAAAGTCTCTTCATCGGCAATTAAATCTTCTGCTTCGAACTCGGTGTTTTGATCAATGACAATTTCAGTTCTACGCTCATCACCATATTTTTCTTTAACTTCAGTGAGTTCGTCTTTAATGATTTGAAAAATCAATTCTTCACTAGCCAAAATGAGTTTTAAGCTTTCAATCAGGGCCAAAATTTGCTTGTACTCTTCAATAATTTTTTCACGCTCAAGTCCAGTTAACCGCTGCAGGCGCATGTCAAGAATAGCTTGAGCCTGAACTGCCGAAAATTGAAACCGCGCTATTAAGGATTGCTTCGCTTCGTCTGGTCCCGCAGAACCCTTGATGAGGGCGATCACTTCGTCGATGTTTTCAACGGCTTTCTTTAGACCCTCTAAAATGTGAGCCCGCTCTTCAGCTTTTCTCAACTCAAAAACGGTTCTACGGTAAATAACATCGCGACGGTGCTCAATGAAGGCTCCAATCATATCGCGGAGATTGAAAAGTTTTGGTTGCCCTTGGTTGATGGCGAGTAAGTTAATTCCGAACGACTCCTGCAGTTGAGTCAATTTATAGAGTTGATTAAGAATGACATTAGAGTTTTCTCCTCTCTTAATTTCAACAACCACCCTCATACCGGTTCGATCAGATTCGTCACGCAAATCTGAAATCCCCTCAACCCTCTTATCTCTTACCAGCTCTGCAATTTTTTCGATGAGTTTCGCTTTATTCACCTGATACGGTAGTTCGGTGACAATGATTCGTTCACGATCACCTTTCCAGGTTTCAATTTCTGCCCTTGATCGAATGATAATAGAACCGCGACCCGTTCGATAGGCGTCTCGCAAACCAACACCACCAAAAATAATACCAGCAGTCGGAAAATCCGGTCCCTTCACAAACTCAAAAAGTTGATCGGTCGTGAGTGAAGGGTTGTCGATTAAAGCCATCGTTGCGTTAATCACTTCTGTTAAGTTGTGAGGAGGAATGTTAGTGGCCATACCCACTGCAATTCCAGATGAGCCGTTGATCAACAAATTTGGAATTCTCGTTGGCATCACCTTGGGCTCTGTCAAACTATCATCGTAGTTAGGCCCAAAATCGACCGTTTCTTTCTCAAGATCAGCGAGAAGCTCATCGGTGATTTTTTCCATACGCACTTCAGTGTATCGCATTGAAGCGGCTGAATCGCCATCAAGTGAACCGAAGTTTCCCTGCCCGTCGACTAGGGGATAGCGCAGCGAAAAATCCTGGGCCATGCGAACCATTGAATCATAAACAGCACTGTCTCCGTGAGGATGGTATTTACCGAGAACATCCCCGACAATTCTGGCAGACTTTTTATAGGCCTTATTATGGGTATTTCCCATGTCATACATGGCATAAAGAATTCGACGGTGCACGGGCTTAAGCCCATCACGTACATCTGGAAGCGCTCTGCCGACGATCACGCTCATGGCGTAGTCTACGTAAGCACCCCTCATTTCGTCTTCAATTTTTACAACGACTGTATTGCTGGGCTGGGGTTGTGATGTTTCACTCATATGTTTTTACCACTTTATGATTGCCGATGCCCAAGTAAAGCCGGCACCAAAGGCCGCACTCGCTACGAGCATTCCTTTTTTTAATTTTCCGCACTTAACGGCTTCATCTAATCCAATAGGAATAGTTGCGGCCGTGGTGTTTGCAAAACGTGCGATTGTGTTAAATACTTTATCTTCCGGAATCCCTAACTGCTTAGCGACCATTTCGTTGATTCGCAGGTTCGCCTGATGAAAAACAAACAGATCAATCTGATCTAAAGTTAAAGAATTGTGATTTAGGGCTTCAAAAAGAACCTCAGGCATTCTCTTCACGGCGTGCACAAAAACAGTTTTTCCATTCATCTGTGGAAAATGCTCAAGATTTTCGTACGCCTCTCGGGGCAAGTATGTGCCCTCATAAGTCATCGAGGGTGCTTTAACCCAAAGCTCTTTAGCGTAGGTGCCGTCAGCGTGAAGGTGGGTTGAGAGCACTCGTGACCCAGTACCGTCATGAGTCGGACCCAAAACTGCGGCTCCGGCCCCATCGCCAAAAAGAACTGCGACATCCCGACCCCTGGTCGTCTTATCGAGCCCCTTAGAGTGAACTTCAGCTCCAACCAAAAGTATTTTTTTATAGTTTCCTGATTTGATAAACGTGTCGGCAACCGAGAGACCATAAAGAAAACCAGAACACTGTTGTCTAATATCAAGCGCTGGTATTCCCGGTGTTTGAAGTTTCGCCTGTAAAAAACAAGCGGCTCCCGGAAACTCATGATCGGGGCTAAGGGTTGCAAAAATAATCAAGTCGAGCTCTGATTTATCGATTTTCGCATTTTCGAGGGCGAGTTTCGCAGCTTCAAGAGCCAAATCAGAGGTACTCGTTGTGCCCTCTACCCAGTGACGTTGTTTAATACCAGTTCGCTGAACAATCCACTCATCTGAGGTGTCCATGATCTCTTTTAAATCGTCATTGGTCCAGATTCTCGGAGGCAAGTAGCTGCCGACTCCAAGAATTTGACTATAAATCATATGTCTAAATTCCTTGCTCTCAACGCATTTTCTTCAATGAATTGTCGTCGCGGCTCAACTTGATCACCCATTAACACTGAGAAAATTCCATCAGCTTGAACAGCGTCTTCAACGACAACCTGTAAAAACGTTCTTCTTGTGGGGTCCATTGTGGTTTCCCAAAGCTGTTCTGGGTTCATTTCTCCCAGGCCTTTGTAACGCTGAATTCCCATGCCCGCCTTTACTTTTTCGATGATCTTCTTGGCGAGATCTTCAGCCGATTCACTATTTTCTACTGGCTTACCGTCTATCTCAATAACGAAAGGTCCAGCTCCAATCGAGGACATCAACAGGTAGTATTTTCGAAGTTCTTCGTATTCAGGTGATTCTACTAGAGCGACATTCAACGAAGCCGTTCTTTTGGACCCATGCAGAATAGTTTCACATTTAGCAAACCAAGAGTTGTGCTCTACGTCTTTATCCACTTGGTAAACAACTTGGCCTTCAGCTTGAACTACTCGCTTAACACCAATATCAAGTGCTTTTTCAAACGCCTCTTTGTCTGAAAGCGTGGCCGCAGTCACACCTTGAAAAATAAAAGACCTAAGCAACTCAGGATGTAATCTTTTTGCTGTTCGCTCAATTGCCTTCGTGAAACGTTCGCTTGCTTTTAGAGCCGCCAACAAACTGCTTGTGGGTACCGTTTGTCCGGCGCATTTCACCTGAATTCCATCTGTGCCGACATTCAAAAGGTATTCTGAAAGTTCAGCTTCATTTTTTAAATATCGCTCTTTTTGGCCCTTCTTAACTTTAAAAAGCGGAGGTTGGGCGATGTAGAGGTAACCCTTTTCAATAATCTCTGGCATCTGCCGATAGAAAAAGGTGAGTAGCAGGGTGCGAATGTGCGACCCGTCGACATCGGCGTCTGTCATGATTACAATTTTATGATAGCGAAGTTTTGTAATATCAAAGTCGTCTTTACCAATACCGGCGCCTAACGCAGTGATCAGTATTTTAATTTCTTCGGATGACAGCATTTTGTCAAAACGGGCACGTTCGACGTTCAGAATTTTACCTTTTAGTGGCAGAATAGCTTGGTTTTTACGGTCTCGTCCTTGTTTTGCTGAACCGCCGGCGCTATCTCCTTCGACTAAATAGATTTCACAAAGCGCTGGATCTTTTTCTTGGCAGTCAGCCATTTTTCCGGGCAACCCAGAAAAGTCGAGAGCCGTTTTTCGTCGAGTTAGGTCGCGGGCTTTTCTTGCAGCAATCCTTGCTAAAGCAGCATCAACACCTTTTTGAACGACTTTTTTGCCACTGCCGGATTTTGTTCAAAATAGGCCGTCAATCTTTCATAACACATCGTATTAACGAAACCTTCGACTTCACTATTTCCAAGCTTCGTTTTGGTTTGGCCTTCAAATTGTGGCTCAGGTACTTTTGCTGAAATGACACAACCCAGGCCTTCTCGAATGTCATCACCAGAAAGCGTTTCTTTCATGGTTTTACCCATTCCAGATTCAGTGATGTATTTATTCACAACTCGAGTCAAAGCAGTCTTAAACCCAGAAACGTGGGTACCGCCCTCAATCGTGTTGATGTTATTCACATAAGAGGTCACTGTTTCAGTATAAGAATTATTCCACTGCATTGCAATTTCGACAGCGAGAAAGTCTTTTTCGTATTTGAGGTAAATAACTTTATCGTGGATTTTTTCTTTTGATTTATTCAAATACTCAACAAATTGAACTAAACCACCTTCAAAAAAGAAGTCTTGGGTTTTTACGGGCTCTTGGCGTTCATCGGTAAGAATGATGTGAATTCCACTATTTAAGAATGCCAGTTCTCGTAATCTGTTCGCGAGCACGTCTGCGCTATACTCGATAGTTTCAAAAATTTCTGGATCGGGCTTGAACGTGACCATGGTGCCACGTTTGTCAGTCACGCCCACTTCTTTGAGTGGTGCAACTGGGTCACCACGTTTGAAAAACTGCTTATAGACTTTTCCGTTTCTGCGCACTTCGACTTGAAGTAATTCAGAAAGCGCATTAACAACCGCAGCGCCAACCCCGTGTAAGCCGCCCGAAACTTTATAGGCGCCGCCTTCTTCGTTAAACTTTCCGCCTGCATGTAATTTAGTAAAAACAACTTCAACTGCCGAAATACCACTTGAGTGCATTTCGCACGGAATTCCGCGGCCGTCGTCTTCAACAGTCACGCTATTATCAGCGTGAATTACCACGCCGATTTTCTTGGCGTGTCCCGCTAGGGCCTCGTCGATCGAATTGTCTACAATTTCATAAACGCAGTGATGTAATCCTCTGGCGCCAGTATCGCCGATGTACATACCCGGTCTTTTTCTAACAGCTTCAAGGCCCTCTAGAATCTTAATTTGGTCTGCTGAATATTCACTTGAGGTAATAGGCGCAGTAATTTCTTCAGTCATTTTACAATCTTTCTTTTTCAGTAATTTGCCCATTCACGACAATTACTTGCTTCGAATCAGTTAATTCTTCAAAAACTGATTCATCAGTCGAAGTCAAAAACACTTGTAGGTCAGAATCGAGTAAGTACTTTAACAAAAAACCCCTTCGGTGCCGATCAAGTTCTGATGAATAATCATCGAGAAGAAAAAGTGGACGGTGACCTGTCTTCTCTCTAAAGAGCTGAAGTTCAGCCAATTTCAACGCCATCAAGAAAGATCGAACCTCTCCTTGAGATCCAATATTCTTAATAGAGCTACCGTCTAAATTAACCCTCCAGTCATCTCGATGTGGCCCCACAATACATGAACGCGCGTTTCTTTCTTCTGTTGAATAATCAACGAGTTTATCTCTAAAAAGCGCTTCTGTTTGTTTTAGTGAAGCGATGGGTCGTTGTCCAGAAAAAAGCCCAGTTTCTTGGGTGTCAAATAGCTTTGTTTGATACTCAAGCAGGGTTTGTTTTTGATTCGGTGCAATAAAAGAAAGTACGCTGGCAATGGGTTCTTGAACTGATGCTATCCAGTTCATTCTTTCAAACACAATCAGTGCACCTGGACCCACCATACCTTCGTTGAGTGAGTCTATCATGCGTGAGTCGACGAATTGTGCCTTAAGGGCGAAGTTTTTCTGTTGTAGGAACTTCTGGTACGTCTGAAGGGCTTTTAAATAGTCTAAGCTCTCTGCCGATAGTACTCGATCGAGGTAAGTTCTTCGGCTGGCCGGTTCTCCGTGCACGAGTTCGTGATCAGCTGGATTGAAGACAATTGAATGCATGCCTAACTCAGCGTTGCCAAACCTTTGAGATAAGTATTGAACCGACGAGGGGTAGGGTTTGCCATTTATCAGGGCCTGCTTTTTGATTCTATCGCCTTGGCGTTCAATTCTGACAGACAACTCTGAGTGCCATCCTTCACTAGTAGAGGTTTTGGCTGTCACTAAACAGGCTGTTTCAGTATCTTTAACCAATGAGTTTAACTTTGATAGCCTGAAAGACCTCAAAGTACTCACGAAGTAGATAGCTTCTATGATTGAGGTCTTGCCTTGGCCGTTATTGCCAAGAAAAACATTAAATCGGGGATGACAGAAATAACTGAGCTCAGTGAAGTTTCTGAAATTCTTGGTTTTAATTTGATCTAAAAGCACATTCTCAATTCTTTAAAGGCGCATCGGCATGATGACATAGGTATGGTTCTGGTGATCTGATCCACGCATGATACCTGGGCTCATTCGATCTTTAAAAAAGAATTCTAGTTGCTCAGATTCGGTGACCGAAAGACAATCAAGTAAGTACTTTGCGTTAAAACCAATTTCAACAGGTTCACCTGAATAATCGATATCCATTTCTTCAACGGCTTCGCCCATATCTGGGTTGCTAGAAGAAATGGTTAGTGCCCCAGCCTGAATAGCAAATTTAACTCCGCGGCTTTTTTCGTGCGCTAAAAGGCTGACTCTCTTAAGAGCTGCTGTAAAGCCTTTGGTTGAAAGCTTCATCACACAGTCTACAGTTTTTGAAATGATTTGCCTATAATTGGGATATTCGCCTTCCATTAGTCGAACAAAGAGGTAGGTATCTTGGTTCTTTGCGAATAAGTGTCCTTTTTCGATTGCGATACCAATTGAAGTACCTGCGGACTCTAAAATTTTTCTTAATTCGATCAATCCTTTTTTCGGAATCACGATTCCACGTTTGATTTCAACTGGAGTGAGAAAAACTTCTTTATCAACGTATGAAAGTCGGCTTCCGTCAGTGCCTGTCATTCTCATCACGCCATTTTCTAAATTTTCAAAATAAACTCCGTTCAATAGATACCGTGTTGCATCAGTTGAAACTGAAAAGAGAGTTCTATCGATCATCTCTTTTAGTGAATCGATTCTAGCCTCGTTGTATTTTTGTTCTTCAAACTTCGGAAGCTCTGGATATTCATCAGCTGCCATGCTCACAATATTAAAACGAGATCTTCCACTGACAAGCTCAACCCAGTTGTTATCTTTTTTTGTAAATGAAACTAACTGAGAAGGCAGCTCTTTAATAATGTCTAGAAAATGATTGGCAGCTAAAGTGACTCTACCTTCTTGTTTAGCCTCAACAGGAAAAGTTAAGCGCATGCCCACTTCCATATCTGTGGCACTTAATGAAAGGTTACCATTCTTAACTTCACACAAAATATTTGTCAGAATTGGCATCGAGTTTCTTTTGGCAACAGTCGACTGAACCTGTTGCAGAGCTAAGAATAATGGGTCTCTTTGAATAGTGAATATCATACCGTTTGTTTTGCACCTTCTTGAATTGGTCTCAAGTAAAAAGAGTATATATATATAGTAGTAGTAGTAGTAGGGGATGTGGATAAGTGGATAACTCAGTTAACTACTTATTATCGTTTTAGAAAATGAGTGTATAACTTTGTGGAAAACCCCTGTGGATAAAACATCTTTTTTGGGGATAACTTCTTGAATTGACCAAAAATGGAGTTATCCACACACTTATCCCCAAGCTTTTGGGGATAACTTTTGAGAGGCACAAAAAAACAAAAAAAGTCGGATAAAAAAACAGCCAAAATGGAGTTTTTCGGCGGTCGAAAGAAAACTTATCCCCAAAAAATGGCAGGGTAAGAGAATGTTGAAAACAATGAAGCAACAGGTGGCTGGTGGATATGTGGATAAGATTCACTAACAACATGATAAAACTAAGTTTTAAGTTGAGGTAAGAGTTAAAAAAATGGGGATAACTGTGGGGATAACTTGGGGATAGATTTTTTATCCCCAAGTTATCCCCACAGTTATCCACCGACTTATCCCCATGAAACTCAAAGAAAGGGCAAAAAAGTGGGATTCTTGAAAGACCAAAAAAAGAAAGCGTTGATTGATTTATTTAGGCAGGTATTTTTTTGAAAACAGAAACCCTATTTCATGAAGTACAAACACGCATGAAGTTAGAGGGTGTTCTGGATTCCTTCGACAACAGTTCTCAGGTCGTTGTCGGTATCAATATTCTCTTCGATCTTTGTGCAGGCATGCATGACCGTCGTGTGGTCTTTACCGCCGAAGTAAGAACCGATTTCTCGGAACCCCATGCCGGTGTATTTTCTGATTAAATACATGGCAACTTGTCTTGGAAACGCAACTGATCGCGCACGGCTACTTGTTTTGAGGTCAATCAGTTTAATTTGAAAATATCGTGTGACTGCAGTCTGAATAAGTTCGGCGGTGTAGTTGCTGGTTTCTTCTGGCACTTGGTTCTTCAGTAGAGATTTGGCCATTTCAAGCGAAATTTCGGCACCAGAAAGAGAAGACTGGGCTTGAAGTTTGACCAGTATTCCTTCGAGCTCTCGCATGTTGTTCTTTACATAGGTGGCCAAGAAAACAGCGGCTTCATCAGGTAAATAAAGGTCGTCGCGTTCAGCTTTTGCCTTCAAGATGGCTATTCGAGTTTCAATTTCTGGAGGCTGAATATCGACCACCAGGCCCCACTCAAAGCGAGTTCGAATTCGCTCTTCTAATTTAGGAATGTCTTTGGGTGGTTTATCTGAAGTGATCACGATTTGCCTGCCCGAACCGTGTAGAGTATTAAAGGTATGAAAAAATTCTTCTTCAGTAGAAGACTTTCCGGCGATAAATTGAATGTCGTCGATCAAGAGTAAGTCAAAACTATCTCGATACTTTGTTCTAAAATACGAAGGGCGTTTGTGTTGAATCGAGTCAATTAACTCGTTCGCAAACGCTTCAGCTGAAAGGTAAGCAACACGAGCTTTTGGGTTTCTTTTTAAGACCTGGTTGCCTACGGCATGCAAAAGGTGGGTTTTACCTAAGCCGGGGGCACTATAAATGAAGAGTGGATTGTATTTTCGTGCCGGCAAATCGGCAACAGCTGCCGCCGAGGCGTGCGCGAATTGATTGCTAGATCCCACAATAAAGTTTTCAAAAGTGTAGTTAGGATTTAGCACGAGCTCTTGCGAAGCTTTTCCGGTCATCTGAGAGACGCTTACCGTGGGGTTTGGAACCAATGGCTCTTCTCTAAAGTGCCCCTGATTTTCTAGAATTCGGTCGCCAGAGAACGAAGAAGTCGATTGCTCGCTCGAATAAGACGATGGCGCAGTCGCACCTAGTATCGAATTCGAATAAGGTGCATTACCCTGAAAAACATTCTCAGAAGAAACTGAACTTGTGGTGGTGCCAAAATTAAGTAAATGGCCCACCGGTGTGTCGGTTGCGCCGCTACTGGCACTAGAAGCGTCTTCAGTTGCGGCTTCGTTTCCCTCTTCAGGTTTTTCATGAGAAATACACGAAAGGCTGCACTTTTTTCCGGTTACTTGCGAAAATGCCTGTTCAATTGGACCCCTAAAGTGGTCGCGAACCCAGTTTGCTGAAAAGGTATTAGGAGCAGAAAAATTGACAGTCAATTTATCGGCAGAGGTTTGATCTATTTGTATAAATACCAAGGGTTGGATCCAGGCGCGAAGTTGATTAGGAACGAGCGTTGTTTCTAATATTCTGTAGGCCGCTTGCCAGAGTTGGGGCCAAGTCGAAGTATCAACGTCGTGACTAATGCGCATATTTCTCCTGCTTCAAAAACGGAGGCGTTTGATTACCGCGGGAGCCAACTAAGACGACAAGTAGTCACGATCTCAAGTAGAACCTTCAGCAAACACAACGTCAGGGGTGGAGTGCCATTATCACGCCTTTTTTGCGATGACAACTGCCAGCTTGACATCTGGCTAACACTCAGTTAATTGCCAAAGAATCTATGAAACGCACTTATCAACCAAGTAGAACGAAGCGTCGCAGACGCCACGGCTTTAGAGCTAGAATGAAAACTGTTAGTGGAAAGAAAGTCTTGCAAAGACGTAGGGCCAGAGGCCGTAAACGCTTAGCTGCTAAGATTTCTGGAAAATAATCAGAACAAAATCAGCATTATTACCGAATGACAGGTTGTGTTATGACCGGTCAGTTTTCTTATAATTACCGACTTCACAGTCGCGCCGATTATTTGAAGTTTTTTAATAAAAGTGAAGTGTTCCGTCTTTCGGAATGTCTTATCTTTCGCATTCCTAATACCCTGGGGCACTTTCGCCTGGGTGTTACAATTAAGAACCGATGTTCATCAGTAGAACGAAACCGGATTAAAAGATGCCTTCGAGAGTCATTTCGACAGCAGAAAGATCTATTGGGGTCGTTTGACTATAATGTTGTGATTCCTGACAAGAAAAAATCACATTTTCCTTATCAGCTGAAATTAAGAGATTGCATGTATGGCGAGTTCATTAGAAAAGTGGCTCAGTTACAGTCTCGTTAGTGCGGCTAGACTATACCGGCGTTTCGTTTCTCCCTTTTTTCATCAGCTTTCAAGGCTGATGGGTTTGACAAATGCGGGCTGTCGTTTTCACCCGACGTGTAGCGAATATTTTATTGAATCAATTACCGTTCACGGCCCACTTAAGGGCTCGGGCCGTGGAGTTTTTCGTGTGTTACGGTGCCATCCCTTTAGTCAGGGTGGGTGTGATCCAGTTAAACCGAAACAGACAGTTATGCCCCCGCGACGGCTAGAATCGGCCCAAGCGTCTAATGAGGAAATAAAGAATCATGATGGATAAAAGAACATTACTCGCAATTGGTCTGTGTTTCGGAATCATGTTGGCTTGGCAGAAATTTTATATCGAGCCTACGGCAATTCATAACCAAAACAGCGAACAGGCAGCCAATCAGGGCACCCAACAGCCGCTTTCGAATGCTCCTGTTTCGAGTGGAGCGGTAATTCAAGGTGGAAATTCAGACTTAAGCAGTAGTTTGGCGTCGCCGACAGGCAAAGAGCAAAGAGAAATTGCCGTACCGGTGGGGCCACTCAAGGTGGGCAGTGGAAGTCGCTTCTTTGCAGACTGGAAACTAAAAGAGTACCCGCAAACTACGAAGACGGCTCAAACTGGGATGTTTGGTGGGTTATTTGAAAAAGGAGCAAACGTTCCGACTTCAACGGGTGAGTTTGTTGACTTGAAAAGTGTCGCAATGGAGGTCGGTACGGGCGAGTTGGCTTTTGACCTTCCAGAGTATGCTTACCTTTCTGCGGTTGAAGGAACGTTCGAAGAAAAGGGTGATGCCGTTGTTTGGACCTATTCTGACGCGAAAGCAAAACTCACCCGGGTTTTTAGAAAAACCCCATCTCAACTCTGGGTAGATGTGAGTTTAACCGCTGAGTTTACGGGAGCTAAGCCAAACTTTGCGTTCGTCGGATTGTCAGCCAAAGGTATGAAAGGTGACCCAGAAGAAAGAGACCGCGCGTTCACCTATTTTACCATGGACTCAGTTGAGCGAAGCTTGATTGAAGAGTCGATAGCCCTAAAACAAGTGGGCACTCCGATTAAATGGATTGGCTTGAATTCGCGGTATTTTCTAATGACCCTAGTGAATGCATCGCCAATGGAAGCCAAGGCGCTGTTGCAGCCGTTAGGTCCTTATTCAGGTAAGATTAATTTAGTTTTTGCGATGACGGGTTCGAGTATTTCGATTCCACTGAAGGCCTATTTTGGCCCAAAAAAGCTAGACATGTTGAGAGCTGTTGAACCAACCCTCGACCACAGCGTTGATTTTGGGTGGTTTACTATTTTTGCGTACCCACTCTTAAAAATCATGAACGGATTTTTTACTCTGACCAACAATTGGGGTGTCGCTATCATTCTACTCACACTGCTGGTAAAAATCGTGACCTATCCGCTGACTTACAAAAGCGCCAAAAGCATGCGCGAGATGGCTAGAATTCAGCCACAAATGCAAAAAGTTCGAGAAAAATACGCTGACGACAAAGAAGCTCAAAATCGCGAAATGATGTCGTTGATGAAAACCCACGGGTACAATCCGATGGCGGGGTGTTTTCCGATGTTGATTCAAATGCCCGTGTTTTTTGCTCTTTACCGAGTGCTGTATAGCTCAATTGAGCTGTATCGTGCACCGTTCTTCGGTTGGATTCATGACCTTTCGATGAAAGATCCGTTTTATGTGACCCCAATTGCTTTAACTATCACCATGTTTGTTCAGCAAAAGATGACTCCAGCAACGGCTGCAGACCCCGCACAGCAAAAAATGATGCAAATTATGCCGCTCATTTTTGGTGTGATGATGCTGACTTTGCCATCTGGTCTTACCATTTACATGTTGATAAACGCGTTGACCGGCATTGTTCAGCAAATGATTGTGAATAAAAAGTTAGGCCCAGCAACACCAGCGGTAATCAAAGTAAAATAGTGAAGGGCTACCTGACAAACGACACGATTGCGGCTTGTGGCACAGCCTTGAACGGGCCAGTGGCCATGATTCGCGTGAGCGGCCCAAAAACTCGCGAAATCATCGCTACTGTTACGCAAGGTAGGGTGGGTTCTGATCGTTCGAAAGGGTTAGTTGCCCGGCACGCTTACTTTTCAGTGTTGGGTTCAAGCCGAAAATTAGATGAAGGCGTGTTGGTCTATTTCGAATCACCGAACAGCTTTACTGGAGAAGACGTGGTCGAGTTCTTCATTCATGGAGGAGCCTTTAACGTCGAACGCGTCTTGAAAGATGTTCTAGCCGCTGGAGCTCGATTAGCGCAACCAGGAGAGTTTTCTTTTCGAGCTGTTCGCAACGCAAAAATGGACTTGAATCAGGCGATTGCAGTCGCTGAATTGATCGCTGCCGAAGGTGATATGGCGGCCGACTTGGCTATCGAAAAATTAGATGGGTCTCTCACTCGGGCCGTGCGCGCACTTTCAGATGCAATCAAATCATTAGTAGCGATGGGTGAGGTGGCGATTGATTTTTCAGATCAAGATGTTGAAGAGTTGAGTTTACGCGAACTCAAAAAGCGAGGCCAGGCCGTTTTTAAAGACCTTCAGTATTTGGCTTCATCATTTGAGCGAGGAAAAAGGCTAATCGAAGGAGTTTCGATTGCCTTCTTGGGTCTTCCAAACGCTGGGAAATCCAGCCTTTTCAACGCACTTTTGGGTGAAGACCTTTCAATTGTTTCAGATTTGGCAGGCACCACACGAGACGTTGTTCGCGAGCGAATTCGACTTCGTGGCTCACAAGGAACCTTTACCGCGAAGCTTTTTGATACCGCTGGGCTCAAGGTTGATTCAAAAGTACAAAGCACGAGCAAAACTAGTCACGATGAAATCGAGCGAGAGGGTATTCGCCGCTCAAGAAAGGCCGGAAAAGAGGCCGACTTGATTTTATTTCTGGTCGATGCCGTGAGCGCGACAGCAAGTAGTTCAGAGCTTGACCAAGCGCTCTTTGAGCTTGAAGAGGCCAGAGCTCAGAGAAATGATGTTGTTTTACCGATCATTTCTCGCTCTGATCTTGTAACTACCGAGAGTTTAAATGAACTTTCTTTTCGGCTGAATTCAATCACAAATCTTCTGTGGGTTTCTTGTTCTGTTAACTCAAAAGAAGACCTTGAAAAAGTGACCGAAGAGCTGTCAAGAAGGTGTGAAGCCTTAGTTTCTCGAACTCCACGAGAGGTTGTCTTAACTAGGCTTGAGCAGCTTGACGCGGTTAACGCGGCAATTACGCACCTTAAAAGGGCACTCGACTCTACTGAGTTTGACCTTTTCGCCGCCGATGTGAGGCATACACTGGTTTCTTTGGCCCCACTGATTGGGCAAACCCCGACGGAAGAGATTTTGGGGCGAATTTTCTCGGAATTTTGCATTGGCAAGTAGCCGTTTTCAACTATCGTTTTGACTGCGTTTTTTGGAGCGAGGTTTTTCTTGAACTCATCACCTTTTTGGAGATAAGTTCCATCTAAACTTTAACCAAGGGTGTTCAATGATAGATTCAATAAAGATAATTGGGGTTTTGGGCGCAGGGCAAATGGGCAGGGGAATCGCTCAGGTGGCTGCACAATCCGGATTCACTGTTCAGATGTCTGATGTGAATTTGGCCAGTGCAGAAGCGGGTAAGAAAAAAATTATGGGTCAGCTTGTTAAGCTGGTCGAAAAAGCAAAAATCACCAAAGAAGAGTGCGATCAAATTGAGGCGAGACTAAAGCCTGTTTCTGGAATTTCAGATTTGTCTGACGCCGATCTTGTGGTTGAGGCCGTTTCTGAAAATCCGGCGCTTAAATATTCTTTGTTCGAGCAGCTCTCAAAGGCGTGTAAGCCAGCAGCTATATTGGCGACTAACACGTCTTCTATTAGCATCACTGCGATCGCCGCAAAAACGGCTAGGCCTGATAAAGTAGTTGGAATGCACTTTATGAATCCAGTGCCAGTGATGAAGCTCATTGAAGGTATTCGCGGTCTTCAAACGTCAGATGAAACATTTGCTACGGTTCGAGCTGTTTGTGAAAAAATGGGTAAAACGTTTGTCTCGGTTCGGGACATTCCTGGTTTTGCGGTTAATCGTATTTTAATGCCAATGATCAATGAGGCGGTCACCGTTTTGTATGAAGGCATTGCAACGGTTGAAGACATTGACCAAGCGATGAAGTTAGGCACAAATCAGCCAATGGGGCCTTTGACGCTCGCTGATTTTATTGGGCTTGATACCTGTCTGGCCATCATGGAAGTTTTGCACACGGGGTTGGGTGACTCTAAATATCGACCATCACCACTTCTACGTCAGTATGTTGAGGCTGGTTGGTTAGGAAAGAAATCGGGCCGCGGATTTTATCGGTACGAGTAGGTAAGCGAGTAAATAGGGGTTTTTATGAAGTGTTTAGAAGTTGAAAAACTAGAAGCTGGGGTTGCCGTTCTTCGAATTTGTCGCGAAGATGCGCTTAATGCCTTAAATATGGCCCTTTTGGGTGAATTAGAAGAGACACTCCAAACCCTACGGGCAGACACTTCAATTCGCGCTTTAATTTTGACTGGCGACGGTGACAAGTCGTTTGTGGCTGGCGCCGACATTGTTGAAATGCAGGGAATGACTAGTTCACAAGCGGTTCAGTTTTCACGGCTAGGTCACCGCGTGACTCGCATGATTGAAGACCTGCCGTTTCCTACCTTAGCAGGAGTGAACGGATACGCACTGGGCGGCGGAATGGAGCTAGCACTCAGTTGTGACTTCATTTGTGCCTCAGATACGGCTGTTTTTGGCCTACCAGAGGTTGGGTTGGGTGTGATTCCGGGCTTTGGCGGAACAGTGCGGCTGTCTAAGTGGATTGGGTTGTCGAAAGCAAAAGAGCTGATTTTTTCGGGCGCACGGCTGAGTTCAGCGCAAGCTGAAAAATATGGGCTGGTTGCCCATATTTATAAGAAAGAAGAGTTTTGGATCAGTACCGTGGCTTTAGCGAAGCAGATAGCTTCGAAGTCTGCCGGCGCAGTTCAAGCCGCTAAGAGGCTGATGCAAGAAGAGATACACAGTAATGAGAATCCCGCAAAATTTGATGTTGAGGCGATGACCTTTGGAACCCTGTTTGGCCACACTGACCAGGTCGAAGGAATGAAGGCGTTTGTTGAAAAGAGAAAGCCCGTTTTTGTTGGTCACGGCCCAACAGGTTAAATAAGACTGAGTGAGTTGAGTGAAATATTTAAAAAAAGAAAGGCACTAAAATGCTAAATGGATGGCCGATAATTAATGACGAAGCAAAAACCATGTTGATGGATCAAGTGAGAGCTTTTGCGCAAAAAGAAATTGCTCCTAAAGCTAAAGAATTTGATGAAACGGGTCATTTTCCGACCGACCTCATTAAACAGCTTGGCGAGATGGGCTTAATGGGAATGATGGTTGAAGAAAAATTTGGCGGCGCGGGAATGGATACCGTTTCTTATGCGATGGCGCTTGAAGAAATCGCGTCGGCGTGTGCTTCGACCGCTGTTATTATGTCGGTCAATAATTCGTTGGTTTGCGGCCCTTTGAGCGCATTTGGTAGCGACGAGCAGAAAGAAAAATTCTTAAAGCCTCTCGCACAAGGCAAGAAGTTAGGCTGTTTTGCGCTGTCTGAGCCTGGTCACGGTTCTGATCCGGCTGGATTGAAGTGCTCGGTGACGAAGGTCGAGGGCGGATATCGCTTAAACGGTTCGAAAAACTGGATTACTAACGGTAAAGAGGCTGATTTTGCGATAGTTTTCGCAACGTTAGACAAAAACTTAGGTCATAAAGGTATTTGTGCTTTTGTGGTCGACACCAAGGCGGCCGGTTATCAAGTGGCAAAACTTGAAGATAAGCTCGGAATTACGGCATCATCGACGGCTGCGCTATTTTTTGATGACGTTTTTATTCCACAAATTGGTCTTTTAGGCAAAGAAGGCCAGGGTTTCAAAATTGCGCTTCACACGCTTGACGGGGGTCGAATTGGTATCGCCTCGCAGGCTCTGGGAATTGCAAAGTGTGCACTCAGCGCCTCGAAGAACTTTGCAAGTGAGCGCGAGCAATTTGGTGCACCGATTTCTAAACTGCAGGCAATTCAGTTTTTTATAGCTGATATGGCGACGAGACTTCAAGGTGCTCGACTACTCACTTGGGCTGCTGCTAACTGTAAAGACAATGATTTGAAATACACCAAAGAGGCGGCTATGGCTAAATTAGCGGCTTCTGAGGCAGCCATGTGGATCGCGACCAAGGCGATTCAAGTACATGGTGGCTATGGCTACACTAAAGAGTATGTTGTAGAGAGAAATTTTAGAGATGCAAAAATTACTGAAATCTACGAAGGAACCTCTGAAATTCAACGCCTAGTGATTGCTGCACAAGAATTGGCCGAGTTAAAGTAAAGCTGCGACGTTTTCGATTAGAGAAAGGGTGTTACTAGTGTCTGAATTTGAGAAAGAGAAAGCGAAGTTTGAGGCGAAGCTGAGAGAGTCAGACAAAAAGTTGAAGCCGCGAAAAACGCGATTCAGTACCTGGAGTGATGTTGAAGTTCCGATGCTTTCGACTCCTGCAGATCTTGAGCAAGATGGTTTTGATTACTCGAGAGACTTAGGGTTTCCGGGCGAGTTTCCGTATACCCGTGGTGTTCAATCGAACATGTACCGTGGCAAGCTCTGGACAATGCGGCAGTTTGCGGGATTTGCTAGTGCAGCCGAAACCAATCAGCGTTTCAAAATGTTGCTTGCCCAAGGGCAGACTGGCCTCTCTACAGCGTTCGATATGCCGACTTTGATGGGGTACGATGCTGACAGTCCGCGCGGCAAGGGCGAGGTTGGAAAATGTGGAGTTTCAGTTTCTTCGCTTGAAGACATGGAAGAACTTTACGAAGGTATTTCTCTTGCCGATATCACTACGTCAATGACGATCAATGGTCCAGCGATCGTGATCATGTGTATGTATTTCGCGGTGGCTGAGAAACAAGGGGTTCCACGAGACCAGGTTCGGGGTACCCTTCAAAATGATATTTTGAAAGAGTACATCGCTCAAAAAGAGTGGCTTTTTCCGGTAAAGCCCGCCGTAAAGCTCGTCATTGATACGATCGAGTATGGCACAAAGAATTATCCAAACTGGAACACCGTGAGTATCAGTGGCTATCACATTCGTGAGGCAGGTTCGACGGCCGTACAAGAGTTGGCCTTCACCATTGCCGATGGACTGGCTTACGTCGAAGAAAGCTTAAAAAGGGGCATGAAGGTCGATGAATTTGCTCCTCGGCTTTCTTTCTTTTTTGATGTGCATAACGATTTTTTTGAAGAGATAGCCAAGTTTCGAGCGGCGAGGCGAATTTGGGCAAGATTGTTGAAAGAACGGTATGGAGCAAAAGATGCCAAATCGATGATGCTTCGAACGCACGCACAGACTGCGGGCGTTTCTCTCACGGCACAGCAACCTTACAATAATATCGTCAGGGTAGCAGTTCAGGGTTTGGCTGCTGTTTTTGGCGGTACCAACTCTCTTCATACGAATAGCATGGATGAAACTCTCGCTCTTCCAACAGACGAGGCTGTGATGATTGCCCTGCGTACCCAACAAGTTCTGGCCGAAGAGACGGGCATTGATAACGTAGTTGATCCGTTGGGGGGGTCGTATTTTGTCGAAGCTCTCACGAACAAAGTTGAAAGAGAAGCCTTAGAGTACATCAAGAAAATCGATGAAATGGGTGGAATGGTTGCCGCTGTAGAGGCCGGTTACCCGCAAAATGAGATAGCGAACTCTGCGTATCATTTTCAACGAATGCTTGAGAAAAAAGAAAAGGTGATGGTCGGGGTAAATAAATATCAGGCTAAAGAAACTGCGCGCGACCTGAAAACTCTGACGATTGGTCGGGCTGTTGAGGAGAGGCAAGTTCAAAAGTTGGTGGCATTGAGGGCGAAGCGTTCGAGCGCCGCCGTTGCTAGTGCTTTGGCTGATGTGAAAAAGGCGGCCGAAGAAGATAAGAATCTGTGTGAGCCAATTCTAACCGCGGTAAAGGCCTATGCGACACTGCAAGAGGTGTGTGACACCTTACGTGGGGTTTATGGAATTTATCGAGAAGATGGAAAATTTTAATTATGGAAACTGAAGGCAATAGTCGAGTGAGAGTTCTAATCGCGAAACCCGGTCTAGATGGGCACGATCGAGGGGCAAAAGTGATTGCGCGGGCGCTTCGCGATGCTGGCTTTGAGGTGATTTACACAGGTTTGCACCAGACCGCCGAAATGGTGATTAGCGCAGCCGTGCAAGAAGATGTTCATGTCGTCGGGTTGAGTATTTTGTCTGGGGCTCATAATGCTTTGGTCCCTGATATTCTTGATGGCGTAAAGAAGGCAGGCCTTAGTGACGCCCTTTTCATTGTGGGCGGAATCATTCCTGAGGATGACATCATCGAACTGAAGAAACTCGGTGTTCACATGGTTTTCACCCCAGGCGCAACCCTGACTGAGGTTGTTGAATACATTCATAACAACGCTCCGAAACGGTAATATTGG
This sequence comes from Oligoflexia bacterium, assembly GCA_903895855.1. Classification (GTDB taxonomy): domain Bacteria; phylum Bdellovibrionota; class UBA1018; order UBA1018; family UBA1018; genus CAITVN01. The sequence goes on along the minus strand of CAITVN010000191.1, from coordinate 45,538 downwards.
CTCGATAGTCCAGTATTCTGATTTACCGAGGCTCCTACTTTTTATAGTGATTGAATTTAATTCAAACGCTTTGCGGCTTATTGTGTCCAGCGGGGTAACGTGTTAACGGCGTGAGCACGTACATAATTACGTTCTTAGTGAGGAGAATTTCGTGTTGAGCTTCGATGTGGTCGTTGTTGGTGGTGGTCATGCGGGCTGTGAAGCCGCGGCGGCTGCAGCCAAAATTGGCCGGAAAACGACATTAATTAGTCTCGACCCCTCGCGCATTGGTGTTCTTTCATGTAATCCGGCGATGGGTGGTTTGGCGAAGGGGCAATTGATTAAAGAAATTGATGCTCTTGGCGGATTGATGGGCATCAATACTGATGCGACCGCGATTCAGTACCGTAAGTTGAACTCTAGCAAGGGACCCGCTGTTCGTTCGAGCCGAGCGCAGTGTGACAAGAACCAGTATTCTGCGGTTATGAAGCAGACCTTGGCGCAGGTTTCGAACTTGCAAATTGTTCAAGGTGAAGTGGTCGATGTTTTAGTAAGGTCTGGCCGTGTTTTTGGTGTTCGGCTTTCTAGTGGTGAAGAGATTGCGACCCGTGCTGTTGTAATCACTTCGGGCACGTTTTTGCGAGGTTTGATGTTTACTGGGTTTGATAAAACCCAAGGCGGCCGGGTCGGAGATGCGGCGGCAGTCGGATTGACCAAGTCATTGCACGAGCTGGGTTTTCGAACTAGGCGGTTAAAGACAGGTACCCCACCAAGACTGCGAAAGTCTTCGATCGATTTTTCGAAGTGTGAACAGCAACTGGGCGACTCGGTGATCTCTCCATTTTCATTTTATGGTTCTGGGGCAAGTTTTCCAGCTCTAGAGCAGGTTCCTTGTTTTATCACCCACACCAACGCTAAAACGCATGATATTATTGCGAAAAATTTTGATCGTTCACCGATGTTTCGTGGGTTAATTGAAGGGGTTGGGCCTCGCTATTGTCCTTCGATCGAAGATAAAGTGAAGCGGTTTTCAGAGAGAGATCGGCATCAGATTTTTCTTGAGCCAGAGGGTTTGGACGTAGAAGAGATTTACGTAAATGGCGTTTCAACAAGCCTTCCGAGTGACGTTCAAGATGAATTTATTCATACTATCAATGGGTTAGAGAGAGCTGAATTCTTAAAATATGGCTATGCCGTTGAGTACGATGCAGTTGAAGCGACGCAACTCGGGGCAAGTCTGCAAGCTAAGGATATTAAAGGGCTTTTCTTTGCTGGGCAGGTCAACGGCACTTCTGGTTACGAAGAGGCGGGGGCCCAGGGATTGATGGCTGGAATTAACGCGGCGCGCATGGTTGTCGGTGGGCCTGAGGTGGTTTTGGGTCGTAATGAAGCCTATATCGGTGTTTTAATTGATGATTTGGTGACTAGGGGTTCAGATGAACCGTACCGCATGTTTACTTCGCGCGCTGAGTTTCGGCTTTATTTGCGAGAAGATAATGCCGATCAGCGCTTGTCTCCGTTGGGGCGTGAGCTGGGTTTGTTGGGGTTTGAGGCCCATTCACGATTTTTGCTGAAGCTGGAATCGATTGAAAGACTCAAAACGTCTGTCGGGCATACTTACTTGCTGCCGAGTGATAACGTGGGTGTGAAACTGCAGGCGCTCGGAACTTCGCCTTTAAAAGACCGGGTTTCTTTATTAGACCTCATTAAGCGGCCTGAAATTGGTGTGAGAGACCTAGCCGATTTGGCGGGGTTTGACATTTCGGGTTTTTCTGCCGAAGTGCTAGATCAGGTTGAGATTTCGATTAAGTACGCGGGTTATATACAGAGAGATCTAGAATTGGCCCAGTCGGTGTCTGAGGCCGATGAATTGAAAATTCCAAGCGACTTTAACTTCGGGGCTGTTGGGGGTCTTTCTTCTGAGATTCAGGAGCGTGTAAAGACTTTTCGGCCCGAGACTTTGGGTCAGATGGGAAGAATTCAAGGGGTTACACCGGCGGCACTAGCCAGTGTTCTGATTCATCTTAAAATGCCAAGGGGTACAAAATGACCGATGGATTGATAGTGGCTGAAATGGACGAGATTGAGGATCTTCTGAAGGCATATTCTTTAGATAGGGTTCAGTTGGCGAGTATTTTTAGATTCTACGGGTTACTTAAGGCAGGAAATGAAGTCCAGAATTTAACCAAACTGATTTCTCCGCGTGATTTTGCTCTTGGTCACGTAGTTGATTGTGTTGAATTGGAGAGGTCTGGATTGTTGGGGTCAGTCTGTATGGACTTAGGTTCGGGGTGCGGAGTGCCAGGCTTGTTGTCTGCGGCCATTTTTGGGACACGAAAGTGGATTTTGTCGGAGAGTGAGACCCATAAGGCTGATTTTTTAAGGGTAACCACAGAGCAGATGGGGTTAACGGACCGAGTATCTGTTTGGAGTGGTCGCGGAGAAGAGTATCTACGCGAATCAAGCGTGGATACGGTGGTGAGTAGGGCGGTTGGTACCGTTGAGAAGATTTTGGCCTGGATTTTTCCATGTTCCACGTGGAACAATTTGGTTTTACTGAAAGGTCCCGGTTGGTCGACAGAGAGTGCCGGCCTTTCGCTCTCATCTTATCGAAAAAAAGTAGTAGCAAGAGTAGTTGTTGAGTACAGAGTACCCGATTTCAGAGATAGTTGCGTGATTGTCGACGTAAAAAGGGCAAAATAATGTTCCACATGGAACAATTGTCTTGATCAAGTGTCTGAGCGGACCTAGACTATTCATAGGTTGTAGAGTAGTTGAGCAACCAAACCTTAGTGAGTACCCGAAAAACTTTAAGTAGTTACTCCCCTACAACCACATGTAGGAAGAAAATCGGGGCTCCTGCGCAAGTACGGGCAGGGGCCCACGATAATTGGCACTCATTATCGCACTTGTGGCCCGGAGAAAAAAATGGGAAAAATTATAGCGATGACTAACCAAAAGGGCGGCGTTGGTAAGACGACAACGACCGTTAACCTTGCTGCGAGCTTGGCGATTGCCGACAAGCGAACACTGGTGATCGATTTTGACCCTCAGGGTAACGCAACCTCGGCTTTGGGTGTTGATCGATCAAAACTTAACCCGAATCACACAGTCTACCAGGCACTCATCGGTCAGGTGCCCATGTCACAGGTTATTGTGGCAACCGAAGTTGATTCGCTCTTCGTTGCGCCCGCAACAAGTGATTTAGCGGGTGCTGAAATTGAGCTGGTCTCATCGTTCGCCAGAGAGTCAAAGTTGAAAGCATCAATTGCCGAAATTCGTTCGCAGTTTGACTTCATCTTGATAGATTGCCCACCGTCGCTTGGGTTGCTTTCGGTAAACGCCTTGACTGCTGCCGATTCTTTTATGGTTCCGCTTCAGACTGAATTTTTTGCTCTTGAGGGCTTGTCTCAGCTGCTGAACACGGTTGGATTGATTAAAATGAACCTCAACCCAGGACTTCAAGAAGAGGGTATTGTGTTAACCATGTTTGATGGGCGCAATAATCTGGCAAATGAGGTTGTTAAAGAGGTGAGAACACATTTTGGAGACAAGGTGTTTGAGACCGTTATTCCAAGAAATGTGCGCCTATCGGAGTGCTCGAGCTTTGGAAAGCCGGTCTTGTTGTATGACATCGATTCGAAGGGTTGTTTGGCCTACTTGAATTTGGCGAAGGAAGTGCTTGGCAGAAACCAACCCAAGGTAGAGCTTGGTGCGTTGCGTCAAAGTCAAGGCGTTGTTGAGTCTGGGGCTCAGGTAATCTAGTTTCGTATTTTGGGGGAATTATTTATGGCACAAAAACCAGTTTTAGGTAAGGGTCTTGCCTCTTTGCTGCCGGGCGCAGGTAGTCAGATGCAGCCGCCTGTTTTCATGGCGACACCAGAGGTTTCGCGAGCAATAGGGTCGATAAATTCAGAAACCGGCACCGCACCTTTGATGGGGGTTGGGGCAACGGCGGTAAATCAGATTAAGGTCGAAGCGGCCAATGTGCCAGAGGTGGCCAATAAAGATCGGCACCCAGGAATAAGCTATGCGACAATTGATGAAATCTTAGTAAATCCCTATCAGCCCAGAAGAGAATTTGACGATTCGACGGTTGAAGAGTTGAGTGCGTCGATTCGAGCGAATGGTATTATTCAACCCCTGATCGTGCGAAGAACTGGAAAAGGCTACGAGTTGATCGCCGGGGAGCGCCGCTTGCGGGCCGCGAAAAAGGCCGGGCTAAAGCAGGTTCCAATCGTGATTCGAAAGTCTACCGATCGTGAATCACTTGAACTTGCTCTGGTTGAAAATATTCAACGAGAAAATTTGAATTGCGTCGATGAGGCCATGGCTTATTCACAGCTCATGCAGGATTTTTCACTGACCCAAGAAGAAGTGGCCACCCGGGTTGGCAAAGAGAGGGCAACTGTAGCCAACTTTTTGAGATTGCTGAAATTGCCCGAAGCAATTATCGATGATTTAAAGAAATCAATCATCTCGTTCGGGCATGGTAAGGCAATCTTGTCTCTAGAAGACAACGACCTTCGACTCTACGCCCGAGCACAAGTGGTTACAAAAAAATTGAGCGTTCGAGAAACTGAGGCCTTGGTAGATCAGCTAAAGAAAAAGGCGGTACCTTCTCACGATGCAGATGGAGCGAACGCAGGAGGTCAGAGCGCAGACCCAATACAGGCGCGGCTTGACAAGATTTCAGTTGATCTCGCCAGAAAATGGGGCACGAAGATAGAGATTCGAGGCGGCGATAGAAAAGGGAAAATTGTTTTTCAGTACAAGACCCGTGTAGAGCTTGACCGACTACTTGACCTTCTGCAGTCTTAGAAAGTAAACTACCCACCTATGGCAAAAAGATTCGACGACCTATCGACGCCTGTTGTTCAGACAGAAATTTCTGGGATTATTGACCAAGGCTGCGAGTTTGAGGGCAAATTGTGCTTTCGAGGATCAGTTCGAATTGGCGGGGTCTTTCGTGGTGAAATCTATACACCCGACGTTCTAGTTATCAGTGAAGGCGCTCGAGTTAATGCTGAAATCGACGCCGGGGTTGTGATTATTAGCGGAGAGGTAACCGGAACCGTCTTGGCAAAACACCGAGTCGAAATTCATAAGCCAGCCATTTTTCGCGGAAATATTGTCACTCCGAGCCTAAGTGTCGATGAAGGTGTGATTTTTGAGGGAAGCAGTAAAATGCTTTCTATGGAAAACTGAAATCATTTTCTTGACCATCGATTCTTTTGCGTGTTAGCTAGCCACTAATTTCATTACCATTACATCATTCAGCATGTGGAGTAGAAAGTGGCAGATATCCTTTCGCAACTTGGTGTGGATCAGACGTTCTTAGTACAGTTTGCCGTCATTGGCTTATTGGTACTTGTCCTTTCCAACCTATATTTTAAAGCCTTTTATCGCCTTTTTGAATTGAGGCACAAGAGAACAGTAGAAGACCAAAAGGCCGCAACTGAGATCTTAGAACAGGCTAACCAGAAGCTGGCTGAATACAAAAAAAAGATCAACGAAGAGAGAGTTCGCGTACGGGCTGAGATTGATGCTGCCGTGACCGAGGCTAAAAAAGCAGAAGCCGAAATACTCGGAAATGCTCGCGCACAGGCGAAGCAGATTATGACAGAGACCCAGGCGCAGCTAGAGGTTCATGGACAGCAAATTAGACAACAGTTGAGTGCGCAGGTGCCGGCGCTTGTAGCTGAGGTTATAGACCAGATGTCGCTTATTGGGGGGCAAACAAAGTGAATGCTTTAGTTCTGCCGTTTATCAATTTTTCACTGCTCGTTGGCCTGCTTTATAAGTTTGGAAAAAAGCCTTTTCTCGACTTTGTTTCGGCGAGGCATCATTCAATCCGAGAAGAACTTCAAAAAACAACCGTTCAGTTGCGTGAGGCGAAAGAAGCCCTCGAAGATTTTTCGGCAAAACTGAACTCACTAGATCTCGAAACGCAGACGCTTCGAACTCAAGCGCGCGAAGAGATCGAGCAGCTGAAGATTAGAATACTCAATGACGCGAAAAGAATGAGCGACGTTATTGTTTCTGATGCGAATGCCGGTGCGAAGGGTCAGCTTCAAGCTTTAAAGAACGACTTAATGGTCGAGATATCTGATCAGATTGTTAGACAGGTGGCGGCCCAGTTTAAATCTAAGGCTTCTGTGGCCGATAAAGACAAAATTATTTCTAGCTTCTCAGGAAGCCTTGGGGGTGTTCGATGAGTGTTGCTCGATCATATGCCCAAGCCCTTTTTGAGGTGGCTAATCAGTCTGGCGAGACTGCCATTCAGAGTGTCGAAAGTGCTGTATTTGGTTTTTCAGATGCAGTGAAATCGAGTGAACTGCTCGGGCGTGTGCTGATGGCACCCACGGTAACTCTTAGTGCTAAGAAAGCAATTGTCGAAGACCTTTGTCAGTCGCTAGGTGCGCCAGCTTTGGTCATTCGATTTTTGCTAATTGTCGTTGAGAAAAATCGGATGTCAGAGCTTCCAGGTCTTTGTGCGGCATGGCTAGAAGTTAAGAATAACTCTAAGGGCAAGGTGATGGGAGCCGTTTACTCTGCTGAGGCTCTTAGTTCTTCGCAGTTGGAAGAAATCAGAAAAGCTATTTCTAGCGTCCAAAAGACAGAAGTTGAGTTGCGGCCAAGTCTTGACCCGAGCCTAATTGGCGGGGTTAAGGTTGTTGTGCGTGGAACAACTTACGACGGCACCCTAAAAACACAATTAAAACGACTCAAAGAGTCTTTAGTATCTAAAGTGACTTTATAAATAAGGAAGAGAAAAAATGGTACAAATTAGACCCGAAGAAATTACCCAAATTCTAAAAAGACAATTGGCTGACTTTGAAAAAAAGGTCGATGTCTCAGAAACCGGATCAGTGATTTCGGTTGGAGACGGCGTTGCGAAGATTTACGGTCTAGAAAAGGCCGTTGCGGGCGAGCTTGTTGAGTTCGAAGCCGGTGTTTCTGGAATGATTTTGAACCTAGAAGACGAAGCTGTCGGCGTCGCGATTTTTGGTGATGACCACGCGATTAAAGAAGGGTCTTCGGTTAAAAGAACCGGTAAGATTGTTCAGGTGCCTGTGGGCGAAGAGTTACTCGGTAGAGTCGTCAACGCTCTTGGTGTTGCTATTGACGGTCGAGGCGAGCTGAATGCAAAACAATTCAGACGTGTTGAAGTAAAGGCACCAGGTATTGTTGCTCGACAAGGTGTGAAAGAGCCGCTCCAAACCGGAATTAAAGCCATTGACTCAATGATTCCGATTGGGCGTGGACAACGAGAGTTAATCATTGGAGACAGACAGACAGGCAAGACGGCCATCGCAATTGATACAATCATCAATCAAAAAGGAAAAGGCGTTTACTGTATTTACGTGGCCATTGGCCAAAAACAATCGACCGTCGCCCAAGTTGTCGACAAGTTACGCCAGCACGACGCCTTAGGACACACGATTGTCGTGTCTTCTACTGCGGCCGAGCCAGCACCACTTCAGTTTTTGGCGGCCTATACAGGCGTGACCATGGGTGAGTGGTTTAGAGATAACGGCAAACATGCGTTGATCGTTTATGATGATTTAACCAAGCAAGCGCAGGCTTATCGTCAGTTATCACTCTTGCTTCGTCGTCCACCGGGTCGTGAAGCTTATCCTGGAGACGTTTTCTATCTTCACTCGCGCCTTCTTGAGCGCGCCGCAAAGTTGTCAGACAAATTGGGTGGTGGGTCACTCACTGCACTACCGATTATCGAAACGCAGGCGGGTGACGTCTCTGCCTATATTCCAACGAACGTGATTTCGATCACTGACGGCCAGATCTTTCTTGAGACTGACTTATTTCACTCAGGCATTCGACCAGCGGTTAACGTCGGTATCTCAGTTTCTCGGGTCGGTGGTTCAGCGCAGATTCGCTCGATGAGACAAGTTTCTGGTACTCTTCGTCTAGATCTTGCTCAGTACCGAGAGAAGGCAGCGTTTGCACAGTTTGGTAGTGATCTCGACGCCGCAACTCAGCGCCAGCTCGCGCGCGGTCAGCGCTTGACTGAGATTTTGAAACAAGCGCAATATTCACCTTTGGTTGTTGAGCGCCAGGTTGTGATTATTTATGCGGGTTCGAACGGCTACTTAGATAAGATTCCGGTTAATCGTCTTCGTGACTACGAAACGCAACTTTATACCTTTATCGAAAAGAAATACGCAGATATTTTTGCAGCCCTTGGTGGCGGCGGAAAAATCGATGACGCGGTTAAGGCTAAATTAGAAAAGGCGCTCAAAGAGTTTGAGACAGTTTTTGTTGCATAATCGCTTATTATTGAGCTTCAACATTTGGGTGTGAACTATGGCAAGTATTAAAGACCTTCGAAAGAGAATTTCGACAGTAAAAAATACTCAACAGACTACGAAGGCCATGAAAATGGTTTCGGCTGCTAAATTGCGTCGTGCACAAGAGGCGATTACAACTCAGCGGCCGTACGCAAAACAACTCGCTGGCTTGATTCAAAAGTTAGCCGCTGAGCCACAGCTAGAAAGCAGCAGTCCGTTTTTTTCAAGGCCAGAGAGCGCTGAAAGCGGAGATCGAGTTCTTGTTTTAGTGGCGACATCAGACCGAGGTCTTTGTGGTAGTTTTAATTCTAGTATAATTAAGGCGGCAACAAAGTGGGCTGTAGAAAATCGCTCACGCTATAGTGATGTTGAGTTTTGCTACGTAGGCAAGCGGGGGTTTGATTTTTTCAAAACCAAAGAGATCGCTAAGATTGGTCGGTATTTTTCTGAGTGCGGCGGCAAGGTTTCTTTCAAAAAAGCGAAAATATTAGCTGATGCCTTGGTGGCTGACTTTTTGGCCGGAAAATACACAGAAATCAAAATTATCTATAATGAATTCAAAAACGCAGTCTCCCAGACGGTGATTGTAGAAGATTATCTACCGCTCACTAAAGCTAAAGCCGCACAAGTCGATACCAAGGTGGCTGAAACTGAGGCGACCAAAGAATATATTATTAAGCCGTCTGGCGTTGAGCTTTTGAATGCTTTGATTGCAAAAACATTTGCTGACCAAACGTACCGCGTTCTACTTGAGACACAAGCCGGAGAACACGGAGCTCGAATGTCGGCAATGGAAAACGCCACCAAGAATGCTGGCGAGATGATTGGCTTACTGACGCTTCAGTACAATAAGCAACGACAGGCCAGTATAACGAAAGAGCTTTTGGAAATTATTTCAGGAACAGAATCACAAAAGGCAAGTTCATAAGATTTAAGATGATCGAGGGAGATATCAATGTCAGTAACAAGTAACAAAGAAAACGTTGGCAAAATTAAACAAGTAATCGGTCCCGTTGTTGACGTTGAGTTTCAACCGGGGTCACTTCCAGAAATTAAGCACGCTCTCAGAGTTACCAACTCGGTGATCGATGGCCGCGAGTGGAACTTAGTTTTAGAAGTGGCGCAACACCTTGGTGAGAATACCGTTCGCACTGTGGCCATGGACAGCACCGACGGTTTAATGCGCGGCCAACCAGTAAAAGACACTGGAAATCAAATCATGGTTCCAGTGGGTCGCGAGACCTTGGGACGCATCTTGAACGTCATCGGCGAACCCGTTGATGAAATGGGTCCAGTTAACGCGAAAAAGTTTTATCCGATTCATCGTCCAGCTCCGGCATTCAAAGATCAGTCGACAACCATTCAACCTTTCTACACCGGAATCAAAGTGGTCGATCTTCTTGCTCCCTATGCACGCGGTGGTAAAATTGGTCTTTTTGGTGGTGCCGGCGTTGGTAAGACCGTTTTGATCATGGAGTTGATTAACAATATTGCAACTCAACACGGTGGGTTCTCGGTGTTTGCCGGTGTTGGTGAGCGAACCAGAGAAGGAAACGATCTTTGGGTTGAGATGAAAGAATCAGGAGTTATCAACAAAACCGCTCTTGTCTATGGACAGATGAATGAGCCACCAGGTGCGCGCGCACGTGTTGCTTTGTCAGCGCTTGCAACAGCTGAGTATTTCCGAGACGAAGAGAATCAAGACGTTCTTTTGTTCATCGATAATATTTTTCGATTCACTCAAGCCGGTTCTGAGGTTTCAGCATTGCTCGGTCGTATTCCATCAGCTGTGGGTTATCAACCTACGTTGGCGACTGAAATGGGTGAGCTTCAAGAGCGAATTACTTCAACCACGAAGGGCTCGATTACCTCGATTCAAGCCATTTACGTTCCTGCCGACGATTATACCGATCCGGCTCCGGCAACGACGTTTGCTCACCTCGATGCAACAACGAATCTTTCGCGTCAAATTGCAGAGCTTGGGATTTATCCAGCAGTTGATCCACTGGCCTCAACTTCTCGCGTGTTAGACCCACAAATCGTTGGAGAAGAACATTATCGGGTTGCTCGATTGGTTCAATCGACACTTCAGCGCTACAAAGACCTTCAAGATATTATCGCAATTCTTGGTATGGATGAACTGTCTGAAGAAGATAAAACGTTGGTTTCAAGAGCACGTAAAGTTCAGCGCTTTTTGTCTCAACCGTTCTTCGTAGCCGAACAATTTACCGGTTTAAAAGGTAAGTTTGTGAAGATCGAAGACACGATTCGCGCCTTTAGAGAAATTGTTGAAGGCAAGCACGATGAGTTGCCTGAGCAAGCTTTCTATTTGGTTGGAACAATTGAAGATGCGATTGAAAAAGGTAAGAGCCTAGTTTAATCACGGTGACCGAGTGCAAGGAGATTCTCGTCAATGAGCACAAAGCTAAAATTGAATATTCTGTCTCCTGAGAGAAAATTGGTGTCTGGCCTTTTGGTTGACTCAGTTACTTTGCCAACGACTGAGGGACAGATTCAGATTCTTCCTGGTCATGCGGCGATCATGGGGCAACTGACTACTGGAATTCTTCGGTATGATGGTGCTGAGGGCTCAAAAAAGTTTGAGGCTGCAGCGATTTCGACCGGCTTCTTTGAAGTGAACGATGATGATGTCACCGTATTGGCTGAGACCATTGAGTTAGGTAAAGAGATCGATCGCGGTCGAGCGACTGCGGCATTCGCCAAGGCGCAACAGATTCTTGTTGAGTCTGAGCTTGATGAGCACGCATTTAAGAAATACCAATTGAAGCTTGAACGAGCTTTGATTCGTCAGCAAGTTGCCGCGCACGTTGGCGATCACACAGATAGAGAATAGTTTTTTCGTATTCTAGGCATTGTTTGCTCGGCAATTGCCTCCAATTTGAACGACCGCCTTGACCGACTCAATGTGCGTTCTTGAGTTTGAATTCATCTCACGATAGAATTTATCTAAATAGTAGCAGTTGCTACTCATAAATTGAGGAAATCTGTGTTCAAGGATCGAAAACAGAGCCAGGATCATCTTTTTGTATTTGCTAGTGCCTTAACTGCGTCGCTCACGTTGGCTTCGTTAACTTCTACTATTCAGTCAGCGAGAATTGCTTCTAATCGCATTTGGGCAAATGATTCTTTATCGATGACTGAAAAATTGGCTGAACAGCGTTTGAATGTCGCGCCTGCGGTTGCAGCAGAGTTCCCAACAGAAACCAATATTCCGAAAAGCATCACGATTGCAAAGCTCGAGCGAATCGATTCGACTCGCCAGATGTCGGGTTTTGTCATGCGCCCGCACGCGCGAAGTGGTGTTCTCAACCGTAAGTCGACGAAAGATTTGCTCGCCAGAGTGGCTAAAGTTGTTGTGGTCGCGCCTTCTACTGTAGTGCCTACTGTTTCGGGTAAAGAAGGCATGACTGAAGAAAAGACACTTGAACTCGCCTATCGAACCCTGCAGAAAAATTTCTACATGAGTATTCAGTTTGATGAGGGCTTGAACACTCAACATTTCGCTGAGCTGGACGCCAAACCCGCCCCAGCTCGGGTCGCGCTGGCGGGTGTGGTAAGGTCGATCCCGAAGGCTCGTGTCTATTCTTCGAAGGTTAGCGCTTCATCGAGTTCAACTGTTACGCCCATTATTTCAGTCAGTAAGTTGGATACTCAAAAGAAAATAGAAAATGTAGACGTGGCTCGAGCCACTGCCCAGGCTTTATCTGTAAGCGTGAACAGGTCTTCGGCCCTTAACGACCATTCAATCACGCCTGAAAAGCCCGAAGCCACATTGGCGCAGGCTGAACCGGCAGATGAGTTGAGTAGTCATACACCTGCCCCGGCTTCGATAGCCGCAGTAATTCGAACTGATAGAATTGCAGCTACAGTCGCGGCCCCGAGTCGTGCCGAAAAGCCAACCGATGACCCGGTTGTGAACACCAACGATGCCATCAGCGCTGGCAAAAAATATAGCCTCGTCGGACCCGTGGGACCGGTGACTACTCAAAACAATAACGGTTTGAGTTGCGAGAGTGTAAAGGTGTTAGGTTCGCAGACGCCGGCAAAGATTCTCAGTAAGAAGACAATCGCAAGAGATGGATACTCAAGTGAGTACTCACCCGAGTACTCACAATGGGTCGAGTATCACCCAGATGGTTTACTACCTATTGTTCAGTTCGAACATCGAACTCGTGCTTGCCGAACCTCTGCGCAGATAGAAGGACTTTCAGAAAACGACCTTCAGTTGCTTTCTCGGATGGCGTCAACTAAACCGATCGCAGGGCTCGGCCATATTCTCGGGCGTGTACCGGCTGGCTGGAGAGTTAGTTTCTCGGGTCGATCAGACAGGCCACTATACCTAGCGTCAGACTTGAGCCGCAATCTTCTTGAGCGTCGCACCGAAGATGAAAAGAAAGACGAAAGAGTCTTCTTTATTCCAAACGTAGCGCCGGGTGCGCACATTATCTATTTAGTAAATGATCAAGGCGTTCATGTGGGTGGCGGGCTCATTGTGTTGGCCGGCAGAGAAACCTACATTCAATTTTCAGTGCCCAATGAAAAAACCTACACTCAACGGGTGAGTAATGGAGAATCACAAACCCAGAAAGGCCTGGTTGGCGCCTCAGTTGAAATTATTGGTCAGTCGCCAGCTCGGTACGGAATTTCAAGCCAAACAGGTAAGGTCGATATCAGATACCTTTCTCTTAATGGTGATTTGCCACAGTACGTTGATGTTCGAGCAAGAGATCAAGGAATTCGCTTCAGGTACAGGCTGAGAGAATCAAATCAAGAAGCAGGGCAATTGCTCGCATTTTCAAAAGATCGGCTAGAGGCTTGGATTGGACAACTTCCAGGGGGCAATAGCCCCGGGGCTGGAATGGCGCTTCTCAGTGTGGCAAAATTACCAATCAACGACATTGACCAGGGCTTGTCGGCAGCGGTTAAGCTATTCTCTGGTGAGGCAAATCAAGAGTTTGTTCCAGAGGCCTATATACTCGATCAGATGGGTCGACTCATTCCGAAAGTCGAATTTACTGAAAGCAATAGAGCCGCAGTTATTGTGCAGATCCCAGAAGGTCCGGCCGTGATCGAAGTTGAAAGCAATGAGCAAGAAAATATTTGGTCTGAACTCATCATTTCGCAGCCATTCGTTGTGAACGTTTTGGGCATGTGAGTTTGGGGAAATCCTACCTGCGCTAGCCGCGGTTCGCACGTGGCTTTCTTTTTAGAAATCCGGCAACGTCGGTCTTGTCGCCAGGAAGTGAAATCCAATAACCTTTTGGCAGCGCACCCTTCAAATCTTTGATGTCGGGGTTGTAGAACTCAAGGTCACGAAGCGAGACACCTTTTTCTAGAGCGACTTGAAATGCGGCCTTCTTGTTTGGCACTTCATAAAAAGCTACCGAGCGAACCTCTGGAATTGGGCTGTCACCATAAACGAGGTCGCGATACGACTCGGCGTAGAGAAAAGCTAAGAAGCTTGGGTAATAGTTTCGGCTGGCAAACCCGAGCTTACGCTTAACGTGGCTACAAGGATCGAAAAGTTGAAGTCGACCCGCTTGGGTCTTGATGAGTTGTCGGTTAGCAAAAAAAGTTCTCAGGCCATGGTTGTAACTCGTGATGGCTAACATCCAAGAGCCCAGGGCTTTATGATTACGCTTCAAAAGCTTTGCCGCAGCAACGGTTGATTTCAGAGGTGATAGTCTCTCGTCGAGTCCGGCCGAAGCATCAACCGTCATATACTCTTTGGCCGATGGTTTCATAAACTGCCACACACCAACTGCTCCAACTTTCGAAATTGCACGAACGTTAAAGCTACTTTCTACCAAAGCCAATCGGGTGAGCTCGGGCGGAACACCCAAATCTTTAAAGATTCGATCCATATGCGGAAAAAAAACTTCGGCTGCAGCCAAACCTGAAACGACAAAGTCGCGCTGGCCCGTTTGCACTCGAACAGTCTTAATTAGGTCTCTAAATTTGTGAACATGTCTCATTCGCTTCATGTTCGTGAGAATCGTTTTTTGCATAGAATTTGGATTTTTTGGAGCAGCGTTTTTTGACAGATCGGCCAGGGCCCCCCTGATGCCGGCTACGGCCTTCTTAATTCGCAACTTCATCGTGATTTCGTATGCCGCGCGATTTCTTGCTGTTCGTGAAAGTTCTGAAAAGTCTAAACTGTCGTAAATCATTTCGGGGTGATTTTCGTCAAAAATGACCACTTGCTGGCTCGTTAATTGGGCATAGACTTTAAGCCAAAGATTGACATTGGCACGAAGCTCTTTCGGAATTGCAAATTCGCTTGGAATTCTTGAATCAACGTCACTGAGAACGTCTTGAATATCAGCATTCGAAACTTTTTGACCTGATACCTGTTCGGCGATCTTCTCTTTTGAGGGGCCAGGCAAACTAGACTCGGGTTTTACAGAGGTTGTCTGAGAAATGACAGGGACTTCAAGGGCTCCCAAGGTTGGCTTAGTTGCCAGGCTGAAACACAGTGAAGCCAGAGTTAAACAGGCGAGTCGTTGGTATCTATTTAAACAGCTCATACTGTGTAATAGAGCAAGAACCTGACCATTCGAACTGCAATATACGCAATAAATATCAATAGGTTAGGTGGTCAGGTCTATGCCATAGGTAGGTGAACTGTGTAGGTAGTGTTTGACTGCCAAAAAGTTTGACGATGTGTCAGAATTGACCTACACCTGACTTAACAAAAATAGCGGGAGAGAAATTTATGGCCGAAAATACGGCTGAAAAAGTGGTTAGTTTTGAGCAGTCTCTTGAGCAACTGCAGAATGTCGTGCGCCAGCTAGAGGGCGGAGCTCTGAGCCTTGAAGATTCTCTTAAGGCATTTGAACAGGGGGTTCGAATGACCCGTGATTGTCAGAAACTTTTGTCAGACGCTGAACAGAAAATTGAATTACTGTCTCAATCTGGAATGCAGGCGGGGCGAGTTGAAACCCAATCTTTTAAATCTTAAGCCAGTTCAGGTTGTCAGTTGAAACCCCACAAACAAAGACTAGATCTTCTTTTGGTTGAACGCGGACTAGTTGCCACGAGAGAAAAAGCTCAGAGAATTATTTTGGCCGGCGAAGTTCTGGTCGATGATCAACCAGAGACAAAAGCAGGCACAAAAATAGTCGAGACGGCTGAGATTCGGCTGCGTTCTGAACCCAGTCATTATGTTTCACGGTCAGCACTGAAACTAAAAGGGGGCCTTGAGGCTTTCGGAGTTAACTGTGCTGGTCGTATTGGGCTTGATATTGGGGCATCAACGGGCGGCTTCACACAGGTGCTACTCGAAATGGGGGCAACTGGGGTTTTTGCTCTTGATGTAGGTCACAATCAATTAGACTGGAAAATTCGGTCAGATACCCGAGTCACGGTTTTTGAGGGAGTTAACGCACGAAATCTGAGGCGAGAAGATTTAGGAAGATCATTCGATCTCATTGTGATGGACGTCTCGTTTATTTCGGTTACAAAAATATTGCCTGCGCTGATCGCTTTTGCAGGCCCAACAACTGATTGGATTATTTTGATTAAGCCGCAGTTCGAGGTGGGCAGAGAACAGATTGCGCGTGGGGGCATTGTCAAAGATGAAGAGGTCAGAAATAAAGCTGTCGAGTTTGTGTGCAGTACTGCGCGAGAACTTGGGCTCAAGGTTTTAGGTACTGCGAAGGCATCAATTACCGGTACCGATGGTAACCAAGAATACCTTGCCCACTTTCGACTTCAATGAAAGAGTATTGAGACTTTATGCGGCATCACAAAAAACTGAGAAGAAACCTGAGAAACCTGAAGTTTTACAACCCCACGTTTTTTCTTGCGATTGCCTTTCTTGTCGCCGTTTTACAGGGGTGTGCGACGTCAAAAAAAACAAACACATCTGATGCAAATTCGAGTGGGTCTAGTCACCTTGAGCCCAAGGTGTCAGGAATGGTGATCGATAAACCCGATATCAACTTAGTTACCCAAGATGCAAAAAGTTCAACAGCAATAGTAGGCCAGTTAACCACATCTGGTGCGATACCCGAAGTAGCGACAGAAAACGTTAAGACTCAGACTTCTCTGCCAAAGATTCGGGTGATGTTGTCGCCGGGAGCTGGGTTTGGTTTTTTTCATGCGGGCGTTTTGCTAAAATTGTCAGAGCTTCAGGTGAAGCCGGGCGCAATATACGGCTTAGAGTTTGGGGCACTTGTGGCCGCATTGTTTGCGGCAAGAGCTAATGACGATGATTTTCAATGGCAGATTTTTCGCTTAAAAGAGGAGTGGTTTAGTGAAAATCATGGTGCCTGGAATTTACTCATGAAAAAGCCCGGGCATGGCGAGGCTCTCGATCAGTGGTTGAAAAAAACTTTTGGCGATAGGCGATTAAACGATTTGAACCCACCGCTCATTGTTGGCGCAGAGTCGACCCAAACAAAGAAACTTGAGTGGATCTCAGAGGGGCTTGTAAGTGACGCCCTTTCGAAAGCTCTAAGGATTCCGGGTCGTCTTGAGCCAAAAGATCAAATGGCGAGTGCCTATTGGGTCGACCGCATTCCGCCGGCCTTAGAGGGCGAGTCAGTGTGGTGGATTCTTAGTAATTGCCTGTATCCTATGGTAAAGGGTGCCGGCGATGAAGATTACGACAAGTTAACCGAAGGCGCAAACCGTTGGTTTCAACTTCAAGCGGGGGATAAAATTCTTTTGTTGAACCCAAAGGAACGCAAAGGTGAGCCCTTTGAATTTAAGACTAGGCCCGAATGGATTGTGGCGGGTAAGACGTCGGTCGAAGAGGCAGAGCCGAAATTGGCAGAAATAAGAAATAGTAAGGCGGTTAATTCAAGCAGAGGTGCTCAGTGAAAGACGAAAATTCAAACAGTGAATTTAGCGGTGCTGATCAAGTGGCCACTGAGGCGACTTCAGGCGTTAGTAAAAAATCGAAGCATTGGTTTATGAAAGCGGTTCTGATTTCTTTTGCGGTTGGAATCGTGCTCGCTGGAATATCAGCCGTTGCTTTGTTGACCTATTTCTCTCGAACCCTTCCTGCGATGATTTCAATTGCTGACTACAAACCCTTGGGAGTGACAAGGGTTTTGAGCGCGAGTAATCCAAACGAAGTGATTGCAGAGTTTCTTCGTGAGCGGCGCTATCTTGTGCCGTTTGAAAAAATTCCAAAAGTGGTTGTTCAAGCATTCGTCGCAGCCGAAGATGATACCTTCTTTCAGCATCAAGGCGTGAACCCACTTTCGATGTTGCGCGCCTTTATCGCGAACTTTCGTGCCGGACATTATGTGCAAGGCGGAAGCACGATCACGCAGCAAGTAGCCAAGTCTTTGATGTTAACTTCTGAAAAGAGCTTAACCAGAAAAATAAAAGAAGTGTTGCTGGCTAGCCGTATGGAAAGAAATTTAGGCAAAGAGCAAATTCTTTATCTCTACCTCAATCAAATCTATTTGGGTCATGGTGCTTACGGGGTTCAGGCGGCTGCGAAGGCCTATTTCAGTAAGGATGTTTCAGAGTTGACGGCAGCAGAGGCGGCGATCTTGGCTGGATTGCCGCAGGCGCCGAGTAAGTATGGTCCACACATTAACCCAAAAAGAGCAAAGGAACGTCAAACCTACGTCTTGCGGCGAATGATGGAGAACGGCTTCATCACTCGAGAAGCAATGGCAGATGCCCTGGCACAGCCGGTAAAAATATTTCTTGAAAAAGAAAATGAGAAAAAAACGGGCGCCTATTACGTTGAGCATGTTCGCCGTTACATCACTGAAAAATATGGCGAAGAACGCATTCTCGACGAAGGTCTGAACGTTTACGTACCCACAAATTTAGAGTTGATGCAGGCCTCTGAATCCTCGGTCGTAGCGGGGTTGCACCAATTCGAAAGGCGTCAGGTTTTTCGAGGCGCCATCAAGAAGTTAAAGACAGAGCTCGAGATCGAGAAGTACGTACAAGAGCAAAAGAGTGAGTTCATCAAAGGACGATTGGGGTTTGTGATTTTGACTCCCGATGGCCGTATAGAGGTGCAACTGAATGAAGAGAAACTCAAAGAAACACCACCACTCAAAGATGGCGATTTTGTTGAGGCTGTTGTTTCGGCCGTTGATGACAAGAAAAAATCGATTGTCGTTTCGGTTCTGGGTAATCGGGCTGAAATTCCGTGGGCGGGAATTCGGTGGATACACATCAACGCTACAAAAGAAATCACTTTGCCCAGTCAGGCGTTATCTCGGGGTGATGTGGTTTGGGTAAGTGCTCATAAAAAATCAGCCGTGAGTAGTGACCTAGTGTTTGAGCTTGAACAGGGGCTCGATGCACAAGCCGCCCTGATTTGCCTTGATGTGCAGTCAGGTAATGTCTTAGCCATGGAGGGTGGAAATAGTTTTGAGGCATCAGAATTTAACCGGGCCCTGCAGGCCCAGCGGCAGCCGGGTTCGGCCTTTAAGCCGATTGTTTTTTCGGCCGCCCTTGAAAATGGATATACCCCGGCAACGATCATTGTTGATTCGCCGATTGTTTACGAAGATGCAGACAACGGAAAGTGGAAGCCCAATAATTTCGAAGAAAAATTTTACGGCGACACTACCTTTCGGCAAGCCCTGATCAAGTCGCGCAACGTGCCAACCATCAAGATTGCGCAAGATTTGAAGGCAGTAAATATAGTGAACTATGCACGCCGCCTCGGAATAGACGCAAAACTACCAGAAGATTTGGCTGTAGCACTGGGCAGTGGTGGAATCAGTCTTCTTGAATTGGCAAAAGCGTATGCGATTTTTCCTCGTTTAGGAAAGCGAATTAGGCCGGTTTTTGTGACTAAAGTAGAAGACCGCTCTGGAAAAATTCTAGAGGAGAGCCGCCCACTACTTCCCCCTTCGCTAGATCAACTACAGCGACTGGTTGAAACCCAAATTTCTGAAGCTGCCGCAGTCGACGGCACAAGGCCATTGCCAGGCGTCAGCACAACTCCCCAGAAGGAAACCCCTTCGCCTGCCAACGATTCAAAGAAGGCCTTAGTTAAAGCTTTGACCGCATTTCCGAAAGAGTCTGATCCAGAGCAAGTTGTTGATCCGCGGGTTGCGTATTTGATGTCACACTTAATGAATGAAGTGGTGAGTTTCGGCACAGGAACTGGTGCAAAGTCATTAGGACGTCCGGCCGCCGGAAAAACCGGTACAACGAGTGAATTTATTGACGCCTGGTTCGTCGGTTTCACGCCGAACGTCGTGACCGGAGTTTGGGTCGGCAATGACGGGCAGAAATCTCTGGGTCATAATGAGACTGGGGCGAGAGCGGCCTTACCCATTTGGTTAAGCTTTATGGGGGTTGCTGAGAAGAAATATCCAGAGGCCGATTTTGCAGTTCCCCCTGGGATTGTATTTGTTCCAATTGACGCAATGGGCAGGCAAGTGCTCTCAACAACACCGGGAGCTGTCAAGGAAGCCTTCATCGAGGGTACAGAGCCCCTTTCGACACATAACGCGGGTCAGTCAGGTAGGCCTGACCAGAGTCAGAAGCCCAAGCCCCCATCAACTGGGGATTTTCTTAAAGAAGATATCGAATAGTTCCGAAAATAAAGCGTCAGAGGTTGAACGCACTTAAGTTGCCATTTTTAGGCGATTGAGGTCGGCATGAAAACTGCTGTCTTCATAGTTAAGTGCGGGGGCGTCCTCGCGCGAGTGCCTAGAATGGGTACTCGAGCAAAAAAGGCGAATTTCGGCATCAAGACGATGATGACAATGAGCGAATTTAGGGCAAGTCGGCAGATGATATTCTTGGGCGCATCTCTTGCGCTTCACCTGAGTGTTGTCTTGGCCTGGACATCTCTTTCGACGCTCTTTTCGGTTTTTGAAAAAACGCACCCGGCTTCAAACTGGGTAGAGGTTGAGCTTGGGTCAGCCCCAAAATCTGTGAAATCAAAAACCGATGAACGAATTAGGAATGAAGTCAAAAGAACTCAGCTGGTCGAAAAATCTAAGGAAGCCGCAAAAGACGCATTTTTAGGCGAACAGACCCAGGTGGTAAAGCATGAGACAGCCACAGAAAACAGTGTCGTCAACGAAAAGGCGGCTAGGCCTCAGCCTGCAGAGAAAAGAAAGGCCGCGACATTGCAAACTGGACCAGCCTCAAGAATTTTGAGTCAGTTGGGTTTATCGTTGGCCCCCATCGTTGCAAAAAACATCTTAAATCAAGTTGAAATCGGTCCAGAAAATGGCAACGAGATGACAGCCCCAACTTATGCCAGCGGTGATCAGTTAACCCACGAGTACGTTAAAGGATTGAAAAAATCAGAGAAGACCGTGCTGAATACCAAGGAGTTTGTCTTTTTTGGATATTTTGAGCGAATTCGAACTCGGCTAGACTTGGCTTGGTCTTCTACTCTGCGCGAACAATTGACGAAGTATTTTCGTCGGGGTCGCCGCCTCGCGAGTGACATGGATTACACAACAAGTACTCTAGTTACCTTAAGTGAAGCGGGTGAGGTGGTTAAGGTTCAGGTATTAGCTGAGTCTGGGACAAGAGATCTCGATGACGCGGCGGTGAAGGCATTTAATGAGGCGGGTCCGTTTCCAAATCCGCCAAAGGGAATTATCGACAATAGTGGAAACGTTCAAATTCGATGGGATTTTGTCTTAAGAAATTAAGTCGAGATGCAACGCAGGGAGTTTTTACTTTCCGCGAACCTTTGAAACACCTTCATTGAGCAAATAAGAATCCCAAAGTCGGTCGAGCTTCCTAAAGGTGGTGATGATCTTCTCGGCGGCGTGCGCCTCAGAAATGCCTTCAGCTTTCGACATTTGTCTAATGGCGTGCAGAATTGAGCGAAACGCAGGCGAGTCCATCAACGCAAACACTTCCTCTGAAAAACTTTTTTGACTTTCAACGCGACTCGACACGAGCGCGGTGTTGAAAATCCGAACAAGGTCATCGACAGGTTGGGATGGGGTGGCAGATGAGCTCATAGATGGTGATCTAGCTCCACTATTGTTCGTGGGTGGTACGGTTGACGGCAATACTTCTGACTTTGCTGTGTTCATTCGGAGAAGTGAAGATAACTTCAATTGAAAAAAATTCTCAAGTGATTCTGTAAAAATATTTGGTCAAGCAAAATTTGGTGGGTTTAGAAAAAAAACGAAATACACAATGTCGTCCGAAACTGTTAGGTTTGTTGGCATATGGAAAAATCTAATCTTGGTCAGAATCTTGAAACGGGATGCTTTGAAGGTAGACACATCGGCCCACAACCGGCAGAAATCGAATCCATGCTCAAGTTTTTGGGTGTTGGAACACTCGATGAACTGATTGGGCAGACTGTTCCGAAGCAAATTCGTAACGCCAAACCGCTAGATTTTGCATTTCTTGGAGAAGGCGCCGCCAACGGCTTGAGTGAATTGGGTCTTTTGCGTGAGCTCAAGGAAATTGCATCTAAGAATACCGTCGCGAAATCTTTTATCGGCGCTGGATATTACGGCACATTCTTACCGCCAGTGATACAGAGAAATATTCTAGAAAACCCAGGGTGGTATACGCAGTACACGCCTTATCAGGCTGAGATCGCGCAAGGTAGACTTGAGGCGTTGTTAAATTTTCAAACCCTAATTTGCGAAATGACTGCGTTACCGGTCGCGAACGCGTCGCTTCTCGATGAAGGCACTGCGGCCGCCGAGGCGATGGCCATGAGTTTTGCTTTAGCCGGAAAGGGCGAGCTCAAGGCTTTTTGGATATCAGACAAATGCCATCCGCAAACAAAGTCGGTAGTGAAAACTAGAGCAGAGCCGCTAGGTATTTCAGTCATTGAAGGAAAGGTAAAAGATGCAAAGGCCGTTACCGGCTGTTTTGGCTATTTGCTACAGTACCCTGATACCGAGGGCGTTGTTGAAGATTATTCAGCACTAGTTCAAGAAAAAAAATCAGCGGGGGCTAAGATCATTGTGGCAGCTGATTTGTTAGCACTGACATTGTTGAAACCACCAGGCGAGTGGGGTGCTGACATCGCAATTGGTAGCGCACAGCGGTTTGGAGTGCCCATGGGCTACGGCGGGCCTCATGCCGCTTATATGGCGACGCGCGATGAGTTCAAGCGCCAAATGCCCGGCCGTTTGATCGGTGTTTCAAAAGATACTGAAGGTAAGAACGGCTATCGACTCGCTTTGCAGACGCGTGAACAACACATTCGCAGGGACAAGGCAACCAGCAACATTTGTACGTCGCAGGTTTTGCTCGCAATTCTGGCTAGCATGTACGCAGTCTATCACGGCGCAGAGGGATTGACTGCGATTGCTCGACGGGTGAATGGGTTTGCGAATGAGTTCAATGCTGCACTGAAGAGCGCTGGGATTGAAGTGGTTGGTCAATCGTTTTTTGATACCATCACATTCAAGGTTGCCGAGGGTCGCGTAGCTGAAATTCAGAAATCACTTCAGGCAAAGAATATGCTGGTTCGTTGGGTTGACTCGAGAACCGTCGGAGTCTCATTTGATGAACTCTCAACTCAAAGCGATCTGGTTTCTTTGATTGAAGTTTTTGCTCCATCAGCTAAGGCGAGTCGTTCGTCTAGCGTCGGGCAGGTTGGTTTTGGATCACAGGCTCGCACATCGCGATTTCTAACCCACAGCGTTTTTAACAAGTACCGATCAGAGACTGAGATGCAGCGCTATGTACGAAGGCTTGAGTCAAGAGACCTTTCGTTGACCCACTCGATGATTTCTTTGGGATCTTGTACGATGAAACTCAATGCGGCGGCTGAGATGTTGCCCATTAGTTGGCCCGAGTTTGCGCAGCTTCATCCGTTTGCTCCGTTGGCCCACGCCGAGGGGTATCAGTTTTTGTTTAAACGGCTTGAGGCGCTTTTGGCTGAAATTACGGGATTTTCTGCGATTTCTTTGCAGCCAAATGCTGGATCACAAGGTGAGTACGCCGGCCTTTTGACTATTCGTGCGTATCATTTGTCTCGTGGTGAAAAGAATCGAGATGTTTGCTTGATTCCGCAGAGCGCACACGGAACTAACCCAGCGAGTGCGGCAATGGCCGGCATGAAAGTGGTCGTAGTTGCGTGCGACGACAAGGGCAATATTAACGTGAGCGACTTGAAGGTTAAGTTGGCCGAATTCGGAAAATCAGTTTCTGCATTCATGGTCACATATCCGTCAACCCACGGTGTATTTGAAGAATCGATCAAGGAAGTTTGTGAGTTGATTCATTCGGTTGGCGCACAAGTTTATATGGATGGAGCAAATCTCAACGCTCAGGTGGGCTTTTGTCGCCCAGGAGAAATTGGAGCTGACGTTTGCCATTTGAATTTACACAAAACGTTTGCCATTCCTCATGGCGGCGGGGGCCCAGGAATGGGTCCGATTGGGGTGGCTAAGCACTTAGCTCCGTTCTTGCCTAATCATGCGGTAGTGAGTTCAAATACCCACGCGCAGGCGACGAGCGCTGTGTCTGCAGCCCCCTGGGGAAGTGCTTCAATTTTGCCGATTTCGTATGCCTACATCAGAATGATGGGAGCCGAGGGCTTGAAGCGTGCGACAGCAGTCGCAATCTTAAATGCGAATTACATGGCTGAAAAACTTCATCCCCATTTTCCGGTTCTCTACCGAGGTTCTTTTGGACGGGTGGCGCATGAATGTATCCTTGATTTTAGGCCAATTAAATCAGCAACGGGCATCGAAGTTGAAGATGTTGCGAAACGTCTGATGGACTTCGGATTTCATGCTCCTACGGTTTCGTTTCCGGTGCCGGGCACTATGATGATTGAGCCGACCGAGAGCGAGTCGAAAGAAGAGATCGATCGGTTCTGCAGTGCGATGGTTGCTATTAAGGGAGAGATTGATGCCATTGCTTCTGGAAAATCAGATAAGTTGAATAATCCCTTGAAGCGCGCACCCCACACGGCATCACAAGTGATGTCGTCGAACTGGGATCGACCGTACACAAGAGAGCAGGCTGCTTATCCGGTGGAGTGGATTAAAGACCACAAGTTCTGGCCGCATGTTTCTCGAATCGACAATGTTTATGGTGACCGAAATGTGATCTGCACTTGCCCATCGGTCGACGAGTACATGAGTCAAGGCTGACACAGCAGACAGCTACCTTTCTTCGGTGTAGACTCGTTATTTGTGAGGGGTCTACCGTGAAGAAAATGAGCTTGTTTGTACTGTTCTGGGTTTTACTGTCAACCGTCAGAGCCCACGCCAGTGACTTAAAAATTACCGACTCTGGCGGAAACTCTCGGGACTTTTCGGGTTCTATCATTAAAAATCAGGGAAACGTTCTTGAGGTAGTCGACAATTACAAAGAACTTTTGAAGGTAGATCAGAGCGGCGATGTTTTTTTCTCGAAGTTGAATTTGAGTTCAAATTGTCCGAATTACGATCAACAGTTAGTGACCACTGAAAGTGTTTCTTTGAAGATAGCCGACGGAGCCGGAAACAAACTGGGCGCTGTCGGTTTTAGTGGTAGCCAAATTAAAACGGTTGAAGGGGCCTCGGGATTCAAAGTAGAGGTAGATGGCATTAGCGTCTCTTTGATTGATTGGGATAAAATTCGAGATCGCAGCTGCGTTGGCAAGAGTGATTCAGAAAAAATTGATTTCACTTTGATTCTTGGCGGAAAATGCAAAGCCCCACCTTCAACCTCGGGCGGTGCCCCCGTTCAAAGCGAGTTTGAGACAAACCCACTCAATGTGAGTCTCAGAGTTTCTTGTTTGGCAAAGTGTTTGGTGTTGAATGGTGGCGAACTTCACTTTCCGCATTCAAGTGACTTAAGTCAGTCAAATTATTCACTTGAAGAGTGCCGCAACGACGAGACGATTCAGAAAGTGCTTGATAAGGTACTACTCAAAAACATCGTGAAAAATAACAAGAGGGTCGCCCAAAAAGTTTGGGGTAACCCAGAAAAGGTAGCCAAAAGTGGGCTTTTGGTCGCACCACCTGAGGTGCGAGACCTTCCGATTGAACCGTTCAAATCGGTTTCAAGTTCATTCAAGCATCTGAAAAAAAATGGGGCCATCAAGAATAGTGGCGGATTTTCTAAGCCCGGGGGCTATTCAAAAGATGAGCAAAATGAGGCAGAGATCTTGACTTCGGGTGGATCTAAACCAGAGAAGTCGAGTCATTCGGGCACGGCAGTTGTTCAGCAGGCGAGTGCTGTTCAGAACACCAATAGTCAAGCCCCTGACAAATCGGTTTCACCACTGCAGTCTACCCCTGCGGCTATTGGTTCAACCAGTTCGAGTCATGTTGGCCGAGGAGCGGTCAGTAGCGTTCAAATGCCGGCGAGTTCTGTTTCGGTTGTTAGCGGCGCCATCACCAGTTCATCGCCGACGACAACTCAGTCAGTTGCTGCCGCACCAGTGACGGTGACTCGCACAGCGATTGCTCAGCCGGTTGCTGCTGCACCAGTGAGCGTGACTCGCACAGCGATTGCTCAGCCAGTTGCTGCCGCACCAGTGAGCGTGACTCGCACAGCGATTGCTCAGCCAGTTGCTGCTGCGCGCGTTTCGGTGCCTACCGTAACATCTGCGGTTTCTGCGACTACCGCGAGAACCTTGGCAACGAGCACCCCGGCTGCACCCGTTCTCGCCCCAGCGGCCGCAACTAGGTCGGCACCCAGTGTGCCAATGATTACTGCTCCCATTCAGGTTCTAGCGCCAGGAAGGTGAGTGACGGTGTTATTTCAAAAGGGATTGGTAGGCCGCAGAATCTAGCAGTTTTTCAAAAGCGGTTGCGTCGCTCGGTTCAATCTTAATCATCCAACCACGCTTGTAGGGGTCTTTGTTAACCACTGAAGCGTCGTCACCCAGCTCACTGTTCACAGCAACCACCTTGCCGGCAAGTGGTGAAAACAAATCTGAAACAGCCTTGATGCTCTCGACAGTGCCAAAGGTCTCACCTGAGCGTAGGTCGCGACCAACGGCCGGCAGGTCAACAAAAACAACATCGCCTAAAGCACTTTGAGCGTGATCAGTAATACCGATCGTTATTTTCGCGCCATCTTTCTGTGCCCATTCGTGGTCTTTCGTGTATTTGAGTTCGCTTGGTACGTTCATTTATTTCTCCTATTCTGATTCATTACTCTGGTTCACTACGGTTTTTTCTTTTGGTAAAAAGGTGTCTTCACGACCTCAGCCTTGACAATTTGGCCACGGATTTCAACGCCCACTATTGAGCCGACACTTGCGTTAGCGGTTTTGATATACGCGATGCCTATCGGCTCTTTAAGTGAAGGGCTTTGTGTTCCGCTGGTGAGCTCGCCAATCGCGATTCCGTCTGCGGATTTAACCGGATAACCTTGGCGTGGAATTCCACGTTCGATGAGTTTAATTCCAACCAGGGCTCGAGAAAAGCCCTTCGCCTTGTTCTCAACGAGAGCAGATTTTCCGATAAAATCTGGCTTATCAAGCTTAACGACCCAACCCAAACCGGCTTCAAGGGGGTTAGTTGTGTCAGAGAGTTCGTGGCCATAAAGCGGGTATTTCATTTCAAGGCGAAGGGTGTCGCGAGCACCTAATCCACAAGGTTTCATCCCGAGAGGGGTACCCACTTCCAAGAGAGCGCGCCAAATCTGTGGGGCGGCATCCCAGGCAGCATAAATTTCAAAACCATCTTCGCCGGTATAACCAGTGCGAGCGATGATAGCAGGAATCGAATCGAGAACGGTCGACTCACAGAACCAATAAGTTTTTACTTCTGATAAGTTTGCTTTTGTGAGTTTTTGTACAATCTCTGCTGCCCTTGGGCCTTGCACCGCAATTTGTGAGTAACGTGCACTTTCGTTACTGAGCTTAACATTTGGAAATTTTGAACGGTTCGCTTCAAGTTGCTTTGAGACCCAGGCAAAATCTTTATCAATGTTTGCTGCATTCACCACGAGCAAAATTTTCTCTGGGCCGCGCTTGTAAATAACAAGGTCGTCAACAATGCCGCCCGTTTCAAAACACATGACAGTGTATTGAGCTTGAAGAACTGAAATTTTTGAAACGTCATTGGTGACGAGAAAATTGACAAAGTCAACGCTGCCGGGACCATCGACAAAAAATTCGCCCATGTGACTGACATCAAACAATCCGCAGGCGGTTCGGCACGCGACATGCTCATCGATCACTCCGGTGTACTGAACTGGAAGCTCCCAGCCACCAAAATCAACAATTCGACCATTGAGTTTTTTGTGCTCTTCAAACAAAGGGGTTCTTTTCGACATAGTGCTAAAAGTACTACTCTGAAACGCCCCCAAGAGCAACCAAATGCCTACGTCTTAGCTTAAAACTCTCACTGTTGATGCCTTGTGGCGGCGAGTAGAGTATTTTCGAGAAGTGTCATGATTGTCATGGGTCCAACTCCTCCTGGTACTGGTGTGATAGCAGACGCTATTTTTGAGACCTCGCCAAAGTCGACATCGCCACAAATTTTACCATCGAGAGTTCGATGAATGCCAACGTCGACGACTACAGCTCCGGGTCGAACATGAGTTTGATTGATGAGGTGTGGTCTCCCGGCAGCGACAATGAGAATATCTGCCTCACGGGTGAATCGTTCGAGCGGTAGCGACTTTGAATGACACTGAATCACGGTTGCGTTGTTTTGAATGAGTAGTTGTGCCATTGGCCGCCCAACGATGTTACTGCGCCCAACCACGCAAGCGACACGGTTTTTGTAGTTGATTTGGTAATGATCGAGAAGCGTCATGATACCCCCTGGCGTACAAGGGGTGAAGCAGGGTAACCCTAGTGTTAATGAGCCAACCGATTGAGGGTGAAAGGCGTCGACATCTTTACTGGGTTCGACCCACATTAAAACGTCTTTTTCTCTAAATTGATTGGGTAGCGGTCTTTGCACTAATATTCCATCGACCGATGTGTCGTCATTGAGCGAGTCAAGGAGGTCTTTAAGTCGAGAGGGATCACTCTCTTCGGTGAGCTGATGGGTGACGTGAGAAATTCCGGCGCGGTTACAGGCTTCGGTCTTGCGAGTGGTGTAGATCAGGCTCGCAGGATCATTTCCTACCAATACGACAGCGAGCTTGGGAACACGCCCAAAGCAGGTAGAAAAGTTTTTCACTTTTTCTACAAGAGCAGCTGTGCGAGCCAATATAACTGGCTTTGCAGAAAGCAAAACCGGTTCGCCAGAGGATGGGTCACTTTGTGAAGATTTTGTGAACATGGTCGAGCTCCATTTCGCATGAGGTGAATTGAGTCTAAAGTAGTGATTAAGAGATCGCACAAATGCGGTGTGAAAATCTAGGCAAAATGTGTCTACCTGATGGAGTTTCTTGCCGGTAATAGGGTGAAATGTGCCTAGTGCTGCCGGTTTTCAGACATAAAAAAAATGAGCTAACGCACGATTTCCAAGGACTTTTTTTTCTGAAAATCACAATCTGGAATTTTTTTCCCTAGACAATTTCAGCCGTTGTCTCGCTGTCAGAACGATGACGTCACAATTGGTGCTGAAATAAATTAAAGATTTCTGTTCGACTTGCCGACGGCACACCGATTGCTTAATCTAATAGTTACGAGGAGCAGGATGCTTCTCAAGCTTGGAAGGGGAATCAGCTTGGCTACAGGGATGTGGACAGCAGTATCAGGAGCAATGGCACAAGCGCATACCGTCGACACGGTTGCGAACAATCTCGCCAACGCTGATACTTTGGGTTTTAAGAAAGATGCCCCCGCATTTCGTGAATACATGGCCACTCTTGAAAGAGACCAAGGCACTTTAGATGTAGCCCCTGGCCCAATAAAGGAACGATCTCTTAACCCGCTCAATAGCCGCGATCAAGCATTCGTCGTCGTTGACGGCACCTATTCAAATTTTAAACAAGGAAACTTGAGAGTTACCCAGGCACCACTTGATGTTGCACTTGATGGTCCTGGATTTTTGGAAGTCAGTACCCCCGCAGGTATTCGCTATACGAGACAAGGAAGTCTCAAAATGGCCATGGATGGCCGGTTAGTGACAACCGACGGGAACCCAGTACTGGCTGCCCAACCCGGAGGGCTGGCTGCCGCGCTGCCAGGCTCCAACGTTCAGTCGGGCCAAGGAGGGCTATTGACTCAAGGAGGAGTCGCGACTGAGCAAATGAATGCAGCTCGTGCGATCAATTTGCGTGATCGTTCGAATATTTCAATCAACGAGCAAGGTGAGATTTATTCTGGCGGCGAGCTCGTTGGCAAACTCAGTGTGGTTGAGTTTGGAGATGTGAAGAAACTGCGCAAAGTAGGTTCACAGTATTTCGAAAATCCTGAACTGGCACCTCAAGGTGCGAATGCAGCAGCAACAAACGGCGGTTCTGCTGCGGCTGGTGGCGCGGGCGCTCAAGCGAAAGCGGGCCAGACGACCTTGGTTCGTCAAGGCATGATTGAGACCTCGAATGTGAACCCGGTAGAAGAAATGACCAACCTCATTAAGGCAAATCGCCTCTATGAGCAGGGTTTAAAATCGATTCGAACCTATGATGAACTCATGCGGCGAGAGTCAAACGAAATTGGAAAACTATAGAAGAACAGAGAAAATAAGGAATGAGTAATTAATGATTCGAGCACTGACAACAGCGGCGACTGGCATGGAAGCGCAGCAAACAAATATCGAGAGAATCTCGAATGATTTGGCCAATGCAAACACCGACGGTTACAAACGCTCGCGTAATGAGTTTCAAGATCTGATGTATCACACGATTAAAGAACCTGGCGGGGCAACTGGGGCCTCTTCTCAGTCTCCGGTGGGTATTCAAATCGGCATGGGCGTTAAGGTTGGGGCATCACACAAAATGTTTGAGCCGGGCCCAACAAGAATGACTTACAATCCTTACGACTGGATGATTGAAGGCAATGGCTTTTTTGGAGTTCAAATGCCGGCCGGAGATATTGCGTATACGAAGACGGGTGTGTTTCACCGCGATTCACAAGGTCGCATTGTACTTGGCAATGGAGCTCAGCTGATTCCAGCGATTCAAGTTCCTGCGAATACCACAGGCATCAATGTTACCCAGTCGGGCGAAGTCAAAGTAACCACCGCTACCGAGGGTGAGGCCACGGTGGGGCAGCTACAACTGGTAACTTTTCAAAATCCAGAGGGCTTGAGTGCGATTGGTAACAGTTTGTATAAGCCAACAGCTGGAAGTGGCACCCCGCTTCAGGGAATGCCGGGTGAAAATGGTTTAGGATTCATTCAGCAAGGTGCGGTTGAAGGCTCAAATGTAAACGTGGCCAACAGCATGGTCGACATGATTCAAACGCAAAGGACTTATGAAATGAACACCAAAGTGATGGGTGTCGCAGATAGTATGTTGAATGCAACCGTAAATGTGGTTAAATAAAGACTAGATAATTATTGGGGGAGTTCTGAAAAATAACGGCGAAACAAAAAAATCTGGTAGAAACCTGACGGCCCTAGCTTTGATAGGGCTACTCTCGCACCTCACTGCGTTCGCTGTGGTTGATGAAGAAAAGTCTCTCATTCTTCAGGGAACCCTGGCCGAGGCTCGTGCCGCAACCGAAAAGGTGAGGCAAGAACTTCAAAAGAAGTTCTTTGGCGCAGCAATAACTCTGTCAGACTTTACAGAAGGGTTTCAAAAGGGCGATCAGATCATTCAAGTTCAAGAAACACTTCCCGGAAGAGTAGTGGTCTCGATAGAGGGATCTGACAACATACGACGTCAAGTCAGTGCAGATTTCCAGGCGGTTGTTTCAACCTGGACCGCGAAGAGACGGGTGTCACCGGGTGAAGTGTTGAAAGACGAATTTTTTCAATTGAGTGAGACTGACGTATCAAAGGGCCCTAGTCGCGACCTCAGGGGCTTATTGGTCGATAGTTCTAGTGCCGGCCAAAATCAAATTAAGGGGCTAGAGTCTAGGCAAACGATCTTAGAAGGAACCCCCTTAACTTTGAATGCAGTACAAAAGATTCCGAACCTCAGGCGGGGTGAAAATGTTAATATTAGAATTCAATCAGGTGGGGTGCAATTAACCACCCAGGGTACCGCCGATGAGTCAGCCTACCTTGATGCCGTTGTGCATGTGACCACCTCAAAGACAAAACGAGCATTAGTCGGGAAACTGAAAGACAACTCGACAGTCGAGGTGGGGCTATGAAGAGTGTGCGAGCAACTCTTGCAGTCTTTGCCGCGGTGGTACTGTTTGCTGGATGTTCGAAACTCATCGGCAATCTGCGCCACGACTTAGATGATTCTCAGGCTTACGACCCGCCAGTTTCGGGTGGTAGTTTTCCGGAAGGCGGATTTCTAGATGATGAAAGTTCAGGAAGTGACAGTCGATTAGGACATTACGATCGTAGAATCGCTAGCGCCATTGACGACCCGCAGATGACAGGGGCTGAAGCGCTCGAAGATGGCGCCGTCGGATATATGGGGGGCAGTCGTGCGATGGCGAACTTGCAAGGGGCTGAGGGCCGTGTGCGTGGAGCGGGAGCGACCGCCAATCGATTCTTGAAAAAGTTTAAGACAGGTTCGCGCGCAACAAAAGCAGACTTTGTCGACGAAAGCACAACAGAGGGTTCTTTGTGGGCCTCAGATGGGCAAACCAATTACTATTTTACAAAGAACAAAATACGCGGAGTGGGTGACTTGGTAACCATTACTGTTGAAGACATGCTACTTAAAGATGTTCATCGTGAAGTGATGCGAACACTTTCACCAAAAGAAAAAGAGCTTGAAATGGCTTCGGCCAAAGAGAGAGTTCGCAGCAAACTCATGGGTGGCGAAGGCGATGCCTCAAAAGACTCTGTGACTGGATCACAGGCCGCACCGGCGAGAGCGCCAGCGCTGGTTAAGCCGGCGGCAAATTCTGCCTACGGAGATCCAGAAAATCCCAAAGTAACTGCAGCTGATATTGACCTGAGTAAGTCGTTAGAACTGAAAGCCGGCGATACGATCATGGCCGAAATAGTTGAACGATATCCAAATGGTAATTATAAACTGCGCGCTAATAAACGCGTGCCTTATCGCAACACTGTCAGAAATCTATCGATGGTAGCTGTGGCGAAGGGTACTGAGATTTCTGAAGACGATAAGATAGGATCTGGTAAACTCTTTGAATACCGTCTTGAGGTGATGCAGTGATCGCTACAAAGTTAAACACAAGAACTATAATTAGGTTACGTCCAAATCGGGCACTTTTTGCCTCATCTTTGATGGCATTTCTGTTCTTTTGTGGTGTTGCCTCCGCCGCACGATTAAAAGATATTGCAACAGTCAAAGGAGTGAGAGAAAATATTCTTATTGGCTACGGAATAGTTGTCGGATTGAAAGGATCTGGCGATTCAAGTGCCGATGTTACGGGGCAGTCGCTCTCTCGACTCTTCGGTAAGTTGGGCTTAGAAGTACAGGGTGGATCTGTAAAATCTAAGAACGCGGCTGCGGTAATTGTTACCGCGAAGCTTCCTCCGTTTGCTAGAGTGGGAAATAAGATTGATGTCACCGTAAGTTCAATTGGCGATGCTTCAAGTCTCGAAGGTGGTGTCTTATTAGTCACGCCACTTAGAGCCGGTGATCAAAATGTTTATGCGGTAGCTCAAGGATCTTTGAGTATTGGAGCAATGGCTGATGGTACCACCAAAAATTTTCCGACAGTTGGTAGAGTGGTGTCGGGGGCGACGATTGAAAAAGATGTTGATGTAAACTTTGCTACAAAGAAAAGCTTTCGACTTTCGTTGCACCATGCTGATTTCACGACTGCGGCAAGGCTAGTGACCGTGATTAATGGTGAACTGGGCGGAAAGTTTGCTTCGGCAACCGATAGTGGCACCGTCGATGTCATAGTGCCTTATAACTATGAGGGCAGCGGCGTAGAGTTGATGTCTTTGCTTGAAAACATGAGTGTTAATGTTGATCAACGAGCGCGAGTTGTGCTGAACGAAAGAACTGGCACGGTCGTTATGGGCGAGAAGATTATGATTTTGCCAGTGGCCATTGCACACGGCGAGCTGTCGATTGAAGTGGGTGGTACAGGCGAAGGAAAAAAAGGATCTCGACGTGATCGAATCGCAGAGCTCAAGGGAGCTAACGTATCAGATTTAGTTAAGGCACTAAATGTTCTCGGGGTTCAGCCAAAAGATTTAACAGCAATTTTTCAGACACTCAAAGAAGTGGGTGCCCTTCAGGCAGATTTGGAGATCATGTGATTTCGTGGTTAGATTTTGAGATTTCAAGTGAAAAGGGGCCTCTACTCATGGTTGAGGACCTTGGTGTTATCATGAAGTTCCGTAGACGAAGAGACAAGAGCACGAGTATCAAGGAGGATATAAGTCGAGCTCAAATCCAGGAAACAGGACAAGGACAGCGGCCTGCTAGGATGGTGGGTTATTCCAGTTCTGATCACGCTCGAATCGGCATGGAGGCTGAACGAGCTCTTGAATCTTCGAGTTTAACGGAATCCGGAGAGTGTGGATGATTAGCCCGATCGCCGTCGGGCCGTCTCCACACTCTTCCGGAATTTCTAATCAAAAGAATCAACAAGACGAATTTCGGGATCGTTCTCAAAGTGCCATGAGAATTCCAATTGACCAGTCTTTGGCAGATGGAAAGCCAAGGCCTGCTCACATTGTACGCAAAGTTGATCGAGCAAAGGCCGATCCTGATATTGTACGGGCAGCAGAGGGGTTAGAAGCCGTTTTTGTCGACTACATGATGCAGGCAATGCGCAAAACGGTTCCTGATAATGAGTTTGACCTTGAGTCACCGGCGTCAAAAATGTATCAGGCAGAACTTGACTCAAAGACTGCAGAAAAGGCCGCAAAAGGCGGTGGTCTTGGCATCGGAGATATGATTATTGATTATCTCCAGACGCAAAGATACAATCAAGGAGTTGGGCAGAGGATTTTGCCTAAAACAGAAAAAACGAGGTAAGGACTATGAAGGTCGAGCAAACTACAACCAATTCAATTTCAAATCAGGCGCAGGCCCAAGAATCGAATGCCCCTAAAAAATCAAGAGCTACGCAACATGAAGAAGCGATCAAGCTGCATGCCTCTGATCGGGATCCAGTTCGCGGTGATGTGAAGGCCGACATTTCGCCGAAGGCTAAAGAAATGGCCCAAGAAATGGCAAAAGTAAAAGACCTAGCGGCACAGGCGCCAGATGTTCGTGAAGAAAAGATAGCCGAATTAAAGCGCAGAATTAATCAAGGGCAATACAAGGTCGACGCAGATGCCATTGCGGATCGTCTTGTTGATGAGCACACCATGTCAGGTTTGGGTTGATTGAGTTTCAAAATGTTTGAATAGCTGTTTGAATTAAGTTTCAAGCGATCAGGAGGATTGCTTGGTTGAAAAAGAAAAAATAGAACAAGAAGTTCAGTCTCTCATAAAGTTGATTCAGCGGCTTGTTGGCACCTATCGCCAGCTCATGGATGGTGTGCGCTTAGAGCGAGATGCCATTGCCAATGCCGACATAAAACACCTAAACGAAGTGGTCCTGAACAAAGAAGGTGTGATCGAGACTATTCGATCAATTGAGAGAGAACGAGTCGCTTCAGTTAACAAAATCTACCTTATCTCTGGGCTGAGAAAGAGAAACCTTGAGGGTCAAGAACAGCATTTGACCTTTAACGAAATCATTGAGCTCGTGCAGGGATTCAACTTGCCGCTTTCAGAGACTTTGAGGCAGTTGCACCAGACCATGCAAGTTTTGGTTGGGCGCGTGAGAGATCTCAATGACTACAACCAAAAACTGGTAGCAAAAAGTTTGGAGCACATTGAGCGCATGAAGCGCAATACCTTTGGCGAAGCAAGTGCCGGACGTGAGACTTATACTCCAAAAGGTCAGAGGCAGAATCCGGGGTCAGTGCCTCGGTTTGTTTCAAAAGAAATTTAAGAGGAGAACTCGGTGGGTTTACCAAATGTGATGCAGATTGGCCGGTCAGGGATGAACGCCGCTAAGGCGGGCATCGCGACGTCTGGTCACAACATCGCAAATGCAAACACTGAAGGCTTCTCTCGTCAGCGGGTAGAGATATCAGCCCAAGGCCCAGTTGGTTCTAAAGGAAAAGGCGCAATGGGCCAGGGCGTTAACATCAGTCGCGTGAGCCGCCTCAATGATGAGTACATTGACAAGCAAGTGAGGGCCGCAGGGCGAGACTTGGCGGCCGGAGAAGAGCGTGATTTGGTTTTGAAACAAACCGAAGACGTCTTTAACGAGATGGGCGGCGAAGGGCTGAATCGGCTGATGTCGCATTTTTTCAATGAGTTTAGAAAGCTCTCAAACGAGCCCGAGAATGAGGCCATTCGCCAGTCGGTTCGCGAGTCGACTCAGGCCGTGGTGAATGATTTTAAGCGCCTGAGGGGTGAGGTCGAATCGGTGCGTGAGCACATTGATTCGCGTATTGAGGGGCACGCAAAAGAAGTGAACTTGCTTGCAGGTGAAGTAAAAGACCTCAACATCAAGATCAAAACGATGGAGATCAACGGTACCCCTGCTAATGATCTGATGGATCGGCGAGATCAAATCTTGAAAGATCTCAGCACGAAGATGGATCTCAATACTCACAAAGATGCCGAAGGCAACTACGTGATAGACATTAAAGGCGTCGGACCACTCGTAGTTGGGTCAGAGGTTCAAAATTTTAACGTTCAAAGAACAGCTGGCGACGAAAATGGTAAAAAAGAAGGATCGCTCGACGTGATGTCTTCAGCCAGCGCGAACGGCGTTGTGACTCATCAGATAAAGGGTGGAAAAATCGGCGCCCTTTTAGATACTCGCGACAAAACGTTGACCGGCGTATTAGATCGACTAGACGACTTGGCTTATTCATTAGCTGATTCGGTAAACCAAATTCATGAGATGGGCTTTACTCGCGACGGTAGGCAGGGCGTTTCGTTCTTTACAAAGCTCAATCAAAAAGAGCGAGCGGCTGAATTCATTGATCTTTCAGATTCAATCAAGTCAAGCGTGAATGCCATTGCGACGGCAGCACTTCCGGACTCTCCGGGCGATAATAGAATAGCGGTCGCGGTTTCTGGCCTACAAAATTTGCAGCTGATGAATGGTGGTAAGGCTTCGATGGACGATTTTTACAACTCTATTGTCAGTGACATTGGTGTGACCACAGCGCACAACAAAGAAAATTTGACTCAGCAAAAAGATATTCTCACGCAGTTGAATAAAATGAGAGACCAGGTTTCTGGTGTTTCAATCGATGAAGAAACA
Organism: Oligoflexia bacterium; assembly: GCA_903895855.1. Lineage (GTDB taxonomy): Bacteria > Bdellovibrionota > UBA1018 > UBA1018 > UBA1018 > CAITVN01. The sequence goes on along the minus strand of CAITVN010000191.1, from coordinate 9,107 downwards.
ACTAATTTGATGCAGTTTCAGCATTCGTTCGATGCTTCAGCCAAGGTGATACAGGTTGCCGATGATTTACTAAAAACCGTTCTCAACATGAGGTAAGTGAAAAAATAGTATGAGAGTAACTGAATCAAGCAACTACGAGGCGGTTAGAAATAACATCAATCGTAGCAAAACGAGAATGGAGTCACTTCAGCAACAGCACTCAACGCTGAAGAAGTTGAACACCCCCTCGCAAGATCCAGTGAGTTCGGCGAAGGTACTCGAAATGAGGACAGATAAAGTGAACAATGATCAATATCAAATGAATGCGAGACTTGCTGAAACGTTCTTGAGTAACTCAGAGTTGGCATTGGGCGAGCTGGCTGATATTGCTATGCGCGCAAAAGAAATTGCGATTGGCCAATCAAGCGGTGCTAGCTCGAATGAAGACACTCGTTTGGGTGTGGCAGAAGAAGTAAAACAACTTTTTCAGCAATCGGTCGCCACGGCGAACAGGCGTGTCGGTGAGCGTTATCTTTTTGGGGGTTATAAGACAGATAGGGCCCCTGTTGATATTAATGGCAATTATCAAGGCGACGGAGGGCAGTCGCTGGTTGAAGTTGGGCGCGACGTCTTCATCTCGATGAATGTTCCTGGCCTAGAGGCGTTTAATTCTGAACCTAAGCACAGTAATGACGGTCGAGAGCTCAAGAGTAAGTCTGAGACGGTTGATCCGGCTAGGGTTCCGGCCTCAGCGCGTGAACTAATGGTCGATCAAGAGAGTGGGCCTGAAAACATCAATATTTTCAAAGAACTCCAAAATCTTCGCATTGGTCTTCTGACAGGTGATCTTGACACGATTCGAGATCGGCTCGATCGACTTGACACTATGCATGGTCGATTGACGGCCATGAGGGCTAAGATTGGCTCAAGACTTCAGGGGCTTCAAAGCACATCACAAGCATTAGAAAGGCACAATGTAACCAACGCACAACTGAGTTCAGCTCTAGAAGACGCCGACATGTCGCAAGTGGTGTCTGACCTGGCAAAAGAAGAAACGGTCTTTCGAAGCGCGCTTGAAACCTCAAAAAAGCTCATTCAACCAACTCTTTTGGAGTTTTTAAAATGAAATGGTTGCAACTGATAACGCATTCGAATAGAAGTTTTTTCCATAAGTAAGAGATGGAGATCTTATGTTAGTATTGACCCGGAAATTGGGTGAGAGCATTGCAATAGACGATCACATTAAAATTGTGGTCGTACAGATTAAAGGCAAGCAGGTACGTTTGGGCATACAAGCGCCCAAAGAAACCAAAATTCACCGAGAAGAAGTTTATCACGCCATTCAAGACCAGAACAAGGAGTCGGTGAATTCAATTCCCGATATATCTGCTCAGGTTTCGAAAGCGTTAAAATCCTAATCTTTTAGTTTTCATTTTCTCATAGACGTGAGAAATCAAAACAGAGGGAGTGCGTTAACCGTGAAAGAAGTGATCATTAAGACAGGACGTTTTGGTGAAATCACAGTGAAGACTGAAGACATCATTCGGTTTCCATTGGGTCTCCTGGGGTTTCAAGAGTTAACTGAATATTGTTTAATTGACCCGGGCGATGAAACGCTGATTCTTTGGCTGCAAAGCCTGCAGCAACCGCAAGTCGCGTTTCCGGTGATTGAACCGAGAGTTTTCAAAACAGATTATATCGTAAGGCTTTCTGCATCTGAGTTACGAGACTTGAAGCTAGCCAATGTTTCAAAGGCCGCCGTCTATAACATTCTGACTATTCCGGTGAACGTGATGGAAATGACGGCGAATATGAAAGCACCGCTGGTCATTAACTTGAATGAAGGTTGGGCGAGACAAGTCGTTCTACAAGAAAATGAATATTCGATAAAACATCCGATGTTCAAAGAACTGCGCACCCACTTGCTGACCATCGAAAACCAACGGCGTCTTGACGATGGCAAGCACGGAACGGTTGTCGTTTCAACTAGATCACTTTCGCCAGCAACCAATGTTCGAAGTCTTCAAGCGTAGAATTAAAAGGCCCCGTAAATTACTCAGTGCGCTGATGATAGCATTCAGTGTTGTCCGGCTCTTTGTTAGCGACGATAGTTGTGCCGAAGTTCAGACCGAAGACTCAGCCTTCACTGATTACGAGACTCTGGTGGCCGGGCAATTTTCAGAATTGAAACTAGATCAGAAATATCGAAAACCCCTGATTCAAGAAGCCATTGCCATAGAGTTCGCCAAACAAGGGTTCATTCACCTGATCAAGACGGCTGGTGTTCCGATTCGAAAATCGCTAGGGCTGCCACCCGAGATTGACAGACCAAGTGAGTTGCGTCTTTTTGATGCCCTCAGTAGGTCACCGGTTTGGATTTGCACTGAAAAGTGTCCGTGTCCTAGCGATAAGCAAAGCTGTGCTGCAATTAAACAAGTTTCTGATTCTCAAGTTGGTATTATGTACCTGCGTAGCGGGGTGTTTGCGTCGGCTCGTTCACCAAGGCAGAAAATGGCCGCCGCCTTCAAGGGGTTGCGCGATGGTTTAATTGAAATAGCCACCCACCGTCTTCTAGCTACGGCGAGTAGGTCTGCTATAGAAGTAGAGTTTAAGAAGGTCGCGGCAGTGATTAAGGAATTGAGCCTGAAATACCTTTCAGTGATTGATCAATGTCCAGGGCCTTACCCCGAAGATGCAGCTAGGTTTATTCGGTCTGTTGGCGGTTGGCATGATTTGTCGAGTTATCAGAATGATTGCATAAAAAGTGCCCTTAAGCCCTTTGAAGGCAAAATGGTTCCGAAGGCCTGTGGGCCATTAATTGATGAAAAACTCTGGAACACACGCTTAAAAGCACAAATACTGGTACAGCCCGGCCTTGTCTTTCGGTGCGATGGATTTTGTCGCATGGCCACCTGTGGTGGTGGATTTGAACAATCTGGCCCGGCAACGCACGACTCTCAAAATGTGCGGCTCATGAGTTTTGGGAAAACTTGGTTTTTCGATTTGCCTGAAAATAAGTGCGACGGCGCAACACCCAAGCAGCCACGAGAGGTCGGCCAAGCGCTACTTACTTGGATTGGAAAACGTGAGCTAACGGGCTCAGCAAACTTGAATCAGCTACTAACCCAATGTCTTGACTACCTTTACCCGGCACCTGTTCAATAGGTGATCATTGGTTCGTATTCGAGCCGAGCCGATTTTGTTTAGCCATTTCTAAGTAAGAAAGTGCCTCACGATTGACGGGATCAATGTGCAAGACGTTTTCCCACTCGAGCTCAGCATCTAACAAATTACCTTGAGAATAGTGTAGCAAGCCCAGTTGAATTCGCGCAGGCGCGTATTCGGGATTTTCATTCTTGAGCATTTGCAACTCTTGAACGGCTCTCGACAGAAAGCCTTTCTTAGCAACAGCCTTGGCATGCCGAATACGAATTTCTAAGTCTTTGGGGTTCAGAACGGCAGCTTTTGAATACTCTTCAATCGCTTCATCATAGCGACGACATCGAAAATACAAGTCAGCCAGTTCAAGGTGTTTGATCGCAAATTTTCGGTCAATTTCAGAGTCATCGCCAACGCGTTTATGCACGACAGACTGGTTCGCTTGGTCGAATGCCCGTTTTGCCTCTGGATACTTGCCAATGTCACTGTAGAGAACCGAAAGGCAAATCGATGCATCGGTGTGATGAGCGTCTAATTCAATGGCGTGTCTCAGGTGTTCGATAGAGGTTCCGATATTGCCTTGAAGAAACGCCGAAACTCCCAAAAAATAGTAAGCGTCAGCGCTATCAGGCTCACGTTTCAGAACCGAATTCAACAGCGTCTCAGCCTGATCAAATTCCTTTCTATTGATGAGGTCATGAGCTTGCCTCTCAAAACCTTCATTAATCTGAGAGGTTTGGTTTCCGGTCATTGCTTGGTTTCCTTAGAATCCTTGCCCGAAGCCTCTTTCTGTGACTCTTCTTTTGCCTGATTCAGCTTTGCCAGTTCCAAATTTTTCTTCGCGTCAGTTGCTGAAGTGGTATCTGAATAGAACGCCAAAACTTTTTCAAATCGGCCTCTGGCAGAAACCCACTGATTGTCTCTGAAGTAGAAATTACCAATGTAAAGTTCGCGCTCAGCTAATGAATTGCGAATCGATGTCACTAGATTTCGACTTTCAGCAGCCTCAGGGGCCGTTGGAAAACGTCGCAAGAAATCTTGAAAAGAATCGAGGGCTTTTTGTGCTGAAGAGAGGTCACGAGAAACATTGCTTGGAATGTCGTTGAAATAGCTCTTGCCTACACGAAACATAGCATAGGCGGTTTTTTCGTGTTTCGGATGGAGATCACGAAAGGTCTCATAACTGGCTGCGGCTTCGCCGTAAGACTCTTGTAGGTAATAAACGTCGGCCACCCGAAGTTGGGCTAGTGCCGAATGCTTTGAGTACGGAAATTTATTCTTAATCAGTCTGAGTTTTTCAATTGCCAGTAAGTAGTGTTCAGATTTGATCTCGTCTTCTGCTTCGGTCATAAGAGAGGCAGGGTCATTTTCATCGATTTTTTTGCCTGCACAACCCGTGAGGGTCTTTGACACTCCGATCAGGAGTGAGGAGACCAAAAAAACTTGAAGAATTAGCGATAGTTTCGACGGCTTCATGTCTACTTTCCTAACAAAGATTTCTCAATTGTCCAACCAAGGTCTTCTTTTGTGTACCGAACTTGAATCCAAACCTCGGTTTCACCCTCGGTTACCGTGTGTCTCTCACCTGTGGTTCTCAGTTTAAAGCCAGGATTGATTTTCTTTAGCTCAACATAGCTGTTTCCTGGGCCAGATCGAATGGTAGCGGGCTCTAGCACCATCGCTGAGGGGTTTTTAGTGGCAAATCGATTGGCAACGAGTACTGACAGCGTGATCAGCAGAGCCAGCTCAATGGGAATGATCTCTTTTCTCAAGAACAGCCCCCGTAATGATCGACTCGATCGGTAAAAACGGTAGAGAAATCCAACCAAAAGCACGAGAACAAGCCCAGTGACCCCTCTGATTTCATCGATGGGAATAGACCCAACGAGGTTTTCAAATGGAGTTGAAGAAAGGTCGTAGTTATCGACACCCATCTGTTTTTCGAATCGGGACTTAGCCACGTGCCAATTGTGAAAAACCTCGGTATCGCCAGGAAAACACTGCTTTGCTCTGTCTAAGTAGGCGAGTGCTGTACCTGACGCTAAGGGTTCAGGTGAAGTTTCGAGCCAAAGCGTTCCGGCATTGTAGAAAAAAGAACAATCAGAGGTTGGGTGAGCCAACAGTACCTGAAGAGCTTCTTTGGGTTTACCCGCCTCTTGCAATTGCCTGGCTTCTGCCCAGAGGCCCCAGTCTGGGGCACTGTTTGCCGCCGAAATGAGCAATGAAAGTGAAAATGATACCAGCAGAGTGAGAAACACAACTTAGGCTGACACGAAGGCTGTTTGGATTCAACTGAGATTTTACATTTGAAAGCTCGGTTAAAACCGCAGATGATAGGGCCAAATGAATAATTTACTCGAAGAGGCCAAACGGCTCGTGCGTATGAACTCAGTGACAGCCAGTGGCAACGAAGAAATAGCCAATTATGTGGTCGATCTGATGAAAGATTGCGGGTTGAAGACCCAGTTACAGTTGGTGATGCACTCGCTTGAAGATGTTTCAAAAAGGCAATTCAATGCAATCGGAATTCTTGGTGACCAGTTGGTCGATCGTAAAACCAAAAAAGGGCTCCTATTGTGCTCACATCTCGATACGGTTCCAACCGGTTGTCATGCAGATTGGACCGAGAGTGCCGGAAACCCTTTTTCGGCCGAAGTGAAGTCGGGTTCGCTCTATGGGTTGGGCGCTGCTGATTCGAAAGTTGATTTTCTCTGTAAGCTTTTTGCCATCGACCGACTCAGAGAGAGGCATTTTAAGCAACCGGTCTATCTCGTTGGCACCTGTGGCGACGAACTCGGAATGTTCGGTGCTCGGTACTTGATTAAGGCGATGACACTCAATCCTCAATCTGTGGTGGTTGGCGAGCCTTCAAATTTGATGCTCATTGATGGCCATAAGGCCATGTTGGCACTTAGAATTACAGCAGGCATTCAGCAGATTGAGAGAGATGCTCGCGGCTTTAATCGACGAGTGGTAATGTACAGTCAGGGTTTATCGAGTCATGGAGCCAATCCAGCCGGTGGCCGAAATGCGATTTCGCAGCTTTTCGATTTCTTCTTCTATGCTGAAGAGTGCGGGTTTGAATTGCGTTTCGTCAAATTTGAAGGTGGTGACTCACTGAATAAGGTACCGGATGCGGCCCGAGCCGAGTTTTTCATGACGGCTCACCAATTAGAAGACTTTAAGCGATTTTTTCGCGAATACATTAGCGCACAGGGCCCTGGTTTTGAGCGAGCCTTTCGAGCAGAGCTTGGTGGCCTGGGTGACTCAGGGGTGAAATTTTTGCCTGAAGATTTTTCGAAACTATTTCGAGAACTTTTTTCGGGCATCGAAGAGTGGAAATTAGGTTTAACGAAAGATTCGTTGGGCGAGTTTTCACCCGATACATCAACAGTGAGTCTTGGATTACTCAGCCAAAGGCAAAGTGGCATTGATTTGCTTCTCGATTGTCGACTTTTACCAACGCAAGACCCCATTGAGTGTGAGTCACAGCTGAAAGAAATATTAAAAAAGGTTTGTGCAAAGTTTCCGCGTGTTAATTTGACCGTTCACCGCGAGGGTCTTAATCCGGCATTTGGAGCTGATCAAAACAGTGAACTCATGAGAAATAGTCTGCAGGCGCTTCGAGATGTTGGCCTCGAAAAAAATGTAGGAAAACTTTCGGTTTCGACTGAGGCAGCTCATTTTCAGCAAGCAGGCTTTGACACCATTGTTTTTGGTCCGGGTGAGTCACTTGGAAATATTCACGGCCCAAATGAAAAATTGCTGCTCAGTCACGTAGAAAAAACAGTCTTATTTTATCAAAGGCTCATTGAAAGGACCTGTTGTGCATAATTTATCTCAACCTATTTTTCGGGGCAATTGTATCTCGGGCAAGTTTGTAGACCTACCGGAGGCGAACGGTGAATGGAAAGCAGTGTCGCCAACCGACGCGAAAGAACCTTTGGGGGTGATTCGGTATTCTTATCATGCCGTTGACGATGCGGTTGCCGAAGCAAAAGGTAGTCTTAAGAAACTTAGCCGCGAAGTCTGTGCTAATGGGTCAAAGAAAGCTCTGATTAGACTAAGTCAGATTTTGCGCAACAAAGAAGAACCGAATCGTGCAAGACTTGTTGAAATCATGAAGTCTGAGCTCGGAAGAATGTCAGGTGATATCGAGACCGAGTTGGAGCGCTCGGCCGATTGGCTAGCCCAGAGTGTTGAGCGATTTGAGACACGTGAGGCCGAATTAACCGGAGTGGGATTTGAGCCCGTCGGTGTTTTTGCTGTCGTACTTTCGTTTTGTTACCCGATTTTCTACGCGTCTCAGGCGCTTTCTCAGTTGGCACTCACCGGTAATGCGTTGGTTTTTAAATCATCAGAAAAAGCTGTTTTGACGTTGCAAACTCTATTTGAACTGATGTCACAGTGTGATTTTCCGCTGGGTCGTTTGCATTTGATTGTGGGCGAAAAAGAAGTGGGTAGGCGATTAACCCTGCACGAAGAGGTTCAGGGTATTTTCTTTGTCGGCTCGAACGAAACGGGTACTCGCATCAAACAAGACGTCGTGCACCAGCATTATAAGCGCCTTATCTTGAATATGGGCGCCAAGAATGCGGCCCTCATCTGGAGCGATCAAGAACCGAATCTTGATTACTGTGTCGATCAAATGTTGCTGGGCGCTTACAGTTCAGCCGGGCAATCTTGCTTGAGCACGAGCCGACTTTTTGTTCATCAAGATCTGATTGAGCGGTTTGTGAAAAAGTTTCACGAAAAATCGAAAGCCTTTGAAATTGGGCACCCTTCGACCAATGCTTTCATGGGGCCACTCATTGATCAAACGGCAGTCGATCGGTTTATCAAATTTGTTGGTATTGCTTCTCGAGAGGGCGCTGAGGTCGTGATGCGCGCAAAAATTCTAGAAGGTGAACGATCGAATAATTACGTGAGCCCTGCGATTTGCTGGTATGCCGATGCAAGCCCAGAGTTATTTAAGAAAAGTGTTTTTCTTTCATCAGAGTTTCTCGCACCGGGGCTTGCCATCGTGGGCGTGAAAGACCTTGAACAAGCCATCGATTCAATCAATCGTTGTGGTTACGGTCTCGGGGCCGCAGTATTTGCTTCGAATACCAGCGTCGTTGAAAAATTCAGGTCACAAGTTCAGGCGGGGTACACTGTGCACAACCACTCGACTTGGAGTTATCCGGCGGCGGGTGGATTCAATCCGCAGAAAAAGAGCGGCAATCAAGTGATGATCTCGACGGGCTCGTTTGAGATTGGACTACACTATCGGGTGCATTGTTAGGTGCTAACAAAAAACGGACAAGCTCTTTCGAGTTTGTCCGCCTTTCATCTTTTATAGATTTTACGACTAAACTTTTAGTTGTTTGCTTTGCTGACGTTTGAAGCTTGAGGGCCTTTTGGGCCTTCAATCAATTCAAAATCAACTCGTTGACCTTCAGCGAGGGTTTTAAAACCATCACCTTGAATCGCCGAGTAGTGAACAAAAACATCTCTGTCTGTTCCGTCTACCTGAAGGAAGCCATAACCCTTGCTGTCGTTAAACCATTTTACTAATCCAGTTGCCATACTAACACCCCCTTAAAAAACGTGAAGTGCAACGTAGTGTACAAGTAAACGTGGATTTTTATAAACGTCAAACAAAAAAGAGAACCCCCGGTCGGATTATTCAGTCCGATCGGGGGTTTAAATGTTCAGGTTCTATTCTTTTTGCTGACCTAGTTAACGAATGCTCCGTTGAATTGTCCGCCAAATTGGCTCATTTGTTGAGGGTTGCCTTGGGGCATCATGATAAATTGGCCGTTCGCGTTCAACGCACCCATGCCACCAGCACCCATGCCACCAGCGCCCATGCCACCAGCGCCCATCGCGCCGAAGCCACCGCCGAATTGATTGTTCTGTTGCATCATGAATGGGTTGCTGTTCATTCCTCCACCGAGGCCCATCCCGAAGCCGCCCATTGCCATTGG
>CAITVN010000190.1 GCA_903895855.1 Oligoflexia bacterium | reverse complement strand
ATTTTGGACTTGTTCAGTTCTATCGAAATGAACTTTATCACAGCCTCATTCGACCGAAACTTGAGCTGCGTGATAGAATAGATCTATATTGGAAAGGTATGGTTTAGAGACATGAAAATTCTAGAGGTGAGTGAAGCTTATAACGAGACATTTGCAAATTTAGAAGAGGCACGATCTTTGTTTGAAAAAGACTCAAAGATGTTCATCAAGAAAATTGAGGCTGATCTCGAACAATTCTTAGAAAATAGTGCGATAGCCAATGAACAATTGAGACTAGAGATCAGTGAATGTGAAAAATCAAAAAGTGGATACGCGGCTAGGAATTTTTCGTGCAGTACAAAGCTTAATATTCACGTGAAGTGGCCAGGAAAACAGCGGTTCCAAAACGATGTTTTCTCATTGGTATTTGAAATCTCTTTTTCAGAAGTGGCGTCAAAATTTTTCCTGAATTGTATTTTGAATATGAAAGAGGATGTTGAGATTGACCTGTTTGGGGTTGTACGCGACAAACTATTGCACATGAAAGCGGAAGAGCCCTTCGGTCATAGAAAGCCGATTTCCTCTAAGAGCTATTTGTGTTTTCGTTCAAACGTAAATCAAGATAGCTTTGAGAAGTCCTCAAAATGGGTGGCTACAGTGTGCCACGCACTCTTGAGTACTCTTCATGAAATAGTTCCGAAGCCAACTGTGTTTACTTCGCCAGGAGTCGTGTTGCCTGGTTCGGGTGAAGGAACCCAAGCTGCTTAAGGTTACATTAAATCGTTAGATCGTTGAGCCCGGCCCTGCTTCAACATTCTAGGGAGCTTCTAAATTCCTCACCTCGTCTCAACCCGCTCTCCTGAATCAAAAACGAGTTCGCGTTCGGGCCAGCGCATAGCCGCGAGCTTAAAAGTATCGTGTCTGTCTATGTTTTTCTTTCGATCGCGCCAACGAGCACCCACTGAAAAATCGACGCAAAAGACATTCTTCTGCACTCCATGCCAAGCGTGAGGGTGAATGCCCTCAAAGAGGTTGACGTCGCCTTTGCCGATGGTTTGTCGGTCTATTGGCACCGTGCTTCGCCAATAGTGACCCACAATAACGGGGGTTCTTTCTCGATACTCATTCCACCAGCTAACGCGATCTGAAAAACGCCATTTGCCGCTGCTATAAAAAGGTTTCTGAGCCCTGCGCTCTACGCCCGAGGTTAAAATTTTCAGAGGATTACCCATTTGACTAGCAACATCGTAGTCAGAAGTGGCGTCTAGAAAGTGCATGGGGTGGCTTTCTAGTTCGAGTTCATTTTTCCAACGATTTTTTTCTTCATGGTGCCTGGCGAGTAGACCACTGGTTTTAAGGTGAGCGTCAGTTTGTGAACGCCAGTCATGGTAGCGATTACTCACTTCACCTAAGGGAATACCGCGAGCGGTTTGTATTGCCTCGTCATGCCAGGTGGCATGCACGATTCGCAAATCGGCTCGTTCGAGAGCAATGGGTAGACCAGCGAGAAAGTCAGAGATCGGCTGCTTCTGACTAGCTTCGACTCGTTTGATCGGTGCATAGTTGGGAGTATCTTTTTGTATTCGTTCTTCGAAGTACCAGCCCGAGCCGTCTTTGGCATCATTCGCCAGTAAATTGAGTTCATGATTACCGATGATCGCGAAGCCCTGCCCACCCTGAACCATCGTTTTCACGGCCATGATCACTGCAGGGCTATCAGGCCCCCGGTCGCAGAGGTCTCCGACGAAAACCAGTCGGCGATTTTGGCTATGAATTCCGGCTTCGTCATAACCGAGATGCTTCAGTAGAGATTTTAGCGCGTCGATTTCGCCGTGAACATCGCCAATGATGTCGAGTGCCCCTTCGGGCAATTGTTGAACGAGACTCATGGTGACAGGTTACTGCAAGTGGGGAGTGAATGCCAATGCAAGAAATCATGTTTCAAGTTCATATGGTGGATTTGGCATCGCTAGCGTCTGCTCCTCTAGTTCCTCGCTCCAACCATTCTTCCAGACCCATAAAGCAAGGGTGAGTGCCCCTGTGCTTTTGTTTCGCAGGCCAGATCGTTGGCTTTTGAGAAAGGCTTCAAGAGGGGTACGGGAGTTTTTCAAAGACTGAATGGCAACACCTAGGTCTGGGTGGATTCTCTCACGAAGCCAAGGAAATGACCGCTTAAACCGACCATTTGTCAGGTAGGTTTTGAGGTCTTCAAGAAATAGGTAGGCATCGGGGGATATGTGCGTCAGGTCGATGAATTTTTTAAAATCGAGGGCTGAAGGCATTTTTGTATCAAGCCCATAGACAAATAGTGGTAGGATTCGGGCCAAGCAAACCGACGTATCTTTAGCGGGGTCAGTGCTGGTTATTTTTGGTTTTAACTTAAAATTGCTAAACGACGAATGCGCTAGGAAATGCTTGTGCATTTGTTCGATGGCGTCCCAGGTGTCTAAGCTGGCGTCTCGAAAGTTGCTGGTTTTTTGAAAGGAATGAAGGAACTTGCATGAGTATTCTGTGAGTTCTACCCTGAACCTCTCAGCGCTGATACTTTCAAAAATCATTTCTCTGCTTATTGCTTTCAAGCCAATCCAAGTAGAAAATAGTAAAAATGTACGATTTGAGAAACCCAAGGGATCAAGAGCACTCCATTGTGCAGTGATTTCATCGTCGTTAAGATTTTTAGATGTCATGTAGTAGCTGAGCGCATCTCCAAGCGCAAATGCATACAGAACTTGTTCTGGCTTTTTCAACTCTTTCACTGAGATCCTCATACTCTTGTCTCCTTTGTTGTTCTGATAGTTCGCTCCCTCAGTCTAAATCCTGACCCCCAGCAACTTCATGAGCTTTGGCACTTCGATGTGCGCCTGGCCTTGAATTTTCTCATCAAAGAGTCCTGATACCTCAGTCTCTTCGGTGTTGATTTCGATTTTGTGTGCGTTGTTTGCGAGGCCGACTAAACTAAATGCGGGTGCTACCATTCCTGAAGTGCCGATCGCAATGAAGAGTTCGCACTCGGCTGCGGCTCTCAGTGCCATTTCGTGTTGGTGCGATTCTTCGCCAAAAAGTACCGTATTGGGTCGATGAGGTGTCGAGCGCATGCACTTCGAACAGGGCGCGCTGTCTAGGTCTTCGGTAGTCCACTGAGAAACTCGGCCACAGGCCTCACAACGTTTTTCAGATAGACAGCCGTGAAGTTTAGGCACTTTGAGGCTACCTGCTTTAAAATGCAAATTGTCGACATTTTGGGTGACGACAAGCAAGTCGCCGAGCCACTGTTGCTCAAGCGCCGCCAAGGCAAAGTGTGCTTGATTTGGAACCTTCTCTTTCATTAATTTTTTCAGTTTAACGTGAAGATTGATGACTGACTTTCGACTTTTCACGAAGTGAGAGTGTGTTGCGATTCGTTGAGAGTCAGGATGATTCCATAGGCCGTTCGGCGATCGAAAGGTGGGTATACCTGACTCGGCCGAAATCCCGGCACCGGTCAGTATAAAAAGTTTGCACCGATTTAAGTCGCTGACGCCTCTGTTTTTTATCACTTCTGCAAGCGTGTTTTGCCCAGTCTCGATCTGCAACCAACTGCGTTCGAGCTCGCCTCCGTTTGCCACTAGCAGTTCAGAGATTTCTCCTGATTTTAGATGAATCGCCCACCAAAGCGCAGTTCGACCATCTCTGTCGGTGTCATTGACACTGGTTGTGTGCTTGAGTAAGGCGGTTACTTTTTTTAGGTCGTTGTTTTTTACCGCCTGAATCATGAGGCTTTCTGGTCGTTTAGTTTTGGGCATTGCTAGTAACTCCTTCTTAGGTTTTTAAGGTTGAGTGTTAGCTCGAGCGTTGTGTGGGCGAGTGACCTTCTTCGAACTCGGGCAGCAATTCAATGAGCTCAAAGTGGTATGGCCGTTTTTCGATCAATTCTTGAACGTGAGCCACGAGAGTGCGAAGCCAGTTTTGGTCATCGTTAAGGGTGGCTATCTCTAGACCCGAACGCAAATAATCTACATCGTTCGGAGACAACTGCAATAGCGCCATGATGCGCGCTTTGGCTTCAGCGTGTTTTCCGGTCTTGGCTAGAATTCTCGAAGTGGCCGCAGTGAGCTTCCAAACAGCGTAATGGTGTTGGGTGCAAAGTTGGTAGATCTCTTCAAGCGCTGGGGTTTCAGGATCTTTGTTGAATAAGGTGGCCGCTGAGTTATTCAAACTTTGAATGACAATGCGAAGTGAGCGCTCAAAATCTGGATTAGCCGGAGCCAACTTTTTAAGTGCGACAAATGAATGCAGGGCTGAAATCGGGTCACCTGACATGTCTTGGGCAACAGCCTTGAAAAAGAGAAAGCGGGCCTTTTCGTCTTCGCTTAATTGCGGGTCGTCGAGTTGCGCGCTTGCTCCGGCGATGACGACGTCAAACCGTTTTTCATCAAGGGCTTCAGAGAGTGATTCAATGAGTTTGATCGATGCAGTCGTGTTCTTGAGTTTTCGGCGAATGGCGTTCATGAGGGGGCTCCTTTGCAGTTTTGGGTTAAGGGTAAGCCTGGTGTTTGGTTTTGGTTTGTTAGCTATTGTTCAACTTCAGTGCGAGGCTTTGAAGTCTCGGGTTTTCTGACCTTTCGGCGAGAAGCGATAGACTGTCGGCTAGGCCGAAGTAGTTCGGGGCCGCGGCGTGTAGTTTTAAAGCCAGGTCAGTGGCTTTTTCGATGGCACCATTAAATCGATAAACGTGAATCATTGAAAAATGAAGGTTAATGGGCACTTCACCCAAATCAACGAGGCGATCATAAACCCGCGCAATTTCTGGGTTTCGAAAATCTTGCTCTGCCATGGTTGCGGTCATGACGGCAATTCGGCGTAT
>CAITVN010000189.1 GCA_903895855.1 Oligoflexia bacterium | reverse complement strand
TTATAAATAAAATCAATTACTTACAACTCAATTCGCCACCAATCGTAAATGCTTTTTTTCGCCGATTTCTGGCTTGGGCGGAAATTGGGCGGAACTCTCATACAAATCGACAATCTCGCACCGCTGTCTCAGGTATTCGGGATCACTATGAGTGTACTTCGCAGTCGTCTGCCCTCGAAATGGGGGTCGAAGCAGATTTGCCAATTTTGGCCGCTTTGTTTCCGATGTGCCCATCACGTTTGCTTGAGGAAGGGCTTTACATTTTTGAGTGCCCGAATACCTGCCAAATCTCAAACCTTTATAATGTCGTTTGTCAAAATGATCCGCCGCTATCAAGTACTTCTTGTGCCTTTCCTTGGAAGAGCCAAAATTAGAGTGAAAAGGGGGTCGGCAAAATAGATCGTTTTGAAGCCCGTTTTGTGCATTAGGATCCGTCGAAATTAGATCCAATCAAAACGGTGCATCCTTTCCGAGTACCCCTGCTAGAAACGAGAGTTCTTGAAATTTCTCTGGTGCCCATCCGGTTGCGATGTAAACTCTTTTAAAGCCTAGGTCATGAATCTTTTTTGCGACGACTTCGCCTTTGATACCGTGACTCAAGCTAGCGTCGACATATACTGGCGATGATTTATTGAAGCTCTCGGCGATTTCTAAAAATGAATCTGGATGAATAAACGCCGCCAACTTCTTGCCGGCACCTGTGGCCGCCATCTGCCAAACCAGGTGGACTAACGAGTCATCATCAATGAGAATAGCATCAACGAGCGCCGTTGGTTGGTTGATTAAAATTGGCACAAAACCGGCCATACCCTTAGGGATCATCCGCACACTGAGTCTTAAGCAGTCCTTCATGATTTGATGTTCTTCAAAACGACTCGTGACAAGAATACTTCGAGAGCCAAGTGTCAGCTCTTCGATAAGACTTAATCCAGTTTCTTTAAATCCCAAAAGTTCAAAATCAGCCAAGTAAAGTGCATGCTGAGCAAGAGCAGCATTATCGCGTACCCAGCTACGTAACTGATCTGGAGTCGAAAGATGCACCAATGAAATTTGTTTGTCAGACATCTGAAGGGCCTCAAAACGCCCCTGCCAAATTTGGTGGATACTGTTGTCGTCATCGAGGACCACTACTGTAGAGCCGGGGTTGAGCTTAAGAGCTGCAACAAACCACCCTGGTACTTGTGCTTGAGGCAGAGAAATAATCACACTCGTGCCCTTGCCTACAGCAGATTCGATTCTCAGTTTACCACCCCAAGATTCAACCGACGTTCGTGCGTGGTAGAGGCCTAGGCCAGACCCTCCGGCTTTGCCATGGGTTTCGCCTCGATTGCCAAGCCTTGCAAGAATCTCGGGGGGGATGCCTTTGCCGTTATCACGCACGGTCATTTCGATTTCTTGGTTCACGCTCCTCAAAGTGATCGAGACTGATCCGTTGTCACCCAGTACTTCAACAGCGTTGTTAATGAGATTTGAAATGAGACGCTTAAATTCAATCAGTTGAATACTTGCAAAAAGGCCATACGAAGTTGAATCAATTTTTGCGTCTATTTCGACGCCAATTTTCGAACGAAACTGCATGCGTTTTTCGGTGATCAGCGGGTCGATTACGCTTGAGAGAAGCGCAACCGTCGTGGCCTCGGTTGCCTCTCCAAGTGAAGTACTACTGGCATTGTGCTTTTGAAGTCCGAGCCGCCGATTTTGCTCAAGTAGATTCTGTGCGATGTCCTTGATGCGATTTATAGCACCTCGAATGATGAGTCGATCGTTTTCAGGCAGCTGATCAAGCCGCGCCAGCATTGCATCCAACGCCGAAAGTGGGGAACGAATATCGTGACTCACTTGGCCTGCTAATGCGCCAAGCTGTGCTTGGTGCTGGAGTCGGCTATTTTCTTCAACCGATTTGACTAATTGAATCCTCATTTGGTTTATTGCGACCGCCAATGGTTTTATTTCGATGAGTTCACCTGAGAGGCTATCGATCAATTCTGAGGTTTCTGCCTTTGTAATTTTGTTACTCAAATTAATAATGATTGTTGAGAAAAATCTGCTAATGGCCACGACCACGATCATTACTAGGGCCAGGGTCAGTAGCACACTTGTCACAAGTGCTATCAAAAAAATGCTATTTGACTGTGCTTGGGGATGCCAATTGAACTGTAAATCAACTTGGCCTGACGGTAACGAAACAGCGGTAACCGATTCACCTTTGACTCGAGATAAATTGCAGCGCTGGTCATTGTCCGGCGATGGATTGATGTCGGCACCGGCCACACAAACGCCAAGACTGGCTAGTCCAAAACTTGAGCCAAATCGCGTGACGACACCCCGGGCATTAACCGAATCGCCAAATCTTGCACTTTGTTCAAAGAGTTCTTTCAGGACGGATTGTACTGCGACTCGACGGCCGCCCGTGATCTGTGCCTCATGCTTATTTAGGTAATCTACTAATAAGAACAGCGTAGGTATCTCGATTAAACACCACAGTACAATACCAAAGGATATACCCTTGGTCATGATAGACTTACCTGCATTACCGTACGATAAGTTTCGAATAATCCACTGTTTCATCGAGTTCTTTTATCCCGTTAAAATTGATCCCGACCTGCCCAATAGATAATGTAGAGAAATGTAAGAGAGGCAAATAGCTGCCACGATAGGCCATTTTTTCAAGTAATTTCTTAAACTCTGCGATCTCTTTTGCCTTATCTGCAATTGCGGCCATTTTCTTGAACTCAATCACATCTTGCTTCTCTACATCTGAAAAGAAGCCAGTTTCATCCAACACTAATCCCATCCAGGTAGCCGGCTCAGGGTCGGCTACTCCAAAGCTAATCAGGTTAAATCCAATTTCAGGATCGGCTTTTTCGGCGGCGCTGCTCTCGGCATAGGTTTTAACTGACACCCACTGCACTTTTACTCCGAGGGCTTGAGCCGCTTTTTCGATTAAGGGGCGTTGAACCTCAAATTGAGGACCATGACGAACTACTATTTTTATAGATTTTAGCAATTTACCATTCGTTGCCCTTGCTCGGCCGTAGTCTAGTTCATTGAATAATGGATAGCCTAGTGGCTGCAAGCTGAGAGCACGTTTTGCATTAAAAGAGAGGACACCAAGATCAAGAGTGCGCCAAACCTTGCCGAACTCTACAAGAAAGTGTCGCCGTTCCTCAAGTTTTGCCCCTGTCCCGAGTGGCTTTAGTCTAGAGACCCGATCGATACCACGAGTCCAATACGGGAGCTTCTTTGCTTGTACTTGAGTGGCAAGAGACAATGGCATTAAGGTTGCTGTTTGCAAGATATTTGCCCAGCTCTTGCCCAAGATAAAATCATTCAGTTGCGTGACTGAATCTCGCTTCATTGCAATGATTGACACCCGTTCTTTTGGCGCTAGCCCGTCATTGGTGTTTATTGCCAGTGAAAGCTGGGTGGGAGTAATCGATTCAATTTTGTAGGGGCCACTAGATAGTTGGTTACCTTTTATAGCGAAATTTGAGTCAAAATCAGAAGGATGAATCGGCGCTAAGAAAATAGATCCCATTCTCTGAAAAAATGACTCAGATGGCTTGCCATTTCGTGTTGGTAGTTCAAATTTAGTAGATGACAATACTTTCGCTTTTTCAATTGCAACAATTTCACTAATGGCGCCGCCAAAACTGTCTTTCTTGACGTAGACCGCACGTTTCAAGTTTGAAATTAACTGATCTGAAGTAAGGGGCGAACCATCAGACCATTTGGTTTGCGGAGCAATAGTAAAAATATATTTACCACCGGCGTCGTCAAATTGCCAAGCGCTCACAATTCCCGGCATGGCTTTTCGTCCCTCATCATATTCAAACCAAGTCCGATAGAGGCACAAGGTCAAATCGTAATCTGCCATCGTTTGTATCGCTAATGGATCAAGTGGCAGAGACGGACTGATCTCAACCCTTAGATGAGCGGTCGAATCATTTGCCATAACGCTATGGGAAGATGTTTGCATATGACTTATGGCGCCCACAAATGTCAGTTGCATTAGGAATCGGTTCAGCCAATGCCCTCTGATTTTCATGGGTGTGCTCCAAAATGGGGTTTAGGATTTCTTAGATCTGCCTTTGACAACGCCACATGTGGATGACCCACCTGAGCCTTCGCCAGCAATGGTGGTGCCATCTTTTAATACTTTGACCTTAAATGCTTTCGACATCATCAATTCAGTTATAGCCGCCATCAGTAGCACTATTCCAACTACAATTTTCTTCATGAGACCTCCAAATTAGAAAGGTTGACGGTAAGGACGGTTAAGTAGACCAAGTGCGTCATTTTGTCAAGGGCAGTAATCACAATTAAAAGTGAATTTTTGAAAGCGGACTAAATACACCAAAGGCGATGAGTGCGCCTATGGAATGGGGTGTGGAAGTGGCGGGTTGGGGCACAACTTTAAACCATTGCGGGCCATAATTTCGAAGTTTCGCTCTAAATCGACTCCGATGGGAAGATCGAGCAAATTGGCCGATTTCACTGCTATCACTGGAATTGGATTCGTTGACAACTCAAAAACGGACTCTGTTTTTTCAATTTCGGCTGGGTGAAATGCGTCACCCCTCTTGTTCGCTGTTTGATCGCCCAGGCCTTCATTTAATATCCAAGACGGAATTTGATGCTTTAAAAGCCAATAGGTGCGATGCCCCACTAGTGAATCAACCCCATCAGTTTCTAAATCCTTCAGTAGATCACCGTCGGACTTACCTTCATGACCGAAAAAAAGGTTTACGATCGCTTCCATCAATGCCTTTTCCGAATCAAATTTTTCTCCCCTTCCTGATGAAAGCCCTAGAGCAAATCCCTGAGTTTTATCATTTACGATAAATGCCAAAGTCGTTGAAGCTAGGCCCAAATAGGTCTTTCGAAATAAGACGCTCCAGCCCTTGGCCGATAAATCCTGGACTATTTCGGCGACTCTTGAATCCAGAGTAGGTTCAAGCTTTAGGAATGGACAACTCGAATACCAATGTCTCAAAAATGAATCTCGCTCATTCAGCTCAAACCGAGCGGCCCGTTCAGCAAGACTTTTATATCGGTGGGCAGCTATCCCGTTGGTTGAAATAAAGCCATGTTTACCCCCTACCTCAAAAAACATTTTTCTCTCAAAGTACTCAAAGACCGCTTTTCGGTAAGCTTTCTTCTCATTAAAGTCACTGCCTAACCCCGCTATAATTTGAGGCTCAGCTTGGCGATTAACAAATTGAATAAAGTAGTGGAACTTTAGGCTGGGCAATGGGGGGGCAACTAATCGTTCAAAAGTGGCTCCTAGGCGCATCTCCTGCGCAATTAAAGCTTCTAAGTCGGCATTGGTTACCCCGACGAATAATCGCAAAATATCATTCAGACTCATTACTCACAAATCTAGGGGAAGAGGGTTCGTTATGCAAATTTTCAAAGAGTGATTTCGTAGAAACCTTCACTCATGGTGCCCATTTCCCCCAGCCAAACTCTTGATTCGACATATATACCAATACTGTTATATTCTGAAATTAGGGATTATGGAGATAGTCATTCTAAAACAGCCCAGGCGCGAACTTCAAGATGCCCCGAGAGACATCATCGAAGATGTATTCGCCCTATTCGATGACCCTGCGGCCGACTTAATCAGAGAACGCATTAGGAGAATTGGATTATGAAAAAAGAACTCATTCGCTTTAGCACGGCTAAAGAACTGGGCAAATCGCTCGGGCTTTCTGACATTGAAATGATGCTCATTCGTCAAAAGAAACGCCTGATTCTGCGCCTTAAGGCCACTCGCTTAAAAAAGGGGCTCTCTCAAGCTGACGTTGCAAAACTGATCGGCAGCAAGCAGCCAGCCATCGCTAGAATGGAAGCCGGTCAAGTCAGCCAAGTGAGTATGGACTTCTTATTGAAAGCATCGCTCGTGCTCGGGTTGTCAGTAGTCATCAAACCCGATAAGCCAGACGACGCGCTTGCCGCTTGATTCTTCTTCTGAAAAAGTTGGGCGGAATTTAGGCGGAAACATAAACGAAACTCATTGATATTCGCCGACACTAACTGACTTTAGATAACCCACCCAGATGAACTCATGTTTTCGTTATTGTTAAAGAACTACTGATAAATCAATCGGTTGAAAAAAAGCCTAAAAATAGGCTTAATCCACTCGAAAGCGTGTGAACCAGAAATGGTTCCGAGGGTTCAAATCCCTCCCTCTCCGCCATTTTTATAGTGCATTGGTGAAGTTTTTTTTAAGAGAAACCCGCGAAATCAAGCGGGTTTTTTCTTATGTGCGTGCGCAACTGCCCGTTTCGTTTCGAAACTGAGACTTTCGTTCTTAATCGATATTTTAAGATGGAATTAGGCGTCAGGCCGTTGAATTCGAGGAAGCCAGGTATAGTGAAAAGCGAATTGAGGCGACCAGCCGAGATGACTGAGAACTGGGGCGTCGTCTCCGAAGCTGCAACCCGGCGATGATCACGCTGAAAATCACAACAAGAACCCACGAGAACGTCGAACCTGAAAAGTACCGAAAAAAACCCCCATCAAACACGAGCCCTTGAGTCTGAATTGTTTTTTGCCCCGAGATCAGTGCCTCATTCACGCGACTCATGCCTTCAAAGTTCGACCAACTGTGGTTGATCGGTTGAAAGCGCCCAGACTTGGGCAATCCACTCACACCCATGAATAGAACGAGGCAAGAGGCCAAAAGACTTTGCCCAAACCGAAGCCAAAACCTCGCAGAAAAACCGCTGCCAATGAGCCCACGCAGGCCGGTGAAAATGCCGAACGACACCAGAATAAGCAGATTGATTTCGAGATAGCTTTTCATTTCTCACCCCTTCATGAGTTTTTCTGGAGTCGCTCTGTGAAAAGCGCCTTGATTGATTTCAACTCATCGTTAGATAACTTTTCAGAATCGAGTAATCGCTTCACCAAAGTCGCGGGCGTGCCATCAAAAACATTCTCTACCAAATGGTGAAGGCTGGTCGATTCGTAACTCTGCTTCGTCAGTAGCGGTGAGTAAAGGTGCCCACGCCCCTCTTTTCTCGAGACTAAGACTTTTTTCTGTTCAAGAATTCTAAGCATCGTTGAGACCGACGTGTAGGCAAGCTTGCGGTCAGCACTCATGAGCGCAAGAACGTCGTGCACGCTTCCTTCTCCGAGCTTCCACAAAATATTCATCAACTCCAGTTCGACATCAGTCAGTAATTTTGACATTTCAACCCTCACTTTTTCTTAAGTAAGAATGCAACTAAAGTTTTAGTTACTATCAACTAAAACCTTAGTTATAAAAAAACGGTCAAACTAAAAGAGTGAATTCAGCCAAATTCAGACAAATTTTAGAAATTTTGCCGATGCGAAACAAACGACGTATCCCCGCATGGGCAACCTGACTGACCCTTTTTTGCCTACCCCTTTCTACCTACCCTCACCCATTAGACTACCTGCCCGAGTGCGCGTAGACTTGAACTCGAGGGCATTGAAATGAATTTTCGCAAAAGTTTCTTGGTACTGTCGACACTCGCACTTCTCACATCGCAATCGGCTCGAGCCTGGATGTCTTTCTCGGTCGTCGGCAATGTAAATCGCGACTCAACCGCGAGTGCTGTCACATTGGGCGGAGGTCTACTCATGGGCGTACACATGATTGACCACTTGATGCTAGAAAGTGGCGGTCTTTTTTTAAACACCCTCGTACCCGGAGCTCCGATCAATTCGATTCTGGTGCCCTCGGTCTTGCGGTATTACTTCACTAGAGAAGTGAGTTTATCGGCCGGAACTTACGCTAATTTTTTCACATCGCATGACATTTCAAACGAATACGGCTGGAGAACCGGCGGGCGAGTCAGTATTCAACGTTGGTTCGTCGACGGCACTTATTCGAGAAGTTTTCGTAATACGAGTGGCGACACAAAGAACTCAACCATCATGGCTCTCATTGGTTTTTACTTAGGCGCTGTGAACTAACCTATTCTGCGGGCCTCCCGCAAGCGTGAGGCGTTCGCGACGAAGCCGCGATGCGGGCGAGCCAAGAAAGGCGTGCCTAAAGAATAGGTTAGTTTCTTAATCAGTTAGAAATCGAAAAGTAATACAGGTGTCTGCGGAGATTGTTTCACCAACCTCTAGATCTGGCAGGTACTTGCCCGAGCAAAGCCAAAACGCGGATTTACGCTTTCTTCAAGAAACAAGTCTTCAAAACCAGAGTGCTGCCATCGACTCGGCACTCGACGTTCTCGGCGTCATCGATGAGATGAATTTTCTTCACCAAAGTGCCGCGCTTCAAATCACTAGATCCACCTTTGACTTTAAGGTCTTTGATCACCATGACAGAATCGCCTTCGCTCAACACGGCGCCATTGCTGTCTTTCACGACAACCGCACCGCCAGCATTTGCCGAATCGCCGCCCGAAGACAACGCACTCGCGACATCGCTTAACCAAGCCTTAGCTTCGTCAGCATCACCAAACCAACGGTTTGAGATCACACCCAAGTCTTCAATCGACCAAGCGCTAGAGTCAATCGCTCGCTTGAGTTCGGCAACTACCTGCGCGGCTTGCGCGCCAGACGACGTCGACAAAAAACGCGCAAAAGTCTCGGCATCTTGCTCTTGGTCGGCATCAGCAATGTAGGTTGAAAGAAATGATTTCAGTGCAGGGGTTTTATCTAAGCTCATAGTTTACGAGTTCATACACAAAAATGCGCCCGAAAACCACCGCCAATTACCCAATCTTATAAACGTAAATCGAACTTTTTCGCCAATCATTGAGCTCAATCACACGATCGGGCTTTACCCCCGGAATCACAAAGGTATTGCTCACCAAGTGGCTTCCGCGGGTCATTTCACGCTGAGCTTTTATCCAGAGTTCAGGCATCGGCACCGGCGACAAAAAACAGTAAACCACATCATACTGAGACAAATCGGTTTTCCAGATATCGCAGTAACGCACCTTGAATTTTCCCATCAATGAACGAAACCAAGAGACGAGAAACACCATTGGGGCAGTCTCGACTCCCTCAAACCTCGCGTCGATAAAACGACGAGACAAATAGCTAAGTGCCCCTGAAAATCCGCAGCCCAGGTCAATGAAACGAAAATCACCTGCAGAAAGTGTAGACAAAAACCCATGAAGAGCTTCGTACCCTCGATCACTCGTCAAATACAGCGGTACACGGTCACGAAAACTATTCCAATTCAAGGCAAGCAACAAAGCAAATCCACCGAAAAATACCCACCGTGAAATGCCAACCCCCGTACCCAAAGTAACTAAGGGCAGAAAAGCAAAATTGATGGCTATCCACCACCAACGGGTCAATCCCAAGAGGTACCCAAATACGGCAGCAAGCAAGCCACCGATGACCGATACCCCTGTCATCGACAAATTGAGGTGCACGAACTGAATCAAAATTCGATTATTAAAAATGCCGAAGGCAGCAATCGCAGCGACCGCCAGTATCTGACAACAAAGGGCCGAAAACGCGGGCCTTTTGAATAGGCTGGGTAAAGTTTTAAAAATAGGCATCGACTTGCAGTGATGATTTCATAGTTTCAAAGAGCACACAACCCACGACTATGAATTCATTCACATTTTTCAAAAACCTCGGTTAAAGCTTTAGCCTGATTTTTCCGATAAGTTAAACCGTGAACACACTAGAGAACGATTTCAAGCGCCCGGCCACCCTTCGACGACGAGCCCCACTGCCTCTTCTTTTCTCTCTCGGCATCGGCCTAACCGCGATTCTAACTTTTTTATCGATCTCTTCTTGCAGCAAAAATACCGCAACTCTATCGCAATCAACCGTGTGCGACGAAACGGGCATGACGCTAAACTTACCGTTCAACTACACCGTCGGTAATGATCACTTGCTTTTGACTAACTCAAACGCAAAGCAAATCAAAGTGTCGCTTGGGCCGTGGGGCGCTCATGTCATGCCATTCACTGGCCACCCAAACGGAAATGCAAAGACGGACATGCAAGGGGTCTACGCCTGGACTCTGAATGAACTGACCGAACTCACTCCAAGCAACGGCAACGGGATTTGCGAAGAACAAGAAACTTGTGGATTACCCGAAAGCCAACTCTTAGATCGAGCACCAGAATATGTAGCACCCTCAAACCATTTCAAAATTACTAAAGTACAGTTGGTGACCTTGCACCCAGAAGGCCACTATTATTCGAGCAATCAACAATGGTTCATTGACGGTGAACTTTGCTCTCACGTTTATGGATTCGGACATTTGAGAAAAATAGGCGAAGCCTTAAGAAATAAAATGGTTCAAGCGGGCTACACTGACCCGTGGAGCGTGACCGCTTTAGCCGACAACCTCATCACCGGACCGGCGATCGAACTAAACGCAGGCGAACTCATCGCTCACCCACAGATCGTCGCTGACCCCGTCGTTGGACACGCGGGCTATTTCACCGGCAA
Source organism: Oligoflexia bacterium (assembly GCA_903895855.1). Taxonomy (GTDB): domain Bacteria; phylum Bdellovibrionota; class UBA1018; order UBA1018; family UBA1018; genus CAITVN01. The sequence goes on along the minus strand of CAITVN010000189.1, from coordinate 55,988 downwards.
GTGGTCAAACGTTTCGACGCCATGGAATCAAATCGAATGGGGCACCCGAACTGGCAGCATCAGCGAGCCCGTCTACGCGTGGGTATCAAACTCACTGAGAGAGTCACTGAGCGCGGCCTTCTCAGCTGACGTTTCGAATCTCAAGTCAATGAGGTACCGTGGTTACAACACCGACAACCATTGGCTCTGGAAATCAGAAGCGACCCTCTACACAACCACTTCAACGTTCATGGAACAATACGATACGATTTTCAAAAACCTTGGGGGCTGGACAGAAACCACCGACGTCGGCAAATGCACAACGGGCGAAGCCAAATGCGATAGCCTATTTGTGATTTTTCCGATTTCGAGGTCGTCTCAGTTCTATGACCCCAACCTCTATTCAAGCTCATCAGTTTCTTACCTGGCAACGCTGAAATTTCCTGCTACCCAAAAAACAACCTATGGCGAGGTCATCGACCCAGCTGAACCCAATTCAACCAGTGGTCTTCTCACCGTCAAGTGGCGCCCTCAATACGACGCTGTCACTTACCAAAAACTCAGATACACACTTTATACAGCTTCAAAAATCCTAAAAATTCGGTGGAGTAATATTGCGCCCAGCGTTGACCAACTTTCTGAGCCAAAAGAGATCGCCGCTGCCGACATGTGTGATGGCGAAACGCTCACTTGTCACGATCATGAATTTCGAGGCGACTAAAAATGCTGGAAATTCAACAGACTTTGAGTCATTCTCCGAAGTACTATGCCCTTCATTTTAGAAAGTACCATTACCGGGACGTTTCAAAAACGCGTCCAAACGACTCCTGATGTTCTTGGATTTCGAACCAAGCTTCCTACCGGAGAGTGGAATCAGCTTTCTTTCAAAGATTTTGATTTTCAAATGCGCATTGCTGCTCACGGGTTATTGAGCCTGGGTATAGAAGAAGGCGCAAAAGTTGCGATTTTTTCAAACACTCGAATTGAGTGGCCCCAAGCCGACATGGCAATTCTTAGTGTACGAGGCATCACCGTACCTATTTATGCGTCGAATACCGCTGACGACGCTGCCTTTATTCTCAATCATTCAGAATCAGTGGCCCTTTTTGTAGAAGACTCGAAACAACTGAGTAAAATTTTAGAAAAACGAGCCGAACTGAAATTCCTGAAACACATCATCGTCTTCGAACCCGGCGCCATGGGGCAGGCGTCTGGTCTATCAGAAGTCATTTCGTGGCAGTCACTTGGTGAACTAGGCAGACGCCACAAAAGCCACGAACCCAACCGCATCGATGAGTTGACCAAGAAAACGACTTCGCACGAAACAGCAACGATCTGTTACACTTCTGGCACCACAGGTATACCCAAGGGGGTCATGCTCAGCCACGACAACGTCATGAGCGTTCTTGAAGACTGCGTGAAACTTCTCGGCACGCTGATCAGACCAGAAAAAGAAGTGCTCGTGACCTTCTTACCGTTTTCTCACATCATCGGAAAGCTCGAGTCGATCGCCACTTATGTGTTCGGCTGGCAAGAATGCTACGCAGTCAATTTCGATACCCTCAGTCACAATTTGACCGAAATTAAACCAACCCTCATTTTTGCCGTACCACGAGTTTTCGAAAAAGCCTTCAACCGCGTACACACAACGACTCATAGCGGTCCCGAGTGGAAGGCCGACCTTTTCGAGAAAGCCCTGCGAGTCGGCAAGAAATACGTCGAAGAAAACCAGAAAGCTAAGGCAGGCGGCGAGCCAAGAAAATTAAGCCTCAAAACCCGCATAGAGTATGCGCTATTCGACAAACTTGTCTTCAGCAGAATTCGCGACCGTTTCGGCGGCAATTTGCGCCACTCGATCTGCGGAGGAGCACCCTTACCGGCTGAAATTGGCGCATTCTTTCAAATCGCCGGCATCAATATTTTAGAAGGGTACGGATTAACTGAAACCGCGGCCCCGGTGACCGTGATGACACCTAGTGAAATCAGGTTTGGCACGGTAGGAAGACCGCTACCTGAAGTTGCCATCAAGATTGCAGAAGACGGCGAGATTTTGATTAAGTCTAGAAAAGTCTTTCAAGGCTATTACAAAAACCAAGAAGAAACGGCTGCAGTCATGACCGATGGGTGGTTTCACACAGGCGATATCGGTCACATCGACTACGAAGGGTTTCTAAAAATCACTGATCGTAAGAAAGATCTGATCATCACAAGTGGTGGAAAAAACATCGCCCCTCAGAAAATTGAAAACCTCGCAAAGAGTTTCAAATTCATCAATCAGTTCGTCGTTCACGGCGATCAACGCAACTACCTAACCGCGTTGGTCACGCTCGATAAAGAGCAGGTCGTACAATACGCAAACGAACATCAAATTCTCTTTAGCGATTACGCAGAACTGACCAAGCACGCGAAAATCGTCGCAAAAGTACAAAAAATTATCGATGAGTTGAACCTAAAACTAGCCAGTTTTGAAACCATCAAGCGCTTCGCCATTTTACCTACCGAATTTACGGTCGATTCAGGCGAAATGACTCCCTCATTGAAAATCAAGCGAAAGGTCGTCTCAGACCGCCACAAGACCACTCTCGACGCCATGTACGAATAGTAAAAAAACCTGCCTATGCACTCGACTAGCCCGAGCCAAGATTGAGAATTTTTTTTCCGAGGACTTTTAAGGTTTTTGTAAAAAGACATTCCGCAACCACAGTATCAGTGTTGATATTTTTTAAAGATAAGCGTGGGTATAACTCCATTTTGGCTCCACAAACATCTTGTTTTCTTGCTTTCGGCATCCATGCCTCGCAAGAGTCGCAAAAGTGGAGTTATACCCACGCTTATCTTTAAAAAATATCAACGCTGATACAGAGGCGAGGACGTCTTTGTCAAAGACCTTAAGGGTCCTCGGAAAAAAAATTCTCAATCTTGGCTCGGACTAGTCGAGTGCATAGGCAGAAAAAAAAGGGCCAACTCTCTCGAGTTGACCCCAAAATTGCGTTTTAATTTCTTAAACTCTTCGAACACTATTTTTTAGCGCCGGCTCTTGCAGCAGACCGCTCTTCGTAAGTGTTGATGAGTTCAATTTTTCTCTTCACTTCAGATTGCTCTTCAGAGGTGAGGGCGTTGAAATCAGTCACGACCTTAGGCTCGAAAGCGCCGACCGAAGCCAGCCGCTCAGCAGAAGGCATCGCTGGGCGAGCCGCTTCTGCCGCAGCTTCAGCTGCAGACTGAGCATTTTGAGCTGGAATCTCTTCAGATCCTTCAACACCGGTCAATGGGGCTGAAACAACTCCGTAAGGCGAAACGCTCACTGGAAGCATGTACTTATCATGAGTCAACCAAGCTTTTTCATGATAGTTATTTTCGTCACGAGTAGTCACAGCACCGTGTTGAAGTGCAGCACCCGGGACCGTCACATAACCGTTACCTTTGGTTCTGAAAGTCACTTGAGTGGCTGTTGATTTGATGTCGCTCGTTGCGAAACCGACTGTTTTCACGACATCATTACAATCGTGGTACCATTGTTGGCAGGTTCCGGTAGCGTCGTTCTTATCAGTACAAATGTCTTTACATTCGTGAACTTTCTTTTCTGCTGTGAAAGCCAAGTCTGGAGTCGACCACCACATTTGGCCGCCAGCTGAAGTTCTCAAAGCCAAAACGCCTTCTGCATTACTGCAGCCGTTTTGATAAAAGAGTGCCGGCAATGAATTTGTCACAGGCGCGCAGTTGCTGATGCCGTAGTTTTGAACGGTATCCATAGCCATCGTGTAGGTAATCACTGTGTTATCGTACATAGTGAAAATCCATTTCACGGTGTCGAGATCAAAGTGAGGCACAGGGGTCACTGAATCATCAGCCACGAAATCTCCCATGAATTTGACCGACCAAACCCAATCCCAGCTGTCAACACAAGCAGTTAACGCCGAGCTCACGCTGATAGCGGCCAATGCTTGCACTCCAATAATCAAACTTAAATTCTTTGCCTTCATTTTCAAATATCCTTTCAATAAAACAACAAGAGGGGGTTAATGACAAAATCGGCCAAAAGCAGAAGACTTGATCTCCACAGATATGATCGACTGATCATTCATTCAAAGTTCTACTGTAAGCTTGACCGACATTTAATACACAAACAGAATGTGGTCTTGTTAGAAAAAAAGACCTCTGCCACCTAAAGGTTAAACTCAGTCAACAACGTCAAATCGACTAACCAAACAGTTTTCAACAGAACACTCGACCCCTCATGTTTTCAGGAAAACCTGTTTTACAGTTTACTGGTATTACTGAGAAAAATAAGATAGACTTTACTGCAGGAGCTTTTCTCATGAAACCTGGCAGTTCTAAGCTATCGACCGACCTAGGTAACCCCCAACTCTTAAAATTACTCAGGCTTGAAGCTGAGTTGACCGATTCGAGCATTAAAGACGTTTTAGTCACAGCGCTTGAGGGATATTTTGCACATCGAATTGAATCTCGCGCGCTTCATAGGGCAGCCGAAAGCGCCTTTAGCGAGTGGAACGATTTACGTGATTCGGATTACGACAATTTATGAGCCAGAAAAAACAACACTCAATCCGATTTCGTCCTGGTGATGTCGTTTTAGTAAAATTTCCGTTCTCAGACTTAGAGTCAACTAAGAAGCGACCAGCACTTTGTTTGGCTAGCTGTAAATTGACCGACAAATTCCAGATATTGACTGTGGCAATGATTACAAGCCAAATTGAAAGTTTTGCATTAGAAGGCGACTACCTCTTGGGTGACTGGAAAAATGCCGGACTTTTACACTCTAGCCTGATTCGCCTTGCTAAAGTTGCCTCATTAGACTTGGCATTAGTCGAAAAAAAGATCGGAACAATCAGTTCTGAAGATCTCGATAAAATTCGTGTGTCATTTAAACGTGTTTTTAAATATTGGATTTGATTTCTTTGCCCTCAAACACGCAGAGCCTCTTAACAACAACATCTTTTACTCTAGATACCGCCCTGAATCGTGTGAGCTTGATACCCCACGGTGAAGGGTGATTTTTTTTCCGTCGGCGTTTCCACGAGTGTAGGCGTCTGTGTCAACCCATTGCCTTTTTCTTGATTGCGAAATCAAGCGCGGAAACACCTGATCTAGGTAATCGTCAGTTTGTTTTTTCAAGTTTGAATCGAGTAACGCCTGCCCCAACACGATGAGGCCAGTCGAGGTACTATTCACACTGGCCGGGGCCCCCGATTTCGTGATACCGGCCGAACTCACTGAGCGATACGCAGCTTTCGCTTCGGCATTTGTTTTTTCAAGTTTTTCTGAAAATCCAGTGAGCACCCCCAGGCGGTATGACTTGATGGCTCGCCGAGAGCTGAGTGTTTTTTCTTTTTTCTTCGTCTTCACTAGAGAAACTAACTGCTGAGTCAAGAAATGATAGACGTATTCTGCCATCAGCACATTTTCACGAGTTCCGATCAGTTGCGCGGCTTGATAGTCTTCGCCTACCGATAGGTGATACTCTTTGAAAAAGATCACTCGCACAAAAAAGTGATCAATCAGTATCGAACAAATCTTGCTCACGTGCGCTTCAAGCCGTTTGCTACACAGTGAAATCACCAGGTGAAAGTAATGACCCTGCCCAGACACTCTCGTCGCCCCCGGTTGGTGGCCAACTTGATCACCCTCAACTGATTCAATTTGATGCTTGGCATAGAGCTCACGCACCTTATTCATCGCTAACAGAGCCTCGTGCTCATTGTTTGACCCCGCTAAGGCGAGCAGTTTTCTCACCTTGCTCAACAGCTTATCGTTCGGGCGGCCGTTCAAATGTGTACCAGCAACGGGGCCTGCATCTGCAGTAGAATCAGCCCCCGTGAAATCTGACTGAAACTCTAGGCGAAAACTTTGAAGCGAACACGAGGCACCCGAAAAATAATCAGGAACCCCAAGCTGCTGGCACGCCCACTGAAATCGATCTTTGTGCAGATGAGCGTCTCGCCCTCCCGCCGCGAGGGCGACTAAGCGATGGGCCAGTTCGTGCCGCAACACCGAAACGATGGCAAACCAGCTATGCTCTTCAACTAAACGCCTTGAGACCGAGAGGCTGCCTTCAGAATGATTGTAGCAGGCCCAGTAAGTAGCCGAATCAGTCAACCGCAAAGTAGGAGGAGTCATCTTAACTCGGTGAGCCCAAATGATATTATCGAGTTCACGCGAAAGACGATTCAACAAAAGCTGCTCGAGCAACTGAACACTCATTCTTGGGGCATATCGAGTTCAAAGGCTACCGACAATGTTTTTCTTGGCAAAAATGACCGAACCGAAAAACCGCAATCAGTACCGCTGATTCTGCCACTCACGGCCGCAAGAGCGACTGAATCGATGGCAATGATTCTAGGCACTCTTTAACCCAACGGTCTTTAAATCGAGCGAGAAGCGCCGCACTCCACGGTAACCGCTCATTCGAACTCAAGCCTCCATAAAGGTACGGACTACCCCCACCACGATAATCGCAATCGTTTTCACGCGTACCCCAATTCCAGCGGTCTTCGAATTCGGCAATCAATGTTTCAGACCACGGAAAGCGGTCTCTCTGCTCACTCAGCGACTTAAAATTCAATTTTTTCTGATGCTTTCGAATCAAGTCGACAGACCACTCTACTTCAGCACTCGACGACATCTCATTAAAATTGAGTTCGTCTTTGAATTCGTCAATGAGTGAATCGGTCCAGCGAATGCCCATACCCCGACTCAAAGTAGACCAATCGAGTTGAGAGCGATATTTTCGTATGAAATCAAAATTCGACCCACAAACTGAATTGTAAGTGAGCGCTTTAAAATCGATGCGATCTTTGAACTCTTCAATGACATCAGAAGACGCGAACAGGGGGCAAGCCCCACTCACCAAGCTCCAATCGAGTTCGCGGCTAAACTCTCTCAGAAAATCGAGATTCCAGCCCAAAGGCCCACCGTTTGTGCTCCACTTTTGAAATGACTTCCATTCTCGTCGAAACTCTTTGATCAACTCAATCGACCAAGCAACTCTCTTAGGGTCTCGCACTTCACTGAGAGTCAGCACTTTAATCTGCGGCCAAAATAATTTTAGCCAGAGAATTGTCCAACAAAAGGCTTCGCCAGTCGATAGCTTAGTCCAATCGAGCGAAGCTCGAAACGTTTCAATCAGTTCGATTGTCCAGGGTAGCTTCGAGTCTACTGATACTGTCGACCAGAATTCAAAGCTAGGCATACTCGAGCCCTTTTCGTGTTTGAGAGCCTTTTGAGTGTAACTTTCTAACTCGCGATCAGAAAGCGACGGCTCGACCGCCAACACAAACTGACAGCGCCGATCTGCCGGAATCTCAAGCCCCATTCTCACGATTTGATTAGCCAACTGCTCTTTGATTTTGCGTCGATCAAACATAGCCCAAGCCTAATTCGAAAACCTAATAAAAACAACAACACCGAGACACGCCAACCTAATTTTCGCAGCAGTGTCACAAATGTAATGCCGGTTCGCCGACCTCTTAGATTATCTCTCACCAATAAGTAATTACACTTTTTTTAGATAAAAATGGTTGGCCATTTTTTTAGAAGAAAGCGACCCAGAAACGCCCCCCAACGAAAGGATCTTTATGTTATTCACCCCACGTACCCTAACTACCCTTGCTGTACTGGCTGCCCTCACCGGCCTCACTGCTTGCGATTCAAGCCCAAACTGGTCTTGGAGCTACCGAGTTGATTTCTCTGCACGCTTCGTTCAAGACGACGGCGTCACTCCTGACACTAAAGTTAATCTCGACTACCTCACGATCGATTTTGACATGGCAGATGGCTACACCATTCCGCTCGTGATCGATTACAAAACCGCATCGAGTTATGGCTTTTCTGGCTTATCGACTGGCGTGAATGATAGCCTATCGTTCAAAACTCCTAAGCTCAGCTTAGTGAGAACTGCAGAAGAATATGTTTGCCACGATATCTGTTCAGACAAAGGTTATGACAGCTACGGTAACAAAGTTTGCATAGAATACACCTCAGTTTGCGGCAACGAACTCGTTGACCACGTCTACAACCTAGACATGATCAGAAACAGCTACTCATCGGTGAGCTACCGCACCAGCACAGGCGCGTCGGTCACCCTCATGGGCACACCTGACCCGATGTACACCGGTATTGCTTACAACGGCTCGTTCTCTGAAGTTGATGCTATGCCCGGCGACGATTTCGATTCAGTTGCTGCGCCATCACACGGTTGGGTTTTCGTGAAAAACCAAGCTCAAACTAAGTACAGCAAAGGTTGGAACAACCATGACGTTTTCACCACAATCACTCACAACGGCGTGAAAGCTGACTCTGCTAACGGCGGCATCAGAACTGCGAAGCAAAAAGTGTACTTCATTTCTCAAGCTGACGAAGACAAGTTCGGTTTAGCTGCAGCCACTCAAGTGAAAGCGGCTGCTGGCTGGGACGTTCGTTACTTAGAAAACGAAACTGCTGAAGTTCAAGCTGCGATGGCAGCCAAAAAAGCTGATTACATCAAAGCAATCACCTCTGCTAAGCTCGACAAATAGATCAGTTTGCTAAGAATTCAATCACACGAGAACCACTCGAAGCCAAAACTTCGGGTGGTTTTTCATTTATTTGCCGGCAAACGAGATTTCACTATTAAGCTCAATAGCACAAACACAGAATGGGCAATTCCATTGAACAGTAATAGGTATCACTCGACGCCAAGATTTTTTGAGTGGCTATGCCGCCCGAACCGAAGTGATCATCGTCTTTCAGGCTGCCTCCTTCACACGAATTGCCTGAGTTGTATTTGAACTCCCAATTTGAAAACGTGCGATAGAAGTTATCAGGTGCCGTGATGAGGTGGGCCTCGATTGCTGACAGCGGCTTAGCCTGGTTCGGATCAATGAACTGCGTCCACGATGATGCAACTAACAGTCGACTTGCTGGGGCCACATTCAAGTACAACGAGTAAACCTCTTTCGAGGCAGGCAGTCCCCACTGAGTGGTGAAATTGATAATGGCATCAACCTCTGAAAACGACATCAATGCCCGCTTAGTTGAACACGTTACCTGGGCCGTAAGACCAATCGTCGAATTCCAATGGTCAGAACATTTTTGATCTGCGGCTGCTCTACCGCCAATATCGCCCTTAACTGCTGGGCCACGGTAGACAAAAATCGGGATGAGTTGCGTGAATTCTTTTTCAGTGTAGGCGCTTCGCAGGCCCTGCGCATCGATTGCTCGAACGAATACCCAAAGTTTTTGACCCGATTTTCCGAAAATACTGACGCCACCAATTCCTGCTTGGCCCGGCAAAATTTGGTAAGAATTGAGTGCAGATTCACTTTTTCCAACGAGACTGCCGGTTTCAGTCGCAAAAACTTCATATTTAATATTTTCGGCCGCAGTTGAGTCATCGCTCGCCAATGTCCACTCGACTCGAAAAGAATCGTAGGTCGACAGCGAGACCGTCAGCTCAGGTGTACCCACCACTGGTGCAAGATTCACGGGGCCATTGTCTACCGGCGATGGAGACGGCGAAGGTGACGGTGAAGCAATCGGTGCAACTGAGGCGTTTTCTACGGTGGTCGCTGCAGCTGGACTAGAAATCGGAACCGGAGAAGCAGTAATCCCGGCGATTGACGTTGTAGGTACCCCCGAACTCGGTTGACTTTGAGAACCACCAAAAAGACCACTACCACAAGAACTAACCAAGAAACTCAAACCCAATAGACCAATAGGCTGCTTCATACTGATACCTATCGGAAATGGGGGGTTAAACTGTTAAAAATTGTGACTATTTTCTGAGACAACACCTCACAGCGATCTCTCGATGCTATTTTTTTGACGATTTGAAAATTCTACAGATTCCCCAATCGCACAACCGATGACAACTCCAACCACTAGGACTCGTCTAAAGGCAAGTTCTACCCAACCGTAGGGTGAAGAAACCTTCAACGGCCCAGAAACTGATGCCTCTATTCAGAGCAAACCGAATTAACCAAGTCAAAGATACGGCTTGCATACTCGACCGGAGACATAATTCGACTTCGGCAACTCACGAACTTCAAAAGTTGGATTTGAGAAATCGAACAAGTCTAACATAGCGTCGGCGTTTGCATCTCGTCTTGTCAGGGCTGGCAAATTAAATTTAGTTTCGATGAACTTCAAGATCGACGTGTGGTCGTAAACGTCGTGTGAAACATGGTGATGCTTGACCCAAGGAGATACCGCGATTAACGGAACCCGAAACCCGTAGTGATCATAGTCAGCAGCCCACGGTGCGTCTTCTGGGGTGCAAGATTCGGGAGGTGTCACATGATCAAAAAGTGCACCGTTCTCATCATAAGTTAAGAACAAAACCGAAGACTTCCAATACTGGCTTTTCATCAGCGACTCGACTCGAGCTTGAACCCAAGACTCACCAATACCGACATCGAGCGGCGGGTGCTCATCTTCAACGTCTTCAAGAGAATCTAAGAAGACGACGCTAGGCAGGTTGCCATTTTTCAGGTCTAGATCATATTTATCGAGAGACGAAACGTTAGCCGTATTTTTAGCAAACATTGGCCTGAATAATTCAGCGTACGGATGAGCATTATTCGTGTAGATTCTCCACGTCACTTTATTTTCGTTCAATACATCGAATATCGAACGTTGGTGAAATTCATTGGGCGAAATCGGAATGTCGTTTTTTCGATGTCCGAAAGCGGTTCCTGCCATCAAAAATAGGCGATTCGGAAACGTTTGTGACATCACCGAGCCGAAATACCGGTCGGCGATCGTAAATTGATTCGCAAGTGAGTAATAATAAGATAAATCGGTCTCGTCAAAATAGCCCATCACTCTTCGGCCATTGGTTTTCACAAATCCATCGTTTGCGCCAAGATTCCAAGACGAATGCATTCCGGCCCAAGTGTGATCAGTGTCGACCATACAACGCGATGGCAAGTGAAACACCGACACGGGCTTGCCGCGGTTATCAAAATTGAGCATTTGCTCACTCACGCCATCAACTTCGCTACCATAAAACTCGGGCTTATTGAGTTTACCGAGGTGCATGTCAAATGAATGGTTTTCTTGCATGACAATAATGATGTGTTCAATTGGAATGTCTTTGCGAACGGTTCCAACCGGTACCGACGAATCTGGCAACGAAAGCGCCTGACGAGTGCAAACCGGAGCCGCCGCAAAAACCTCACAAGTTAGCAGCGCAAAAACAGAAGCGACAAAAAAGATTTTATCTAAGTGAACACTCGCACTATTTTTATTCATAATTTTTCCTCTTAGTTTGAATGTCTGCGAGTTTTAAAAATTATCAACTGCAATTCAAACCTCAACAAGAACTTAACCGTATCTTAATAGAATTCTAACTTTATGTGGCACTTAGCCGCACCTCTGACCCCATTAGGCGTAAGATCAGCCAACACATGCCTAAAGAAGGTAGCGATGCGTGCTGAATCCAAGCAAACAAAGTTTCGCCCACCACATCAAGCCCCCCCAACGGAAAAACAACCAAGAACAATACAAACACCACTCGATCACCGAGGCGCCACGGCAACATCAACCAAGCCATGAACGGAATCGCGAGGTACGGCATTGAGTATTTCCAAGTCTGTGGCATCAAGATCAAATAAGACAGTGTGGCTATTCCAGCCGAGCGAACAAGAGTCACCGATTCATTGAATTTTTGTCTCACCCAATTTTTTCTGGATACGAGAAACCAAAAAATCGCCACCGCAAGCAGCACCCCAACAACGATAACTGAATAATAGGCTCGCACGGCATCAGCACTCCACCATCCTAATTTCGCTAACCGCAGCAAGCTTCCTTTGAGCGCTTGATTTCCATAGTGATCAGTATATCCCAGCGCATACTGCGCATCAGTCGAAACGATGTTCACCCAACGCTGCCAAAGCGTCACAAAAGCGCTCACTGGCGACCACTGTCCCACTTTCAACTCGATCACGGCCACGACAAGTGAAGTGATGAGCTGAGAAGCGGCCGTGCTCACGATGGCTCCTTTTAACCACTGCTTACTTTCTTTAAAGTGAACAAGCGCAAGGTAAACGAAAACAGTACCAGGCCCCAACTTCATCACGGCTGGCCAGGCAAACCAAAACCCGACCCAAAACCACTGCTTTTTTACTAAATGCCAAACCCCAATGCAGCTGCACAAAAACATCAAACTCGAACTTTGACCGTTGGTGTACGAGTCTAAGACGTACCTGAGCGCAAAAAGCATCGTCAGGCCAAAATAAAAATCAGCAGTCACCCGTAAAGCCACCGAAGCTCTTAGCGTTTTGAGTAAAAAACCAAACCCAACCGAGAAAGCGACCGCTTGCATTATGAACCAGAGTTCTCTCGCCCATTGGTGCGAAAACAAAGCGAGTGGAGCAAAAACCCAAATCGTCGGAGGAGCATAGCGAAGCGGCGTTGACCCATCAATCTCAGCATCATAAATGTGAAACCAGTCAGCTCGCAAAAAGCGTTGCGAAACTGAATAATAGACGTTGAAATCGCTATAATCTGTCTTTAGCCAAACCTTCACCGCGTAGATCAAAATGGCCAAAATCCAAAGCGTGAGGGCAAGCCGCCACACTAGTCGCTTTTCGGCCAACGTTTTCAAAATTACTTTCATCATTGCCGTCAACTTTACGCCACGCATTGACTAAAAAACAATTCCCAAAAATGACTTATCGAATCATAAATGGGTGGTGAATCTCACCCATTTTGAGCCCCCCCTTGACTGTGGGCTGAGTTTTGGCTAACAAGGGTATTCACACTTTATTGGCAAATTATCGAAGGAGATTCCGATGGCACGAGTGACGATCGAAGATTGTCTTGGCAAAGTTGAGAATATGTACGTACTCGTTCACGTGGCAACCCGACGTGCACAGCAGTTGTATAAAGGCTCTGAGCCTCTCGTGAAATCCAAAAACCGCATCGCTGTCACTGCACTCAGAGAGATCGCAGCCGGAAAAATCAAGTACGTGTATCATGATATCGTTGACGGTGTTTCTGACGAATTGTCAAAATTGACGAATTAGTTCTTACAGTGAATTGTAAAAACTAATCGATGAACCTATCCGTGCGCATGCACGGCTCAATCACAGCTAAATAGTAACGAGGAGCAAGAAATGTCTGAATTTATTTTGAAAGATCTTGATCACAACAGAAAACGCCTTGAGTACTACTCAAAGAAGGCAGAAGTTGCCCCAGGCGCAACCCACCAGAAATGGATTGATATTTACGCCTCACGAATTTCAGCGATCGAAACCAAAGCAAAGAGCCTTGGCCTGATCGAAGACGGCGCAGACAGTTCGCCCATTACTTTAGGCCTTTCAACTTCAGCTCAAAATACCGTGGCTGCTGCTAAAGCAAAGTTACTCGCTTAGTTGATCTCTTCAGTGATCACTTGTTCGACTCACTGAGCACAAATTCAAATCGGCGCCCCCAATCAAATGGTGAGGCGCCGATTTTATTTTTTACCTGACTATTTTGCGGGCCTCGAGACCCCACGAATCACCCGTTTCGCTTTTGACGGTACTGGCGAACGTTTGGGTAAAATTTTCTTATGAGCCTTAATTCGCGCACGCACTTTTTGGTCGGTTGCCGCCTCAGGTCGGTCTTCTAGAATGAGCGGAAACACTTCTTCAACCTGACTGACCCAGTGAAGCTGCATTCCCTTGAGAACGTATTCGGGAATCTCTTTCAGATCTTTTTCATTTAGCTTTGGCAAAACCACCGTACTGATACCTGAACGTTTAGCTGCCAGAAGTTTTTCTTTGATGCCGCCAACTGGCAATACTTTACCGGTCAACGAAAGCTCACCGGTCATCGCAATTCGCTGTTTAGAAACGCGCCCTGACAACAACGAGTAAATAGCCGTCGCCATCGTGATACCCGCCGAAGGGCCATCCTTAGGCACAGCTCCGGCCGGAATGTGTAGGTGAAAATCTCGCGTTTTGAAATAATCTTGATCAAGCTTCAATTCAAGTGCCGCTTTTTTCTTCACATAGCTCCAGGCAATGGCCGCACTTTCGGTCATCACCTCACCCATCTGGCCAGTCAGTTTCAACGTTCCGGTGCCAGGAAGGTCAGTGGCTTCGATAAATAAAATATCGCCGCCCATTGCGGTCCAGGCTAGGCCAACCACGATGCCTGGTGCTTGAATTCGTTCAGCCACTTCGTTGTAAAAACGCTTTGGTCCCAGCCAATCAGCGAGATCATCTTCACGAATGAGTATGGTTTTCTTCAGATCTTTGATTCCTTGAGCCAGAGTTTGCTCAGCCTCTTGACCGGTGTCGTGAGTTTGCTTACCGTTTTCTGAGCCCTGATCTTTTGAAGACTTCTCAGCCGAAGATTTCTCGGCCTGCCGAACAAATTGGGCCGCCGCTTTTCGACAGAGTCGTCCAACCAGCTGCTGCGTGGTGCGCATTCCCGGTTCACGAGCGTAATCTTGCAAAATTTTCTTCAGCGCTGGGCGATCAATCTTAAGCTGTGATGACTTCAACCCGTGGGCCTTCAACTCTCGAGGAACTATGTAACTTCTCGCGATTTGCTCTTTTTCTTCGAGCGTGTACCCCGGAATCTCAATGATCTCCATTCGGTCAATTAAAGCGGCCGGAATTGAACTGGTGGTATTGGCCGTCGCCACGAAAAGTACTTTTGATAGGTCAAATGGCACATCGATGTAGTGATCTAAGAAGGCAAAATTCTGCTCAGGATCGAGAACCTCTAAAAGCGCACTCGCCGGATCACCTTGAAAACTTTGCCCTAACTTATCAATTTCATCGAGCATCAACACACAATTCTTAGTGCCCGCGCGCTTAATGCCTTGAATCACTTTACCGGGCATCGCACCTACGTAGGTGCGACGATGACCCTTAATTTCAGCCTCATCGCGCATACCCCCCAAAGAGAATCGGTAAAAGTTTCGACCCAAGGTTTTCGCAATCGACTTACCGATCGAGGTCTTACCAACTCCCGGCGGGCCAACTAAGCAAATGATCGATCCTTTTCTATCTGACTTGAGTTTTCGCACGGCCAAGAATTCGATGATGCGCTCTTTGACCTTCTCTAACCCGTAATGTTCGTCGTCGAGTATCTGCTCGGCATCGGTGAGATTGAGATTGTCGTCGGTTTCTTTGCTCCACGGTAACGAAACCAGCGCCTCAAGATAATTTCGAGAAACATTGTACTCAGGCGACGATTCAGACAGCGTTTCAAATTTAGCTAGCTCTTCAAGCGCCATCTTTAATGCCTCTTCAGGCATTTTTGCAGCATCAATGCGTTCTTTAAAAGTGCGCGCGTTTTTTTCTTTTCCCTCTTCTTCTAGACCCAACTCTCGCTTGATCGATCGCAATTGCTCACGCAAAAAGAATTCACGTTGAAGTTTCGTGATCTTGGTGTTGACCTCGTCGTTGATCTTTTTTTGAAGGTCAGCCACTTCTTGTTCGCGCTTTAAGTGCAGCAAAAGCTTTTCGAAGCGATTCTTAACCGAAAGCGTCTCTAAGAAATCTTGAGCGTCGCTTTTGCCCAGCGCCAAAGAAAAAGCCACCAAGTCGGCTACGGTTCCGGGCCCGGGCGCATTAATCATCGCAAGCCGCATCTCTTCAGTGAAAAACGGATTCACCTCACTGAGTCGCTTCACATAACTAATTACTGAACGCGTTAAAGCATCCATCTCGTTTGATTTTTCAGCAACGTCATCGAGATATTCAGTTTCGACCACCAAATGCGGGCTATCTGACAAGAATTTCTTCGCATGAAATCGCCTCATGCTGTGCACCAAAAGATTCACTGATCCATCGGGCATGCGAAGGCGTTTTAAAATTTTAACCACCACACCGATTGAGTGCAGCTCTTCGGGCTTGGTGTTCTCGTGTACATCGCCCTTTCGGGTTAGCAAAAGGCCAATGATTCGCTGCCGGCTGATGGCTTCTTCAATGGTCGCGACAAAGCGCGGCAGAACAACCAAAAGCGGTGACATCAACGTCGGGTAAATAACAGCCTGATTGACCGGTAAAACGAACAAATTGGGCGGAAGCATCTGTTCTGGAAGCACTAACGCGCCGGTAGGCTTTTCAGAGAAGGGAAGCAGCGGGGGTTCTTTTGGCGCTTCTTTTGGCCCATTTGTGGGTGGCGTGGCTTTCGGAGCGTCAGCGATAGCATCATGAATAACCTCTTTGGCGTTAGCACCTTTGATAACCTCTTTGGCAGACTGCCTTGGGCTTTTGCCCTTGGTAAGTTGGCTGCGCCCTTTTGACTCGGGTGCATCAGTTGCCTCTGGTGACTCTGCCTTCTTTTTTACATCATCGCTCATACCGATAAAATTGGTCACTCAATGGCCTGATGGCAAGTGGCAGTCGCTTTTTTACCAAAAGTTTCTCGTTGCAGACTGACCAGAGGCAGAGTTAAAGATCAGGGGATTTAAAAATCAGAGGAGTATGAACCCATGAAAATTCAGAATTTTAGACGGTCTTTAGTACAAAACGCTTTAATTTCAGTTACCTGCCTAGCCTTAAGCGCGCAGCTCATCGCCGCTTGCGGAAAATCTACCACGGCACCAACCAGTGGTGATCCGGGTGCCGGTGCCGCAGCCGGCGGAGGGCAGACCTCAGGAGCCCCAGGTGCGGAGGGCGAAAAAGCCGGAAACACCGGAAATACTGGAAACACGGGTTCTGGCCAAGGCACAACCCCACCACCAGCGATGACGACCGAAGAGATGTGTAACAAAGCTTGGGCGAGCCATGTGGCCTCGAATCCAGCGGGACATTATGAAAAGCATGAGTTCAAGATGGAGATGATGAACGGCACTACCTACAGCGTCGCTTCAAAAATGACTCAAACTAAGAAAGTCATTGAATCAAGCGACACTCAAGTCATCACCAGCTCAAAAAGTGACATGACTTTTCCAATCAACAACAGCGGAAAAGAAACAAGATCAACTGACACGAAAGTTGATTTCTTGGCAAACTGCAAGCAATTCGGCGGCAACATTCCAACCACGGGTGAAAAACCCGACGTGACTCTAGTTGAATCTAGCAACAAGACCATCAAAGTAACCGCAGGTACGTTTGATTGCCAATACCAAAAAATGTCGATGAAAGGCGCCACCGCTAACGTCAAAGAGACTGTCATTGAATCTTGGACCAAGAACATCAACAACGTCGCCATGACCGTAAAATCGATTACCGAGTCTGATATGACAGTTGGAGAAACTTCATCAAAAACAAGAACCACTCTCGAGTTGATCGACTACTCGAGATAGTTCTTGGTTTTGTGCACATCGGGCCAATTGCTCGGTTAAGCTAGTTTTTTACAGGGAGTTGGCGATTGCGGTCGTCAGCTCCCTTTTTTTTGGCCCCTAGCTCAGGCGCTCGTGATTTTTATCTGAGTGGTCGTCAGCCGAACTCCGGCGCCGGAGTTCGTCGAAGTTGCTCTCGCAAGGGTCATGAAACTTTTCGCCACTCAAACCGACATTCGACTTGAAAGCCGAACCCAATCACTTCTTTACCGGAAACTTCGAGAACTCAGAAGAATCTACCCTGATGTACTTTCCGCCAGTCGGAATTTGGTATCGACCCAGAAACTCTTTTTCACTCGAGAACGCATTCTTCGGCTCTGCTTTGATCACGGTTTCTACTCGGTTTTTGTCATCGGGATATACATAGTCAGAAAAAAGCACCCAGTGTTCGGCGTAGACTGTGGTACCTGCGGTACGTGCTGGGGCGTAAATAACGCCAACTCGCTTGCCGCCTTGTTCAATACCGTACAAACCCGGATCAATCTGAGCGACCGCCTCGCGCAATGACACCGTGCTGACAGCAATTGTCGAGACCAATAACCAAATCAAATTCGATCGTTTCATTTTGTTGACTCCTTTTCACTTTTTTACCGGAAACTTCGAAAACTCAGAAGAATCTACCCTGATGTACTTTCCGCCAGCCGGAATTTCAAATCGACCCATAAACTCGGTTTCACTAGAAAAGGAATTCTTAGGCTCACCTTTGATCACGGTTTCTACTCGGTTTTTGTCGTCGGGATAAACATAATTAGCAAAAAGAACCCAGTGTTCAGCATAAACCGTGGCACCCGCCTGGCGCGCAGAAACATAGATGACACCCGCTCGCTTGCCATTTTGCTCGATCGCGTAAAAACCGTGATCGAGCTGAGCGAAGGCTTCGCGTAACGCCACCGTTCCGACTGCGATTGTCGCGACCAATGACAAAATCAAATTCGATTGCTTCATTTTACCCAACCTCTTGTTGTCGACCCGATCCCATTATTGCTCGAAAATCGAAAAAATTGAAGCCCTCGATATTTTGCAAATTGCTCAGCCACCCGAACTCCGGCGCCGGAGTTCGCGAAATCACCTATCGCACTTGTTTAGCGTCAAAACTTGGTCATTGCGTAGACTATTTTCACTGCTAACCTAACTCTATGACCAACACATTAATCAATCGAACCTCAGTCCCGGCTCTTATTCTATTCGCACTACTCACGTTAGGAGTTAGTGATTCGAGCCGCGCCGAAACCGCCGTCCCCACCACCCCCCTCATTAATACCCACACCCTTCTGCAACCGATGGCTAAACAGATGCTATTGAAAACCTTGCCGAAGGTCGATTGCAACACCACGGTTTTCAAAGATTTGGGTACCATCGCAGCGGCAAAAAAGCTCTGTTATGAAGCGAAAGACAAGGGGCCAGCAAAAGCGTACTACGAAAAAAAAGCGGGCACTGAGGCTGAACTAAAGTCGTGGTGCGGATACACCTACGGAGTCATGACCGGCCCAGAATATACCAACACTTGGCCGCAAACTTGCCAAAAAAATGTCGATACCGCTCAAGTCAAATACTGCAATAACCTCGATGATTCAGTGAAGAAAGCTGAAGAGCACCACGCAGCGGTCGCACAAGACTGTGAAGTTTCTAAATCTCACCACCGAGTCGACTGCACCAACGCTTGCATTGCTTACGAAAGCGCTAAAAAAGCGGCCGTAAAACTAAACGAAGTCATCGCGAGCAAACTCGCTGTTATCAATGAGCTCGGCTGTGTTTACGACAATACGTTAAAAGGAACCTCGTGCGTGGTTTGTGCAAAAGATAAAGTGGGAGAATGTAAGGAGTAGGCTACTGCTCTAATGCCGTCGGGGCAAACTGAGCCAACTAGCTCCACCAACTCCACGCAACGACACTAATGCCTTTTTTACTTAAAATGGGTCGCTCAATTGGCGCGGCCAAAAACCCTTGAGTTGCACCCAGGGTTTTCATGGCTCCTGCCAGAGCTCTTTCTTCCCAACCGATACCCTTCAAATTCGACTGAGAAATCAACTTAAGCGGTAAGTTTTTCCAAATCAGATCAATGGGCCTACCCTTTGTACTTTTGTAGTAAATCAAATCAAGGCGTTCATTACTGTACTCGCACTGCGCAGAAAGTTCATTGATCAAAAAAGTGCGAGCTAAACTCAAGGTTGCTCCCTCACTGTTTTGATCGGTCATTAGATAAGAAAGTAAACCTGAATCAAATAAGATCCATTGATCTTTGCCAACCCCCAAATCGTGACAGCTCAGTCGGCGAATCAGGAAAATATCCTCCATTGCGGTCAAATAGTGCTTCAATCTTCGCGCCTGAATACCATCGACCAACGAGGCTGAAAAGTTCTCGCCCCGTAGGGCTGCCTCTTTAAATTTACGCAGTATCTTGAAAACAATGCGCGCATCAAAACTACTCTTAAAAAATCTAGCCACGTCACGGTGTACGCTAGTCTCAAGCCAAGAATCCCAAAATAATTTTGCCCCATTGCGATCGCGTAAAAAAAGAGGAAACGGCAGACCACCTCTTTGCATTCCCAAACTAAATTCAGAAATATCAAATCGTGCCAACCGACTACTGAGTGCCGCCAGCGGTGATAGTGAAAGCAATGGCTTAGTGTGAGCTTCTGCAAGTGTCATTGGATGCAGATGCAAAATGCCGATACGACCGGTGAGAGACTCTTCAATTCCGAGCCGAAAATTGAGGGTAATAGTGTACCATGACGATGTCAAGTATTACCCTCAATTTGTTTGAACAGAAAATCACGACTGAAAAAGCCCTTTTAGATTAACCTCTTTAATGATCAATCCAGAATAGTGTGAATTTCTTTTTGCTGGGTAAGGGGTAACGAGGGTCACGAAAACTTGCTCCCTTTTCTTTAATTGCCCCAACAGTTCTTGTCTCCGCTTTGAGATTTTTTGAGCCTCTAATTTGCTCAATGCATACGAAGACGATGTGTATTTCATCTCACACAAATTCAGTACCCTATCACTTCGTCTGATGATCATATCAATTTGAACTTTATCACTGTGAAACCCAAAAACCTCGGTTGTTAGTGCGCCAATTCCAAGATCACGCTTGATCTGTTCTGAATGTCTGAAACAAAGATTCTCGAATGCGTATCCGAGCCACGAATTATGCTTGGGTTTTCCGGCAAGTTTTTCCCAATAAAATTCATCTTGAAAAGTTCTACCGAGTGCCTCAACCCAAGTGAGGTAAAAATAAGTGTATTCGTCGATTAGGCGATAGACCCCAACATTTTTACAGTTCAGCTGTGGATTAAAGTGAATGAAAGCTGATTTTTCTAATTCTAGGAGCACATTCGAGAAGGTACCACCCGGTTCTATAGCTAATTGAGCAGCCAATTTTTGATAAGACAATCCATTTCGATGTTTTGCTAGAGCTCTAACAACCTCAACATGTATTTGGTAATCGTCAAATAGTGAGGCGAACAGCCGATCAAACTCAGTTCGAAGTTTACCATTGAAAGAAAAAAAAGCGCGGTTAATAAATTGGATTGCCGACTCTCCCGGTTGAACTTCGTCCAAATAATCAGCGACCCCTCCGGTTGCCATATAGATCTCCGAAATTTGCCCACGGTTCAAGTTAGCTTGCCGTTTGAACTTAAGGTAAGTTCTGGTTTCTCTCAGAGTAAAAGGAAACATGGGGATAGGCTTAGTAATACGATTATGAAGACCGCCTTTACTGTCCATTATTTTTGCAATCATCCAACTGGCTGCTGATCCGCAAACCACCAGAATGATATCTTGCCTTTTTTGAAGGAAAGAATTCCAAAAATAGCCAAGAGCATCCAGAAATCCTGACTTTCGAGAGGCTATCCAAGGCAGCTCGTCAAAGAATATCACTTTTTTCTTAGAAGAATCGACAGGAAGTTTTTCGATGACATCTCTCAAGACATAAAACGCTTCACTCCAACTGTCAGGCTGTTTTTCTAGCTTTGAATTTTTGAAAGTTCTCAGCAGCTCTTGAGTGAAATTTTCAAGCTGTTTCTTTAGGTTGGCGCGGTGGGTGCCAACGAATTCAAAATAGAACGGATGATCTTTAAAATATTGCTGGATCAGGTAGGATTTGCCGATACGGCGACGTCCATAAACCGCGATGAACTCCGATTTCTGACTGGTCGCTGCATCGTTTAATATCGATTTTTCTTTTTGCCTGCCAATCAGCCTCGGCTGAGTACTCATAAAACTCCCATTTATTGCCCCGTGACCCAGAAGGGGGTGTGAATGCCAAACTTGCTCATATCCAGCGCAATTTCAATATTTAGCATAAATTGCGCTGAATATAAATCATATCCAGCGCAATTGCCAAAAAAAACCAAGTTTGCGCTGGATATGATTGTAATGCTGACACAAGGGGCTACATTCAACCCTCTATTTTAGAGAAGAAAGCTACTGCTCCGACACCGTCGGCGGCAAACTGAGAATACTCTGTTGAATTTTATCGAGAAATTCGTTCGCCCGCGAAGAATCGGCGGGTACCGAAGAATAGCCGAGCGGAGTGCCGTCGTTCGAGATGGCTTGTAGTTCTTCGTTCATCACGACGAAAACATCAATACCGCCCAAACGGCGCCTAGTGATCAGATTGATCTGATAACGCATTTGAAGCAGCTGACGCTTGGGAACTCCACCAATGCTGTACTCTTGGTATTTGTCTCGCGACTGCGAATAGATCCAATCAGTCTCGAGGGTTCTTTCTTTCAACTTCTCCCAGTCTTTTGGAATCACCGATTCAGGATCACGCTTGGTCACACGGTGATTGCCGAGCGCAGCCTCAATGCCACGCCAAAGCGTTTGGTAATCGGTTTCAAACGTTTTTTGGCTCGGCAGCGTTGCGTACTCTTGCTGTCTCACCGGAGGCGCTGAGGTACAGGCACTCAAAAATAGAACCGACAAAGCCACGATCGCAAAGATTTTCACTGGTTTAACCCTCATTGCCTTAGTTTCCTTGGTTTAATGCCCCGTTTTATGCTCACTCGCACTCTTGTGAGCGTTCGCGTGAGCTGGTGCAAGCCTCACTTTTTTCTTAGTCTCTTGCTTCACATCTAAAATGATTCGCACAGGGTCTGCAAGCTCAAAGACCTCAATCGAGCGAGAGTCCTTAAAGCCCAAAACAAAAGTCCAGCTGTCACTCTCAAGTTTGGGTAACATTTCAATCGAACTGATGAGAGCGCTCTTTTGAAATCCTTTCATGACTTTTGCAGGCTCAAACTGCAATCGGGGTTTACCCCAAATCGTGACCACCACTCGGCCTTCTTCTTTATTCACCGCAACTTGATAATAGGGCGATCGGCCGATTGCCGATGGCTCGCCATTGATCGACCCTTCAAGGTCTAAAACGATGCGTTCAAGATCGCCGTTTTTGGCACGTCGAATGTCTTTGATGACAACGGCATCAACAGCGCGATCGCCGCCAACGAAAATTCCATCTTCAATGTAGGCCTGGGTCTTTTTCGAGTCAGTCACATGGATCAATCCCGGTTGAATCGCGGCATAGACGCTAGTCGATAAAAGGGCGGTGAAGATCACAATGAGGTTCGCTGAAAACTGGATTCGTCGAGGCTGATGGAGATTGCTCATGGTTTCAGAATAACGGCTTGGGCTCAAACCCGCAAGACTATACAGCTTTGGTAATACGTTAAAAAGTGGTAAAATCAGCTGAGTCAATCACCGGTGAGTTCGCAAACAGGCTATGTCGTTAAGTCTGGAAAATTTTTTCCGGTGATACGTCGAATAAAAGAAGGCGCCCCCTTTGGGATCATTTTCACTTTGAGTCATTGACACCCCTGCTGATTTTGCTGTCCTTCAATCCTGGCTAAAGTCTCGGGCGAAATACCTTTTTTCGATTGTCGCGCGCCGCAATCAAACAGAAACCGTATTGCAATGTAAACGTTATGTTTACCCATTTATAATGCCCGCCCTTCTAAGTAGATTTTTTGTAGTAATCCATGAGCCGAACCCACCGAATATTACTAGACTTAACAGCGCAATTTGAATGGGTAATAACATTGTGCCACGCAAGTCGCATAGATAGCCAATGGGCGTTACTAATAACGCCAGAACTGATTCGTAAATCCATTGAAGACTGTTAAGTTTTGAAAATTCGAGACTCGATGTTTTGAGTGAATAAAATACTTGTCTTTGAATCGCTACCCCAAGAGCCGAAATGAGCCCCGTGCAAAAGAACAGTAGCGACAGAGCACTGGCAGCGTGCCAAAATGTCAAACAGAAAGTCAGTGGCAGACCCACAACGAGGCTTATGGTCCAAACGAGCGCAGAAGTTCTGGGACTTGATCTGCTAATCAAAAGCCCTAAGGCAAGACCGCCCACCCCCAATACGCCTCTCATAAATCCCAATGTTGTTAATTCATATGCAAACGAGCTACTCGCTGTTGACAGTGCAGATGCTGTCTCCCACGATAGAAAAAGTGAGGCACCTGTGATCAAGTAGATTAATAGAACGGCGGTCCGTTTATCCAATTTTTCCGAATTACTGAGGTCTGAGGCCGACGCGATCTCTTGCGGTTCTAATCCTTTTCGATAATAGAAGATCATCGGCAAACCAAAGGCCAAGAATGAAACGGCGTCGACTACCAATAGGCCGGTAAGACCAAAAAAAGTTTCTAAATAGCTGGCTGAGATAATTCCAAGTAATAGGCCTAACTGTGACAGCACGGATTGAATGGTCGTCCAGTAGAACAGCCGATTTGTAAAAAAATAATCTTGAAGTTGAAAAAATTTTGCCGATGCATATAGATTGTACGTCAGCGCAAGCGGGACTATGAATATGAGAACAATGAACTCAGACTCCCCGAATACCTTTATACTTGCTAGTAAAAGCATTTCAATTAGGAACATTCCAACTTCGCCGAGGCCAGAGATCAGAAGTGGATTTTTAGCATTAACTGAAATTACAAGTTTGGATGCGCCCAAAATAGTTAAGGTAATTACCAAACTTAGGTAGGTACTACTAAGGATGGACCCCCCACCGAGTTTATAAAGATGAATAGGTAGACCAACGAGAAAGACGGTATCACCGAATTTGCTTAGGACAGACAAAAATAGAAATATAGTGGTGTCGACCGCGCTAGGTTCTTTTTTATTGACTGGATTGTTCACGATGTTTTTCCAAGTTCTTGCTTCAAATAAGAGTGCAAATTTAAGAGACCATTCTTGTCTAGACTTTTAGAGAAGTATTCCGGCTGCGACTATCTTGCTATATCTGGAAAATCCTTTCCGGTAATACGTCGAACAAAAGAAGGGGCCTTTATTGCCTCAGGCTCGTACCCGGTTGCGAGATTGATCTCTGTAAACCCTAACTTGAACACTTCGTGAGAAAAATCAACACCACTCACGTTAGGCCCGAGAGAAACATCAATATAAATGGGTGTTGACAAGTCAATCGACGAAGCAGCAGCCAAGAACTCTTGTGGATTCGAAAACAACCTAATACTTAGGCCTTTGGCTTTTGCCATGGCCGCCCAAACAGGGTGAATCAAAGCGGTATCATCGTCGATTAAGCACAGGTCGTAACGACGCTTAGTCGCAGATTGAATAACTTCGCTCGTGCCTGTCGAAACCGAATGGCTAACGAGACGACCGGGATCGATGATAATGGCGTCGCGTCGCTCAGGGTGCTTACAGATCTTTATCGGCACAAACCCAGCTAAAGTCTTTGGAATGAGCTTAATCCCTTGCTTGAAGCAGCGATCACGGATCTGGGGTTCTTCAAAGCGGCTCGTCACCAAGACGCTCTGATCACCAATTTTTTGTTCTTCGATGAGATCTAGACCGCTCATACTGTGTCCGAGAAGTTCGTAGTCGCAGAGAAAAATTTTCGGCTCAAGCGCTGCATTCAGCACGCACCACTCACGGAATGCCTCGGGATTTGAAATGTTATGAAGGGTAATCCGGCTAGGCTCACTTAAGTTCTGGGCTGATTCAAAACGCCCCCTCCAAACTTGATGAATCGAGCTATCGTCATCAAGCACCACAACATGGGTCGATGGCGAAAGCCTCAATTCCTTGATGAACCATTCAGGAGCTGATGCAGCAGGAAGCCTAATAGTAGCCGTAGTGCCATGGCCTAGCTCTGAGGTAAGTTCGAGTGTTCCATGCCAAAATTTTACAGATTCTTGTGCATGAAAAAGTCCGAGGCCAGAGCCACCCTCTTTGCCATGAGTTTCTCCTTTTTGGCCGAGTTTCGCCAGCACTTCAGGTGAAATCCCCTTGCCGTCATCTCTGACACGAAGAATGACAAAAGCCCCTTCTTGAATCAGGTGAACGTAAACGTTTCCTCTATCACCAAGCGCTTCGACTGAATTGTTGATGAGATTTGAGATGACGCGCTTGAACTCAATCGGCTGAATTTCAGAAAATAATCCGTATGAGCCCGGTGCCATGTCTGTTTCGATTTGAATGCCGATCTTACTCCGATACTGCATCCGTTTTTCAGTGACGAGCATTTCAACAAGTGACGACAAAAGCTGAGGGGACTTGGGTTCTCTTGCTGACTGAGCTACGATGCCCATTTTTTGTGCACGATTTTTCTGAAGAAGGTCATTGGCAATATCGCGAATCCTACCCACTGCGTTCCTTACCATGATGCGCTCATCTTCCGGAAGGGCAATCGTTTTCTGAGCAATCATCTCAAGCGCAGCAAGGGGGGAACGAATATCGTGGGCGACTTGCGCTGCAACAATACTTACTATTTCGTTCCGTCTGGCCTCTCTAACTTGAGTCGCAAGCATCGAAAACTTAGTCAACGTCGGTTGCCATAGGCGAGTTTCAATGTTGCTCAGGCCGTTTGGAATATTGCCAGTATCTGCTATTTCTTTCAGGACCTCGGGTAGCGAACTTGTCGTTCTGATCGCCAGAAAATATGTCGCAACAATGGGAAGCATCGTGAAAAGCAGAGCAAAAAAACTAAACAGGATGTAAACACGACTTTGCCCTTGAGCCGCAGAAAGCAAGGTCTGCTTTGGCACCAAATAAGTAATCGTTCCCCAAATGGGTCCGTTGTCGCTAAACTTTATCTCTTTTGTAAAAAGACTTTCCCCTTCAGAAACTATTCGACCTGTAAAAGCCACAGATTCGTCGCGAAGTTCAGCCGAACTAATTTGATAGCCCGAGATCACGCCTCGATCAAGGAGCCCCTGCAAACTGAGTCGGACCGTCCGAGCACTTCCTACCAGCAAATCCTTCCGATACAACTGAGTGACTGTTTGGAGAAAAGCGTCAGCAGATCGATCCCCCTCTTTAGCCAGGTAAGAATGCGTTACTTTCGCACCTACGAACATAAAGCCCAAGTTTACGGCAGCGCTCAGACATAGACTCATCAACAGAAATCCAATTAGTATAACTTTATTCATGGAAGTGGGTGTAGTTCCTTATTCAAAGTATCCAAATGCACATAGGTTTGTATTGCCTGAAGCCTCGACAAGTTGATGTGCTCGCGCCGAGTGGGGCCTGAAAAATAGACCTGTGCAGCCGGTGATTGAGAGTGAGCAACCACTACAGGACAATCCATAAAGGTACCTGAAAAAAGAATTGATGTTTGGATTTCAAATACAGGGAGAGACGTTGGAACCTTTAGGCCGCCTGAGAACCACACTGGGCAACGATGCTTTCGGCCTAAAAAATATTCGAGATGGTCGGCTGGCTTCTGTATTTGCTCAGGCTTGTCAAACCTCGACATCGGTAGGCTATTTTTTGCCCGGTGGAGAATAATCCCTGAATAGCGGCCAAAATCAGTCCATATGCGGTTAACTATCTCATCTATGTTTTCTCCCGCTGCACTGGTCACGGCGTAACCAAATTGAGGTGGGCTCTCAGTCGAAGTGATCAGGCCAACACCTGTGAGGATTGAGCCAGTTTTAGCTTGAATGCCAATCTTAGCGGCCAAACCGAAAGTACGCAGATGCTCAAGTCGAGATGACCATGTCGGTGGCAATTGTGCAGGGGCAATCCACAATGGTCCCAACGAAAGTAACCAACAACAAAAGAAGGCATCCCTTTCAACGAGCTCTTTGATCGCTGCCGATGTCGCAAGATCTGCCGTCGCATGAGCAGCGAGACCATTACTGCTTCTTAGACCGAGATTTTTTTTATAGTAGTGATAAACAGCGCGCTCTGTAAATTCTGAAATAGCCTTTCGGGTGGCCAAATCAAGCGTCTCTGCAGAACCCGTCCCAATAATTTCGGGTTCTGTGACCGAAAGTTCTACATGACTGAGCCCAAGCCCAGCGTTATCCTCATATCGAGCAACCTGTAGGCCGCCTTCAAGCTGTGCTAAAAATGCTAAAAAATCTAGCGCACTCTGGTCTTCCAAAACGCCACCTCAAAAAAGAGTCGCGACCATGAACTGAGGTCGAGTTGATTGGAATGGTAAAACCACGTAGATCGGTACATAAGAGGCACAATAAGCGCTCGCTCAAGAACGTGAAGCCCAATCTGCTTATAAATGGGATACCGATCAACGTCATCCAATAACGTGCGTGCATGAGACAGATTTTTAGCGACAAATTGGTCGTTTTTTTCGACAAATATTAACGGCCGAGCGGGATTTAAAGTTACAGAAATATTTTCAAGAAGGTCGACTGACGCAAAATCATTATTAATAAGAACAATGTCATAAGTGAGCTTCTTCATGCGCTCGACGTACTGATCTTGTCCGGTATAATAATCTGCATTTACAATTATCCCGGCCCCAGTCAAACGAGCCAACACTTGTTGGTTGAACGGAAAAGTCTGATCCAACAGAAGGGAGAGCTTAAGACCTCTGAACGTTGGTTTGACTGGAAGCTTAGATTTCCATTTCTCCAGCTCAGTTTTTGTAGGGCGGCCTGGCCCATCTTCAAGAAAAAGTTGACCAGCAGGACTCCATGTTGGCAACGGGGGGTCTGGTGTAAATCCACCCACGACAAAAAGTGATTGAATTTTTTTTCGCACTTCGAGGTCATGAAGTGTCTTAGAATGAGGGGATAGACTGAGCCAGTAGGTGAAACCTATTCGCGGCTGCAGTGCTTTTGCTCCGGGGGCTGAAATGAGCTGCTTATGCTGGGCATCAGTCAATGTAGACTTAGACGCGAGGAACATGACCTTCCCTGAAATAAAATCCTGAATCTGGGTCTCTACATCGGAGCTTTTAAAGACGAGTTCATTGGGAGCAGCGGGGTCAATACCACGATAATTCGCCGTACGCCGTGAGAGCACGTATTCCTTTTCTGGAACTCCTTTTTTTAAATAGTATGGCCCCGACGTAATATCGAAATGGTCACTCTGCCAAACCGGACCAAATTCCGGCTCTGTGACTTGGCTTAGAAACAATACATTTGGATGACGAAGAGAAATTTCGATTTTATTGCCAGCAAGGCACTTAACCTCACTGAGAGATTCAAAATCAAAATGAATGGAGGATCGCATTTTTTTTAAATGTTGAAGATGAGAAGCCACCTGTTCACACAAAACCGGAGTGCCATTTGACCAGTTAGCATCGTCAGCTAACTCGAAAGTGTAACGAGTGTGGTCTTTATTGATAGTCCACGCCTTCATCAGGTTTCCGGAAAGCTGGCCATCATTTTGGTATTCTAAAAAGGGACGCACCAGATGTCGCAACAGTATATAGTGCCCCACAGATCGGATTGCGGCCGAATCTAAAACAGAGGGAAGGGTAAAGATTTCAACGATTACCGGATCGGAACTTTGCATCGAGTGAGAGTCTCCAATTCGAGAGGTGCCTATCCCTGAGGCAGGCATGAGGGCTAAAATACCAACCAAAACAAATTGCCAATGAGAAGACAAAACGCGAGTTTTGCTAGAACTTAATGCGATCTTATCTTCAATTTTATTGAACATTTTTGAATTATTACACGCATATTGCATTTTGTATAGGTTACTGCTAAGCACCCTTCCAGGAGAATTTATGCGACGAGTTAATCTTAAAGATCCTACCTTAGCATTTGCTGTATTTAGCCTGATCAGCCCGGCCTTTGCGCAAGAACCGGCTCTTCCGAACATGGAGGGGTTTCGTAAAGAATTAAGCGAATGGCTGCAGCGCGCCTCTGCCACTGATGTTCGGGCCGTTGATACAGGGCTTAAGTACGTTTACTTGCGAAGTCTTTCCGAGGAAGCCTTTGTTTTACTACCGCTACCGGGGGTTACTGAATTGACCAATAGTTGCGCCGTGGCGGGTGACATTTCGACCTGTGGAAAATATAATGAGCTTTTGATCAAACTAAAGAACATGGACCCACAGCCATTTAAGGAGGCTCGAGCCACAGAAATCCAGTAACGGGAAAACGCAAGCTAAACTAGATCAGTGGCCTGTTTTTTGGCATTCGGGCAACCTATTCCTAAAGCGGAGGTCTTTGCGTTGACAGATGAAAGCCAGATTCTTTGAGGCTAGAATTTCGTCTTGCGAACTCAGATTCAGCAAAGCTCCAAACGTAGTAAATACTAGGTGAATTTGCCTTTCATCTATTAAGTCTTGCCACTTTGAGTATTCAGACAATTCAGTTCCAATTGAAGCGGCAAGTGGAAGTAGCGCTTTTGACAATTCTTCGGCAACTTTCGACGAAATTTCTCCACTCTTTAGCTTCTTGAGGTTCGATTCGTGCTCAGCAATGACTGAATCAAGAAGCGAAGTGAGATCACTTTGTATCGCTAGTCGATCCTTCTTATAGGTCTTGCCATCAATTTTATGTTGACCAGTGGCTTGCAGAACATGAACCCACTCATGGAAAAGTACCCCATTACTAGCATCTGATCTAACCAATAGCACATGATCTGCGGGCAAAAACTGACCGTGCAGAAATCGAAGATCCTGAAAGTTTTTGAGATAGGAAGGTGCGTTTGGGGCTTTGGGGTTTACGCACGAGGCGTTTGTTTCAGGTGTGGCCCCACAGACCCGAACTAAAGCGATTTGTTCAGCCTTTAAGAGTGCTTCGACTCGTGATGCCCCGGCCTTTAGAAGAGTGTTTGCACTTTCGACATCGATTTGCGTACCGTCGCACAATTGAATTGCTACGCCCGTCTTTGAGCCTGAGTGATGGCTCTCACTTTCAATCTTTTTTGGTAAACAGGTCGAGAAATAGAGTTCTTTAGATTGAATCCAGCTTCTGAATTCCTGACTTTTTTTCAAAACTGGAGTCACTCGTTCACGAAGGGCCTCGCTTGCGCAAACGACCGAGTTCAAAGAGTTGGCAAAAGTAATGAGTTCAAGAAAAATGATCCATCTAGTCCATTTAATGACACTTGTGTATTTATAGGAGCGGGTGCCCAAATGTGTTTTTGTATGCACAAACACTATAATGTCTTCTCCGGTTCAAAAAGTCACCCCGCTTTTGATAGACCCTCCGCCTGAGCATCCAAAGCGCGGCACTCCAAAACGGAAACGCCCACCCAATGACGACACCGAGACCGATCGTGCCTCTCAACCCTGCTGTCAACTCTCTGCCACTCGCTCGACTGCGATCAATCTTGCGTTCAATGCTCCCGCAGAAGCCGACTGACGACTTACTAGCCGTTACTTGCCTTTGAAACGAAGCACTCGGGCCGCTGTAGTTCTCACGCGTGTCGGCCAACCGGCACTTCGGTGCGTAGGGATAAGCACCCAAATGACTCGTGATCACATCGGTCGATTCGCTTGCCTGCCCTGAACTCAGCATCACAATCGCATTCGAATCACTCTTGGCGAGTGTCGGACCACCGGGCAATTGCGACTGATAAAGCGATTGATGCACCAACTGTAAGCGATACTGGCCAGGAGGTAACGAGTCAGCCGAAATCTGTGAATCGAAAATTGTCAATCCAGTTGACGCCTCGAGAACTGGCTGAGACCGACCGACGACCGTGCCATTGTCAGACAGTAAGGTCATCTCCCACGAAACCGTATTTTGAATTGAGGTTCCGATGACGGTCACCTTGAACTCGCCCCCAGCGTGGGTGATCGACGCTTCAGAATCTTCGGTGATCACTGCTACCGGATTTCGACTTAACGGCACGAAGGCCCCAACCTGATTGGCACAAACAAAACCAATCGATCCGAGATGATTTTCGCCGCCCACTCGCACATCGACTGAAGTCAGGCCTCCTGAGGCATTTCCATAAAACAGAAACGAACCTCCGCACTGCGACTGTGACGTTGATTCGGTAGACACATAAGCGTTGCCAGAGCTCTTTGTTTGAATCAATAACCCGTAACGACCGGCTGCAAGCTGAGAAACCCTAAAATGACCCGATTTCTCAATAGCAACTGACTGCATGACTTGCTGACGATCGAGCGAAATCAAATAAAGCTGCTGATCTTGAAACGCTTGATTACCCGCGACCGCATTCGAAATGACTCCGTCAATGCTACCCGTTGAATTACCAGCCCCATCTTTGAATGGAGTCGAGTACAGATTTTGTACTGCAGTTCGGTCATCGCAGCTCACGAGGCTCTGATCAGGGGCTTCCATGAATAGCATGGTGGCATAAGTATTTGAGGAGTGAGCTAAACCAATCGTGTGGCCCATTTCATGAGTGAGCACATTGCCTAGAAAGACTTTTCCAGAATAGTCAGGACCATACGGGTGATTCACTGAACCATAACCTGCAGTGTCTGATTCGACATCAGTAAATTGATAATTTCGATCGTTCAGCACAATGTCGGCTTCCATAATTTGGCCAGTGCTCACCGAGTACCAAACCTGAGTGAGACCCAAGACGTCTGAATCAACCCCAGGGGCCGAATCATTCGCGTTCGAAGCAAAGTAGATACTCGAAACTCCATTGTACTTACTATTGGGTTCAAAAAGCGAGACATCGGTGCCTTGAAAAAGATCAAAATTGAGCAGTCCTTGAAGCGCGTGATGCCATTGTTTCATTGCCTGTACCGCAACTGAATAAATGCTATTCGCTGATAGGCCGCTCGAATTTTTTGGGTTGATTGCGAAATCAACTTTGGCACCAGTAGGCCATTTGATAGAAATATCACTTGGGGTTTTCGTGTACTCAAATGCGTAGACACGACCGTCTGTGAAACAAAAAGCGAGTGCGACACCGACTAAAATCCAAACTCTCATTTTTCGTTCCTTCCTTGGAACTCAAGCGGTCAATCATGATTTTTTTTGACTAGATCTCAACCACACAACGAGACCAATCACAATCAATCCAACGACCGAAAAGACAACCGCCATCATGGCCATTGACCTATCTTTATCGGCCCCTTGGGATCCCCCCTCAGAGCCGACACTAAGACTATTGGGTTGCAACGGTAGTGCCGAAGCCTGAGTGTCACTCTTTTTGAGCCCTCCCGCCTGGCTACCACCTTGGGTACTCACAGCTAATATTTTGCTATTACTCGGTTTTTCTAACCGCTTTCGTTTTTGATCTTGTTCTTTCACCATCGCGTGCAGCCGACTCAGAGTCATTTTTCGGTCGGTTGGGTTCGAATTGACCGTGTTCTTTTTGACTCCATCATCGCCATGCGCGTGCCCAAAATGGCCAGGGTCATTCGCCAGCGCTGGACCTTCTAAGATCTCTTCTCCGCCCACACCTTTGGTCACGACTAACTTTGAGAGCATCATGCCTTTGACCGCATAAGACCCATCAGAATTGAGTTTGGGATGCAAGAAAACGACGACCTCTTCACCTAATGAAAATTCGGCCGTACCTGATATTTTCATTCCGAGCCCATCTTTTTCGCCACCCAATTCTCGAATTTGAATGGTCGAGTCTCGAACGTCGCCCCTGATGACTTCAACACTTTCGATTTTAGTATACGTGAAAATTTTGCGACCCACATCGGCAGTGTCGCCCCAATTGACCACCGAATCACCAACCCGACCTTTGACGATCAGCTCGGTTTCGTCGACGACCTCTTCGAAAGGTCTTTGAAAAAATGTGGTAGCGAGCACCGGGGTGCTCATTCGTTGTAGGTTTGAGAGCAACACCAGCACCACAATGATTGAAGCGAAAATTACCCTCATTTACCTAGTATCTGTGCATTTCATTTTTCGAGCAACTTTCATTCAACCCGGATTCAACCGACCAGTCTGCTTGCTCGGCAAAATTCGCCCAGCCCCGGCAATTGATTGCACCTAAGTGTCGACACATGTAAGAATCAAAACGGTAATGAATAGACGTTCACCTTCTCGCTACATTCCACGTTCGGTTGAACGGCGCGCTCGCGCTAGCTTGCTGTACATCGTAGTTTTTAGTGCGCTTTTGACGAGTGCCGTAACAGCTTATAAAGGCAGCTTGCACCTCACGCAGCTGCAAGCTGACGAAGTGACTGTATTCGAACTGCCACAAGCGTTATTTCTTTCTTTTATGCGAATGGTCGTTTCATACGCCGCATCGTTAGTCTTGAGCTTCTCGCTTGGCCTTACTGCTGCTCGATTTCGGTTGGGCGAGCGCATCATTATTCCGATTTTAGACGCGCTTCAGTCGGTTCCGATTATTGCATTTTTTCCGGCTGCCATTTCACTTTTTTCGATTATGTCGGGCCATCGCATCGGCATTGAGCTCGCGGCCAGTTTTCTGATTTTAACTTCTCAAGCCTGGAATATGGCTTTCTCAGTCTACGAGTCGACCAAAACGATTCCGAGTGATAACCTCGATGCGGTTAAAAGTTTTGGCGTTCGCGGAAGCCTGCGCTTCTGGAAACTTTACGCGCCAGCAGCGATTCCGCGACTCGTCTACAACAGTATTTTATCATGGTCAAACGGCTGGTACTTCTTAGTTGCCGCTGAAATGATCGCAGTGGGCAACATTCATTACAACCTTCCGGGCATTGGTAGCTTCTTAGCACTGGCTGCTGAACAAGACCGACTTTGGCTGGTACTGGCCGGACTCATCGCATTGAGCAGCCTCATTTTGGGAATGGACTATCTCATCTGGCGGCCACTGTCTTATTGGTCTGAGCGATTTCGCCAAGATTATTCTGCTGGAGCCGAAGCCTCATCGCAAACTCAACGAATGTATCGCCAAAAAAATCGATCACCCATGGCGCCTCTGAAAAGAGCGGCCAAGCGAGTCCTTAAAGTATGGACGCTGCCGATCGTCTGGGTTGTCAGAGAAGTTATAGCTCCGCTCATTTGGGATTTGCCTGCGGCAGTCATTTCAGCGGCCGCCAAAGAAATCTATTTTCAGTGGTTAAGACCCATGGCGAGAAAATGGGACCAAATCAAAGAACGCGCAAGGTGGATTCACCTCACAGCACTAATAGTTTCAGGCCTAGCGGTCGGCCTTGCTTGCGGAAATTTCTTGGTGAAATTCTTGCGTCCACCGTGGCCCGCGATGGCCCGCGAAATTCCGATGGCGCTACTGCTGTCTACCGGTCGAATCACTCTCACTTTAGTTTTGTCACTTATCTGGATTATTCCACTGGTTTTATTCACGTGGAATAAACCGCGCGTGAGACAATGGCTCACCACTCTTTCGCAGATTGGCGCGAGCCTACCAGCGGTCGCGTTGTTTCCGCTGATCATCGTTTACTCAATAAAATACCTGGGTGCCGGCATGGAATTCGCCGCGATCACGTTGTTGATCTTAGGTAACCAGTGGTACATCTTGTTTAATGCGCTCGGAGGCGCGGCGGTGATTCCACCCGATCTTGCCGAAGCCGTGCACGGATACGGACTAAAACGAATGGTACTCTGGAAACGACTCGTGATTCCTTCAATTCGTCCTGCCCTGATCACTGGCCTCATCACGGCTTGGGGCGGTGGCTGGAACGCGCTGGT
The DNA here is from genome assembly GCA_903895855.1 of Oligoflexia bacterium. Taxonomy (GTDB): domain Bacteria; phylum Bdellovibrionota; class UBA1018; order UBA1018; family UBA1018; genus CAITVN01. The sequence continues at coordinate 20,963 of CAITVN010000189.1, read as the reverse complement.
CGTCTCAGAATGGATCAAACACAAAGATCATGTTCTCTCAGTTCGCGGTATCGGCGCGCTTCTCGATCAGGCGGTTTACGAAAGCGGCGACAATCGAGCAATCGCACTCGTGATCACCGCCATGGTTTCTTGGATCTTCTTAATTAATACTCTTTTCTGGCAACCTCTTTACCGGCGCACAGCAGAAAGGTATAAGCTAGAAGCATAAAGATGTGGCACCGATGAAAACACAAGCCCCCTTACTCTTTCGACTTGAGCACGTTACGCAGCGATTCACCTTGCCTCAAGGTGACGTCACCGTACTCAACGACATCAATTTCGAAGCGAGAGAAGGCGAATTCATCGCAATCGTAGGCCCATCAGGAGCCGGCAAAAGTACCATATTGCGCTTGATCTCTGGTTTGATCATGCCTTCAGACGGAAGAATTCTCTATAAAGGTCGACCACTTGAAGAGATTAACCTAGAATCAGCGATGGTTTTTCAGAATTTCGGCTTACTGCCTTGGTTGACCATTCTGCAGAACGTAGAAATAGGTCTAGAAGCCCGAGGCGTCGATCGCGCTTCGCGTCAGAAAAAAGCCGCTTTTTATATCGATAAGGTGGGATTAAGCGGGTATGAAGAGGCATATCCCAGAGAGCTTTCGGGGGGAATGAAACAGCGAGTAGGACTGGCTCGGGCGCTTGCCGTCGAACCAGAAATCTTGCTGATGGACGAGCCATTTTCGGCGCTCGATGCCCTTACCTCGATCAATCTCCGGGATGAGCTGCTTGATATCTGGAGCGATCGCGAATTTCCGGTAAATACGGTCGTGATGGTGACTCATATGATTGAAGAAGCGATTGAGCTAGCAGATCGAGTGATCGTTCTGTCTAGTCGCCCTGGTCAAATCGCAGGGGATTTAAGCATCGATTTGCCGAGGCCGCGAAATAAGCGCGATCCAGCATTCATGGAAATGGTCGATAAGATCTTTTCATTGATTGCGTAGAGATTGCGTACGAAGATAGTTCGGGCCTGGGAGTATTGCGAAAGTGAGAGTTTGATTTTTAATATGAATAGTTCTGATGGTAATAGTGCCAGTGGTACAAGAACGCAGACGCCCCTTCCTGATATTGGTATCAGTGAAATTTTGGGCCTTGTTGAGCTTTTGAAATCAAAAGGCGGCAAAGAAGACATTTACAAACTCGCAGGCGAACTCAATATGGAGTTCGGCGAAACCCTCGGCGTCATTCGCGCTGCCGAACTCATTGGATTGGTCAATACCCCGGGTGGTGATGTCGTGGTTGAACCCATGGGTGACAAAGTTTCGGACGCGAAAATTTCAGATCGCAAAGTCATAATCGGTGAACAGCTTCAGAAAATTGCGCTATTCAAAGCGGTGCGCGAATTCTTGAACGAAAAAGATGACCATCGGGCAACGAGAGAAGAAACCTTAGAAAAACTCACCGAGCTCATTCCGAATGAAAACAGCGAGCAGACTTTCAAGACCCTAGTACACTGGGGGCGCTACGCTGAACTATTCGGATACAACGACGACACCCAAACATTCTATCTCGACTTAGACTCGGAAGATTGATTTTTCTAAAGTTTTTACCGAGGAAGAAGCACTTGTAGCACTGTTTGTTTTTCACCCGAGGGAACAGTTACTGAAACCGACAGTAAACAAAGGCAGATACCGACCATCACTGCACCTACCATCAATAGCTTGATCAAGAATCTCTTGAAATTCGGATCTTCGATTTCAATTTCCGCAAAACGTTCGAGATACCTCTGCCAAGCCGATCGCTCTCTGAGTTGATCATTATCGTTCTGATGGCTACTAGACTGGCTCTCGATTTTCATGTCTGATTTCCTTGCAGAAAACACACTTCCTTGAATTCACTAACCCACTCTTTATCATGGGTAACAACCAACAGGCTAGCTCCTCGGCTAATCTCAAATAGGATGTCCTTGATTTGACGTGCCGAAGCTTCGTCAAGCGAGGCCGTTGGTTCATCGAATATGAAAACTCGACTCTTTCTCACAATCGCCTTCGCTAAAGCTAGGCGCTGCTTTTCACCACCAGACGGCGAAACCTCGCCTCCCAAAACCGTCTCTAGGCCAGAACCCAATCTTTCAAACCACGCACGAAGCCCAACAATCCGTAAGGCATCAACTACCGAATCGTCGGTCTCACCTGACTCTTGTGATAAGTATTCTCGAAGTGTCACTCGCGGAATCAAGGGTGACTGCGAAATCCAAGCGATTTGAGATCTCAGATTCTCGAGATACCACTCCCCTAACAATTTTTTACCATAGCGTATGGATCCCCGAGTCGCGGGATACAGGCCCAAGAGCGAGTAAACTAAACTGGATTTACCAACGCCACTAGGGCCGACGACTGCGACTGGGCGCCCCGGCCCACAAGTAAAACTGACCGGCTTGAAAATTTCAATTATACCGTCAAATGACAGTACCAAGTCACGTACCTCAAGACCCAACTCCCCTGTCAACTCATCGCTAGACGCTCGCTCACTCGGGCCGGTCGGTTCCCGCTTTAGATCAGTGAGCCTCTGCACTCTCGCAAGTGACAAAAAAGAAACTCGTGCCGAGCGAATTTTTTCGAGAATAGCTCGAAGAGGACCGCCCACTTGAACAAAAAGAAGCTCTAACGCTACAAACTCTCCCACCGAAATTTTGTGAGAAATTACCCCCAGGCCGAGCCCGCTGGCCACTACGAGCTTCAAGCCGAAAACACCGACTGAACTGCTCCCCACTGAAATCGCGCCCAGTAACTCAGCTCTCCTCGACAATAAGAAAGACCGATTTAGCCTCTGAATAATCCTTGAAATCGAAAAATTCTTTCTAAAATTAACTCGATAGTAATCCTGATTAGTTAACCAAATTTGCAAGGATTCAGAGAGATCTTCTTGAGCAACGAGACTTTCATTTTCTGTTTTTAGAATTGGCCCATTAAACGTTTTCAACTCAAAAAAATAGAACGGAATCATGGCGAGTAAAACCAAAAGTGTCCAAGGCGAAGTCATGTACCCGATGCCTGAAATCACCACTAGCTTCATCACATTGAGAATCATACCTGGAAGCCAAAACACTAAGAACGAAGAAACCCGAGTCGAATCAGTTTCTAGTACAGTGAGCAATTCACCCACTGTCTGAGCTCTAAAATCCAAAAAATTCATCGTCTGAATCGATTCAATCACTCGCACCTTGATACGTCTAAACATCAACTGTGCAATTAACGAATCTAGCCAACGACTGACATTTCCAATCACTAACAGCGCCATCTCAAAGACAAAGTAGCCTGCAATTGCCGCAAAAAACGCTACTTTGTCTCGCTGAGGTAACGCGACGTCAAAAACGAGTTTACTGAGTAGTGGGGTCAATACCTCTATGCCCTGGCAAATAAGATCAAGCACAAAGGTGATGAAAACTAACCCTACAATCTGCGAAAAATAAGGCCGATATTGTTTGAGAAGCGATCGTTTAGAAAACATGCAATTCTTCTATTCTGCCAGAAAATTAGGCACTTGAACATCGGTTCATATTTTCCTATGTCGTGTCAATTTACACACAGTTTTCATTTACACCAGCTATGCTATCCTCAGTCTATTGCTACTGAGGGGTCAACCAACAACATTCATTTGCCGATAACCCTAGGTGACTCAGCTTTTAGTAGTTAATTAACGGGAGGAATAAGAAATGTCAGATATCGTACAAACGCCGGTAAAAAAGAAAAAATTAACCGCAGTTCAACAAAGAGAACTCGATAAACTAGGAAAGGGTCAAACTTCTGCAGTGATGAACCCTGGAGCGAAACTCAATGCCGCAGCGGGACCAAGCTGCTGCATCTTTATTGGAGGCAAAGACCCTGGGGCTGCAGTTTCAAACCCTGCGGCAATTCAAAAAGGTGCCGCAGGTAAATAATCAGGTTATCGTAGTTTAAACGTTTCAAATAGGGAGACCTCTCTCGCGAGAGGTCTCCCTATTTTCGTCTAGGATAGGTTCTTTTATTGGCGTTCTTTTACTTAGCCATTTTTGGTGATTGGGGAAAACGTGATTCGAAACAAAAGGGTAGTCTCGCACAGTCTTGGAAAAGACCAAAACCTCATCATCAATCTCATTACGGGAAAAAATCATATTCTGTCAGATCACGAACTGATTGTCATGAATCACCCTTCTGACCCCGCCTTGATTTCACACGCTGATTCTGAAACCAGACAAAAGCTTCTCACTGAACGCCTGATTTTCGAAAACGCAGAAACTGAAAAACAGTTTTTCTTAGAAAAAGTCGAGTCGATAAAACCAAGCTACATAAACACCGAACCCTTATACGCAATTTTGCCGAATTTTCTCTGCAATTTTAACTGCAGTTATTGTTCAGAACCCTCTGAAACACGAAAACGCAACGTTGTGATGTCGCCAGAAATGATGCGGCAGGCGATCGAGTCAATGAAGGTGATAGATCAACACTTGCGAGGCCCAGACGCGAAAATCACGCGAGTGAACCTTCTCGGCGGTGAGCCGCTACTACCGATTCACAAATCGCTTTTTTTGGAAATGCTCAGCGCTCTGCGCGAAGAGGGAATGAAAGCCTATCTCATCTCAAATGGTTACTTCTTGAAAGAATTCGTTGCGATTCTCAGCCAATTTCAAGAAACAATTGCTGGCATTCAAATCACGATCGATGGGCCGAAAGAGGTTCACAATTCGAGACGAGTTCTCTTAAGTGGCAAAGGTGATACTTTCGACAAAATAGTTGAGGGCGTTAACGCTGCACTCGGAGCCAACTTACCTGTCGGGATCAGAGTGAATGTGAACGAAAACAATCTAGACTCGCTCGATGAATTTGCCATTTTTGCGCGATCGAACGGTTGGAACAAAGCAGGTGGGCCCGAAATAGTACCGGCCCTGGTTGACAACCATACGGGCACCTCCGAAGACCACGTCATGGGGCGGGGCATGGGGCAGCTTCTTAAAAAAGTTTGGCCACTCATCAAGTCGGCCGACAATCCAGAGGGGGTCTACGGAGTACCGAACTCGATGGTCTTTCAAAATCTAGATAAATTCTTAGCAAAATCAGAAAATCTGACTTACCAAATCGTACAGTGCGATACCACACGACACTTTGCTTTTGCACCAGACGGACTCATCTACCCGTGCGAACTAGTCTGTGGAACCGAGAAATACGCTATCGGACGATTCTATCCTGAATTCGAACTTTTTCCTGAGATGTCACCACTTTGGACCGGCGAATCTCGCTCAATTGAGAAGAACGAAAACTGCCAGGAATGCTCAATCTCAGTTCTTTGTGGTGGGGGCTGTCCTCTTGCGGCATTTGTCAATCGAGGCGATATCTCAAAATCGGTTTGCGATACCACAGCCAAGGATGTTCAATCTTACTTAAACATTTTACGAGAGCACGAACAGTTGACAGTGAATGCCTCAGTTCTTAAAGAGGAAACAAGCAAACCTAAATGAACTTCGATGCGGGCAATTACCAAGGATGGGTAGCCATTACTTTACTCGTCACAGAAGACTGTAACTACCGATGCGCTCATTGTATTTACTCGTGTGGCGATCAATCAGCCATTTCTGCAGAAAACTATATTCAAGACGATATTCTCAATAAACTGCCAAAGTTCATTGAAGGCATCAACAATCTGAAACTGCGGCCGCTCGTGGTTATCGTTGGCGGCGAACCCACTCTCATTCTGTCAGAATATGAGCGTGTCCTAAAATTTTGTGCTGACTTGAAAGTTCCTATTGAAATGGTCACCAACGGCTGGTGGCTGGCGCGACCCGATACGACTAAGAGAATTTTTACTGGCGCCGCCCAATTGATTGCTCATGGGGTCGATTACCGTATTCAGATTTCTAATGACACCTACCACGAAGAATTTCGACCAGACTCCCTCAAAGGTGAGGGGCTTGACTCAACTCTTCGCCAGAGGTTAATTGAATTTTCGAAATTAAACCTCACCGAACACATCACGCTGAAACCTCGATTAGATAAAGATATCGTTCCGATCGGCAGGGGATCTCAATTGACTACTCGCGAGATTGGATACCATACCGGTTCATGCCAAGCCTCTTTGGGAGTACTCTCTTTCAACCCCAGTGGCGAATTGATCGACATTTGTTGCCATGGATCACAGTCGTACTTTGGATCTCTAGATGACCATGCAGGACTTTTACTTGAACTAGGCAGACAGTTTGTTAACGAGATCAGGCCCACTTGCCGAACCTGCAAGAACCAATCAGCCCAATGGAAAAGCACTCGACTGAGCCAAATCGCAAAAGAGGTCAGGGAGACTAGAAAATGAATGCTTCGAAAAAATATTTCAGGATTTCTGCTGCATTCATTGTAATGCTAGCCACCGAGGGGTGCACCTTGAATAAGACGAATTCACTTAAACGGCAATTGTCTTCAAGCGCTGAAACTGAGACCCCGCTCATTGATCGGGCAGTCTTTTTTGACGAATCAGACATTTCGAGCCCAAAGCTCTCTCCCGATGGCACTCAAGTTGCCTTCTTACGTGCTCATAACGGCGCTGTGAACATTTGGCTCAAAGACTCGACTCGCCCGAGCGAACCCGCTGCTGCACTGACACAATTTTCAGATCCCGTTGGATCTTTTTTCTGGATGCCAAACAGCACCACGCTTGTCTTTACAAAAGACAATAAAGGCAACGAAGATTTTCACATTTTTTCAGTCAACACAGGTCATTCGAAGACTTCACCTCAAACTGCACCCACTCCCGTTGACCTCACTCCTGGCGAAAATGTTCACGCCGAGATTCTTCACATTCCAAACAAGAACAATCATACGATTTTTGTCGGCTTGAACTCTCGTGACCCGAAGGCACAAGACGTTTGGATGCTTTCTCTCATTAGCAAACCACCTGAGTTGATTTTTGAAAATAGTGGCGGCTTTAGCGGGTGGTTATTTGATCGGTCAAATAAACTGAGACTTGGGGTTCGACAATCCAAAGAAGGCATTAATGAAATCGTTTTACTCAATAAAGAAAACCATAAGACGCTGTTTTCTTGCTCGTCGCTTGAGACCTGCAATCCGATTGCCTTTCATGAAAATGGCAAACAGTTCTATCTGGTCTCAAATGCGGGAGATGCTGACCTTACCAGGCTTCTTCTCGTCGACATTCAATCACAGACAAGCACGGTCTTAGACCAGGATCCAAACCAAAAAGTTGACATCGCCGAAATCGGCTTTTCTGATCAAACGGGCGAACTTCTCACCTGCTCATATGAAGGGGCAAAGAAGACAATCGTTGCCAAGACTGCAGCAATTGCTGAAGACCTCGCTTTTCTGTCTACCCACTTTCACTCGAGTCAATTTGCTATTACCTCACGAGATCGCACTTCTTCAGTTCAATTAGTGACCGTAACCACTGACACAAATCCGGGTTCAACTTACCTTTACAAAAGAGAGCAGAAACAGATCGATCTATTGTTCAATCATAAACACCGCATACCGCAAGATCAACTGAGCGCCATGAAGCCTGTTAATTTCAGTGCGCGCGACGGCGTTGAATTATCAGGCTACCTCACCACACCACGTTTTGCTGACAGCGAGCAAAAACTTCCTGCGGTACTCTTTGTGCATGGCGGGCCCTGGACTAGAGATACCTGGAACTACAATTCATGGGTACAATTCTTGGCGAACCGTGGTTACCTCGTTCTTCAAGTCAACTACCGAGGCTCTGAAGGCTTTGGCAAAAAATTTCTCAATTTGGGCAATCGCCAATGGGGACGCGGAACCATGCAAGACGACCTACTCGACGCTGTCGATTATCTGATTCACCAAACTCAGGTCGATCAATCAAGAATCGCGATTATGGGAATGTCATACGGAGGCTACGCAACCCTGGCTGGGCTCGCTTTTACGCCTAAAGTTTTCGCTGCCGGAGTTGATATTGTGGGACCCTCTAATTTGATCACACTTCTGAACTCAATTCCGCCTTACTGGACTGAATTGAAAAAAATGCTCAACTTAAGGATAGGCGATGTCACCAATGCTGACGACTTTAAACGGCTAAATGAACAAAGCCCGCTCAACTCAGCCCAAAATATCATGGCTCCCCTTTTGGTCATACAAGGCGCGAATGACCCCAGAGTCAAAAAATCTGAATCTGACCAAATTGTCAGATCGCTTCATACGGCAAAGAAGAAAGTCGAATACCTCGTAGCCGCCGATGAGGGGCATGGATTTTCTAAACCAGAAAACAAAATCGCCATGATGGCCGCAATTGAAAAATTTTTAGCCACTCACCTGGGCGGTAGGTCTCAAACCGAAACACCCCCCGAGCTAGAGGCTCTACTGAGGTCTCTGAAGGTCGACCCAGCTACGCTCACAGAGTAGTGAATCAATAGCAGATCGTGTCAGCAAACTGTAGGTCAACCATCATGGTTGAAAATTTAGAGAAACGAAACGATTTCCTCAGACCGTGCCTATAGGCGTCTTTCAGTTTGGGTTCAGAAATACTGTCAACTGTTTGGTAGATAGCTTTAGCGGCCAATCGATTGCCATTGAGGTCAAAACAACGAGCGACATACAACTGACACACGGCCATTGAGTGATGAGCTAACTTGCGAGTCAACGCTTGCTGAAAATTTTCTAAAGCATCGTGAGTGCGTTTCAAATAGAAATCAACAATTCCGAGCTGCAACCAAAGATTGCCATCTTCGGGATACAACGTTGCCGCTTTAAATAGCTCGGCTCGTGAGGTCTCGGCAAAGTGATCCAGGTGATTGTGGGTATGCCAACTCGTGTAGGCTTTTTGAAAATGATCAATCGCCTGAAGAAAGCGCGGCGACAGACTTGAAGGGGGTTTCATTTTTGCGGGCACGTAGCCCGGGTTCCAAAATTTCTCGACATCAATTTCAAGAAAATCTCCTAGCGCGGTTGGACTCTGCTTACGAGTAGAAACCCAAAGCCGTTGGTCTTGCGGTTCGAACACCACTGAGGCGACTGTTGAAACCACACTCACGGTATTGCCGACCACTCGGCTCGTTTGGGTCATCGAATCGTAATGATCACCTAAGGCTGAAGCAAGGTCAGTCGCCACTAGTGAACCCCGTTTTTGGCCGAGCAATTCTTTCAACCGACAGAGCCTCGAAAGGCAGTCTTCAGTCACCGCGCCAGAAATTGCGGCTTCATCTTTCTGCAATTCTTTTGAATGAAAATAATTGGTGTGCCCCAAGTAGCCGTCTTCTGCGTGTCTTACCACGGTCAAATCGGGTGTCATCTCGATCGCTATGGCATCATTTTCTTTTGCACTCGAAACGACGAACGTCCAGGCGGCATGAGTTCGCAGGCGTTTGGCGATATCAACAGCCTCACTCAACGTTTTCGCTTTTCGAATGATCTCGTCACCAATTTCAATGATTGGCTTACCTTTCAAACTCACGTGACGTCCGAAGTGTGCGTGAACGGCAAGAGTCAATCCTGCAGAATTCATCGACGTTAACCCCCCCGTGTGAACTCCAGCGGTAGAGACTGAAACGTAGGGTATTTCTTTGCCTGCAGTCGGCTCTTGAAAAATCACCGTCGTTTGTTTTTCCCACGAGTCCGCAAGGGGATAATCTAAGTTTCGACAGGCGAGAAGTTTTCTATCTTTTGTCCAATCCCGAAGTACCACGCCGCTGCTACAGCCCGGCATTCCGGCTACTGGCAGGTCTTTGAAAAAATACTGCATCACCGATAGGCGAGAGAGTAACATCAACGCATCAGGTTGATAGACAGCCCCAAGCACCGTCTCGTAATCTACACCCGACTGCTCTGCGACGGCGTGAATGAGTTTCTTCGTTTCTGGATCACCACTCACCATCTTCGGTAGCAAAACATTCTTGTACAACCAAACTGCGGCGTCTTGTAAAGGCTTGAACTGAGTAGGTCCCGGACCTCGGCGAATCAGCCATTCGTTTTTTTTCGCGAGAGTTTTGAGAGCTCCATTTTGTGCTTCGGCTTTCAAAAGCTCGAGGTGCCCTCTTGCGCGTTCGAGCGAATCGCCCTTCACACGAATGACGTGAACTCCTTCAACATCTACTCTCGCATTTTTCATGAGCCGAAGTCTCCAATCACGCAGTCAAGCTATCAACCTCTGGCGGTGCATTACAACACAATAAACTAAACTTTAAGTCCAAGGCAATAGGTCAAAAGAAAGTTGAAAGACTTCTGAGGGTTCTTTTGTTTTTTTCACCATCTCTTCAACTTGCTTGAGAAATTCTAAAAAAAGATTTTGAATTTTACTGCGAATCTCTGGCTCAGCCGTAAATAACACATTGAATGAATACGCACGGTGATCTGATTTTTTTCGTTGAAACTGCCCAAGACTCAATGCCTTCATTTGACTGCGAACGATACCAATGAGAGGAGAATCGGCCGGCAAATGAAGGTTCTTTTCTCGAACACGAAATTCTGAAACAGAAGAACCAACGAGTTTTTCGATGATACCCTCATCGATCAAGACCTTAAGAATTTCGGCAAAATGTTTTTCATGAATGCCCAAAGTGTCTCTAATGAGAGAGGCATTTTTTTGAAATTTCTTGATCGTAAAGAACATGTGCACCAGCGAAACATAAGGATCTAAGTAGTAACGATTTAAACTCTGTTCAGAAACCTGGGTTTTCTTAGCGTCAATCGCCGAGTCTGTCTTCAGAGTACGAGACTTGAGTCGTTCCAATCGACTCTTTAGTTGAGTTATTCGATCTGGAATTGTGCTCCGATTTATTTCATACAATTTAAATAATATCTCTTCTTCTAAGGCACTCAACTCTAAAAACCGCGAGGCCCGATACAACTGATCGGCCGACAAATGGGTTTTGGAATCTCGATAAAACCTCGAAAGATAGGTCGTTTGCACCTGACAAGCATCGGCAAGCTCTCGATGACTGTAGGTTCTTCCAAAGATTTCGCGACCTTGCTCAATTCGATCTCGCAAAAAAACCTTGTATGAATCGTAGTCTGCAATTGATCGGGTCTTGTGCTTCATTTTTGCTTCTTCAGTCGATTCAATATATGTGAAACATCATGATGTTGAAAACGAAAACCGGCACCAGCGCTCTTTTATCAGTTCTCATCGCATTGACTCACTCAACTTGGCCCTCAAATTGGGCGATAGCTGAGGGAGGGGGTTGGACCAGCTCGGGTGGCGATCCACAGCGATTACTCGTTGAAGAAGGGCGTAGACTCGCGGCTCACATGATTGAAGCCGTTCGATTAACTGATCTTCAAGCTAATGTGACTGCCGATCAATTTCTTTGGTTTTCTCAAAACCAATTTGCGATGCGCGAAGACGTACTCAAGGCCCCCTTCGAATGGACCGTCGACCCCGCGCCCACTTGTGCCCACACCGAGCCGGTGAGCGCTGGAAAGTTATTCTTTTCGCTGCCCTCATGCCAACACCTCTGGTCGACCGACGATGCTGCAAAATTGCTGTTACACGAAACCATTCATCACTTTCAAATCGCTGATGAATCCTTTGCCGATGAAGTGGCCGTCGGTGTTTCACTCACCTTTCATAAAACCACCTGGACCGGCGTGAGTGTTTGCCAAAGTTCTGATCAAAAGTTCGAGAAGGCCCTCGCCGGAAACTGGCGGCTCGATCGACACCTCACTTCAAGACTCCAGAATAGCCTACCCGCTGCCGTCAAATCGCCTTTCGAGTCGATTCACTTCAGCCGCGAAATCGAAGCGGTAAAAGAAATCTCTGGCATCGGCGAATGCGCTCTAACGGCCGGCCGGGCTGTGGCGAAGACCAGAATTGGGGCCATTGAGACCATGCTCTACGTAGTCGCACTTAAAGACAGCGTTCCGCATTTGTATTTTTTTAAACGTGAAGGCACCGACCCCCAACCGGGATTACTCAGACGGGTCTGGGAAATTTCTTTAGTCGACACCAAAGAATCAGGTACTGACTTATTATTTATCAAACCCGGAATGGGCCCAGGATTGAATCCGACTGCACTCATGAGAGAATGACCGGAGCTGCCCGCTATCAATGACGATTCAATGACTCTCTCACCAAAACCGCCCCATTGGCTGCCCGAATCACCACGCGATAATTGCCTGAAATGGCTTCAAATGCGGCCACAATCGTTGCCGCCCGAGCCGAGTCAGAGGTGGTTTCAACGTATCCAATTTTTCGAAAAGTCAAAAAATCGGTATTCGGCTCTTGTTGCAATACGGTACGAATCGCAGCTTTGGCGTCGGCTTCGCTCAATTCGCCAGTTGAAGGTTTGGCCGCTTGCCCTTCTGTCACCACGATCGACGAATCGATACGGTAAAGGTTACCCGAGCTATCTAAAGTCACGATAAAGTCGCCCCACGGCACCAGAGGCAGGCTGTTAACCGTTTGCTTGAAATGAAAAGTGGCACTCACGTCATCGACATGCTGACTCGATTCGTTACCATTCACAAGTGACACCCCATTCAAACCCAAAGTATCGAGGAAGCGATCTTTAAATTTTTCTGCACGAGCCTGCAATTCGCCGGCGCTTAATTTTGTGTCAGTGCCAGACCGACCATGTGTCGCACCGCTGACTTCAACTCTCACCAATTGGTCGCCAGACCACTTAAAGCGCAGATCAGCAGGGTCATTAGTCCCTTGGGACCCTTGGGACTCTTGAATTTCAAATTGGCCGCGCAATTTCTGTTCTAGCTCTTCGCGACTGGGGCGCTCAGGCGGCAAAAGAGCGAGCCGCCTGACACTCGAATGTTCTTGGTGAATCACCAGGTTTTGAGCCACATTGCTCGACTTGCTAGCAACGACTCGTCGTGATGCCGCTTTGCGCTCATCAACCGTCGCAATGCGAAAAACCGACCAGGCAAGAACAAAAATGATCGAAAGGGTCGCTACATTCTTAAACATAAAACCTACTGAACCACATCCAAGTTAAAATCGATCGTTGAGGCCTGGCCATTCGATGGCGTTGCGACGACACGCAGTACCACTTTTTTGTTGGGGGTTGCTGATTCTTTTACTTTCACCCAAAGGCCCGTTGTCGGCGTGCCGTAAAAGAAAGGATTAGTCATGAAGTAAGTATTACCCAAGGGCACCGAGTGATTGACGTTAGTTGAATCGAGGGCATTCACAATATCGATGCCATTGACCTTTCCATAGAAAATTTCTGCTTGCGACGAGTTCACAGAGCCGATGTTAAAGTCTGCGCCCAAAAACTCAACATCAGGGTCTTGCGAAGTCACCGTTAGACTAATTCCTGCTGCCGACTGATGCGATTTATTTGCGACATCAAACCAAATAACCCCAGTCTCACCTGGACTCAATTTAGAGTTGATCTTGAGTGACGTGGCAATTTGTTTCGCATCACCTCGGTACTGCATTGTCCAGGCTTCGAGCTGTATAGGATTATCCTCAATTAACAGTCCTGGTGTATTATTTCCGCCTGGACCCGCAAAGCCCCAATCACTGGTCAGCGCCGTAAAGTCTCGCAAGCCGCGTTCAACCAGCATTTGCTTAAGCGACGCGATTTCAGAATCAGCCCAACTCAACAAAACCGCCGCTTCAACCATTTGCCTCGAAAATTCAATCATCGTGAGAGGTGCTTGACTACCCGCTGAAGGTTTCGGACTCAATGCTAATGCCTTCACGATCATGCGCTGCATCTGCCGAAAACGCGAATGATCACTATCTTTAGAACCTGCCAGCAGCGCTTCATAAATATCAAAGAGTGTACCGGTCATCACCATACCGGCATTGTGAATTTCTTCTTGGCCGTGGTAACTAGTAAAGGCAGAACGCACAAAATTGGGCGCAGAATAATTATTCGCAAAAGGCCAACCCAGGCCATCTGGATAACTGTAACTAATGTGATTGAGGTCAGCCGAGAAGCCTGAGGCATTCACAGAATAGTGTGCACACTTTGGGTATCCTGGATCATATGCCGGACAGCGGTGAGCTCCCCGAATTCCTTTGTAATTGGGCATGAACATTCCAAGCGCCCAGCGACTGAACACTCTGATGTCAAGTGAGCTATCTTGCTCGGGGGCAAAGTACGTTAGCGCTGTAAAATCTGAAATGGCCTCACTGAGAGCACCCGCTTCGTCGTAGAAAAAGCGGCCCATATCGAGTGTCGGGTGGTAAGCTTCGACCGTCGTTGCGTGCTCGAGTTCGTGCATCGTCACCATCGCATCGTCTGAATACGAAGCGCCCGGTGTCGACTTTGAGTCACCTAAGCAAACCTGGCGAACCACCTCACCGGTCTTAGTGGTACCGCGTACATAAAAAGCGTTATCTTCTACCGGACAATGTGCAATAATTTTTACCGCCTCGGCCGGATAGAGTGCGCCCGCTTGGTCAAGCTCTGATCTCAGCAAATCGCCGGCATAATAAGCCATGGTTTCTTGAAAACGAGTGTCACTGACTGAATACCTAAAGTCTTGTGTCTTCTCATAGGCAGAATACCCGCTAGAGCATTTTGCTCCATTTCTGACATCAACAAATTTTCCTAGCAACACTCCCGTGCCACCTAAGTTATGCAAAGCGACTGGCGAGCGGTAGTCATCGAGGTGTATCGAAACGGGTGAAAGCTTTTGATTTAAACTCGTCGCAATCGGATCTAAAGTGAACACCATCGCCGTGCCTTCGCTGTTTGAAACCAACTCTTTCGGAGCTGAGCTCAGGCACGCACTTTGGGTGAGCAGTTCTTCTTTTTTTTGCTCAGTTGCAGTTCCACACGAAATGAAACTAAACAGCGCCGTCATCGCGACCGCAAATTGAATTCTATTTTGTACTGGCACCATTCGTTGGGGCTCTCCTAGTCTATGAGTGTACGACTTTTTTAGGGAGTTCGGAAACTAGGTATTTTTTACCTTGTGTGATTGGCGAGAGAGAATTACGCTGAGGGCCACAAAACGGGGGTTAGAGAACACCTATGATTGCTTCGTTGCGCTCACTCAATCAAAAAACCATTTCGGCTCTCTCAGCACAATCGTCGGCCATATCACCTGACAAATCGTCAGAATCGGCAATCTACTCGTGGATTAAAGTTTACGGTTCTTGCGAAGCCGCCATTGCTTTGGCGAAATCGGCTGAAGAAACTGGGGCCTCGCCCCACTCGCTCATGATGCGCCTAGCACAAATTCAACTCGCACGCGCAGGCTCAGAGCTCTTCAAAGTTTTACTCTCAGACCCTTCACAGTTTGGCTTAACACGCGACGAAATCACAAAACACCTAGTTTTATTTGAATTAAAACACTCTGTTTTAGGGCCGATTGGTCGCGAACTTGTTGAGTCGGGTAACGTACCCGAGTTTCCGATTGAATCTGAAGAATCCAACATGATTCGAAGTAGTTTTAGAAAATTTGCCGACACCCACGTTGTGCCAATTGCCGAATCGATTCATCGAAATGACGAGCTCATTCCTGAGTCTCTCATTTCTGCCCTTCGCGAGTTGGGCTGCTTTGGCCTGACCATTCCTGAAGCTTACGGTGGCTTTGAACTGGGTGAAAACACTGGCCCACTCGGCATGGTCTTAGTCACAGAAGAACTCTCTCGCGGGTCACTGGGTGCCGCAGGTAGTCTCGTCACCCGACCTGAAATTTTAGCCCGCGCACTACTGAAAGGCGGCACCGAAGAGCAGAAGAAAAAATGGCTGCCCCAAATTGCCGCCGGTGAAAAAATGGCCGCGATCGCGGTCACTGAGCCAGACTACGGATCTGATGTCGCACAAATTCGAGTGACGGCAAAAAGAGATTCGGCACAAAAAGGTTGGAGAATCTCTGGAACAAAGACTTGGTGCACCTTTGCCGGTCGGGCTGACGTTTTGGCTGTGCTCGCACGAACCGATTCAGACCTCTCGCTCAAGCACAAAGGTCTGTCATTGTTTTTGATCGAAAAGCCCCAAGTTCTTGGCCATTCGTTTAAGTTTTCGGAGAATGGCGGAGTCATGGACGCACGCGCGATCGCCACCATCGGCTACCGCGGCATGCACTCTTTTGAGGTAACGTTCGAAAATTGGTTCGTGCCCGAAAACGCACTCGTTGGCGGCGATGCCTACCTCGGCAAAGGATTTTACTTACAAATGGAAGGATTCACCGCCGGCCGACTTCAAACTGCGGCGAGAGCGAATGGCCTCATGCACGCTGCCCTTGAGAAGGCGATTCACTATGTGGCTTCTCGCCAAATTTTCGGTGTGCCCCTGTATCACCACGAAGCCATGAGTGCCAAGATCACGCAAATGGCGGCGTCACTTCTCGCTTGTCGCGCACTCACCTACCAGGCGGCCCGAGTCATGGACACCCCAGAAGGCTCGGCGACGGCAGCACTCGCGAAACTCTACTGTTCTGCCACTGCTGAGTGGTTGACGCGCGAAGCCCAACAGACTCATGGAGGCATGGGTTATGCAGAAGAGTATGCTGTTTCGCGCTATTTCGTTGATGCCAGAGTCTTGTCGATTTTTGAGGGCGCCGAAGAAGTGCTTGCGTTGAAAGTGATTGCTCCGCAATTGTTTTCAAAAAAGAATTAAGAATTCGTTCACGAAGGAGATAAAAAAATGAGCTCACTCACCTGGTCACCGTGGAATGAAGTCAGTCCAACTGTACCACCTGAAGTTGTCAAAGTCTCAAGCCCCACTTACGGCAGATACCTTGAAGAATTTCACCCGGGGCAAGTATTTACGCACCCGCGTGGTATCACGCTTCATGCCGCACTCGCGCAAGATTTTGCGACGACGTTTATGGAATCTTGCCCATTATACTTGAACGAAGAGTATCCAAAACTTCTAGGATTCGAAAAACAGCCAGTGTCACCTCTGATGGTGCTAGCCACGGCTTTAAGTCTGGGTGTTCAGAACGAATCTGAAAAAGCGATTGCGCACCTAGGGTATTACGATGTGTGTTTTCCGCGCGTCACTTATGTAGGCGATACGTTAAGAGCGATGACTAGAGTCATTGATAAGAAGGTCAAGGCCCCGGGTGAGCCTGGAATTGTACATGTTCAAACGATTGCCATGAACCAGCACTCTGAAGTGGTCGTTCGCTATGAACGCAAAATCATGATTCCGTCGAACCCTGTACAAGAAGATCGAAGCGCACCCGTGGTATTAGGCGTGCAACCCGAATTTCACTGGATCGACCACCCGATCATCAAACTGCCCGAAAACCTAGCAGCGCTTAGCGATTCAAAAATGAAATCGGCACTCGCTCACTGGACCAGCGAAAATACAACCTTTGAAAATTTCGAAGTCGGGCAAATCATCGCACATTTCAATGGCAGAACCGTAACCGATGAACACGTGAATTGGACCTACAAACTCGGAAACACTCACCCCCTACATTTCGACACGGTCTACACGCACTCGCTACCGGCTCCTATGGGCGGCGCACCGGTGGTGTATGGCGGTCTTGTGTTTTCTTGGATCACGGGCCTAGCCAGTCGTGACACCACTGAAAATCTCATTTATGACCTGGGCTACACTCAAGGCTACCACACTCAGCCCACTCGCACCGGTGACACTCTCTATGCGATTACGCGGGTATTAAAGAAAGAAGACTCTCATCACCCTGGCGTTGGAATTCTCACCCTTCAACTCATCGGACTCAAAAATTTGAACCCCGCAGATGCCATCAAACGCTACGGCTCGCAGCTATTCTTGAAAGAAAACGACAAAAAGAAAATGGGATTAGAAAAAATTGTCGAAAAGAATTTCGAAATCGAAAGACGAGTGATGATTAGAAAGCGCTCAGTGATATGAGCGAGTTTTTTACCACCCTCAATCAGACCGCGGTTTTTGGCGACACCACCGAGGGGCCGGGCACGTTTCCGTTTACCCGCGGGCTACACAAACAAGGGTACCGTGCGCGCCACTGGACCATTCGACAATACGCGGGCTTTGGTGGCCCCAGTGAAACCAATCAACGCTTTCGATTTTTACTTTCTCAAGGGCAAACCGGGCTCTCTCTCGCGTTTGATTTACCCACACAGATGGGCCTAGACCCCGACGATGCGCGTTCTCGCGGCGAAGTGGGTCGTGTCGGGGTTTCGCTCAGTTCGGTTGATGACATGATTGCTATTGTCTCGGGGTTGCCTCTCGATCAGCTATCGCTCTCGATGACGATCAACGCGACGGCACCGATATTAGTCGCCTTCTTACAAGTCGCCGCCGAAGAGCAAGGCTTCGATGCGAGTAAACTCATGGGTACGGTGCAAAACGATGTTTTAAAAGAGTTCGTCGCTCGAGGTACTTATGTGTTTCCGCCCAAGCCCTCGCTCAGGCTTGCCACTGATTTGATTGCACACTGCTCGCGAACGCTGCCCAAATTCAATGCGATTAGCGTGAGTGGTTATCACATGCGCGATGCGGGTTGTTCGATTGAACAAGAAATGGGCCTCGCCCTCGCTCATGCCATTGCCTACTGTGAGCGATTGATCTCGATGGGGCTGTCGATTGATCAATTTGCCGGGCAAATTTCGTGGATTTTCAACACGCAAAACGAGTTCTTCGCTGAAATTGCGAAGTACCGAGCTCTTCGGCGAATGTGGGCGAGAATTGTGAAAGAAAAATTCGGGGCTAAAGACCCGAAATCGATGCAGCTTCGCGTGCACGTTCAGACGGGTGGCGCTACACTCACCGCCCAACAACCCGAGAATAATATTGTGCGCGCAGCTTACCAAGCCATGGCGTCGGTCTTGGGTGGCGTGCAATCGTTAGCGCTTTCTTGTTTTGATGAAGCGATTGCGATTCCGACTGAACGCTCGCAAACGCTAGCCCTTCGAACTCAACAGATTCTTGCCAATGAAACGGGCATTACCGAAGTGGTTGATCCACTCGGAGGTTCGCCTTACATCGAGGCCCTCACCGACGAACTTGAGCGCCGAGCGAGCGAGGTGATGCAAACCATTGAACGCACTGGTGGAGCTCTCAAAGCCATTGAGTCTGGGCTCACCTCACAGTTAATTGACGATGCTTCTTATCAGTATCAACAATCGCTAGAATCAAAAAAACGCCTGATTATCGGGGTGAATTGCTTCGAAGAGACGTCATCTCAAGCGAAACCCGAACGATTCAAGCTGAGTCTGACTTCAGAAAATCAAACGATCGAACGGCTGAAAAAATTGAAGGCGACTCGCGATTCACTGAAGGCATCTGCCGCGCTTGATGCACTTCACGCGAAGTGCACAGGGGCAAAAGACGAAACCTTGATGCCCGAAATTCTCGCCGCTGCACGCGCCCGCTGCACCGTGGGTGAAATCACCGCTACGCTTGCGAAAACGTTTGGTAGACATCGGCAGGGGTAATCACGTTTCGGCGCTGTCTGACGTTAACCACATATGCAGCGGTATGAATTGTATTTTCACGTTTTCTATCGATCTTGTTTCATGAAGCCGATCAGTGACGATCACGCCTGACTTGAGCTTTGTAGCCTTCGCTGCCTCAAGAAGTCCCCGAATTTCGCGTTCTTTTAGCGAAGCCTCTTCAAGGTTTGAGTCTGTCACTTGAATCACCGTGTGCGGGCTACCGTTTTCTGTAAGTACAAAATCACATTCGCGTTCGCCTCGATAATAGTTCACATCGTAACCGCGCCTCATGAGTTCTATGAACACCACGTTCTCGACGAGTTTGCCGCGATCCTGATTAACCGACTGCGTGAGTACGTTTCGAAGACCCGTATCGATACCATAAATCTTCTTTGGATCGCGAATCTGTACCTTCATATTGGGGTGAAAACGCTGCACTTCAAAACAGTAAAAGGCATCGTTCAAATACCGGGTGTAATCGACTGCCATATCAACTGTGATATCAAATGCCTTGCGAATGGCTTGATACGAGTGCAGTGAGCTAATGTTGGTTGCGTAGTACCTTGTCATTTGATCGAGTGCCCTGCGATCGCGGATCGCATTTCGTGCGACGACGTCTTTTGAAACGATGTCTAGGGCGTATTGCTTCAGGAGTTCCTTTTTTATACGAGTCTCATTTTCAAGTACCACCGCCGGAAATCCACCCCACTGCAAGTACTCACTGAGAGCACCTCGGTGTTGCTCATAGGTAGTTAGCCGGCGATTAGTGAAATTGAGAAATTCTTTGTAAGAAAGCGGCCAAATTCTGTGTTCGAGGCACCTTCCAGTAAGTGAAGTGGCTAGTTCAGAGCTGAGAAGTTTAGCTGACGATCCGGTGATCATGATGTTGGTTTGTTTCGAGTCTACCGCTTTTCGCACCCAACGTTCCCAGCCTTGAATGTTTTGGATTTCATCTAGTATCAACGTAGTGATCGGGGTTTTTTCAAACTCAGCATCGACCGAAAGAAGTACATCGATATTCTGGTAGCTGTCGTTTCCCATAAAGGCGGGGTCTTCGAAGTTGAGATAGAGAGAACGTCTGACCTGAGGTGATCGCTGTGCTGTCGCAATCGACGCAGCGAGTTCGATTGCCGCCCACGATTTGCCACATCGGCGCACCCCGACCAATCCATGAGCGTAATGCTTTGAAGGTTTTATCTGTGGCGATCGCGGCTTGAGCTCGTCAAGATAGGCAATATAGGTCTGCTGCCAATCGTCTAAAATCTGTTTAGCTTGGTCACGAGAAATCATTGCTCAATTATATCGAATGTACTCGATATAATTCAACAGTAATTATCGAGTGTACTCGATAATTATGTAACAACTTAATAACACTAAACTAAATTTAAAACGAACCATTCCGTTTGTCTTGGGAGGTAAGCAGAAACTGACCGGGCCTTGTGTCTTCGTCAACAATCGCTTTAATTTGATCAAAGACGATGGGTACTTTTTGAGCCTCATCGATGACCACCGTATTCTTCTTCGCATAAAGACGTAAGGTTTCTAAATATTACCAGGAGCATAACATAGTGCGTATTCTTAGGCCGCGTAGCTTACGTGTCTTGCTTCGAAGTACCTGCGAACAAGGTCTGGCCTTTTTTGTCGACCGCGAAGGTATCCTATCAAATTCCGTTTGAGTTCGTTTTTGT
>CAITVN010000188.1 GCA_903895855.1 Oligoflexia bacterium | reverse complement strand
GTGAAGATTTATTAAACATCTAAAATGTAAATATCAGACTTGACGCGAAAGGGCAAGGCTGCTAAGGGTGACTGGTCTTTAAGCTTGATTAAAACAACCTGGGGAGTTTCAAATGAAGAATGTCGCAAAATTTACAATAGCACTAGTTGGTTTTGTGGTTATTTCACTTTTACGTGGAACCGCAACTTTTGCAAAATCAGTTGGTCTTTTGGGGCAAAAAAATGCAACGACTCAGATTGCAAAGCAATCTGGTGATACCCCTTGGGGTAGAGTATCGACTGTTTCAAGTGTTGCCCGCAATGTAGGCGATACTCCATGGGGTAAGGTCGGTTCGGTATCGAAGACAGCGAAGAACGTGGGCGACACTCCGTGGGGTAAAACCGGTGTTCAGCGCTAAGACTAAAATATTTCTGATATTTTTGGGTCTGTCAGTTATAAATAGTATGAATATGTTAGCTAACGCTGATCAAAATAAGCGAATTGTAGGTTCGTTAAATGGGGCACCTAGTAAGCTAGACCCAGCTGAAATTGTCGATAGCGCTCAATGGCACACCCTGCTCAATTTAGGGGTCTGTCTAGTTAAGCACGACGCCGTCGGAAATCTAGTTGGAGAAGCTGCGAAGTCCTGGACGGTGTCGTCAGACTTTCGTGAGTATTCGTTTGAGTTAGTTGAAGGGTTACTCGATTCTGAGGGTAAGGCACTCACGTCTGAAGATTGGAAAGCAACTTTTAGCCACCTTCTAAAGTCAGGTGGATCAACCCATAGTTTTATTTCCCAATTCTTGACAGATGCGGGAATTGAAACACCCTCACCAAACAAGCTTATATTGAAGCTCAATGCTCCTTATCAGACGTTTTTGCAGCGGCTCACTACCCCAGAATTCATACTCTTACCTCGTAAGGCGATTTCTGCCACTGGCGCAGCTGATTTGCATGTTTCTAGTGGTGCCTACCGACTAGAAGAGTTCAATGTAAAAGAGGGGCGCTGTACTTTGCGAGCAAATAAATTTTTTCGAGCCTATAGCGTCGATCAGCCTCAAGAAGTGGTACTGGCTTCGGCGCCACCGAACACGAAAGATGTTTTGCAAAAAATAAAGTCAGGCGATTGGAATTTTTCAATCGTCACACTCTTGCCGACCGATCCGAATGCTGAGAATTTTTCGCATGCAATTGAATCGGGAGAAATTCGAAGTATTTCCACTAATCCCAGTGCCGTGGCATTCGTGTTATTACTGCCCAGTAAACGACTCAGCAGTCTTGATCAGCGAATCGCGCTTTCTAAGCTTTTATCCGAAAAAGCCACCGCCGAGCTAGGCCATTTTTCTGCAAAGCCAGCAGTTCAGCTTTATCCGCCTGGGTTTGTGGGTGCATTGAACCCAGTTCGCGCTAACGAAATAAAGAGCGAAATTGCGGCAAAGGGTGGGGCAAAGAATTTGCCTCAGAAACTCATTGGATACGGATCGACTGGCGGAATGCTTTATGGGGTACCTCAATGGGTTCAAAAGAAGCTTGAGTCAGTTGGAATCGCCGTAGAGACAAAACAAACTAGTTACACCGAATATCAGGCGAAACAAAGCACGCTAGATCATGATTACGTGGTTGTGATTACTGGTATGAATTCGAAAGATCCTGCGGGTAGTTTACTTACTCTGCTGAGCCCCAAGAGCGGAATCATTCCAGATGCAGATAGGAGCCTAAACGGGCTACTTCAGCAGGCCGTTCAGGCTGCGCCGGCTGAGCGAGCAGCTTTTTTGCACAAAGTTTCAGAGAATTTACTGTTGTCTGCCACCATTGTGCCTCTCATGCATTTTGGAACTTCAATCGTTTCTTCTGGCAATCTAAAGGCAATCCTTCCTTCACAATATGAAGACGAAATTCGGTTGGCCGATATTCGATGGAAGTGATTTCTGCTCCCGAGTTATTTGAACAGCGTAGTGAACGATTCAGTGTTTTGCCGCTGCCTTTGTGGTCGCTGGCCATCTCGAACGTGGGCAATGACCGGTCTTTGACTTCACTTGGTGTCGGGTTTGATCGAAGCCCAGCGCTAGCCACTAAGAAGTCTTACTCAGAAGCGATCGAACGCTGGCTTTATGATAGATGGGTATCGACGGGGCGTTCGCCTTTTATGGGCCAAATGTCGCCAGCACCACCAGCGACTTCCGGATTTTCGGTGCACCCAGAGAAAGAGCAGTCTCGTCAGTTAGCGTTTCTTGAGTGGTTCGAAAGGGCTCATTTAGAGGTTTGGGCTGATGGCTTGGTGTCTGTCACTTCGGCGCCGGAGCCAAGACTAGGATTTTTGTTTAAGGTGTGTGCTAGCCACTATTTTACTGAGTTACGATTTTTTGTTTCTGGTACTGGGCCTTTTGTTGGGTTTGTGCTGGGCGAACTGAAAGAGGGTGGAGTCATTTTTGGTTCTGCGGCTTCGTTGAGTGCCGAACGCGCGGTTTACAAAGCAACTCTAGAGGCCGTTAGAAAACTTGCTTTTGTTTCACACTGGCGTGAAGAAAAAGACAGTGACCAACCCTTTCAAAAAGCGGTCAAATTTTGGCTTTCGGATGCAGGCAGAAATCGAGCGCTGGCGTTTGTAAAGACTGCATTGAATGCTCCAAAAATTCCGTCAGGTCGCATTGATTTTTGTGACGATTTTTTGCAAACCTGTCGGGTGGGGGATTTGTGGGCATCATGCTACTACGACTTGAATCATCGCTTGCCTGTTACTGAAGATTTGAAAGTCCCGCTCTTGTAATTTTGTGTATTGATTGTGTTTGAAATTTCATTCAGCGGTATTTTGCCACAAATGCGCACTTGTTAACAGTCTGACTCAACCTTTTTTAGTATCTATCCTGATTTTTCACCTGACTGTACGTCAGGTGACGAAGTCCGGCTAAGTGCTTGAAATGGGGCAGGTGAGGGATTGTGATTACTAGGATTAGTCCGAAATATGAGACTGTTTTGATGCAAAAGTGGGATTGTCTGCGAAATTATGGGCAGGCTTTGCTTCGTTTAACTTCAGCGATCAACGGTGCAATTTTTGGGGTAAAGAGGCTAATATAGTCATTTGTGAGGCCCCTTGAGCTACTGGGATGTGGTAACGAGACGATTTTGCAGAATTCAAAGGACTGGAATCCGACTTTGAATCGTTTTCCAGTGTATTGAATTTTCGGAAATTCTAAGGGTTCGACGATGGGGCCGCAGATTTCTTTGATGCGATTTAGCAGATGTGGCTGCTGCAACACCTGAATCATTTGGTTGCCGAAGAAAAGTATGAGTCGCGG
>CAITVN010000187.1 GCA_903895855.1 Oligoflexia bacterium | reverse complement strand
TCTTGCGAGGCATGGATGCCGAAAGCAAGAAAACAGGATGTTTGTGAAGCAAAAATGGAGTGATATCCACGCTCACTGCATAAAAAACCATGCTGATACTGTGGCTGCGGAATGTCTTTTTACAAAAACCTTAAGGGAGCTTAGTAAAAAATCTAAATAAAAGCCATGTCATGTCTAGAATTAACCGAGGAAAAATCACCTCAAGGCAACGACATCTCGTTTTTATACTCGATCAGCTCTTTCAAATTTTTTACACTCGAAATCAACCAAGACCCTTTTTCGTCGACCACTTCGCAGAATTTTCGATTAGTCACGCGAACCTCTTTGCCTTTACTTTGATCGATGTAAGTCAACTCATAAACGACATTGACGAGAGCCTTATTAATTGGCTTAATTTCTTTGAAACTTAGCTTCACAAATTGTCTGCGGGTTTCAATAAAGGCCTGCCTGAACTGGTCATCGCTCCAGGCTTCAAGCCTTTGTTTCGCTTCGCCAGTCAAATACTGAAGCAAATTTTTTCGATCATCGAGTCCCTTCACTGCAAAACTCACAGAAATGTATTCGGTCAGACGCGACTTAGGATCTTCAATCTGCAAGTCTCGTTTTTGGCAGCTCACCCCAAAGAAAGCACTCAGAACGACGACCGTGAGAGTGCCAAGTACACCGGCGAATTTAGATTGTACAAAATTAGGCATATCCGATCCCTTTCAATAACTCGACAAATTCACCGAGTCGTTTCGTCTTCTCAAGTCCTGTTGGCTCAAAGGATATCCCAATTCCAACTCCTTCGGAAAGAAAACAAATGGGTTTCCCAATAATTTCGACAGGCTGGCCCCTGGTTGGCGAAATTTTTTCTGCCGTGACAATGACTGAAACGGTCTTACTTTTTCTCAACTTCTTAGCCAAAGCCGCCCAGTCCTTCAAGGCACCTTCGTGACAAAGAAAGATTCCTTCACGGTCAAACCGAACAACTCCCCACTCTTGGGGGTACAAAGCAGTACCGAGCTTCAATTGGGCCGTCACTGAAGGAATCGGCACCGGCCACCCTTGGTACCAAAGCGACTTCGAGTCAAAAAAAGAACGGCTCATTTCTACCTGTAGCCACGACATCACAAAATACCAATAAAGAGAGAGCAAAACAAAAAACACTCCAATTAAAGTCGAGTGCCAACGAAGAGCAACCCATGCCGTTAAAAAGCACCAGATAAACCCAATGACGTTTAGGCTTCTCTTCGGCCAGCGCCGACCCAAGCGCAACATCAGCAGGTGGTAGCCAAGCACAGCGAGGGTGAACGCGCCCCAGGTAACGATTGGGCGCAACGCCATTTGCCACCAAGGCGCTTGAGCTACGACCAAAACCTGAACCATAGAGATCGGAACAAGAAGAAACAGAAGCAAAAAAACTGCCAGTAGCTTTCTAGGGACCCGAAAAATTTTCATCAAAAAAAGATTCTCACGCACTAGGTTTTTTTGTCAATAAATCAGACATAGCATAGACTGGAACTCGATGGCACTAATCAGAGTTTTAAGCACCATGACTGGAA
Organism: Oligoflexia bacterium; assembly: GCA_903895855.1. Taxonomy (GTDB): domain Bacteria; phylum Bdellovibrionota; class UBA1018; order UBA1018; family UBA1018; genus CAITVN01. Next base: position 28,307 of record CAITVN010000187.1, on the reverse strand, counting down.
CCTCATGCGATGCTCTTGATGTCGTTCTACTCAAGATCTCGAAAGGCACTATCACTGTAGAGCAAAGTGATTCATATGCTTATCCGGCGGGGTTGGCCCACCAGATACTTGCCCTTCAGCAACCCAAATCGACTCACCTGCTTGAAGAAATTCTTACGATTGATCGAGAATACAGCCGATTCGTTGGGCGCTCGCTATGCAGATTCATTAATCGCACCAGAGCAAAGGCCGATCTCGTGTCGTTTCATGGCCAAACGATTGCCCATTTTCCACCGCCCTTTGGAGTCGGGACTACCTGGCAAATGGGCGACCCATCAATCGTTGCTCAAATGACTAGAATCACAGTTGCCTCGCATTTTCGGCAAGGCGACCTGGCTGCAGGTGGACAGGGAGCCCCACTGGTTCCGCTTTTCTATGAGCACGTTTCGAAAACTCTTTGGCAGAAACCAGACTTAAATGGCCGAATATTTTGCTTTCACAATATCGGCGGAATTTCGAATCTTTCGGTTCACCAAGCGCGAAAGAAAACGATTGCCTTTGATACGGGTCCTGGAAATCTTTGGATTGACGCCGCAACAAAAAGTTACTCAAAAGGAAAATTACGTTTTGACCGAGCCGGAAGCCTCGCCAAAAAGGGCACTTGCGATAACGTCACACTCGCGAGTCTTTTCAAACACCCGTTTCTTTTTCAGCCAGTTCCAAAATCTACCGGGAGAGACGAGTTTCCGTTTGAACTTTTTGAAGCCCTGCGAGGAAAAAATAGCAAAAAACGTAACAGTGACGAGCAACTCAACTCAATTAGAACCGCCCTCGAATTCACCGTCGAAACGATTGCACACGCCTATGAAAACACGCTTCGCCTGAAACTGGCGGCATCTCAACAGCAAAAACCGATCATTTTTCTGTCAGGCGGAGGAGCCAGTAACGACTTTCTGGTGACTCGACTGCGAGAACGCCTCGGGTACTTATTAGAGTTCAGAAAACTCGACGATTTGGGCCTGCCGTCTCAGTATGTCGAGGCCATTGCGTTTGGATGGATTGCCTACCAAAGTCTAAATGGGAATTCTGTCGGAGGCCCATGGACCGGAGCACCCGCAACTTCAGCGAACTCAACCGGGTGGTTAACACCTGGCAAGAACTGGAAGTCACTCATTTCAATTTGGTTGAAACCATAAGTTTCGAAAACCCAATGCCTGTCGAACATGAGTGTTAATCGCACACGAATAGGCAATCAGCCCTGGCCCTAAGGGCTTATCAGTGGGCACAGTACACTCACTCAAAAGAATGGGGCCGCGTGCCCTAGAGTCCCGTAAAATAGCTTCAATCGATGGTACATCTAGGTTGCGGTTCACCCAAATCTGGCTGCCGACTTGAGTGAGGTTTTTATTGATTGCACTCACCCAACTCGATGCCAAACGAGCCCGGTCAGAGCCTTCTGAACTCGAATCTAAGTTTCTGATCAAGTCGCAATGTGCCTTATACCACAGTTCAGGTGAACCAATGTCAGACCACAATCTCGACTGCTCAAGATAGACCCCGACTTTTTTTTCACGAATCAGAGGTTCTAAGACCGTCGAGACAAAATCGGCGCTCCCCCGATGCGGAACCTGCTTGAGAGCATCCCACTCAAAAATAGCTGTACCCGCCCAGAAAGGAGCGCCCAACTCGAGACTCCCAAGTTCAGTCACTAGAGAATTCTCGGGGTCAAACCCAATTTTTCGGTACTTACCGGGCGGCGCCCCCCCAGGTCTAACCCACAAAGTGAGCAAAACCCCCGACGAATCACGCAATTCATGATGTCTTTTGGCTAAACCCTGCAAATTCACATCTGCCAAAATATCTCCATTGATCATCAGACAAGACGAATCATCGAAATACTTTTTTGCCTCGCGAAGTGCTCCGGCTCCACCTAAGATTTCACTTCTTTCATCGCTCACCCTAAGTGAAACCGATTGCCGATCTCGCATTTCAAGAAGGCTCTTCGTACTGTCATCTGGCAAGTGATGAACATTGGCCACGAATCGGCCTGCTCCCGCCTGGACCGCCGCGATCAAATTAAACTCAACGATGGGCACTCCCATCAAAGGAAGCAGCGGCTTTGCGCAAATCTGTGTAAACGGCTGAAGGCGGGTGCCAAGCCCCGCCGTCATTAACATTGCCTGAGTAATTTGACCGTTAGAAGTAGTAATAGTGAAACAGTACCTCTCTCAATCGGGTGTACTCAGGATATTTCAGAAGCGCCCTGCGAACATTCTCAAACGTGTTGCCGATATATTTCAAGTAACCAGGGTTGTTTCTCTTAACCAGAAACGAAGCAAAACTACCGATTGCTTTCAAGTTTCTCTGCACCGACATGAGATCAAATATTTTTACAAAATGAGCGCGATCTAAGCGCTCTGAACTCACGGCTTCCCAGCGGGCAATGTAATAATCTAAAAGCCGTTCAATCTGCCGTTCGTCTAGCTGATAATAACTATCTTTTAAAAGTGACGCCAGATCGTATTGAGCGGGCCCCATACGGGCATCTTGAAAATCAATCATCACAAAACGCTCATTTTGGCCCTTTTTCGTTACCATGATATTTCGCGAGTGAAAATCACGATGAGTAAAAACAGTGGGCTCATCTGCCAATGTTTGACAAATTTCACCCAGAGAGCCTCGAAGTAACTTTTCATCTTCGGCCGAAATCAGCCGCCCCAGATAGCCCTGATAGAAATGCTCTATCATGAAATTCATTTCCCACATGAGCTTCTCATAGTCAAAGCGCAACGAGAAGGCCTCGAGTGTCTGGCCGGTCTCTAGAATGCCAGCGCGCTTCGGCGATGCTTGGTACTGCAACTGAACCAACGAATCGATCACTCGCTCATAGAGATGACGCTCGAGCTCAGCATCTCCCACTTCTTGCAATTTTCGCAACAACGTCACATCGCTCAAATCTTCAAGCAATATGTACCCGCGCGCCGGATCAACATCAAGCACCAAGGGTACATCAACACCAGCCTTCGACAAGTGTTTCTGCACCGTCAAAAAGGGCAAGTCAGTATTTTTTTCAATAAACGCTTCCATCGACATCAAGATAAAACTAGGAGAACTGGGGTGTGACCGAAAGACTCGATAGTATCTGCGCGTACTCGCATCACCCGGTAGTTTTACTACTCTTTCAATCGTATTTGATTTCTTGATCCAATCTTCGAGATGAGCGTCATCTTGATCTAGGTTTTCAGTCATCATCTTCACCTCTTTAAGAAACTCTTTCACAATTTCTCGATTCGCTTTTTCAACTGTTGAAATCTTTCTGACTTCATTATGGGATTTCTTATCGGCACTCGCAATGCAATTTCTTCGCGTGCTCGAATCTTCAATTTTTCAAAAGTAGACTGGTCGATAGCATCGTGCCCCTTATTCTTAGTCTCTACTTTCTCAAACCAGGAAACAAGGGCTCTGGTATCATACTGTGCCGACTGAAGCAGTTGAATTGCCGGTGCTACTGCCGCTACATAGTCGGCATCAGAGAAAGAAAAGAGACCGGCCGGGCCAAAGAGATCGGTCTTAGCTAAAGACAGGCCCTCTGAATTTGACTCAGCCGTTCTAATTTTGACGGTCTCACGTTTAATCAATACGCGGTTGATTAATAGGCCTAATTCAAAGGAGATATTCGCTGCCAGCTCGCTCTCAAACTCGGCAGCTTTCAAATTCAGTTTCGAAAGATAGACTCGATTGCCGGGCACAGCTAAGTTTCGGTACAACCTTGACTTGTCTTCGAAAACCAAAACGCCAACGGGTACCCCTGTCAGAACGGCACTTTGGGTTGAGAGCTTCACCGCAATATCTCTTAAAAACACGTTAATTTCTGTATCTGTCTTCAACTTTAGAGCCAAATTAACTCTCTCTGTTAAATTTTGAACACTCGAAATGTCTCCCTGAAATTCTTCTTGAGGTGAGGGGGTTTGCGCCGGCCTGATTTCTGTCGCTGAACACCCAAACAGCGTAAATACCATCGTCATTACGATAGCGTTTTTTAACTCGGTTAGTTGAAACCGTTTTTGAAATCGTTGGTGTTTAAATGGCACTGATCGTATCCTCATCGCTACAGTTTATTTTCGCTTGCTCATTCTAGTGTCTTGCCCTACGGTTACCTAAATCAACCTAAAAAACGCACAAGGAGGGACTTTTATGCGTAGACTTCTCAAATTATTACCTGTGGTACTTCTCATCTCGGCATTCTCTGCTAAGGCTGATATTGCATTAAGCAATTCTGAGCTTTTGGCACTCGCGCAACTCGACGCTCAAACCATGAGCCTCATCGATTGGAAAATTGGCGACACGATGAATTACGACATGTCACTCGGCGGCTTCATTCCTGGCAAGATGGTCAAAACCGTTTCGTCAGAAGAAGGCGATGCAATTTGGATAGTTCAAAATATTGATTTAACTATTCAAAAGCAAAAAGTTGAAATGTTAATGAACCGATCAGATGGAAAAATTCTGAAAATGCGCGTTGACGGTAAAGAGCAAACGATTCCAAATGACAAAATTGAGATCGTCTCTCAAGAGGCATCTGAAATCACTGTTAAAGCCGGACACTTTGAAGCAATTCACGTAGTGATCAAGAGCGAGCAAATTAAGCGCGCTGAAGTATGGATTAATCCATCAGACACCGCAATGGATGGAACCTTGAAGCAAGTGATTTCAGCTCAAATGGAAATCACCGCTGAGCTTACAAGCTTCACCAGAAACTAATTAGAATCATTCAGATCGATTTAAACTGAACCCGAGCCGATAAACCGGTTCGGGTTTTTTATTTCTTACCTGCAGGCGACCTTGTCTTCGCCGATTTCGGAACGGCTCGAGCTGCGTTGGTTAAGATTTTTCCTTCTGAGCTATAGTAAAGATAGAAGCCAGCAAAGATCTTATTAGGATCGCGAATGAGCTTCTTATTGTTCTGCCAAAGTTCTTTCCATTTTTTTGCGGTGCCATAAACTTGATTTGATATTTTCCCGAGCGTATCGCCAATTTTGATGAGGTATTTTTCTCCGTTGCGCTCAATGCCCAGATCACCTTGTGCGGGGTCTAACGCTAAAACTAACCCTTTAGGAAGTCCGCTCGGATTTTTAATCTTATTCTTGTTCTTATTGTAAATCGACCGCCATTGATAGAGGTCGCCATACACTTCAAAAGCAATTTTCATTAAAGTATCGCCCGTTTGCACCGTGTAACTATTGCCACCCGAAAAACCACTCGAAGCAGTCACCGGGGCTGGTTCAGCTTTTTTCTCTTCGACACGTATAGGTGGAGTTTCGGCAACCTTTTCTGGCTCAGCGACTGAAGGCACCACTTCCTTATTCTCTTCAGCTGGCGGTTGGTCTGTAGCCGGTGGGGGTTCTTCTGATTTTTCGGTTGAGGCCGTGGTTGCTTCGGCAGGTGGTGTCTCTGCGGCTGGGTCTGCCGGCGGTGTTTCAGCTGATGCCGATGCGCCGTCTGGCGGAACCGCATCAGTTTGTGCGTCACCTGAAGCCGCCGTTTCGCCCGGCGGTGTTTCTCCATCTTCAGTTTTTTGACCCGAGGTACACCCAGCCATAAAACCCAAGAAAAGAATTAAACAAAGGCTCAGTTTCCAAAAACTTTTGCTGTTTAACATGCCACTCTCCCGAATACTTCTCGGCAGGGGGGCCAATTTTGTTGAGTAAAAAAATTGACGTTATCGAACCAAACTAAAAAAGTTCAATTACATTGCGAGCATATCAAGTGCTCGAGACTCTAAAAACAGATCTCGCTGGTCGATGGTTTCAAGAATTTTATTACACAACAGGTCGAAATGTTCTTTATTGTGCAGGAAGTCGAGGTCATCGCTGTCTATAATCAACTTTTTGCCATCAGAGTACCCATCCATCCATTCGTCATAAAAACGATTGAGATTCAAAAGGTATTCATCGGGAATATTTTTTTCAAAATCACGGCCCCGCTGAGTAATGCGGGCTTTCAGTACGGGCAAACTCTTGCGAATGTACAAAACCAAATCAGGCGGTGCCAAAAACTTGCACATCGACTGGTAAAGCGCGAGGTAGTTTTCGTAATCACGCTTTTGCATCTGACCTTGTTCGTACAAGTTACGGGCGAAAATATTGGCATCTTCGTAGATACTGCGATCTTGAATCGCACTATCTTGTCCGTCGCAGATCGTTTGGTGTGCCTGAAAGCGATGATTTAAGAAAAATATCTGAAGCGGAAACGCCCAGCGAGCCATATCAGAGTAAAAGTCTGCCAAGTAGGGATTATCTTTGACCGCCTCAAAATGAGCATCCCAACCAAAGCGCTCAGAAAGAAGTTTAGTCAGGGTAGTCTTACCCGTTCCAATGTTACCCGCAATCGCCACAAAAATTTTATTATTTGAACCCACTTCTGAATTCTTAGGACCCAACTGCCCATTTGGTCAAGTGCCAGATTCTTTCTCTTTATTTTCTAATCGAGACGAAAGCTTCTCAAGTAGGGTTTTCGCGTCTTTTACCACGTCTTGGATACGAATTGTGGGTAAATCCCAATCGAGAGAATCTCTAGCAATCGTCACACGCTCTGCGCCAGACGCGGCGCGACTCAAAATCACTTGCAGATCGCGACGGCTATTCCACAACCCTTCGGTTGATGGCTTGGCGCTTTGTGACATTCTCAATTTAACCAAATTGAGAATCGACTGGAGGTGTTCAGTGTGCTGTCTCGTATCTTGAAGCAGAACGTCTTGAGCTTTCGCGGCCTGACCAGCACTCACCAGAGCATCAGCGTACCAACAGACCACCTGTTCATCACTTGGTTTTTGGTCGTAGGCACTCTTGAGTTCAACCAAAGCCTTGTCGACCACACCCTTTTGATGAAGCGCACGCCCAAGCCACAAACTAATCACGGGGTCTTTAGGAAGCGCCACATCAGCTCTTTCTAAGTATTCGGCCGCAGTATCATAGTCTAAGTCCATCACCGCATTTTGTCCTAAGCGTAAGAGAATTTCTCCGTTCTTAGGATCTTCTTTGTAGACGTGTTCAAATTTGCTTTTGGCGGCCGAATATTCGCCAGCCGTGAGGTGGTGCACGCCCAGCCGAAACTGTTCGGCCAAGTTGATGTTCAAAAACATACTCGCTGCAACTTTTGCGCGACGATTTAGAGCTGCCCGGTGTTTCGGAAATTTGCCTGCAGCCTCGACAAGTCGACTAACCGCCTCTTCTCTACGGTCAGAGACAATCAGCACTTTTGAAAGCTCAACCAACAACTCAACAGATTGCGGGTTTTCAGCCACCATTTTTTTCAACACGATAGCAGCCTCAGACCACTTCTTCTTCTGGGTCAGCTCTCTCACCTCAGTAAACTCGTTGGCAAGCACCCCTCTCGATACGGTCATTGCCTGAATCGAAAAAATAAGAAGGGCAAAAGTGACGCGAGAAATAAGACCCGCTCGACTTTGGCTCACACTATTTGTAGACTCGAACCGTGTCATCAAACCGTTCTCCTTTATTTATTCTCTTTACCCTGTTCTTGCTCACCACGGCAACTCCCGTTTCTGCTAGCGCTCCCCCGACCGAATCTGAGGTTCCAGATATTGTCGCAAAATCATATGCCATTAAGGTTGTCAGACGCAGCAACACCAATCGAACCTATCTTTTCGAAGACATTGGGCAGGCCCAACCCGCTCCTGGTCGTTTGATTCTGCTGAAACGAGAAGCCGAGCCAGTCATGGCCTTTCGAATTTTGCGCACCTACACAGAACGGCAGCAATTTGCGGCAAAACGAGTCAGGCGCTACGGCGAATGGCGCATGCTTGCTAATGGTGATGTCTACCGAGCCGTTGAGAAATTATCAGATATAGCGGCCCCACCAGAAACCAACCAAGACCGTCGCGAGATGCGGGAACTTGAACAGGGCGAAGGCCTAACCTCCGGCGGATCAAGTCCTGGCGCGATCAAACTCAGTCCATTGCCAAAAACAGAAAAATATGACCCCGAGCTCGACACCGGTACCTCACCGCCCCCTATTTCTGGTGTCGACAGCGAAGCGTCTGAACTTCCGATTTCTGAGCTCAGCCCTGAAGAAGAAGACCAAATGGCCTCGCTCATTGCCGAAGATATTCTACCTCTCATTCAGCATGGTCAGGGGGTGAACCTTCAAATTGGACTCTATAAGAACCTAAATTCAGAGGGCGTTCGAATTTATCCGATGGGTGCCACACTGAAATATTCGGTGGCGCTGGGTAAAATGATGTTTGTGCGAAAGGCACGGGTGCAAGATGCTTTGGCGCCAGAATTTGGGTTGGGTTTGTACAAACTTTCGCCTTACCGAAAAGACGCCAAGTCGATCGATAGTTACACCGTCATGATGATCAATCTTGAGTTGCACTATCGGCTCTATTTTGGTGACACTCATATCTTGTTTTTCTCACTGGGTGCAACGCAAAATCGGGTTGTCGGCTTTGCCAACCCGAACGCAAAAGACATCAACACACTTTCAGCACTCAACTGGGGAATCGGCACCGGTCTAAATTTTCGAATCGGCCCAAATTGGTCACTTAGGATAGATGCCGCCATTGACCCCGCCACGCTGAGCTTTGATCCTTCAAAAATTGGTGTTGACCACTTAGGTCTCGGATTGGTTTTAAATTTTTAGTTGAAGAGTCATGAGGATTTTATGAACACTATCAGACAATTGATCTTGGTTTCGGCTTTTTCGATGACTGCGTGTGGGGTTAAAGGCCCTCCACTGCCTCCACTTGATCTCAATTCCAGCACCAATCCACCAACGGTCGTCGTGAGTCCTTCGCCTGTTGTTTCACCTAATCCTTCACCTATGCCTTTAGGTGAGCCGTCTTCAACTGTGCAAAAACGATGAAAACATTTCCGTTCAGGCCACTAACCAACCTCGTGATGACGCCAGCGAACCTTACCTGTGATGGAGTTGACTTAGCTGATTTGGCCTCTCGACACCGTACACCGCTTTATGTTTATTCTTCGGCTCACATTGAAAAACAGATAAAAGAACTTCGCCGTGCGTTTAAAGGGCTGCCGGTCACGATTTGTTACGCACTAAAAGCGAACACTAATTTTACGCTGCTTAACTTTTTGGCCAAACACGATGTCGCCGCCGATCTGGTTTCGGGTGGCGAACTCTGGCGTGCGAAGAACGCCCAAATGAACTTGAAACAATCAGTCTTTTCTGGTGTCGGCAAAACCGCCGATGAAATTGCCCTCGCGCTGAAGTCACAAATCAAATTTTTCAACGTCGAATCGAAAAGCGAACTTGAGTTGATCAATCGCGTGGCATCGAAACTCAAGGTCACCGCCCAAATCAGTTTGCGTTTTAATCCCGACGTTGACGCAAAAACACACCCCTACATTTCAACCGGATTACACGAAAACAAATTCGGTCTAGATAAAGCTGAAATACTGACAATAGCCTCAACTTTTGGCGCACTCAAGTCCTGTTCATTGCGTGCGCTCAGTGTTCACATTGGAAGCCAAATTCAGACGGTCGGCCCGTTTCGAGACTCTTTCATCAAACTTCGCGAGCTTCGAAACCTTCTTCTAGCACAAGGATTCAAGATCGACTCACTCGATTTGGGCGGCGGTTTTTCAATTCCTTATCGGCAAAATGAGAAATCATTTGATCTAGACAAGTATGCAAAAACAGTCAAAGCCCTTTTTTCAGATGTGAAAGAGCTCACGATCGAACCAGGCAGATTCTTAGTGGGTAACTCAGGCATACTGCTCAGCCGCGTATTGCACGTGAAGAAAACAAGAAAGAAGAAATTTCTGATTGTCGACGCGGGCATGAATGATTTGGTCCGACCTGCACTTTATCAAAGTTACCACGAAATCATCACCATACCCTGTGCCTCAGGCCCGAATCACCTGAAGGGCTCAACAGGTTTTGACGTTGTCGGTCCAGTCTGCGAGTCTAGCGACTCGTTTACTAAGAATCGAAAGTTTTCAAAAGCGACTACGGCAGGCGATCTCATTGCCATTCTTTCGGCCGGCGCTTACGGAATGTCGATGGCAAACCAATACAATAGCCGTTTCAAACCGGCCGAAATTTGGTTAGAGTCAAACGCGAGGGGTAAAGCAAAAGCGAGACTCATTCGTCACCGAGACAGTTACCGTGATTTGGTCACCAATGAAGTTTTGAAGAAAGAGAGTCGCAAATGAAAGGCGTATTTACAGCTTTAGTCACTCCGTTTTTAGCGTCTGGAGAAATCGATACCGAGGGTTACAAAAAACTTCTCAAACAACAAAAAGCGGGAGGAGTCACCGGAGTCATTCCTTGCGGAACCACTGGTGAGGCACCCACCCTTTCGATCAGAGAAAAACAAACACTCATTCAACTAGCAGTCGAAGAATTTGGGCAAACCGGAGTAGTCGCAGGTACCGGAAGCAACAACACTGCTGAAACCGTAGAGCTGTCTCGATGGGCTTCACGTCAAGGGGTCAGAGGAGTTCTCGTCGTGACGCCCTATTACAATAAGCCCACAAAAGCGGGTCTTGAAGCGCATTTTCTAAAAGTGGCTGACTCGGTTGATTGTGAAGTCATGCTTTACAATGTACCGGGTAGAACCGGGGTTAGCTTGACGCCCGAATCAGTTGCCAAGCTTGCGAAGCACTCCCGAATTCGCTCAATAAAAGAAGCCACAGGTAATCCGGCTTTTGCCAGTGAAATTGTGATTGCGTGCCGAGAGGCTCACTCCTCAATCGACATTCTTTCGGGTGATGACCTAACCTATGTTTCACTTTGTGCCATCGGTGCAGTAGGCGTGGTTTCGGTCATTTCGAATTTGTTTCCGGCTGAAATGTGCAGCCTTCAAAAGTTTCTCGAACAGGGCGACTACGCGCGTGCCAGAAGTTTACACGACGCGCTTTTCCCGCTCTTTCGTAATCTCTTCGTCGAGTCTAACCCAGGCCCCATCAAGTTTCTCACTTCAAGAGCCATCGGGTTCTCTGCTGCACTCAGATTGCCCCTGGTTGAAATGTCAGCTGAGAATTGTGCACTTCTCGTCAGAACTGAGGCCGAAACCAAGCAAAGGCTGCGGGTCTAATGATGGTAAGTCAAAAAAAACGCGTGTCGTTAGCGGTATTGGGTTCTACGGGCAGAATGGGCCAGTGGGTTCACCGATTGGCGCAGTCAGAATTTGTAGACTCGGTAGACCTCAAGATTGAGGTCAAAAGAGAGACCACTATCGAATCACTACTCGGAATCGATGCCGTTATCGACTTTGCCTCTTCTGACGCTATGTCACACCTCGCATCAAAATGCCTTTCGGGAATTCGATCAAAAACTTTTTCTGCCGAGCTGGTACCCGCATTTATCATAGGAAGCACTGGCTGGACTGAAGAACAATCAAAAATTCTCACTGAACTCTCAAAAGAAAGCCCCCTGTTGGCAGCCGCAAATTTTTCAACAGGAGTGCATGCGCTTAACCGCATTTTGCGACAAAACGCCGACAAACTCTCAAAGCTTGGCTATCAACCTGTCATCACTGAGACTCATCACATTCATAAAAAAGATGCTCCCAGTGGCACCGCCATTCTTTTGCAGAAGGCTATCAACTCGACCAACCCTAGCTCTATTCAAACTCATAGCATTCGTGCAGGCGAAATCGTGGGCACCCACGAGGTCTCTTTCTTTTCTTCGGCTGAATACCTGAAGCTCACTCACGTGGCCCAAGAGCGCTCCATTTTCGCACGAGGCGCCCTGCAAACGGCCCTTTGGCTTATTAGAAAAAGGGGTGAGACAAAACATCTCGCTGGTCTCTTTTCTCTCGACGATTATTTTGACTCACTTTAGATCCTGAATCGTTCATTCGGTCCCACAGTAGTGGGGGGTTTGAGAAGAGGGTTCTTGCCAGCGGATGCGTCTTACAAAATAGGGTCTCTACTAGTTGGCGGTTTTTTTGAAACAAACATCCAGTTTTCCCGCGCTTACGTCGCATCGTGCGACGCGCGAGTTCAAAAAAACCGCCAACTAGTAGAGACCCTATTTTGTAAGGGCAGGTAATGCAGGAGCAGCCCCTCTTCTCAAACCACCCACCACTGTGGGACCGAATGAACGATTCAAAAAAATTGATGACATTACGCTTGCGAAAAAACCAGAAAGGTCGTTAATTCTTCTGTCAAGGAGGCTCTCGCAGCCATGAATATTTATGTTTGTGTAAAACAGGTTCCTGACACAGAAACCAAAATCAAATTAGCAGGCGATTCAAGCGGAATCGACACCACCGGTATCAAGTGGATCATGTCGTCTTACGATGAACTCGCAGTAGAAGAAGCACTTCGTCTGAAAGAGAAAAATGCCGGTTCACTCGTGACAGTCATTTCTGCTGGTCCCGCTCGTGTGGTCGATACCATTCGCACCGCCCTAGCAATGGGCGCAGACAATGGCATTCATATCGAACTGCCTGAAAGTGCCGATAACAATTTTGCGGCCAAATCTCTCGCTGGAGCGCTGAAAAAAGAAGCTAAGGTCGATATCGTTTTCTTTGGTAAAGAAGCCCTCGACGATGGCACAGCACAAACGGCTCAGCTTACTGGTGAATACCTTGGCTTGCCTTCGGCAACCGTCATTCTCGGTATTGAATACAGTGCCACAACCCTGAAGTGTAAACGCGAAATTGAAGGCGGCTCATACGAAATGGTTGAAATGCCATTTCCTTGCATCATTGCTGCCCAAAAAGGTTTGAACGACCCAAGGTATGCAAGTCTTCCAAACATTATGAAGGCAAAGAAAAAAGAAATTAAAATGTTGAAGGCTGCTGACGTTGGTGCGTCTGACGCTGATCAAAAACTTCGATACAAGAACTTTCAACTTCCACCGCCAAAACAAGCCGGAAAGAAAATTTCTGGCGACGCGCCTGCTCAAGCAAAAGAGCTCGTTCGTCTATTACACGAAGAAGCAAAGGTGATCTAATCATGGCTAAAGTACTTATTGTTTGTGAACAACGTGATGGAAAAATCAAAAAAGCAACTTACGAATTGCTAGGCGCTTCGGCCGCTGCCGGAAACGAAACCCACGCCCTACTCATGGGTGAGGGTGTGACTGCAGCTGCTAAAGACCTTGGCCAGTACGGCGCAAAAACCGTTCATGTGGCTGACCACGCAACTCTTAAGTTCTACACCGGCGAAGCCTATGCTCTAGCTGTTGCTCAAGCTGTGAAGACACTTTCTCCTGAAATTGTGCTGGCTAGCCACACTCCTTCGGGTAAAGACCTCATGCCAAGAGTGGCCGCAAAAGTCGGCGTGGGATTAGCAAGCGATTGCACTGCACTGACTTTCAGTGGCGCGAAACTGGTGGTCAGACGCCCAGTATACTCTGGTAAAGCAACTGCTGAAGTTGAGTTTATCGGTGCCGGTCCGGCAATGGCAACTGTTCGTGGTAACACGTTTTCAGTACCAAAACCAGATGCCTCGAAGTCTGCTGATGTGGCTACCATTGCTGTCGATTTTGGCTCACTAAAGACAAAAGTCATTGAAGTGGTCAAAGGAAACAGCGAACGACCAGACGTAGCCGAAGCGGCTATCGTTATCTCTGGCGGCCGGGCACTTAAGAGTGCTGAAAACTTCAAAGTCATTGAAGAAATTGCCGACACTTTAGGTGCCGCAGTGGGCGCTTCACGTGCTGCAGTTGACGCTGGCTATCGCCCTCATCGCGATCAAGTGGGTCAAACGGGTAAAGTCGTTTCGCCCGCGCTTTATATCGCTTGCGGTATTAGCGGCGCGATTCAGCACTTGGCTGGAATGCGCACCTCAAAAACGATCGTTGCCATTAACACCGACGCTGAAGCACCTATTTTTCAGATTGCTGATTACGGTGTGGTTGGCGACCTTTTTGCAGTCTGCCCAGTCTTAAAAGACGAGTTCAAGAAAGCAAAAGAAAGCTAAAAAAGTAGAAAACTGAGAAGAGTCTCGGTTAAGACGAATAGGTCGCTCGAAAGGGCGGCCTATTTTTTTGCCATTTTTGGCTATTTTTTGCCTAACTTTTCACCCGTCTTCGAAAGGTAGGTAAAACTACCCAAACCCAGGCGCTGCATGAGCACTTGAAGCCCTACCGCCAAAACACCAAACCCATACTTGACGCTTCGAAAGAAATTGATTGAACTGGCCTCTGCGAAATACTTAGTCGGGCAACTCACTTCACCAATCGAAAAGCCAAAATAGATAATTTGCCCCAGCATTTGATTATCGAAAACAAAATCATTTGAATTTTCAAGAAGCGGAATAGACTCTAACACTTCTTTGGTAAATGCCCGATAGCCCGTGTGGTATTCTGACAGTTTCTGATTCACCAAGACATTCTGTACAAAGGTTAAGAATCGGTTGGAAACATATTTATATAACGGCATGCCGCCCTTGAGTGCACCCTTGCCCAATATTCTCGAACCCAACACGCAATCGTAAACACCACTGGCAACCATTCCAGCGAGAGCAGAAGCTAGTTTGGGCTCATATTGGTAGTCTGGATGTATCATCACAACGACATCGGCCCCTCTTTTCAGAGCCTCAGCATAGCAAGTTTTCTGATTGCCACCATAGCCCAAGTTCTTTTCGTGCCTAAATGTCGTGATTCCGAGAGCCTTCGCTACGCTAACTGTATTATCCTGCGAACCGTCATCAACCAGAATTACCTCATCAACGACAGCTCGATCAATTCCTTTGAAGGTTTTTTCAACTGTAGCCGCCGCATTGTACGCGGGCATTACAACGATGATCTTTTTTCCGCTGAGCATACCAATTCGTTCTCAAATTTCACAAAAGATTACAATCTCTCACTTACGGCCGGGGCGGATTGACCCACACTGATTTGACACCTCTGTGTTTCAATCTTTACGACAGAGCAACTCTACTCTAAACTAACTAAAATTACGGACCTCTCGAAAACAGGAGAACAATCATGACTTGGCAGACATTCGTGTTTCTAGCGGTGGCATCGGCAGCATTTGGCTATTCGGGTTATCGACTCGCAATTCTGGTTCGCCTAATGAAGGCACAGACAGGTAAGGGCCCCGCCGTTGACAAAATTCCCGAACGTATTCAAACCGCCATCGTGAACGTGCTCGGCCAAAAGGCTGTGCTCAGCAAAAAAGGTGCTGGCCTCATGCACGCCATCATTTTCTGGGGATTTCTCATCATCACCCTTGGTACTCTTGAGCAATTTGTTTCGACGATCTACAACCAATGGAACTTTGAGTTCATCGGCGAAGCTGCCTACGGCGCCTTTGCCTTTGCCCAAGATGTTTCGACTTTCTTAGTTTTGGTTGCGGTTCTTTTTGCTGTTTTTCGCCGGCAGGTTCTGCGGCCGGTGGGCCTGGGTCAATCGCACGATGCAAATATCGTTTTGACTTTTACTGGGTCACTCATGGTTGCCATTCTTTTGATGAATGCATTCTTCATTTTAGGTCACCAGCCGACCTATGCGTCTTCACTTGTCATTTCAAATTTAATTTCAAGTGCCTTTGCTGGCCTAGATCTATCTCAAGATACGGCAGCAAATTTCAGCACCTTTTTCAAATGGATTCACATGCTGATTGTTTTAGGGTTCGCCGTCTACATTCCAAGCAGCAAACACCTGCACGTCATCGCGGCCGGACCAAATACTTTTCTTCGCAAGTTAGAACGAGAAAAGGGCATGAAGCCGATCAATTTTGAAGACGAAACAGTCACCCAATATGGTGCCGCTAAAATTTCAGATTTTTCATGGAAAGATAATCTAGACCTTTACTCTTGTACTGAGTGCGGTAGGTGCCAAGATCTCTGCCCCGCATTTAATACTCAGAAACCACTCAGCCCAAAAATGCTCATCGTTGACTTGAAAGAAAATCTTTATCGAAACAAGGCGGCGCTGCTTGCAGGAAAGTTAGACGAAGTCACACCGGCTATCGATATTAACATCACCGAAGATGTGATTTGGGCTTGTACCTCATGCCGGGCTTGTGAAATAGCGTGCCCAGTATTTATTGAACACACCGACAAGATCTACGATATTCGCCGAAATCTCGTGATGATGGAATCAAAATTTCCGGCCGAGGTTCAAGCAGTCTTCAAGAACATGGAAACCAATGCATCACCCTGGGCCTTTAGCCCATCAGACCGTGCCCAATGGGCCGAGGGGTTGAATGTTAAGACCATGGCCGAAGACAGTTCGGTAGACATTTTATTGTGGGTGGGCTGCGCTGGATCGTATGACGACCGCAATAAGAAGGTTCTGCGCTCATTTGTGAGTTTATTGAAAAAGGCCGAAATCAAGTTCGCCATCTTAGGCACTGAAGAACAGTGCACCGGTGATGCAGCTCGCCGAATTGGTAACGAGTACCTCTTTCAAACCCTTGCCAAGGCGAATGTAGAAACGCTGAATCGCTACAACGTCAAGAAGGTCGTAACGGCGTGCCCACACTGCTTCAATACCATCAAAAACGAATACAAAGACTTCGGCGGTAATTACGAAGTCTTTCACCACTCACAGTTTTTGGCGAGACTCATTCAAGAAGGTAAGCTCAAGCCAACTAAGGGCCCAGATCAAACCATCACTTTTCACGACAGTTGCTACATGGGAAGGTGGAACAATGTTTACGAACAACCTCGCTCGGTGCTGGGCTCTCTTCCAGGTGTCAACTTAGTTGAAATGAAGAAGAATCACGACCAGGCCATGTGTTGTGGTGCCGGAGGTGGAAGAATGTGGATGGAAGAACACACCGGTAAACGCATCAATGATACCCGAACCGAGATGGCGCTTGAAACCAATGCCTCGGTTGTCGCTGCATCTTGCCCTTTCTGCATTACGATGCTGAGTGACGGAATGAAGACAAAAGAGATGCAAGACAAAGTGAAAGTCGTTGACATTGCCGAGCTGCTCGACCAAGCAACGACATAATGCCTAGCAATAGCGAACTAAGAAAATTCAAAGGATGGACAAAGCCCGGGCCAGTCATTAGTCGCGATCAAATTGACAAGGCCCAAGCATCGATTGACAGTACTGTAACGATAGACTCGCTCTGCGGAGACTATCGCATTTTTCAGTACTCAAATGGCCATCGGTTTTCAACAGACGATGTCTTAGTGGCTTGGTATGCCTCGCAGAACGCGCCTCAACGGGCTACGGCGCTAGATATGGGCTGTGGCTTGGCTTCTGTCGGAATGATGTTCGCTTGGAAATCTTACGAGTCGAAACTCGTCGGAATCGAAGCACAACACAGAAGCTTGATGCTTGCCGAGAAATCAATCGAACTCAATGGCTTACAAGACCGCTACGAGCTGAGGCACTTTGACCTGCGCGACCCGGGTGCACTTCGCGACGGCGAAGTGTTTGATGTCATCTTAACTAGCCCTCCCTACTTTGCAGTCGATGCTGGCGTACTCGGTAATCACCCACAAAAAATAGAATGTCGTTTCGAAATTCGCGGAACAGTAGCCGACTACTTAATTCGGGCACAAAACCACCTAAGTCCTGGCGGAATCGTCTGTGGGGTTTTTCCGACTGCACAAGAACCGAGGCTCTGGGAAGCCTTTTCACAAACGTCGCTTTTTTGCCTCAGATACATTGAAGTCATCTTGAGCGAGGGCGAAAAGTCAGCGCTAACCTTGTTTATCGGCTGCCACGAACGCGATTTTCCGCCCACTTTTGTCGAAAATTGCCGCATTTCACCTCTAAAAGACCCCAATCTCACCATTCGAAACTCAAAGGGGGTTCCAACCCGCGAGTACCTGGCCCTTAAGGTGTCTATGGGATTACCTCCGACCATTTAAAATCTCGCTTGCAGTTAGCCGAAAATCGAAGCAAACAGTGACTTATATGAATCAACCACAAACTTTATTGGTAACTGGCGGCTGCGGTTTTATTGGAAGTACCTTTATTCGCCAGCGCGTAACCCTAGGTGATACAGTTATCATTTTGGACGCCCTGACCTATGCTGGTCACCGCGAGAACATTCAAGGTGTGAGTGGACCAGGTAAAGTGCAGCTTGAGGTGGGTAACATCATCGATGAAGCATTTGTGAAGTCGCTCTTTTCAAAATATGCATTCAGCGGAGTGGTTAATTTTGCCGCTGAGTCACATGTAGACCGTTCAATCACGGGGCCGTCTGCATTCATCGAAACCAATATTCTAGGAACCTTCAACCTACTTCGTCATTCACTCGATTTTTTCAAAACACTTTCACCCGCCAAACAAAAAACCTTTCGCTACCTACAGGTCTCGACTGACGAAGTTTACGGTTCATTGGGTGAAACAGGCTTTTTTAGCGAGAAAACCTCATATGCGCCGAACTCTCCTTACTCAGCTTCTAAAGCATCGGCAGATTTTCTGGCACGGGCTTGGTTTCACACGTACGGCCTGCCAACAGTCACTACCAATTGTTCAAACAACTACGGACCAAGACAATTTCCCGAGAAACTCATTCCGTTGATGATCAATCATGCCGTGGCCGGAAAGAATCTTCCCGTTTATGGTAATGGCAAGAACGTGCGCGACTGGATTCATGTCGAAGACCACTGCCAAGGTATTTCATTGGCCCTTGAAAAGGGTGATCCGGGTAAAACTTACTGTTTTGGCGGGTCGGCCGAGAGAAAGAATCTCGATGTGGTTAACTTGATCTGCAAAGAACTCGACCTCATTCGCCCGAAAAAAACTGGTGAATCTTATAGTCAACAAATCACCTTTGTTGAAGACCGCCTTGGACATGACTGGCGCTACGCAATCGACGATACCGTTGCTCAGACCACGTTAGGGTTTAAGCGAAAATACACCTTTGAATCAGGTCTCAAACAAACCATTCTTTGGTATCTAGACAATGGGCCTTGGTGCGATGCTGTCGTTGCGAATGCTGCAAGTGCAATGAATCGATAGCCCCACACCAACGTGAGCCAATTGCATTACTGTCAAAAGATTTGACAGGTGTCTGTCTAGTTTCAAAACACTGACGTTCTAGTGCTTCAACCCCCATCCAAACCATTGGTTTTGAAGGTGTTTTTTTTACCCGCTTGGCGCATGAATCTTGAATAAGACTAGTTTAACTGGAGTTAACTATGAGCTTATTGAATCACCAAAAACCTATTACTGCATCGAGTTTTTGCATCGGATTAGGGGTCGCCCTCCTGTTCATCGGAACCTCGTGTTCGCCCTTAATTCCGAGCGGCTTGAAGTCTGCTTATTGGGCAAAAAAAACCAACGCAGACGAGCCCAGTAAAAGAACAGACCTCTCATTTAACAAGGCTTCTGATAGTGGTCCAAAATCTGCCGAACAGGTAACGAACCAAAGCCCCCCTGTAACAGAAGCAAATGTAAACCTCGCACAAGAGAAGCCCACCCCTCTAATCACACTTAAAGAATTTGAACGCCCAAAATTTGAAACTTTCGTTTTCAAGAAAGAAAATACGACCCAAGAAGCCCTAGCTGTTTCTAGTGATGAACTAACGAAGTTGAAAGGCAAATTCATTTCACTCACGCTAGGCGAAACTCAACTCAGCGAGTTCAAGAAAAAGCGTCAAATCAACTTAGTCGCGCTTCGAAACCTACGCATCAAAGCGGCTCGAGGATTCTTTGTATTGACCGACAAACTCAATACCGAATTTCCTACTGAAGGCCATGTCGAGCCATCACCGAGCCCGGGTGTACTGCCAAGTCCGGCAATTTCAAAGGGTCTACTCACAAAAACGACGAATCATGACTCGTTCACCCCCGATGTTCTCCCTATTTCACTGGCACCCCGAGAAACCTCAAATGAAACGGTTGGCGAATCGCGAGTCGAATCGATTGACTGGGTACTGAATTGGAGCCGCCCCGAAGAATCAGCCGAAGGTAACGGCGAAAAACCGCCCGCAAAACCAACTGACAGTACCCCGGCAAAAATAGATGACGAAAAAATCATCAGCCACATCAATAAAGTCGTCTTGCACCTGATGGTTGAAGACCTCAACAAATAAGAAAAAACGGGCAGAACTGAATCAACGGTATCCCTACTGTCGCAACACGCGATGTATTACTTGCACCATGGCTTCTGGCAACGTACGGAGTTCAACCACATCTCTCACAAAACCACCACCCGCACTTGCCAAGTCGTTGCACAAATCAGCGCCGGCTCGCTCTTCACCTAGTTTTAAAACAATCAGGTGTGAAAACTTCTTTCCTAAGTAGGCGGGATCTCGACCCGCAGTATACTTACCATCGGTTAGCAGCAATGTCGTCACAGGCGAGCGGCTCTGCTTCTTTCTCAGATTCGATTGAAATTTGAGAGCCGATTTTAGGGCTTCTTCTATATCGGTGTACCCTTGCGCTGGCACATCAAGAAATCGCTCAATCACGCGTTCGAGCGGCGCCATCTCGTCGGGTAGCTTCAAAACGTTAGCCCTATTCTCAAAGGCAATGATGCCGAGTGGATCATCTGGAAACTGTAAAAGTACCACAGCAAGAGCGACTGCCGTCAACGCCAGCTTTTCGCCAGTCATCGACAATGACGTGTCTAGAGCGATAATTAACGGAAATCGTCGCTCTTTTTGATACCGAAAAACCATCGCCTCTCTCGCTACCACTGCCGAACGGCCCCTCAATAACAGAGGGCTCTCTGAAATCGTTTCTTCAAGATCCAATTCTACTGATTCGGCGTTCACCGGAATTTCTGGCCAGAAAGCTAGGCCAGTTGTTTTTGGCTTCGACGCCGACCCAAGAAAAGCCATCGCATTTCTTAAAATCGCCTGCACTGAAACTGTTCGAAGCGCCCGTCGCTCCTCGGGGCCTAGCCTTTTCTTTAAGTCGTGGTAGCGAACCGCGATATCCCAACCCTTCGAAGCACTAAAGGCCGAGATTGCTTCATCCAGTTCGAAGTCATCGTACTCGTCGAGAAAATTCAATTCAGGGGTTTTCTGGTAGAGAAAACTTGACTCGTTTTTCTTATTGCCCCGCGAATTGTTTTTCGGCTTGTCGAGTCCAGAGAGCTCATCACTCTTCGCTGACTCAGTCAGTTTTTTTTTTTACCATCGAAAGTCTGAAAGAAGATTTCAACGATTTCGGCTAGAATCGAATCGACCGTTATCTTCTCAACGCCGCCGTCGAGTTCGCTGGCTTCTGCTTCGATTCTAGTCGGAAGACAAAGTTGAGTCGCCGTTTCAATTGCTACTTTCAAAGTGTCACCCGTCGCCATCAACTCTCTTGCTACCATTGCGATGCTAATGGCGGCACGAACAGAGGCACCCCGCCGAATCTTTTCGTGCGCCCGGGTCGCACGCGCGATTCCGACCGAAGCGAGTACCAGCGCATCGTGTTCACCTAGATGGCTCGCGACAATTGCGCACTCTTCTTCTTCAGTCTGATAGTCGACCCTAACCAATTCAAATCGATCGAGCACCGCCTCACTCAAGTGAGTGGTAGCGACGAACTCTTTTGGGTTTTGAGTTGCGATCACACGAAACCCTGGCTTGGCCTCAACTAGGCCGCTTTTTTGCCCAAGGGCCGGAATAGAAATTTTGCGTTCATCCATTGCGGGCAAGAGAATATTTTGAACTCCTTCGGGCAATCGGTTCATTTCGTTAATGAAGAGCACTCCCCCAGATCGCATGGCGTCAACCAAGGGGCCCTGTACGAAAGAGCTCCAACTGTAACCTTTTTTCAAAACTAGAGTTGGATTAAAAGACCCCGCCAGTTTTTGTTCTGAATACCGACTGTCACCGTCAATGCGAAACACCGCGACACCCAAACGAGACAACACCTCAAGCGCGAGAACCGTCTTACCCACCCCAACCGGGCCCTCAAGTAAAACATTCTTCTGCGCGCGCAGACAAGCCTCTATAAAGCGAATTTCTCGCTCACGTCCGACAAGCGCTAATGCGTTGCCCTTCATTACTGGTTCTTGCGCTGCTCTCAGCGGTTGTTTTTTTTTCACTTTTTTGCCTTAATAGTTTTCTTCTTTTCGCCCGACAGTTTTTTCTTATTTTCTTTGTCTCGCCTTTTGATGAATTCATCAACGATATAACTGGCAACATCTGAGGGTTTTGTTCCGACGCCAAACCCAGCATCAAACCCACACTCAAGCGCCATAGGGTGCGTCACCCTCGGGCCACCGGCGACCAGAATCAGTTTGTCTCTCAGACCTCTTTTCTTCGCTCTTGCAATCAGATCTTTGAAGTCTTTTAAGTGAATATTATGCTGGGTCACTACTTTCGAGACCAAAATAGCATCAGCCTTTTCCTTGACTGCAATATCTAACAATTCATCATTTTGAACCTGTGCGCCTAGGTTCTTGGCGTCTAACCCTTGATACCGTTCAAGGCCGTAATCGCCAGCAAAACCCTTCATATTGATAATGGCGTCGATACCGACGGTGTGGGCATCGAAACCGGTGCAGGCTCCGATTACCTTTAGTTTTCGGCCAATTTCAGTCTTGATGATTTCATCAATTTCATAACGACTGCGTTTTTTCGATTCTACTTTCACCACATGAATTTTCGTAAAATCAATCGTTTTCGTGACATTTCCGTAAATCACAAAAAATGAAAACCCATCAGCAGCTTTTTCCATCGTTGCCAGCTTAACCTGCTGAAGACCTAGCCCCTCGCAAATTTTGATTGCCGCCTCTCTGGCCTCAGGCGACGGCTCAACGGGCAAAGTGAACGCCAACTGAATCGTGCCATCACCCATGATGTCACCATAAGGATTCAATCGTTTTAGATCTGGCGTTTTCGCAGTCAACACCGGCTTATCAGCTTTCTTTTTATCTGTCTTATTCGTCACTTTTGCCATAACTCACCTCAAAGAAGTTCCTAGAGAATTTCAAAAAATGGATTCAAATAGTCTGCCGTCTTTTTCACAACGCCTTTGAAACCTTTTCCACCTTGCTCGGTTCGCGATACCTCAGCAAACGCTCGCTCTTCAATGGCTCTCATCAAGCCTTTCTTAGCAATCATTTCAAGGTGTGCTAAGGTGTCGTCGAGCACTTTCGCTGCCCACTGATCAATCATTCCGCCACGTTTGTATTCAATGTCTTTACCCAGGTCTTTTGCGCCGTTGAAAATGTACTTTGCGTTTTTGATACTCATCCAACGGTCTTGAAGCAGTGGCGTGTGCATTGCCTCGGTTGCCATGCCTAAGAGCTGAATCGTCTGCCCAGTCAGTACACCAACAAAATTAAACATGGCATCCATCAAGTGACTGTAGAAAATATCGCCGCACTTATACCGGGTCGGTGGCATGAACTTTATCGGTGATTTCGGAAAAATCTGACGAGTCATCTGCGCACGCGCGATTTCGAGCAGAAAAACATTCGTGTGTTCAGGACTCATCTCTTGGGCATGGCCCAAGCCCATCAAGTCTTGAGTCATCGTTGCGTTCAGCGCGAAACGTTCGTTAATAAACTGCGAAGCCAAAACCTGGTGGCCGTTTTCAATGGCATCGGCGGTCGTGAGATAATTGTCTTCGCCGGTGTGAATCACGATTTTCGAAAGTGCGATGATTCGCCTCGAGAAATGCTGGTCAATCAAAGTTCTTTGCATGTTGATATCGCGAAAGAGAATGCCATACATAGCATCATTGAGTAAGAAATCTAGCCGCTCGAGAGCCCCCAAGGCTGCTATTTCAGGCATGCAAAGGCCCGAGCAATAGTTAGTGAGACGAATGTATCGTCCAAGTTTTTCACTCTCGTCATCTAACGCCTCTCGCATGATTCGAAAGTTTTCTTGAGTCGCGTAGGTACCACCAAAGCCTTCAGTGGTCGCTCCGTGGGGAATGTAGTCGAGAAGACTTTGTGCGGTACTGCGAATCACAGCAATCGCGTCAGCACCGGCTTGTGCTGCAGCCCGTGCCTGAGTGACGTCATCGTAGATATTACCGGTTGCCACAATCACATAAAGAAGCGGCCCATTGCGTCCGGCCGGATCAAAAGGATCTTGCACCTTCTTACGCAAGAGGTCTCGTTTCTCACGCGCATCAATGAGGTTTTGCTTGGCGTTCGAGCAAAGCTCGCTAGCTTTTCGCTTGATCTCAACCGGCGAAACGTTCACCCCACTCTTTGTAGGGCTCAGTAATTGAATTTTACCTTTCGCGATCGATTGCCCCAATTCGTATGCAGTCATCTTCGTTTCGAGCATTTTTGCCACAAAGCTTGGCAGAATGCCCTCACCCAGGCGGCCAGTCTTTGCTAGCTCATCGACAATGAGATTGCAGTCAGGAAACCACTGCCCATTTTGAACACTGGCGCCATTCACACCCAGTAGCCGCAGGGTTGCTCTTTCAATAGCGACAGTGGTGTGGGTTTCAATGAGACTCTCAATGGGCTTAGAGATTTTTTCAGCAATATCTCGACAGCGCAAAATTTTGGTCGTGTCTAAATGGAGTTCAGCCATGGTGATTTCCTCGGTTTCTTAATCGCCTGCGTACTGTGTCTTAAATAGTGTATAGAGTTCTTTTGATTCACGCAAAAGCGCAAGTGAAAGATCTGCGTGTCCTTGAGTGTAGCCGTTGCCGATTCTGAGATCCACATCGGCCCCAACCCCTTCGGCCCCTAGTGCAGCCCTGGTGAAACTCGTGGCCATGCTAAAGAAATAGACAATTCCTTTCGGCTTTGTGATCAAAATGCATGACATCTCAGTCTCAGGAATATTCGCGACATTAATCACCACATCAGCCAGTCGACCGCCAGTCACTGCTTTAACTTTTTCTAGCACTTCAATCGCATTACGCGCGTCGGCCTGAATGACTTGATCGGCCCAACCCGTCTTTTTCACTCTCTCAATCGCTTGTGGCGAATAATCAACAGCGATGGTTGTGACCCCTTTTTTTCTTTTCGCTTCGTATAGACACAATAGGCCTGACTTACCAGCACCGCCAATCACAACCACGAGATCATTTTCTTTGACTAGAGTTCGCGTTTGCGCCGGCGCGCCAGCAACATCTAACACGGCAAGCGCAACCGTCGGCGGAATGTCTTCTGGCAATTTTGCAAATAGGCCTGAGGCAAATAAGATGGCGTAGCCCTCAATATCGACTCGGTCTTTGCCGAGGGTAATGGCTTTAATTTTGTCAATGTGAAGCGGAGTCAATGAGAGCGACACCAGCGTTGCAATTTTATCTCCGACTCTAATTGGTTTTTCATTTACCGGAAACTTAGGGCCAACTCGTTCTACGACACCGATGAGCATTCCACCAGAACCCGTCACTGGGTTGTGGTGTTTGCCGCGCGTGCTTACCAGATTGAGAATGTGGGCTTCCATTTTTTTGAGGTCACTCTCGCAACATTCTTTGATTTGATGAAAGCTCGCGCTGTCGATATTGAGGCTCTCAACTCGAATCAGAAGCTCATCTTCGGCGATTGGTAAACTGGCATCAATGCCGTCGGCTTGCTGAGGCAAACACGGTCTCGAATCGAGCACTCGTGAAAGTCCGAGTGGGTCGGCTGACCGATAGTTTTCGCCACCCACCGTAACTAAGGTGACTGGGGGTTTTTGGGTGGTCTTTTGAGTCTGCGGTTGAGTCGGCTTTTGAGTCTTCGTTTCAGTTTTCATGGATTGACTCATTATATCCAAGATTGCTTCGGGTTAGAATAGAGATTTAGTAAATCACTCGCACCAGCCGCGAGCATGCTTTCGGAAATTAGCCAAATTTCTGGCGGCCAACGTTCGTGGGGGTAACGTACGTAGGCGGACGTTGTCTAAACGCACTCTCGCCGGCAGCGCACCTGGATTTGAAAATTTCTGGGGAGTTTTTCTGTCAAAACTTTAGACACGCAATCACGCGCTGGGCGTGTCGAGCGCGCCACACCCTGTTTTTTAGAGCGAGACACACCGACAAGTGTTTGTTATTACAGACTTTTTATTTCAGTTTCAAATCCCATCGATGGCCTGGCGTTTGCTTTACTTACTACTAAGAGTGAAGACTTAATTGGCAGTCAAATGGATGCGACCCCAATTAATATAGGAATTTTTAAGGAGTAGAATATGTTGATGAACCACAAAACCTCTATCGCATTTTCAATTGGCCTGTTTTCGATGCTTTCTGTGTTCAGTAGCGAAGGCCTAGCGACCCCACTACCAGGCGTGATGGACATTTCGGTTACGCGAACATTCACCAGACTCAATGAAATTGACTGTGAAGCTCCGGCCACCAGGGTACGTCTAGAAACTGGCGTCTGCCTGAATGCAGATCGTAGTGGTGTTCACAATTTGGGAGTCACGCCATCCAGAACATGCCGGGGCAGCAGCAGCACGCCTATTGATATTCTCACTTGTAAAGTAACTGAAACTATTTCAGTAAAAACCAGAAGCAGCAGACCGCTTGTTCTTCACACTAATGAAGTGATCAAAGATGGCGAAATTGTTTTTTCAAAACGTAAGAATTTAGATGGTGCTTGCCAGGAAGCAGACCCGGCAGTGATTGACCCGAACTGCTTCTTTTACACCAAACGTAGGCTTTCACCGGCACCAGCTGCGGTCGCAACAATACCAGCAGCAGCCGGAGTTGCCGCCGCAGCTGCTGCCGATAGCGACGGTTCGGCTCCTGTCGCAGGTCCTGCTGGTCCTGCAGGTGAAACCGGTAGAGCTGGCCCCGCAGGTCCAGCGGGTTCGCCAGGAGCTGCCCAAGCAACAGCCCCAGTCGCTGCAGCCGGAAATCCCGGCGCGCAAAGTGGTTCTGATGCCGCAAGTGCAGCCGTCGCCCCAGCTGCTCCAGCCGCTCAAGCTGTCGCTGTTTCAGTCGAGCCAACACCTGACAACATCGTCGCGAAAAAAGACCTGTCAGCGCAAGTGCGCGGCCTTTCAATCACGACTGATGGCCCGGCAAACGATGACGGCACCCTCAAGAGTGTCGATACCATTCGTTTTTCAGGAAGAATCTATCAAGAGTGTTCTTCTAAATTCGAGGTTCAATTGAACCCAAGAAAAGACGCAATCACCCAGTCTGGGCAAAAAGTCGCTGTACACCTCATTGACCTCGGTGGCGGAAAAGCCTGCGTAGCCGCACACGGTGGTAAGTCCTGCGACAACGGCGCAAACAAATGCGTCGACTTCAAGAAAGAGCTCGACCTGAAAGACATCAAATACGATGTCACAGTTGGTTACGGTCACCTTGATCTCGAAAAGCCAGAAGCTGAACAACAAGTACTCGAGCCCCTCAGTGGCGACAGCCTAGCTCAGCATAAGGGCGTGACAACTCTCAACGCCGAAGCAGCTGAAGCGAAAAAGCGCGCCGCCGACGAAGCCATTGATTATAAACTCAACGTTTTCACGAACTGTAAGGCTCCAGAAGACTCAGCGAAGATTCTAAAGATCGGCAGAGAATTAGTGGAAATGGGCAAAATCGCTGACGAAGATCTCGAGAAAAAAGAAAAAATGCTCGAGCGCAGCAGCACCATGGCTCTCGCGAAGGCAATTACTTCAGCTAAAACTGAAGATGACCTCGAGACTCTCTTCGAGCAAGCGATTAGTAACGCTGAAAAATCTTGCGACAGCGGCAACGACAGAGACGCTGAGAAATTCGCAGGCCTCGCTCACAGCGCTGCCGAAAGAATTTTCAGCTCACGAGCAAGAGTGCGCGGTGAGAGACTCGATCGCGACGAATTGGCCGATCGCAAACTTGAGAAGTTCGACGACCGAATTGAACACAACCGCACAATCGCCGAGATCAGTTGCATCAGCGAAACGTCTGTCTCGACACTCGAGAAAAACAACATCGATCTCGGCACAAAACGCTGCGTGGCAATGGGCTCATCAGGATCGTCATTCAACCCGTTCGGCCGAAACCAGAATGGCGGCGGGTTCAGCATGAGCATCGGTGGCTACAGTTCAATGGGCAATTCATACGGCGTCGTCTCTGATTGCGCCAACGAGCTCACCCTCGACCCCGACTTTCAAGACTACGCAGCGATGGCCTGTGAAGACCCCTTCGCACCAGCTTGCTACCAAATGCAAAGCACTTATCAGGGAATTCAGTCTCTCCCAACCATGGCTTACCAAGCTGAGTTGCTCAGAATGCAACAGTACAACCGCATGGCAATGAACGGTGGATCAATTAATGGAATGACCGGGAGCTCGATGGGTATGAATGGTCTTCCATTCAATCAATTTCAGGGCTCGCTTCAAAACCCAATGGCAATGGGCGGCTTCGGGATGGGCCTCGGTGGAGGAATGAACAGCAACCCATTCATGATGCAACAGAACAATCAATTCGGCGGTGGCTTCGGCGCGATGGGCGCTGGTGGCATGGGTGCTGGTGGCATGGGTGCGTTGAACGCGAACGGCCAATTTATCATGATGCCCCAAGGCAACCCTCAACAAATGAGCCAATTTGGCGGACAATTCAACGGAGCATTCGTTAAC
>CAITVN010000186.1 GCA_903895855.1 Oligoflexia bacterium | reverse complement strand
GCTATTTTTTAACCTCACTGGAAGTGACCTTTCTTTGCTTAAGTTCTGTTTCTTGTAAAATCAAAACTAAAGCCAAAATAGGCTTACTTCCAGTGTTTTTTTGTTGTTTAAATCGAATTTATTGTCGTTTCTAGGCTAGAGAGCTATGAAGGTTTCAGTTACGCTCGCTTGGGCGCGATGCTTGAAGGCCAGCCCGCTCAATCGACCTTTGCAGCCGAACGCGAAGCACTTGGTAATTACCCAGAAATCGGCGAAATCTTCAATCGCTTCGCACAGCATGTGGTGAATCGTGATATTCATAACGTTACTGGGCAAAATTATCAGACTCCGATTCTCGTTTTTGGCACCCCAACAGAGTTTGACATAACTTGGGACCACCTGACCCAGCCGGTAGTGCCGTACACGGTGAACACGGGCGCGATACGTTTTCAGTCAGGAACACATGTCAAGTGGGGCCTGCCGGCCGATGCGCCGTCTCAGAAAATCCAAATTTCGTATCGTCCGCAGGGCGACCTCCTTTGGAGACACATGGGACCCTCTGAATTTGAAACCGTTGATGTGGGTTGTGATAAGCCCGACGGTCAAGTTTACGAATATGTGATCACATCAACAGCCGATGACTCACAGGCTGTGTCAGCGCTCATGCTCTTTGAAGAAGTGTCAGCAAAAGAGTGTTTTTGCAAAGATACGGCTCAACCGATCGACCCTTGTCTTCGTGGCAAATGGGAGCTAGACGACCAAGCTATGGCCGCCGTCTACACTCGCTTATTTAAAATGTTTGAGCGTGTTGATGTGACTGGGCAGATGATCTTAGACATCAGGAGCGAAAAGTCGTCGACGATGAATCTCAACGATTTTCGCACCTACATTCTCGAATCGAGTTCAGGATCAGAAGTGCTTGATCAAGAAATGATTGCCAAAGGGTCGCTTGAAACTCAGATCATTATGCAGAAAAAAGGTGAGGTTTGCATGCGGCCAGGGGCCGCAAACGGAACCTACACCCATCGTTTCAGTAATGTGAGCTACAATGGTTCGCTTGCCGAAATCATGCAGGGTGACCCGAGCCAACCCGAGCGCCACTGGCGGTACACTTGTGATGCCCACAAACTTCACTTCGAGTTTGATATTTCGCCTGAATTTACCTTTGAATGGGATTTGAATAAGAAATTGTAGGTTGGGTACCTTTCTCGATTTCACTAATCATGATTTTCATTTCGATTTTTGGCCTCATTGCGTGGAAAGTTTCCAGTTGTTTCTGAACTGGAGCTGGGGTTGAATTATAATTAAACTTGCATGATGTGATAAATACCACCTAAAGCCCCTCGGTGGATTGACTTTTTAGCTGGGTGGCAAGGAAGCGACATTGACATGTACCGAATTTTTGTCGGAAACAACTCAACCAAGTAGGCAGGGATCGGTCCGTATACCATGGTTACGTAGATCATCAACGTGAATAGAACGGCTACAACCATGGTGGTTTACTGGCATTTTTCAAACAAAGATGCCTTGAATCAAGTCGGTTTCTAGTTGCTCGAGTGAATGAATGCATTTCGGCCGGTGCTATTGAGTCTACCGATGCCGAGACGACTTCGATTGCGATCTGGGCTCAGGTTCATGGTCTGGTTGCGTTGTTTTTAGCCAGTAAATTGCAGATTTCTGAAACCGCCTTTCGAAAGCTATTTGCTAAAATCGGAGTGGGTGGTTAGCCTATTTTTCGGGGTAGGGAGTAACTACTTTAGAAGCAGAGGTTGGCGCGACGATCAAGGCAAAAGATTCGTACCTTTTTTTGGAAATATGACCGACGCGCACCACAACACTTGTTACAGAGCGTATAATTTAGTCTCAACGCGACAATACCTCGGGTAGTTTTATAGAGTATCTCATGCTCACAATGACCCTTGCGCGGGCGCACGATGCGCCGATCCCGCGCGCGAGTACACGAAGTACGGGGGCATTTGAGGGTGAGATACTCTATAAAACTACCCGAGGTATTGTCGCGTTGAGGCTAATAGTACTTGTTTGGCTTCGTCGATGGCGCATAAAAATATGAAACGGTGGTCAAGAAATCGCTCATCAGCTAGCACCGAGCATCGGGGCTTTCTATTTTGGATCGGTTTCTATATAAGTGAAAGAGTGCCCGAACTCACCTCCGATAAAATTATTTTCAAAAATTCTGATTTCGTCGCAATCGATAAGGGCACGAACATTTCGATACACAATGGCGAAGACACATCTGAAGATGACCTGATCGCGATTGTGCAGCGTTTTTACGGGCTAAAAACAATATTCCCGGTGCATCGTCTCGACAAAGAAACAACTGGTGTGCAGATTTTCGCATTTAATCAAGACGCGGCAAGATTGGTTTCGGCAGAATTTCAAAATAGATCTGTGAAAAAAAATTACCACGCTCTGGTGAGTGGACCAGTAGGGGCGAAATCCGGGGGGTGGAACTGGAGTCTCACCGACAAGAGTGAGGGCCGAAGGAGTCCTGCAGGCGCCTCGAAAGATCGAGTGGTTTGCGAGACTCGATTTGAACGCATTGATACCTCAAAATATTTCAGTCATTTAAATTTACAACTCATCACGGGTCGCACTCACCAGATTCGAAAACATGCTGCACTAGCGGGGCACGCCGTAGTGGGTGATGCTCGATATGGCGATTCACGTCTAAATCGGCGTATCGTAAAAATTTATAGTGAATCCAGAATGTTTTTGCACTGCCATAGAATCGAAATTTTTGGCGAAACGATCATCAGCCCTTTACCTGAGGTTTTTTCGAGTGTCATGATGCGGTCAAAAATGCCAACGCCTATTGCAGGGTCGAATGAGTAGGCTTTGAGTTACTTCGAGAAGTTCTGTTTGAGTCATCGCTCGTTTCACTATCAAAAGCGTCAGACGAATCGTCAATGATCTCGACCTCACCGAATTTTGCTAAGATTTTCTGTTTCCACAGCGTCGCCGATTCAGTGAAGTGATTTACATCTCTTAAGTAGAAAAATTCTGGTTTACTTGCCTCGCAATCCAGCAAATCGAGAACTGCTTCGTTTATGCCAGGTCCCAGTGTCAGGGTAACAGAGTAGCTTAACGATGACTTTTTCAGCGTTTGGAGGTTCTCCGTCCAGATCCAAATTAGATCTGGACGTGTGCAACGCGAAGAGATGATGTCAGTGCCCAGAGATAGGCCCCTGAAGTTCGCATTATTTCTAGCGAGTTCAACGAGATGACTTAAGTAGGGGGTCAAGCTAATTCCTCCACCCGTTGCGATTCTAAAGGGAGTCTGACAGTGAATCAGATCATCTAGAAAACACAAAATATCTGGATGCTCAAAAGGCTCACCGCCCGAGATGACCAAAAGTCCAGCATCATTCTTCGCAATTTTACGCATAAAATGCTCTCGTGCTAAATTTCGCCTGGGCATTTCAGGGTCTGAGAAGGGACAGTGTGTGCATTTTGCTGAACAATTTGTGGTGAGAATGAGTGTGGTGGTTTTTGCCGTCATGACTTAAGCCCTCTGGTGCCTGACTTCGATCACGAGCGAGTGTTGTGAAATTTCGTGGAGTCGTTGATGAATGACATTCACATTTTCATTCGAAAGATTGGCGTCCCACTCATCCAAAAGCAGGATTTCGGGTTTCGATTCGATAGTATCGTTGAGGAGTTTCATGGCTACTTCTCCCGAAGATAGGGTGTTTTCTGCAAGTTCGATTTCAAGCTGACTGTGCGCCGGTAGATAAACTGCTCGGGTCCCGAGTTTAGATTTCAGGTCCACTAGCAGTGTCGACTTGCCCGCGCCATTTGTTCCTCGTATCGTGAAGCGTCCTGAGTGTTCACGCAAAAGGTGGTGCACTGGCGTTGCCGCTTCGACTGGATTTGAGTCGCCGTTTTTACAGAGTTGGATCTCGCTAGGTTTTATGTATTGCGAAAGGTCAAGTGCTTCGGGGGTCGACAAGGTATTCTCGGTGATCAGAATCTTTTGTTTTAGTCCCTTCCATTGTGCCCAAAAACTTTGGATGATTTGCAGGTGCATCACTATTTGGAGGCTCCGCGGAAGCATGACTAATGCACCAATTGCCACAGCATTATTGGCTTGGTTGAGATAGGCAAAGCTCAGGGTTGCAATCAAGACGATCAGGGTAGTGACAAATGCAGCCCCAGCAAGGGGAAGCTCGCGTGAGCGTACGACTGACAAATTAGACACGAGCAGTTGATTGAATTCGCGTCGAAAACGTGCCTGCCATCGATTAAAAAATAGCGAATTTCCGAGAACGATATTATCCCAGCTTCGAGCCAGCGTCGAGTTGAGCTGTCCTTCAGCCTTCGCTTCATTTTGGGATGCGGTGCCGATACTTTGGTCGGCGAGGTGAATGATAAGAATTCCGGTGATCCCTGCGAACAATATCGAAAGTCCGATGTATGAGTTAGTAATGAGTACAACCGAAATGCTATTGAGAATAACGTTGAGAGTGGTCGCAAGGACGTCTGCCCAAAAGTTAACCGTATTTTGAATGGTGTCTTGCCCCGTGCGAATCATCATATCGTGACGATTTTTTCGGGCCTCAGCGTTACGCCACAATGAGGGATTATTAAAGTTGCGACGTTGATATTGGGTTAAGTATTCAAGGCCGAGAGACTTTGATGCTCGCGTCTGTAGCCAATTCATCGCGAAATGTACGATGCTCCCTGGTAATGCCACACACACGAGAAGCAGAAGTGCTGGCCAGAGAGAAAAAGTGGATTGTGACACGGTCGACGCGATTGAGCCCATGAGATAGGTGCCGGATGCTACCAGGCCCTGTTGTAAAATAGTGACTGGCAAGAGCAAGCGAAACCACGAATTCTGATAAAGACTTTTAGTAACGTTCATAAATTATTTCCTCAAAAGGTTTAGATAGGTTTTATCGATTTTGTTTGGCAACTCGGCCGGAATAAAGAGACTGGTTCCGAAGTCAACATGACTCACGGATTTGCACAGTTCTTCTAAATAAAAACCAACTCGCTCAGTGCCGTCATCGGTGGCGTGACTCGCTTTTACCCAAAATAGTTTCTTATCTTTTGAATAGAATTTTAGAAGATAGTTCCTTAAAAGCTCAAATTGGTTGGCTTCAGTGGCATCTTGATAAAAGGTATAAGATGTACCGATCGAACAGACGTGGTAGAGAAATGTGTCGAGCGCAGGCTCTAATTGATATTGAAACAAAAGCATTCGATTGACATCGATGATTGAACTTCCTCTCTCAAGAGGATCCAGAGGAAGTTCGTTGAGTAGCGCGCAAAAGCTTGAGATTCCGGCGACCGTTTTGAGTTTGATGTCAGAGCTGAGACGTGTTTGAAGTAAGTCTATAAATGAGACTCCGAGCCTTGGGTGTCCCGCGACCAAGATGACCAACTTTTGGTGCTGCCTAGATAATTCTAAAATCAAATCAATAAAGCGCTCGTAGTTTTCAATATCCCGAGATCCGTGAATGTAAAGCTCCGAGACATCATGAATGTCAGAAATCCCAAAAGTATTTTGAATGGTGCTCCAAGCCTTGAGGTTAGGTTCGATACCAATGATGTGATCTGCAGTTTGAAGTGCACTTAATCCTTCTAGCGTGAGGTCACGCAATGGATTCATTCCTCGTCCAACGATGGTGATTTGTCGTGACATCTTGTTTTCCTATTATTACTTAAGTATTGGGGAAAAATATGGATCAAGCAGGCAATGGGTCTGTCTTAAAATCGATGGCGACCGCTTTACCTGCCTGATCCTTTTTCTCATTTTTAAAGTGGGGTTAGTTCTCTTGTGCGGCGAAGAGTTTCAAAATGAGATCGATATTGGTTGGTAGCGTGGTGAGGCATCTTGGATGTCCCAGTTTTTCTGTAGATTCTGGTTTTCTATTTTGCTGGTTGACGAAGACGGTTTCGATCGATTTGGTGTTCATACTATTACTCCTGTTTTACGGCGTAGCGTGATTGCCACGTAGTTTTAAACGTAGAGCAGGAGTTAGGCCACAAATCACCCCTGCATGTTTTGTAACCGATTTTTTGTGAGTTTACGGCGGCATTTAAATCAATAATGTTTATAAATCTCAGTACTTGTGGCCGCTGGCAGAGAGAGGCGGTGAGGCCCAAATTCCTTTTGGACCGAGATTTGGACTTTGGGTCCGGTTACTCTCCTGTTCAGTTTTGAAACAGGCCCGTTTCAAACTTGAAACTGATCTGAACTGTCGACAGACACCGGGGCCAAACACCCACAATTCATGGATGAGAGCGTGAGGTATATCAACGGTTCCTCGAAATTCGAAGACCAGAATAATTCGAGCGGCACGCTGCCTCTTTCGTCAAGCGAGCAAGTTCAGTTCTGAGGGTTGAGATTCCACTCGGACCCTCTAATTTTTTTTTTAAACGAAGATAACCGGCATCGTCTCCCACACCGCATCTTTTTGTATATCTCCAGACATAATTGACTAGGTCTTCGTGTGAGCTTTTATCAATATAGCGGGTCAATGTAGCGATCGCTTGGCGTCAACAGATTGTGTAGGCGTCTGTATTACCTCAGAAGTAAGTGTTACCAAGGAGCAGTGCGTAAAGACAGGTAGATGCTTTTAACCTGTATCCGAAGATTCTAATCATTCTTTGTCTTTTTTGAAATGAGCAAGAAATGGAGGTAGGGGTCAGGGTACACCGGTTTTTTCTGTGCCATTAACAGCCATTCCACTTTTTCGAGGATGCAGACATCTAAAGGGTTGATGATGAGTTGGTTTCACTCTCGCTGTTTAAAATACTTTGAACGATCCCCGAACTGTAAATATGAAATTCTCTGATGGTGCAGAAAACAGACGAGGGCGCAGTTCGCGATATTTGTAGGCCCCCCATGAGAG
>CAITVN010000185.1 GCA_903895855.1 Oligoflexia bacterium | reverse complement strand
TGCGATGGCATCCCGGATAGAAGTACCGCCTAGCAATCACATTCTCCGCCCACAGCACTTCCATGAGTTGATCTCTGCTTATTCCGAGCACTTCTTCATCAACCAGCGCCACGACGTACTGGTAGTTCGTACTGGCACCGTTCACACCGACCTCTAGAAGTCTGATCCCAGCGACGGCCGCCAAATGATGGCGATAATCTTCGTAGTTTCGTTTATTCAGCGCGATTAGGTACTCGATCCCCTCAGCGGAGGCCAACCCCATTGCCGCACTCATTTCATTCATTTTTGCATTTGTGCCCCAAGCCCGGACATCGTCGTAACCAGCAAACCCGAAATTGGACATGAGCCGAAGGCGATCATAAAGGTCTTTTGAGTGAGTAAGAATCGCGCCCCCTTCAAAGGAATTAACGAACTTTGTCGCATGGAAACTCAAGACCTGCGCAAGTCCAAAATCAGCCAAATTATTTGTAACCGAACGACAACCCAACGCATGCGCACTGTCAAGAAGGAGGGGGATATTCTTCTC
Source organism: Oligoflexia bacterium (assembly GCA_903895855.1). GTDB lineage: Bacteria > Bdellovibrionota > UBA1018 > UBA1018 > UBA1018 > CAITVN01. The sequence continues at coordinate 1,438 of CAITVN010000185.1, read as the reverse complement.
GGAAGCGAGCGCTTCGAGTTCACTTCCCGCACAAAGATTTCCCCAAAGATGAACACCCAGAATCGCCGCTGTTTTGTTCGTTATGAGCGATCTTACGCACGCGGGACTCAAGGTGTGGTCACCCTCATTAACGTCGCAAAACACGGGAGTCAAACCGACGGCCCGCAATGAATGAGCCGTGGCCACAAATGTGAAGGAGGGTAAAATCACTTCACCTTCAAGATCCAAACCACGAAACAAAAGTTCCAAACCAATGGTGGCATTGCAAACCAACAGGCAATACTTAGCCCCCGTAATTTGGCAAATTTTCTCAGAAAACCGCTCACTAATTGGGCCAAAGTTTGAAAACCAACGCCGATCAAAGGCTTCTCCAGCTAGTTCAAAAAAACGCTCGCGACTCACTACATTTGGAGTACCGACAAAAAGCTTCTCTGAAAACTCAGGATTTCCGCCAAATAGCGCTAATTGATCACGCATAAATAGGCATCCCAACTTGCATAACTATCAAGGGAGGCCCTTTCGATAAAGGTCGAGTTTCCTTTGCGCATCAAAGGGGGCGGTTAAGGCTAACTCCACTGCACGGAAACCCGACTCAATAGCCCCGTCGATATTGATGTGTTGATAAAGCGCCTGTCTACCCAAGAGCAGAAGACGCTCTTTCTGGGCAAATTCCGCAAACATCTGGGCCAAAAGCCCGCCATATCCCCGCACATAGACCGGGTAAACAACAGCTTCAAAATCGATTCGGCGTGCAAAAATACGCCCCAATTTGAGAAGACCCAAGACTTTGAGAGATTCAACAATCTGATCGGCATACTTTTCCAGAGTGACGTCATCCGTCGACCCGGGATTATATTCGATGCATATTACATTTCGCTCTTTGCCAATTATCGCAGTCGAAAAATACGAAAAATCAGTCACACGATTAAAAGGCAAATCCCTGTCGGCGCAGTAAATCAAGGGAACACTTAACCGATCACTAGCCGGTATTTCTAAAAAAAGAAAAGCAGTACCGCGATAAACAAGTTCTTCAGTCCCCTTGGCACCAGGATTATGCGGAATCGACGATAGAATGTAATCAAAGTTTTCAGTCCTTTTTTCGCCTGACATCCTATCAACCCAATGTACTGTGGCGTTCGAATCAGAAAGAGTATAGTTACAAACCTCGGACTGGGTCAATATACGCCCTCCGCGAGAAATGATGCGTTCAGCGATCTTTTGACAAATCTCATAAACCCCTTCTCGAGGGTAATAAATGTCAGCAAAGAGTGGGTGTTCAGGATGTGACCGATCAGAGCGGGCAAGACCCAAAAGAGCACGCAAGACAGAAATTTTCGGTATTCTTTTTTTGCCAAAATTTGCATCAAGTTTTTCTGCAGGAAAACACCAAATTTTTTCTGTAAGTGGTTCGAAAAAAACTTTCGCTAGAGTTTTACCG
>CAITVN010000184.1 GCA_903895855.1 Oligoflexia bacterium | reverse complement strand
TTTGCTATTTTTTAACCTCACTGGAAGTGACCTTTCTTTGCTTAAGTTCTGTTTCTTGTAAAATCAAACCTAAAGCCAAAATAGGCTTACTTCCAGTGTTTTTTTGTTGTTTAAATCGAATTTATTGTCGTTTCTAGGTTAATTACTGGCCAATCGCCGCCGACAAATCCCAGTGCTCCCACCACCGCTGCTGTACCGCCTCAAGAACCTTCGATAACCACAGTCGAAAGAACAAATACCTCAAGCGGAGCCGAAGACCATATCGTTAGTGGATCTTCTTCTTCAGACCCATGGAAAGAAATCTCAGCCCAAGGGAAAGTTGATGACGCCAGCTTGAACTCTAGTAACCCAGCGGTGAAACAAGGGTACCAAGAATATCTGAAAAATAAGTGCCTAGGCAGTGGTACTTGTACAGGCGAGGAACAGCACGCTCTAGTAGCAACGACTGGAAGCGATACTACCAACCCTAGAGTTTTTAGTGATACCTACGACACTTTACAAAAAAAATATGATGAAGCGCAGCTCCCCAAACAAGAAGAAGAATACTTCTCTGCCATGCGCAGTGAGCAGGCTGGTTTGGTTGACAAATGCCGTTCGCCCCCCAGCAACTGCTCACCAGAAGAGATAAGTAAATTAACCGAATATGATAAGAACTATGGTGCCTTACCCTCTCTAATTGACGGTGGCAACGACCGAAATCGACGGTTTGACCAGCTAACTGAAGACCAAAAAAAGCAGCTAAGAGCAGACACTATTAAAGATAGAGAAAAAAAGAAGGACGAGGCAAACAAAAAGGACCAAGAAAAACTCAAAGCGGAAGCAACAACGCGAGACCAAAACACGCCCCCTATGGGCACAGCAGCATTAGACCAACAAAAAAATCGCACCTACGCGGCTTGCGCATCGGCAGCGCTATTCACGGCCCTAGCAGTTTGGCGGGGCATCAACCTTGGCCAAAACAGGAGTTCGGCTGCCACTAGCTGCAAAGAAATCAAACGGCTCTTTAGCGACTCAGATAGCCTGCTCTCAGATTCAGCAGCGACCAACCCGAATGGATCGGCCAGTCCGAGTCCAATAGATACATTCGCGGGTTCTAACGGTTCTGGTTCAGCGGCTGCGGGCGCAGCGGGCTCGGCCTCAGCGACCGCGGGGGGTGCGACTGGTGAAGCCACCGCAACGGCCGATTTTACCAACCCTGAAGCGATTGCCCAGGCCCAAGCCGCAATGGCCAGTTCAAAAGACGGCCAAGCATTTGAAAAAAGCGGACTCAGCCGCGCACTCCCCCCCGGCTTGGATCCGGTCAGCTTGGCTTCATCGGGTCTGGCAAATAATCCAGCCACGCTCATCTCAAAACTCAGCGAGCACCTAAGCCCCGGCGGCCAGATCGCCCAAGAAATGGGTGCATTGGCGAGTGGTTTAGAATCTAATCCAGGATACCTAAAGAGCCTATTCAGTCGATCAAGCGGAATCAGCACGAACAGTGCGGCAGGCAAAGACCTGTTCACCCCACTGAGTAGCTACGCGCCAACCACTTCAATGTATGGTGGTTCAAGTGCTGGGCTCTTCAACTCAAACGCAAACCGACAACCCGGCGCCCTCGATTACTCACGAAAAGACCCCTTTGAGAAAGACGACATCTACCACTCAAAAACAGGGCTAAACATCTTTCAAGTCGTTTCAGAAAAATACCAACGAGTCGACTCACGCGTGCGGTAATTCGCAGAAAGGTTGAGTTAAGCAAGGGTCGTTTTACCAACGTCCGCGGGCGGACGTTGCCCCCTGCAACGTTGGCCGCGTCACGCCCTCAACGTCCGAAATTCGACAGTTGCGAGAAAATGTGCAGCCACAAGCTACCCGCGAAATTCGACAGTTGGCAATAGACCCAACAATATTCCCAGCAATGTGCCTACCCAGTCGCCAGTACGCCCACTCGGTGCCGCTAGGCTCACCCATTTCATTTGCCAATAGTCGACTAAACTCTTGCGCTTATGGCGCCGTAGGTACTTTTAGTAACTGCAAGCAGCCATTCGACTGTACCGAATGTACCCTCTCTGATCACGTGCACCCTCTGATCACGGCCCCGTAACCGTGAGCACGGTATCAGGAGCTTTACCCAAAGTCGCAGCGGTGGTCGGCAGACCCTGCAGGTGGATTTTCGCTAAAACATCCTTGATAGATGCTAAATAACCTTCATCTTGATCGGCGATGATTCCGGGAAAAAGAACCAGGTTAGCGGCGTTGAACGAAAACGAATAGGTTCTTCCGACTGTTTTCAATTCGGCTTCGGTGACTTCCATCACTCCCCCTGTAGCATTCGTCAGGCCTGCATAGATAACCGGAATCGACTGAGCTCCGACATTTCCCCATGGATTGGTGTAATTCACGACACTGGTATTCATCACCACTGGCGATGTCGGCCGAGTCGTTGACATCACTCCCGTCTCGCTATCAACCCACTTAAAGACAAGATCGGTGTCTTTATAGAGCAGGTCACCACGCTTGCCCGAAGTGATCACGTCATCGGCAAGAACAAACCTCACGGTATGAACGCCGACAGCGGTGCCATGTGCACCGCTCGTGGCGGTGATCTCAAACGTTGCATCGAGGTAGCCGAATAAAAAAGAAGTGTCTGAAATGATGGTCCTTCCGGCTGACAAATTGCCGGTTCCACCACAACAAGTGAATGTGCCCGAATTGGTGATCGGCGCCGCGAAATCAAAATCATAGGTGTCGGAGGTGCCCTTGATTTCTGACCACGCGGTCTCTTTTCCAAAATAGGCGGCCATTCCGCTTCCTGAGGCTTGAAGCAGCAGCCCTACGGCAAAATATTTTCCAACCAAGGCCGTCGGCGTAACACAGAAATACGAGTTGCATGAAGTCGCTGTGCTCGCCGCGGCCAAACGCCGATCACGAACAAACGTTTGAGAATCGAAGTAATCTTCAGAAAACAGCTCTTCTAACGAATTTCTCACAGCATCTGGATTTAAATAAGCGCTCGAGGCTAATCCCGCTCCCGATAATTTTGTACTCGAAGCCGCGCTAAAGCTATAGCTCGAGTCAGAGCTCTTTTTTCCGCAAGAAAGCAAAAAAACTGCGGTGATTGAAGCAATAGTGACAAAAAATAACGATCTCAGGTTGTGAACGGTTTGTTTTCTTAGATTCATAGAATCCATTCTGCCACATTTTTTTCAAACCGCCAGATCTCTGTTCTGTGTCACAATTCTGTCGCCGATTCACCGAAAACGACGGTTAACTAAAAACGACGGCTAACCGATGACCTTCTCACCTAACCTCAATGGCTCCCTCAATTACTCTCAATTACTCTCATTGACACAGGGCAAGCACCCAGCTAATCTTGAGCTAAATGTCCTTGAAATTACTCACCTCATTTGTTTTTGCGCTCACAGTTTCGGTTCAAATTTCGGGATGCGCTCTGTTTATTAAATCAACCGAGAATACGAAAAAAGAATTATCAAAAGAAGAGCGCTCACAGCTGTACTTCGACATGGCGTCGGCGAGTTTTCAAGACGGCGACATGCCGGGCTGTCTACAGTACGCAACTGAGGCTGATAAACTTAAGCCCAATTGGTCAGAACTGTATCACTTAAAAGCACTCGCCTTGTATGAACGAAAACGCATTCCAGAAGCCACCGAAGCTGCGAAAAAGTCGGTTGAACTTAACCCGAAGTATATGGATGCGACCAATACCCTCGGAAAAATGCTGCTCGACAATGGCCGCCCCGAAGAGGGCGAAAAATACCTAAAAATAGCGGCTGACGACCTACTTTATCGTGATGCGTATAGACCCGCTACGTCGCTCGGGCTGTACTATTTTCGCCAAAACAAATTAGCTATCGCCCGAGACTATTTCAGCAAAGCAATCGATTCAGCACCGGCACAGTCGTGTGTCGCCCAATTTTATCTAGGAAAAATTTCGGCCACCGAACATAAAAATCCAGAGTCAATTCACTATTTCAAGCAAGCCTCTGCCAGTCGATTTTGCACCAATATTAAAGAAGCCCATCTCGAACTCGGCATGGCGTTTGAGCGCGATAAGCAGTTCGATGCGGCTCGAAAAAAATACTTAGACGTTGCCAAGCTTTTTCCAAACACCGATCTCTCTAAGCAAGCGATCGACCGATTGAGGTACTTACCATAGACCCCACCAAAAAGAGCCTTGGGGCTTACTTAAGAGAAGAACGTGAAAAGCGTGGTTACACGATTGAACAGGTCGCTTCAGCCACCAAGATCGGTTTGCGCATTCTTCAATCACTTGAGGGTGACCATTTTTCAGAACTCCCAGCTAAACCTTTTTTGCGTGGCTTCGTCATTGCGTATGCGAAGTTTATTTCTGTTGACCCGAAAACCCTATTGACCGAATACTCGACCTTTCTCGACGAAAAAGCAGAAGAGCGTGAGAAAAAAGACAGCGGATTTAACGGCTACGCATTTGAACGCCCTGAAGGTGAACGCACCAAGACAATCTTATGGATGGTCATGGGCGGCTTTCTACTTCTAGGGGCCGTCGTAATTCTGATTTTCAAACCCGCACTGAAACACAAGAAACCAAATCACCTCGATAAACTAAAGGGCGGACCAACCGTCAGTGCCCCACTCGACCCTGAAACCCAAACCGAATTTGGAGCGGTCTTTCCATCACCGCTTCCGTCACAGCCATCACCAGGCGCTAGCGCACTGATGACGCCATTACCTGCGGCCAGCCCGGCTGCAACCGCCAGCCCTACTGCAACCGCTAGCCCGACTCCAAGTCCGCTTCCTGCTCCTAGTCCGAGTGTAAAGCCAAAGCCCTCTCCGACGCCTAAGCCTTCTCCAACACCTAGACCTTCTCCAAAAATTTCGCCAACGCCTGTACCCGAGCCGTCTTCGACCGAAAATCTAAATCCCGAAGTGGCTGCCTCGCCCAAGCCTGAGAAACCAGACAGGCTCGACTCAGGAGTGAACTTGACCCTGAGCGAGACAAAATACAAAATCGTATTCAAAATGAGTGGAGATGTTTGGGTTAGGTACCAAGTCGATGACCGACCCATGAGACGGTTTGTTGTGCGAAAAAACAACTCACTCGTCTTGCGCGCGAAAGATCGAATTCTTTTTGAAACCTCTGACGGATCATTGGTCAGGCTCAGCGTGAACCAACTAGGCTGGAAACACATTCGAAGCGAATCACAGGGGCCAGGACTCGGCGCGTTCGAGATTTCGGATTCAATCGGAAAAAGCGGAAAAACCGGTACTCGCGTGTTCACGAGTTCGGCAGAACTATCGCCTACGGTTCCGGCGCCTACGGGTCCAAAACCCGCTGCTAGCGAATAAACTCAAATCGCCTCTTCTCGATGACAAAACGGGGCCACAAAGACCCATTGACGCACTAAATCTAACCAAATAGCATCACCCAATAAAAGTTATCCACACCCAAACCCATAGTTATCCACACAACGTAACTCAATGTTATATTTATATATTTAGTCTTATATTGCCTTAGTTATCCACATTTTATAATTTTTATCCCCAAAACCCGCTTCTGTAGCGGATATTGACGATTCTGTCATTATGTTGTCATTTAGGTGCCGCATTAACAGTGGGACACAGAGTGTACGGCGGCCAAAGAAAGCCATTTCACCGAGATTAACTTAGTGCGTCTACCTTAGAATCGGCCACCAGCGGGCTTCTAGTCATTCTGTTTCTGCGTCTTAAGAATAGAGGTATTTCGGCCTCACTCATTTTTTCGGGGCCGACTTCGTGTCGTAGCCCGCAATAGCTCATCGTGCGCTGCGGGAGCCCGCAAAAATGAGTACGGCCGAAATACCTCTATTCTTAAATGCAGGCAATGCAGGTCACACTAATAAGCGTTCTTATTGATGAAGCCACGAAAAACGGTGAGTACCAAGATACGAAGGTCTAAGAACATCGACCAATGGCGAATGTAATACAGATCGAATTCAATTCGCTTTTCGAGTGACGTGTTTCCACGCCATCCGTTAATTTGCGCCCACCCAGTGATACCGGCCTTCACTTTGTGCCTGAGCATGTAATTCGGAATCTTGTGACGAAAGTCTGAAACAAACACCGGCCGCTCAGGCCTGGGCCCAACCAACGACATGTCACCCTTTAAGACATTCCAAAACTGTGGCAACTCATCTAAACTCGTTGACCTTAAGAACGCACCAATCGGTGTGCGGCGATCATCGCGCTCAGATGCCCAGACGGCTCCGGTCTGAGATTCTGCATCAACTCGCATCGAACGAAACTTAAGCATCTTAAAAGTCTGCCCGTCTAATCCCATTCGCTCTTGAGAATAGACAACTGGGCCACGAGAAGTGACTTTAACCAATAATGAAATCATCAGGTAAACAGGAGTCAGAATCAGAAGAGCTAACAATGAAAACACGATGTCAAAGACACGCTTCAGAACCGCACCCCAACCATCGAGAGGCGAACTATTCAAGTTGACGATCGGAAGCCCATCGAAATCTTCAACTTCACACCCGAGGGTGACAAACTCATGAATATCTGGCACAAATCGCACATCAACCGTTTCGTCGCTGATGGTGCCAAGAATTTTATCGAGGTCGCGATACTGCCCCCTCGGCAACGCAATCAATACCTGATCGGGATGAAACCGGGCAATCAGAGTATTGAGATCTCCGAACCGACCCAGAACTCTCGCGTGGGTCTCGCGTTTGACCTGCATTGGGTCTGAATCTTCTGAGATCACCGTTCCCAAGACTTTTAGACCAATCTCTGGAAACCGATTCAATTTGTAGAGCAGTCCATCAAGTGATGGGCCTTCGCCCACAGCCAAAACATAACGAATGTTATAGCCGCGTTTTCTCATCGCCCGTAAACCGTTTCGTAAACTCAATCGAAAGACGACGAGAGCAAAAGCGCCAGTGACTCCAAAGTAGACCATGACCCCACGCGAATACTTGTACTCACTAAAAAGATAGGTCAAAGCGATAAAAAAGAGCATCGAAACCAGGTGAGATCTGATGATCAATTGCGCTTCGTGCGTTCGTCTCAGCATTCTGCGTGACTGATACACCTTCATCGCAGAAAAAACGATCATCCACAGCGCCATCACCATGGGCGTCAGTGCGGCATATTTTCCAAATTTCGGAAACCCCTTGGTCACTTCAAAAAAAGGCAGCGAAAATCTGAGCCAATAAGCAAGAATCCACGCAGCTCCAATGACGCAAGCGTCTACAACTCGAAAAACTCCGCCGACAAAGTGGTGATACTGCTTCAACATGCCTGGCCTCTATGTTAGTCTATTTTTCACAATCAAACCACCGAAAGAACTGTACGAGGATACGATATGCAACTTGAATCAACCCATAGTCAAACGACCATTTCAGTCGAATGTGAAATTTTGCCCGTTTTTCAAACTCAAGACAGAGAATCTGCAAATCACCCCTACGCTGATATTCTCAGAAAATTGAAACATACTGAAACCTTTACCGGCAAGTTAGGACAGACTGCGTTTGTTCGTTTTGGCGGCAAAGACAAAGCCGAAAGCGTTCTCTTTGTCGGTTGTGGTCCGAAAGATGAGTTTACTGAAGAAAAAGCTCGGGTAGCGGGCGGCCACACCTGGTCAAAACTCGCCACAGAGAAAACCCACCTTGGAGCTATCAAAACTTCTTTTTTTGGCGATGACCACGCCGCTTGGATTCGAGCCTTCGCTGAAGGGCTTGTTCTCAATGCTTATCAATTTCACAAGTACCTAAATACATCGAAAGCAGAAGGCAAAACGGTTGCCCGCGGACCTAGCGCCAAGAAATGCCGTTTCATTTTTGTCTCACAGACTCGAGAGCTCGCAGACCAAGTGCGCTCTGACCTAGAAGACGTGTCAGTGCTTTATGAGTCAGTGAATTTGACTCGAGACTGGTCAAATGAACCTTCGAATATTGGCACACCTGAATTCTACGCAAAAGAAGCCCAAAAATTAGCCAAAAAATACGGTTTAAAATGCAAGTTACTCAATGAAGCCGCAGCAAAGCGCGAGAAAATGGACCTCTACCTTGCGGTCGGGCAAGGTTCTGAGCGCGAAGGTTACATCGTGCAATTAGAATACAACCCAAAGGGTGTCAAAAAACCGAAAACCGTCTGCTTGGTCGGTAAGGGCATCACGTTCGACAGTGGGGGCATTTCAATTAAGCCCTCACTCAGAATGGAAGAAATGAAACACGACATGACAGGCGCTGCAACGGTCATGGGTGCAGTAGTCGCTGCGGCAAGACTTCAACTGACCACTCGAGTGATTGCATTCATTGGCATGGCCGAGAACATGCCAAGCGGCATTGCTACTCAACCCGGCAACATCATTCGAACACGCAGTGGCAAGACCGTTGAAATCATCAATACGGATGCCGAAGGGCGATTGATTCTCGCTGACATTCTTGACTACGCTCAAGACTTCAAGCCCGACTGCGTAGTCGACGTTGCTACCCTCACAGGTGCCGTTGGCGTCGCTTTGGGTAAACAGTGTGCCGCAATTCTTGGCAACGATGATGAACTCATTGCCGACTTGGTTAAGCGTGGCGCTGAAAAGGGCGAGCGCCTGTGGCAGCTTCCGCTTTGGGATGAATATTTCGAAGACATGAAAACCGATCATGCCGACATGAGAAACTCATGCAATGATTCAAATGGCGGCACCATTCGTGGCGCTATTTTCTTGAAGCAATTCATTCGCAAGGGCGTTTCGTGGGCGCACATGGACATCGCATCAATGGCGAATGGCCTGACTTCAGTTTCTTATTTACCCAAAAAAGGAGCCAGTGGAATTTACGTCAGAACCCTGGTCGATTTTATTGCAAACTACAAAGGTTGATCGCCAAAAAAACTCAAGCACCCGGCGCGGCCTCATGGCCTTCGCCTGGGGCTGCTTGGGGTTTCTGATGATTGAAAATGCTCGCGGCGCCGACAGCACGACCCTCGCCGAAACAGCCACGACAGCGCCCGAGTTCGAAGCCGCACGGCTGTTGAGCTTGAACATGGGCTATCTCTTTTATCAAGTCGGCACCAAATCAGCCACTGGAGATGCCGGAAATTCAGCCTATTTTGGGAGTTTTCACCCCTGGGTTGGAGCTGACCTCGCTGTCGCACTGAACCCTTTTCTTTCAGTGACGAGTCGCTCGAGACTAACCTTGGGCTACTATTTTACTCCGCTCTCTGAAGTGGGCCCCGACGAAGCGGTAACTAAGAAACAAAGCTCAGCAAGACTCACCTACTCCTACCAGATTTTTTCTTCAAAAAGCGGCAAACACTCACCGTTTTCATTGACGGCAGGAGTGGGCTACTGGCGGGTAAACTTAGTGGGTAAAGGTGGCGCAGTCACCTTGAATAACGGCAATGGCTCTCAAGGATTCTACCTACCCGAACGAACGGTTACGACTACCAATTGGTCGGCCCTACTTGGATTCACCCAAGAGTGGACCCATCAATTAAAGGGGCTTCGTTCTGAAATGCTGGTTTGGATCATTTCACCATTCGGCCTAAAACGAACACTGAGTGTTTCATGGAGCGTTGGTTATGCTTTTTTCTGAGGCTTTAGGATTCACTCTTATTTATAATTCAGCCATTTTCGGGTGGAGCACTGATCATGTTGTTTTGCACCTCAACACGGATGAATGCACGATACCCGCATCACAAGTCGAAGCTATCGTCGACGACGCAGTTAAAATTTGGTCATCGGTGTCTACCAGTCGATTGACCCTAAGTCGGGGAGAATCTTTTTCAGGCACCGGCGCCTCTGCCATTCAAGCCGGTGGCGACACCAGCGGATACCCCTCACCTGCGATTTTATGTGCTTCAGATTTTTCTCACCAACTCGGTGATGACGGAAACTACATTCCGGCCTTCTCTGATGCCCGGCTGGTGCACAATCAAATTGCCTATAGCTATGTCATCATTAACGCCGAAGCCGGAAAAAAAGCCAATATCGCGAACGTGCAAGTAAAGCTTCCGGGTAAAATGCCTGTCGTTCTCGCCCACGAAATCGGACACGCTCTCGGTCTGGGGCACAGTGCCGACACGGGTGCGCTCATGTACTACGATTTGACCGATCGAAAAAAGATCACGCTCACTGAAGACGACGCAGATGGAATCACTTACCTTTATCCGCGACAAGAACCCTCGGGCGGTAAATCATTTGGCTGCACACCGGCTTCGGCCAATGTGACATCAGCCGAGATCAGTGCCAAATCGGGCCACCCCTCGCCTGCAGACATCCAAGGGTGGCAACGCTTTTTCGAGGTCTTTTTTGGACTTCCTACTTTGCTGATTGGGGCTTATTTTTTGACGAGATCACGATTAGTTAAGTAATCGTTTTCGTCAACCAACTATTTGAGAAGTCTATTGAAGAACCACCGCTTTTCTTGTTACTAATAAGCCAATTAAGAGGAGTTCAGATATGTCAGATGCCACACAACAACCGAAAGTACTCGATCGCTTTACGATAGCCACCGCTGAAAAATTCGATGGTCAGATCGTCAAGCTTCAGGGGTGGGTCTACAACAAACGTAGCTCTGGCAAAATCAAGTTCTTAGTCATGCGCGATGGGTCGGGTCTGATGCAAGGTATTCTCTTTAAAGGCGAGTGCTCAGAAAAAGCTTTCGAAGAATTTGAAAAACTCACCCAAGAATCATCGATTAGGGTGACCGGTAAAATTCGCAAAGAACCGAGATCGGTCGGCGGATTTGAAATGGGCATTCAAGAAATCGAAGTCGTTCAAATCTCAGAGCCGTACCCGATTTCACCCAAAGATCACGGCGTCGAGTTTTTAATGGAGAATCGCCACCTTTGGATTCGAAGTCAAAAGCAGTGGGCAGCTCTTCGCGTGAGAGCCGAGATCATTCACACCATTCAAGAATTTTTCGACAACAATGGCTTCGTTCGATTCGATTCACCGATTCTTACCCCCAGTGCCTGCGAAGGCACGTCAACGCTCTTCTCAACCCCCTACTTTGACGAGAAAGCCTACCTGACACAATCCGGTCAGCTCTACGCAGAAGTGGGAGCCATGGCTTTCGGAAGAGTTTATACCTTTGGGCCGACGTTTCGAGCTGAAAAATCTAAAACGAGAAAACACCTCACTGAGTTTTGGATGGTTGAGCCTGAAGTGGCCTTTGCTGACCTCAATGACAATATGGATCTCGGTGAAAAGTTCATCGAATACGTGGTTCAGACCGTGGTTAGCCGACGTGCGAAAGAACTGCAGATTCTTGAACGCGATTTAAAGAAATTAGAAGTCATCAAAGGTCCGTTTCCAAGAATTTCATACGATGAAGCCCTTAAGGTACTTGAAAAACGTGGTGTCGCAGTACCGTGGGGCGAAGACTTTGGAGCTCCACACGAAACCGCACTCGGCGAAGAATTCGGCAAGCCCGTCTTTATGCACCACATGCCCGCTCAAATTAAAGCCTTTTATTTCAAGCAAACCGATAGCGTGGGCGGCCCTGGTGTGGTCGGTCACGGCAAGTACGCCCTGGGCTGCGATCTCATCGCTCCAGACGGGTACGGCGAAGTCATCGGTGGCGGCCAACGCGAAGAAAACTATGAAGTTTTACGTTCGCGCATCATCGAACACGAACTGAACGTCGAAGATTACAACTGGTATCTCGACCTTCGAAGGTACGGATCAGTGCCCCACTCTGGATTTGGCTTAGGTCTTGAACGAACCGTCGCCTGGATTACTGGTGTAGAACACATTCGCGAGACCGTGCCTTTTCCTCGCATGCTCAACACACTACGACCGTAAGGTAATTTTTGTGAATCATGACTTACAGATCGTTTTAGTTGAACCCGAAATTCCACAAAACACCGGAACGATCGGAAGGCTTTGCCTCGCAGCTTCTTGCGTTTTGCATTTGGTTGAGCCCCTCGGATTTGAAATTACCGATGCGCACCTCAAACGAGCGGGCCTTGATTACTGGGAACACTTGAAAGTCATCAGGCACCGTTCATTCGAAGAATTTTTGAAAACGATGCCTGAAAATGCACCGCGAGTGCTTTTGTCAAAAAAAGCCGGCAAGACTCACTTTGAACACCACTTCGAAAAAGGCACTTACCTGATTTTCGGTAAAGAGACCGCTGGACTACCCGAGTGGCACCTAGAAGCCAACGCGAAAGATTGCATTCGAATTCCCATGTTTGATGCTCGTGTTCGCTCGCTGAATTTATCTAATGCAGTCAGTATTGTCACCTATGAGGCCATTAGGCAAATTGGGCTAAACGGCTAAAGTTTAAAGATTAGGACATCTTTTGCTGCACACAGATCACTTAAGCGTAATTTCGGAAATCATCTTTACGGCGATCTGATTCAAAAACTCTTTTCGATCACCGGGGGCGACATCCAACTGTCCACTTCCCTCAATTTCGGCTAGTCGGCTCAAAATCAGCTCCTCAGCCTCATCCCTCGAAATCGCGCCAGTTTTTTGTTGGTCGAGAACCTGTTTGAGCACCTCATCATGCGAAACTAAGAGATCTACTTCGTCTGCTGCGCGAGCACCAATACTAAGAAAGAAAGTTATGATACCCAATGATAGTGCGCGCCCCATTTTCGAGATGTTCATCTGGAAACTCCTTGACTAGATGCGTTTATACTCACAGTATTTAGAATGTCAAAGTGGTACGTTTGCTCGAGTAGGAAAGTGGCGAAAAAATGAAACTTTGGAGAATAATCAATAAATATAAGGTAATTACCGGTGTTTCATTTGGTGCAATAGTTATTATGGGGTTGTTAATAATGACGCATAAAAAAAATAAATCTCATTGGTCTAACGCCGGCGCTTGCTTGCGCGTTGCGATTACTAAACTTTACGACTCGTATGACCCAACTTTGTTACTGACGACTGATCATGTCTTCGTGATTCAGAATCTTGCTGGCAAATTAATTGAAGTTGGAGAAGACAATTCGTTGTATTCTGCAATTGCAGAGTCTTGGCATGTCAGTTCCGATAAAAGGGTATACCGACTGAAGCTTTCTGATACTGCCAGGTTTTCGAATGGTGATCTTATTACTATTGATGACGTCGTCGCTAGTCTCAAGAGACAGTTACTTTTGTCTGGTACCCATATTGATTTGCGTAAAAAGATTTTGGGTGGCGAGAATTTGAAGACGGTCGATAGTGAGATTAAGGGAATACGTGCCCTTTCTGCGAGAGAATTAGAAATTGAGATCACCCATTCAGATGAACGATTTCTTTTCTGGATTGCGTTTCCAGAAACGGTAATTTTGCCTCAAAGCGAGGCGAGAAAGCTACAGGGACAGCTTTCATTTGCAGTGACAAGTGGCCCCTTTTTCTTAAAACCTTCTAAGGGTTACTTGCACCTAGAGAAAAATCCCTATTATTACTATCGGCATGGAACTGCGGCCTCATGCATTCATCTCTATGGCTACGAGGTACCAGAGGCTGTTGCTGATGATTTTTTTCAAAAGAAACTTGATGTTCTCGATTATGGGGCTGCCTATGCTCCGAGTTTTGAAAAGTTTATTCATAATGATGATTATAATGTAGTTACGTCAGAGGCTAAGGCGCTCACCTATTTTGTGTTCAATACTCGAACCCCAGCTGCGGCAAAAGCCGAGGCAAGACGATGGATAAGTCGACAAATTCGCCCGGATGCTTTGATTCCCTATGGAAAAAATTTCATTTTTACTCCAGCGAATCAATTTCTCATTAGTACCCATCAAGGCTACTTAAGTTCGGCTGAGGTTGCTCAGGTCACTGATAATGCTCTCGCTATAAAACCAGAAATTTCGAAACTTCGCGTTCTGTATCCAGAAGTGTTCGGAAAATCGTATTTGGCTTTTCTTAAGCAAGCCTTGCATCAACAACTTGGCATCCCAATAGAAATTGTACCTTATGTTGAAGGCAACGTAGAAGAGGCATTGAAAAAAAGTGATTGGGACATTGCATTCTTACTTGTTGGTATGGGTGAGAAAGCGACCAATATTCTACTAGGATATCATTTTCGTGGCATCAACCCGATATACACCTGGCAAGATTCAATCATCGGTCAAGCCATGGAAGTGATAGCTGAAACAGATAGTGAAGTGAAACGAGTGGCTCAATTCAAAATTATTTCTGAACAACTTCTGAGGCAGGCATACATAATTCCTGTCGCGGCATTTAAGTGGCCCGTAATCACCCGTTCTGATCTCTATTTTGAGAAAATTAATGAATTTCAATGGGGGAATCCGATTTGGACTCTTTCCTGGAAACAGTAAGTTCTGACTGGTTGGGCCAAGAGCAGTCAGCACAAGTCTTTTTTTCACACTTGAAATGGCAGCGATTTCACGAATTCAGAAGAGCCATTTCTCCGCTAAAGGCAGTTACTAAGAGAATTGAAAATATAATTGAGAAAAGTTCAAAAACCAGGGGCTATTTTTTCAGGAATCCGTGCTTCATAAATAATGGCCTGTTGCTACCTCACCATCGAACAGTTTCATCGGAAATTTCATTTGAAGAAAATCCAGAGCAAGGAGCGAAAGACTGTAGAACGTTAATTTCTGGATCTGGAGATGGTTTTTCTGAAAAAGACGCCAAAACCTATGCACTTCTAGAGCTGGTCGAGAGGATCTCTTACACTTTAGGCAAGTATCAGTTTGGATTCACTAAGGGGCTATTTTTCGACACACAGGGAACTAGTAGTTTGCTTGGGCAGCCCGTTTCTCCCCCTAGCACTAGTGGGTTTGCTCTAGAATCCACCCCATTTGGAGCGATAATGAGAGCAAGCCAGGAGGCGTTGGAGCGAGACGCCTTTTTATGCCATTGGTACACACAGATTGCGCCACCGATTATAGACCTAAGTGATCATCCGGTCTATCGTCTGATTCTAAGAAAGGCCAAATCTTTAGGTCTCGAACTAAGAGCTTACAGACTCAAAGCATGGAGCTCACGTTTCTATGTTATCTATCTCGTCGCATTTGATCCCGAGTTTCGGCATGGGGTGTCCTATTTCTGCTCAGGTCTAGGTACAGCGATGACTCGTAATCAGGCTTTTCTTAAAGCCTATTTTGAAATGGACCGGTTTTTGGGCATTAACAACCAATTTATCTTAGCCAAAAAAAAGGGGCATGAAAATATCGACTCTCCTCTTGGTCGATTTTTTTATTATCAGGCCCCATTGAGGTTTGCCGACCTTAAAGTCTTTACGACTGAAGAGAATCTTGAAATCCAGAATTGCGATAGTAACGGCAGCTCCGAAAATTCATTTAGTTTAAGTAGGGACCTTCCAGCCTTGCCTGCGGTATATCCTGGTCCGATTCATAAAAAAATGGCCGGAACACTTTTTACCTGTTGGGCAAATATACCAGGGTTACTTCAACTGGATTATGACAGGCCACCGATGATTAATGAGCAAAGGCTTCAAGAGTTCTCTGAAGGTAGGCCGTTTGCACTTAATCTTGCACCCCACCCTCTGCCTTGATACATTGGCCTCAACTCTATGAAAATCATGAAATTCATGGCCTTTTTCTTGGTACTGATCGTTGGAATAAATCTTACCTTTCTTTCAATTTTCAGACATGTGGAGCAACAGCAAATAAGACAGTTGCATTCTGCATTAAGAGAAAAAATAATTGCCAGTGATATCGGGGCTGCTAAAGAATACCTATCAAGGCTCAGGCCAGCCTTTATTGTCGAATACGAACTTTTCCTAGAAGGCGCTCCTGTAAGTGAGTTGAAAAATTTTACAGCCATCCAGTTTTACTTTGATGTTGAACAAACTAAACTGGCCGGGACAGCTCTAATTCGCCTAAACCACACACCTCAGCTGTGGTCGCTAATTGCAATTAATCTGATTGTCGGGGGGCTGTTCCTCCTGGGTGGGTGGTTAATACGCCGAGAAGCCGAGCATGAAATCCATATACAGGCCGCAGCTTTTGACCATTTTTTGAACTACCTGGAAAATATTTTAAAGAAAGACAATGAACCGTTGAAATCGTCGGCATTCCCCTCAATTCAGCAACACAAAATTGCGGCATTAGTCAGTGAATCTGTGCAGTCGCGGATTAAGTTTGAGAAACAGGCTGCTATTGGAAGTCTCGCTGCCCAAGTGGCTCATGATATACGCAGTCCGCTGGCAGCATTAGATTCAATGGTTAATCGTCTGGCGCAGCTACCTGAACAAGAGCGGGTTTTTATGCGAGCGGCAATTAATCGCATCAAGGATATCGCTAACAATTTACTTCAAAAGAACCGCGACAGGGTAGTGGGGTCGAGCGGAATTGGTGATGGGCGTGAGGCTGCAAGCAATGAGGCACTTTCTATCCAATTTATTTCTAGTTTACTTGAGCCACTCATCACCGAGAAGCGAATACAGTACCGTTCGAAGATTGGCATAGAGATTGACGGCCGAATTGATGCCAGCTCATATGGTTTGTTCGCCAACATTCAAGCCACCGAGTTTAAACGGGTATTTTCGAATCTCATTAACAATGCGGTTGAAGTGTTAGGTGAGAAGGGCTCAGTGGTGCTTTCGGTTGTGGGCCGAAAAAACGAAGTTGAAATCATAGTTCGGGACAATGGTCGGGGCATTTCACCTGAGGTTTTGGCGAAATTAGGTCAACGCGGAGAGACCCACGGAAAAGATGGTGGATCTGGTCTTGGCCTTTATCACGCAAAAAAAAGTGTCGAGTCTTGGGGAGGTTGCATTCGAATTGTGTCTCAAGTGGGTAAGGGCACCTCGGTGTCGGCAGTGATTCCGTTAGCACCCCCGCCAGAATGGTTTGTCTCTGAGCTAACTGTTGTGCCTAAAACTACCATCGTTGTTCTCGATGACGATAGTAGTATTCATCAAATTTGGCGGGGTCGATTTGAATCGCTTCGAGTTTCAGAAAGTCAAATTGAAGTTGTGCACCTCTCAACGCCTACTCAATTGCGCAACTGGGTAAGTGAAAGCTCAGTCGCATCGAAGAGAGCAATCTATTTGGCTGATTATGAGTTGTTGGGTTTTCAAGATACTGGCCTAAGCCTGATAGAAGAGTTGGGGTTAGGTGCTCAGAGTATTTTAGTGACCAGCCGGTTTGAGGAATCTCAAATTTTAGAGAATTGCCAAAGGCTCAAGGTTAGACTGATTCCAAAAAGTTTGGCCGCGTTTGTGCCGGTCTCATTAGGACAAGCTCATGAGCCTTTAGACGTCATTCTGACCAATGATTCTGAACCAGTAGCCCGTTCAATTTTTACAAGCACAAACACTGTTTCTCAGTCTGCGCCCCGAGTTCGGTATGATTTGTGTTTAATCGACGATGATACTATTTTGATTCACCCTGTTTGGGCATCGGTGGCACACTCGAAAGGTCTCAACATTCGGTTATTCGCAAGCCCTCACGAATTTTTATTGGCCGCTTCTACAATCGACCTATTAACCCCTATCTACATTGATGTATCTCTCGGTCCGAATATCAGTGGGGTTGAGTTTGCTCATGAAGTATTTAGGTTAGGGTTTACAGAGATAAATCTTGCTACAGGATATGAACCAGAATCAATTAAGATCCCTTCTTTCATTCGTCGCATTGTCGGCAAGGATTTTCCAGAATTCACAAAATAACTAGGACCCACGTTCACTTCTCAATAGCGGCGGGCACCTAGAAGCCTAAGGTTTAGGCGTCTTTTGAGACCTTTAACAGAGGCACCTTTGGCCTAACGCCTTTGAGCGCCCACAGTTTGATCTCTTCAAGTTTTGAATGGGTATCGAGCCGCTGGGCTTTGATCCACTCATCATTGTAATAGCTCTGCGAATAACGCTCGCCTGAATCGCAGAGAATTCCTACGATTGAACCTTTTTCTTTTTGCTTCACCATCTCTGAAGCCGCGACTAACATGCCCACAAAATTAGTGCCGGTTGAGCCCCCCACTCGTCGACCCAATTTTACTTCGAGAAACCTCAGCGCGGCCATGGTCTGCTCGTCAGAAACCCTCACCATCGCATCGATGATGTCTGGCAAAAATGAACTTTCAACTCTTGGACGGCCAATGCCCTCAATTCGCGAGGCCGATGACAGCTTGAGTTTTTTATCTCGAGTGAGAAAATAATCCAAGAACACTGAGTTAACCGGGTCTGGGCAAAGTATTCTTGTGTGGTGCCGTTGATACCTCACGTAGCGACCCAGCGTCGCAGTTGTACCTCCGGTGCCAGCGGCCGCTACGAGCCAATGAGGTACCGGATAAGTCTCTGCTCGCATCTGAGAAAAAATCGATTCGGCAATGTTGTTATTCGCTCGCCAGTCGGTGGCACGCTCAGCATAAGTGAACTGATCCATGTAATGGCCGTCTAATTTTTTTGCCAAGCGAATCGACTCAGAGTAGACCTGCGCGGGGTTAGCCACTAAATGACATTTACCACCATAGAACTCGATGGCAGCAATCTTTTCTGGCGACGTCTTTTTCGGCATCACGGCAATGAACGGTAAGCGCAAAAGCTGTGCAAAATAGGCCTCAGAAATGGCGGTTGACCCTGACGAAGCCTCGACTATCGTCGTTTTCTCGTCAAGCCAACCATTGCAGAGCGAATACAGAAATAACGACCGAGCCAGTCGGTGCTTCAAGCTACCTGTTGGATGGCTCGACTCATCTTTGAAATAGAAATCAATTTCAGGAAATCCCGATAATTGAAGCGGTATCAGGTGAGTGTCTGATGACCTCAAAAAATCGGCCTCAATTCGATTGATGGCCCACAAACTCCACTCATGCCGCATGCCTGATTGAACCTTCATTTTTTCTTAGTGACCGTCTTAAGTTCTTCTTTTCTTTCTTCTTCTTTAGCGCTGCGAAGCTCAGCCTCTAACGAAGCTAGAGACTCTTTATCTACTTCATCATCTGCTTCATGGTCGGCTTTAATCGTCTTTTCTTGCAATTTTCTGATCGTATCATTGGCTTTTCTGAGTCGATCAGCAAGTGTAGCGATAATCGCTTTCATGTAGGGCGGTACGCTCTCGTAAATTTTATCTAGAGCTTCAAACGGAATTTCAACCAGTTCAACGCTAGTCATCGCTACTGCGCTCGCGCTACGCGGTTGCCTGTCAAAAAAGGAAAGCTCGCCGATAATCTCTTTCGGATGAATTCTCGCCATTTCGACAAACTCAGAACCCTTTCTCTTTCGAATCGAAATCGCACCTGAGCGCACTAAAAAAATCGACATTGAGGGATCACCCTCTTTAAAAATCGTTTGCCCAGTTTTATAAGTTCTTGGAAAGGCTGACATAAGTTATGTTTATTATGTGTTGAAACGGTAAATAATAAAAGTGGGATAAAGTTTCCTATGAGAAACGCCAAAACTTATCAAGCCCCTGTGGCTTTGCTGCTTCTTTGTCTCGTAGCCACCAGTTGTCAAACCGGGCAACTCAAGCCAGACTCGCCTGTTTCGCCAATTTCCCCAACACCCAAAGACTCGTGCCTCAATCTACGCAGTCAGTCGCTTGACGCCGAACTCAATTGCTTGAAAAAATTGACTACTCAAACCCCTGAACAGCAACTCGCCCAATTTGAGCGCGGCCCCGGACTCGTCTTGAAGCCATCTCACTGCACTACTCTTGATTGTCGATTTCAAGAGGGGTTTCAAGGTTCAGTACCGCAGGCAAACCACGCTCTCGTTACCTACCTCAATTCGGGTTATGTGATATTAAGCGGCGCGGTCACTGGTGAAGGCGCCTGGAAAGTCGAAGAACTCTCGAATCTTTCAAGAGCAAGCTACTCGCTACCTAAGCAACTCACTCACTTGCCCGAAATGCTCTTGATCGAAAAAGGGGTGAATGGTGAGAAGGTCGCAAGGTACTGGACCAGCAAAACCTGCGGCCAGAGTTTTCCGTCTCTACGCGGTGGCAGAATTGTGTTCTCGCAGGCCTGTCTGACTGAAAATAATATTTTGTATCAACTCATCCATGAACTGGCACACGTCGTTTACTTTCACCTTGAAACCGCTGAAACGAAGGCAACTGAACTCAGGCATTGGTTAGAAATTGGCGGCTGGAGCAGAAGCCAATCCATCGAGCCCGACGGCCGCGCCGGTTGGCTCTGGTCGCAAGTAAAACCGGTCGAGGCTGCACCAACTCGCTTCAACTCGCACAGCCTAGATTCACCCAGTGAGGACTTTTCGAACTCTTTGGCGGAGTATCTTTTACACGCAAGATTGTTTGAATCTGAATATTCCGCCAGATTTCGATTTTTTGCCCATGAGCTCAAAATTGTTGAATAAGCTCAGTGTAGTGGACATTAATTGGCTATCGCACTTCACTTTTTACAGACAGCAATTACATTTGAAACACGAATTTGCACTAAAAACCGCCGCCCTGTAATTTACTCTTCACGACTCATCGTGCAAACCTGCGTGGACAAAATGAAAAATGACTAAGCCGATTAGGTTAGGTTTCATTTTCAACTCGCTCAACACACTTGCGGCGTTACATTTCTTTATGATCACAGCGATCACTCACTGCCTTTGGCATCAAGGTTGCTTTATCTAGAACTGCGCTTCTCTTCCTAAGTACAAAGGGCGAGGTATCGTGATCGCAAGATCTCGTGCCTCGCCCTTTGTCGTTCTTTGTATAACGGACTCCTTAAGAATTAACTGCGGCACTCGCAAAAGCTGCTGAATCTTTAAAACTCAACTCGGCCAATTGCTTCCGAGTTCTCAACAAAGACGACGATGACATACTCAGTTCATCGAGGCCCACCCCGACCAAGAAAGAAAGAAACTCGGCCGTTCCCGCCATTTCTCCGCACATGGCGACCGAAATGCCCGCTTCTTTTGCCGCTTTAGCAGTCATCGCGATGAGACGACGCACTCCCAGGTGCCCGGGGTCGTACAACTGGTGAATTGACTGATTCATGCGATCGACCGCACAAGTGTACTGAATGAGATCATTCGTACCGATCGAAAAAAAGTCACAATGTTTCGCCAATACATCGGCAATTAAAGCCGCAGCCGGAATTTCAATCATGATGCCGACTTTAATGTGCGAAGCCACCTTCACACCTTCTGACACCAACTGCGCTCGCGCCTCTTCAATCATTGCTTTAGCTTGAGTCAACTCTTGTAAACACGAAATCATCGGAATCATGATTTCAAGATTTCCAAAACTTGAGGCACGCAACAGAGCACGAAGCTGAATCTTAAATAACTCAGGCGTCCGTAAACAATAACGAATAGCGCGTAAACCCAAGAATGGGTTCTCCTCTTTCTTAATGTTCAAATACGGTACTTCTTTGTCACCGCCAATATCAAGAGTGCGAATGACTACCGGTTTACCCTTCATCGCTTCTAAAACAGTTTTGTATGAACGAAACTGCTCTTCTTCTGATGGGGCCGAATTTCTGCCCATAAAAAGAAATTCAGTGCGAAAAAGGCCAATGCCTTCAGCATCATTTTTCAAAACCAAAGGCAAATCATCGACTGTGCCCAAATTTGCCGTCAACAACACTTTTCGACCATCTCGGGTCACTGAAGGCTTACCTACCCAGCGCGCGAGTTCAGCTTTTTCTTTCTCAAGCTTGGCTTTCTTTTCATTGAGCTGGCTAATGATCTCTTGCGAGGGATTGATAAACACCTCGCCAGTATCGCCATTCAAGGCAATCCAATCACCGGTGACTACTTTTTGAGTGATCGAATCGAGACCGAGTACAGCCGGAATTTCGAGGGTACGCGCTAGAATCGCAGTGTGAGAAGTTTTACCCCCAACGTTAGTCACGAAACCGAGTACATGGTTGCGATCAAGAGTCGCCGTTTCACTCGGCGTGAGGTCATGAGCAACAACAATCACATCGCTCACAATCGACTCGATAGACGACTCATTAGCGGCGTTCGGATCAAGCTTTCTCAACACACGACTCGAAACGTCTTTCACATCGTGGGCGCGCTCACGCATGTATTCATTTTTCATCGATTCAAACGTGGTAACAAAAAAATCGGCGACTTTCGAATAGGCGAGACGCGCCGTCTCAAAACCCTGGCTACCCTCTGCCTTTCCGAAAATACGGTCTCTCGTCAAATCGAGCATTTCGGGGTCTTCGACAATCATGAGGTGGGCTTCAAAAATCGCGGCCTTTTCAGCACCCAACGTACTGAGACTTTTCTTATGCACCAGCTCAATCTCAAACTTTGCAGCCCGAATGGCTTGAGTCAGTTTTTCGAATTCAGCCTCGGCATTAAATGGACCAGAAAATTCTTCTGGGGGCTCTGGTAAGGTCGTACTCAAACCTAAAACATAAGCTCTGCCGATAGCGACCCCCGGAGATGCTGGCTTGCCAAAAACAGATAGGGTCGTCACGCGTGCGCAAACCCACTCTCGGCTAATTCAGAAATTACCCGAATCGCAGCTTCTTCATCTGGTCCATTTGCGGTTAACGTAATTTCTGAGCCTTTTTCAAGCCCCAGACTCATGATGCCCATAATTGATTTGGCACTCTTCGTGGTACCTTGAGACCGTATCTCAATCTGCGCCTGAAAAGTCGTTGCAGTCTTTGCCAATACGCCAGCCGGCCTTGCATGAAGCCCATCTTCATTTCGAATAATAATGATTTTCTCTACCATTTGATTTGCCCCTTTTTTATTAACCGATTGTGAGATCAAAAAAGTCGCCACGGGCAGTGACAGTTTTTCCTGCTACCGATTTCAGACCCTTCCAATCACTTGAGTTCGTAATCACTACCGGTGAGATAGTTGACTTGGCCTGCTGGCGCACTTTTTCAAGATCAAACTCAATGAGCTTGTCGCCCATCTTTACCACGTCGCCTTTTTTCACGAAGGCCACAAATCCATCGCCGTTCATTTTGACGGTATCTAGACCAACGTGAATGAGAAGTTCAACTCCTTCAGCAGTAGTCAAGCCAATGGCATGCTTAGTTCTGAATACTTGTGTGACCGTTGCATTGAATGGTGACAAAACAATCCCGTCAGTAGGGTCAATAGCGAACCCATCGCCTAACATTCGATCAGAAAAGGTCTTGTCTGGCACACTCTCAATCGACATCACAGATCCCGTTAGTGGCGCCATGACATGACAAATTTTTGCAGCGCCAGAAGTTCGCCCAGCATGAGCAACCAAACTCTTCAGCTCGTCTTTGATCGAATCCGATTCGACTCCAAAAATAACCTGCAAATTTCCATTTCCTGCATTAAGTACTCCGGCCGCGCCCAATGCTTTTAGTCTCGGAATCGAAACTTCAGTCACATTGAGCACCGAAAGTCGAAGTCTCGTAATACACGCGTCGAGATCTCTGATGTTGGCCGCTCCACCCAACGCCTTCAAAATTTCTACTGTTCGATCACTCGCCGCGACACTTAAGTCTAAATCAGAGGCATCATCGGCCTCACGGCCTGGGGTCTTTAGATTGAACATGCCGATAGCCCAATAGAACACACCAAAATACGTTAAGCCAACCAATGGCCCTACGACCGTGAATAGTGCCAGGCTATTTTTCTGATTGAAAAAACCGAGAACAAAATCGATCGCTGAAGCCGAGAACGTGTAGCCCAAGTGAATATCAAACCAACCGGTGAGCAAGCCCGACGCGAAAGCCGCGAGAACGTGAAATACAAAAAGAATCGGTGCCACGAAAATGAAGGCAAACTCGATCGGCTCAGTAATACCAGTGATGATTGAAGTGAGCGCGGCAGAAAGCATCACACCCGCAACAGCGGCACGTTTGCTTTTTTCGGCTCTCAAAACCATTGCCAATGCAGCTGCAGGCAAACCAAAGAGCATGATCGGAAATTCAGAGGCCATGAATCGTCCTGCAGTCGTGTCTCCTGCAAAATACCGAGCAGATTCACCGTGAAGAACTTGGCCAGCAGCCGTTGTGTAGGAACCGAACTCAAACAAGAAAGAAGGGTAGTAGACGTGATGCAAACCGACTGGAATTAAAAAACGTTTTCCGGCTGCATAAAATGCCGGACCGTAGGCCGAGCCAACCATGTGGGCACCGAAATTTTTAATGAGCTCTTGAATGGGAGGCCACACAAAACCCAATGCAATACCCACAAAAATTGCCGAAGCGGCCGTCACGATAGGCACTAATCGTTTACCCGAGAAAAAACCAAAAACAGCGGGAAGTTTCGTCTGATAAAACCGATGATAGAGTGCAGCAGAGAACAGACCTGTTAAAATACCTCCAAAAACGCCGGTATTGATTGCCATCTCAATGTGCCTAGCTTCGCCCACTACCTTGATCACATTGACGAGCGTAAAATAGCCAACCGCTGAGGCAAGACCCGCTACACCAGCTCCACCAGTAAAGCCGATGGCTACACCGACGGCGAAAACTACGGGCAGTTGCTCAAAGATCGCCAAGCCGCCAGAAAAACAAATTTTACCTAGAGCCATCAATAAAGGAGAAGTGACCACAACAGCGGCAGCAGTTGCGCCTGAAGCTGCTGTCGTTGTGCTTGCCCAATCTTGCATCAGTCGCCCAAGGGCAACCAGCAGACCCGCAGCCGGAAGCACCGACACCGGAACCATAAGACTCTGACCTACTTTTTGGAGCACCGAAAAGAACGAACCTGATTTTTGCATAGGCTAGTTTACTAACTCGGTTTTTTCGAAAAAGAAATGGCCAATTCTTTGCGAAAAAGTAGGGCCAAACCGACCCCTTCGAAGATCGTCGAAAGGCTAAAAAGACGAGTCCAAAGATGGTCTTTTAGGTCGTGAAATGGGTATTGGGCAAAACTGTCTCGATAAAATGGGTAGAAAAGGGCAATCAGCGCACTGGATTCAGAAAAAGGAAGCTGAAGTTCACTCGTTTGAGTGACGCCCAGCAAAGCATCTTCAATGAGGTCGAGAGCGAAGTGGGAAATCAACCCAAACAAAAAAGGCAGAATGAGGGGGCAGAAAGGGGTTTTCACCCGCTTCTTTGTGAGAAAATAAGAACCAATCCCAAGAAATAGCCAAAAAATCAGACTGTGCCCCAGGGTGCGCGTGCAACTAATGTATTGCGTAGAGGCATTAATCGCCTTCAGAAAATAAAATATGGGTTTGTCGATCAAGTCGGGAGCCATGCAACCCAACAGCAAAACCCTAACCGTATTTCTCTCGATCAGGGGCGAGACTTTTTTCTGCGACATTGCAAAAAAATACCGAGCAAGGGTTCCGCCAATTCCAAGATGACCTAAGGGTAGCATAAATTGATTTACTCATAAAAAAGGCACCCCCACCAGCGGCAAGGGTGCCTCTCTCGGTAACTTATTAATGTACTACTGAAGTTCAATCTCTTGGCTCACTGGCACGCGATTAAAGCCAGACACGGTGATTGTCGCTTTTCCAGCAGCAAAAGGAGCTGCAGTCCATTTCAACTCAGCACCGCGAGTCGCATCTGAGGTTCCGACAGCCAAGACTTCTGAACCTCGACTAATGGCCACACGAAGGCCGTCAGAGTCTAACATCAAGAGCATGCTCGAGTGGGAGTCGACCACAGTGGGCAATTGAGCCACAATGGCTGTTGGCCTCTGTGTGCGCACCTGCAAAGTGGGATCACCAAAAGTGTGCCAAGTTTGAAAGGTTTGATCGGCAGTGCTCGAAGCGTCTTCAAGTACCGCGATGCCACCGTGAGTGAATAGAGTTCCAATCGTGTCCATTTGGCCAGAGACTAAAATCTCAGTGATTGCCTTCTGCCCAACAGTTGGAGGCACCCAAGACTGATTAGTTGATGAGGCATAGATCGCGATCGCACCTTTTTGAGTTTGAGCATTACCGGCTAGCAACCACCGTTCAGCGAACGACTCACCTGAACCAGAAAAATGGCCATTCACGCAAGCCACACTCACAATAAATGGCAGACGATTGCCATTATTGAGCGAGTTGATGTTGGTTACGTTGAAACCACTGGTTCCCCAAGAAGTCGTTGAACCATGGCCCGTGTAATTGATGTAACTTCGACCTTCGTTAATTGAAGCTGCTACCGTTGCTGGCTTCACACCCGGATCATACAACTTATCAACGGTTGTGAAATGCCAGTTCAGCATCAGCGTTCGAAGCTCTTCGACTCGTTCCCAATCAGTCGGAGAACCTTCATTGCTCGCAATGCCGGCACCCTTTGCGTACCACTCACCATTAACATCAGGATTAGCCTCATATGCGATCGACTTATTCACAATCGTGGCTAGACCCGCTTCATCTTTAACTGAAAAACGGCCGACCATGGCTTCAGGCCATTGGTCATTGCCATCAAGCGCTCCATATAAAGGATCAGCTTCTTGACCGGCAGCATTGCCTGCAGTACCTGGATGAAACGGCACGAACTCAGCATCGCCGACTAAGAGTACTGTCGTGATTTGGTGATCAACGTAGTATTTCTTAATCGTGTCTTTAATCTGAGTGTAGGTAGTGCCAGCTTGAGTCGTGTCAACGACATACACCTCGATACCGCGCTTAGATTTCCATTCGAGAAACGGTGTTAAGCCCGCTTTGAATTTAGGATGAGTCACGACTAACATCTTTTGGGTGTCGTGAATCACATGATGAACTTCGCGCGTATTCTCGAGGCCTTTAGCGAAATTGAGAAAGTGTTTACCATAGAGTTTTGCATACTGAGCAGTCAGCTCTTTTTCAGGCGAAATGAAGGCACTCACACCTCCGCGGGCAATCTGTGATCGAACACGAATAACCGCTTCTTTCAAGACAGTCAGTTCTGAGG
The DNA here is from genome assembly GCA_903895855.1 of Oligoflexia bacterium. GTDB lineage: Bacteria > Bdellovibrionota > UBA1018 > UBA1018 > UBA1018 > CAITVN01. The sequence goes on along the minus strand of CAITVN010000184.1, from coordinate 28,333 downwards.
TTCCAAAATCATACTGGAATGGCTGAATCGCGAGGTTAGCCCCGGTGATATCGCGAAATTGAAAAGAATCGCTCAAGCTCACACTCTGTAATGGAAACACCAATCCGCGGGTTGATACTGGAGTCGCATAAAAGCTAGCAAAGCGATAAGGCACGCGAGCCGGATCTTCATTACGATAAATCGTTCCTTTGCTCGGATTAACGGTGCCCAATTTAAATTGAGCTGATTCTTGTGAAACCACCTCAATTTGTCCACTAGCCCTCAGCGCCATCATCACGCTTTGACTCAAGCGAGGCAGTTCAGGCATCGCTTTTTCGTCGGTCAAGCTCATACCTGGCACCCTAATTTGCGTGTAGGTTTTTCCTTCAATGAGAAGTGGACTAGCATCAAATCCGTTTAACTGAAATCGAAGGGTTGTAACATCAGATGAGCTATCGATGACATCGACAGCATAGGCACTCTCACCGACTGCGGGCGCAGCCGATTTCTGTGCGGTGAGTGAAATCCAATCTGCGCTTGCGCTAGTCGCAGCCAATAAAAACAGGGCTGCAGTCGATTGCCATCTAAAATCTAAAAAGTGGGGTTGATTCATGCAGAGCTCCTCCTTGAGCGGTTCTTGAGCGGTTTTGGGTAATAAAGAATAGCGTACCTCGAAATTTTACAAAGGCCTAGAAGGTAGGATTTGCCGAGAAACGTCAAGCGCCTGACATTGAGAATTTGTAAAGCAAAGTGATATAATAAAGCGATGAAGTTCTTGTTTATTATGCTGGCCGCGCTAGCCACAATGATGCCAGCCCACATTTCATTATTAGCGAACGAAAAGACTACTCGCATTTCGCTTCATTGGAGCTGCCCAGGTCTTTTTCAAAAAGGTGAACGCGAGACACTGAAGTTTCCGGAAGACCAAACCATACCCATTAGTTGGACAAAAGTGGGTAGCTTTGATCTGGCTGCACTCGATCAGTTTCTGAGCAAGGTAAAGGCATCGGGAATTGACGCTGAATCCTGCATCCGGTCTTTGTCATCAGAAATTTATAGAAAATTAACTGCTGCTGATGACACCCCTTGGTCGTGCAAGCAATTTGACAAGAAAAAAAACGAAATAGAATACAACCAATGCGGGGTTAATTGGCAAAACGTGGGAAAATTCCAGACTGACCTCAGTACGGCGAAAGGCTTTCACCGCTCTGAGACCAAAGCACGCTCGCGTTTTTCGATATTGGGCGATGCGCCGGTACCGCTCGATCAGTTGATCGAAGTGAGCACCCCTACCGAAGGGACACACTGTTGGGTCAATGTCAATTCTGCTGGCACTCAGGCCTTCATTGGCAAAGCTAATAGCGATGACCCAAAGGCCGAAGAACCCATCGATGTACCCGACATTGAATCACTGCTACTCAGCAGAGAATTTATCGAAGAAAAACTACCAGCCCTTGAACGCGCAGCAAGGCCAGAGTGTAAGGGTTTTTACATTTCAAAAGTGATCACTGTATTATCAAATACCATTGCAGCTGAAAAGTTTGCAGGCAATCATGCGGTCGACCCCAACGTCGCCAAGATCGCCGATGCGCTTCAACGTCTCGCTCAAGAAAGTGACCAAACCCACGATTCGACTTTTCTCGATGAATCTCAATTCACCTGCCGAACGGCCACTCCAGACGGCGCCCGCAACCTGCTACTCGAACTAGGTGAAGTCATCTCTGCTAGTCGGTGTGCGAGATTGCCGGTCGGCGAAGCGGCAAATATTGGCCTACCCGGAGGCCCACCTTATTCTTCAGTACCGGCGAATTACCGGTTAAAGCGCACCGACGAGTCACACTTTGACATAGAGGTTCCGGTTCACTTCCGGCCCGAGAGTGATCAGCAAGCCATGACTGCAAAAGCCAATGAGTGTTTGAAAAAAGTGGCCCCGCTCATGAAAGGGGCCGGCGGCAAAACGATGCAGATTCAACTAGTAAGCAGCAGCCAACCGCCGACCAAAATGAACCAAATAGATAGTTTTGATCCGCTCGTTTGCGCGAAGGTTCAATCGGTTATCGATAAATTTGATTCTGGCCACCCCATCTGGAGCATCGAAGAATTCCCAAAAGAAATTCAAGACGAGCTCAAACCTCTTTTAACTGAAGAACAAGATTACCGATTCTACGTCGATAAAGACTGTGCTCGTGAAAATTCAGGTAGCTGGAAAACGAGCACTGACTGCTCAATCATGACCCACGAAACCTTACACCTTTTAGGACTAGCCGATGAATACCCAGAAACTGCACTTGGGTATGTGATTGATCCGGTGACAAAGCGAGCAAGAGAAATAAAGACTCTAAAAGAAAAGCAGGGAGTCACCCTCGACCGGGTTTCTTACGACTGCAGGCAAGTCACTTTCGCAGGTTCGATCATGAGCAACCAGACGACTACATTTGCCTTGGCGCGAATGGACCCAACAACCGGTGGCCCTCTAACCGATCCCAACACCTTAAAACAGCTAGAAGAAGCAAAACTCAAACCGAGAAGTACAATTTTGTATCCTGGACAATTCGAGACGCTCATTCACCCCGGGTGTAGGGCCGAGTCGGGAGATTACTATGAATGTGCACAACTCACTCACGCGTCTTCATTTGAATTCGACCCAAAAACCGAAACGATAAAAAACACACCAGAGGCATGCGGCTCAAATGAACTCAGGCAGCGCTGTGCCAGCCTTGCTTGGCTTTTTTCAGAAAGTGGAAGTGCAAAATGAGCAGAAAAGCTGTGGTCATCAGTCTTTGCTTACTCGCTCTGACCTCACAGAAAAGTGAAGCCAATACTGCCCCCCCAACAAAAGCAAAATCAGTACTGATTTCAATTCAAAGGTCATCACCCCCACCTGATGGACTTGAAGCCATTTCAGCCACGATCTCACCGGGTGCGATCGAACTCACCAAAAATACGAGCGGTTTTGGAAGCCCTAAAACTGACGCGAAAATTGGGCTCTTCAAAATTAGATGGGCCCCCGGTAGCGCCCCAACTCTCGATAGCCTAGTAAATGACGTTTTTGATCAAAGTGCCCAGTACCATTTCTTTTTCAAAACCCAAAACGAACTACTCGCAAAAGTGTACGGCAGTGCCTCTAAAGCCAGACTCAAGCAGCAGCAGGTAAAATCGCTGACCCCTCACGGTTTAAGGTGGCTACTCGATGGCATCTCGATTGAGCAAAAAGAAAAGCGTGGCAAGCAATTGGCAAGTCAGTTGATCAAATGGCTCGAAACTCTAGAAAACGCGCCAGAATTGAAACCCGTTGATGCGATCGAAGTGAAAGTAGAAAAAAATCAAACCCAACCCGTGATGAAAGAACTAGCCGGACCGAAGCACTCAGCACTCGAGTGCAAAAAAAACAGCCGACCGCTTAGTTGCCGGTCGGCTGAACTCGGAATCATTAAACTCAGAGTTGACTAAATCTTTTTAGCCGTACAAGTCACATCTTTTGCCACAGCGTTGAACACTGGCTTGTTCATGTAATCGACTGAAATGTATGAGACCGTGAGCGTCGGCGCGGCAGTACCGTTTGCGATGATCTTGATCTCGTACTGAAAGGTCGTATTTTTCGAATTCAGGCTATTTGACAAGACATACGGATGATCTTTATTGGCACGACTGATATTCGGAAAGCTCTTATCGTAAATAGTCTTCGGAAACATGCTAATCGCCTTCATGCCAGTCTGAGCATTATCGACCTGCAAGATGAAGTTTCCGCTATTATCAACAACAAAGAGTTTCGGGCCATCTTGAATCAGTGAAACCTTGGCAAACACCTGAAGACTCTTCGAAGTGGGCTTCCAACCGGTAATCGGATCAAGAAAGGCATCATTCGGGGTGCAGTAGTAATTGGTCATCTCACCTGGCGGGTTTTCTAGCTTTTTAGGCGGATCAGCGGCGAAAGCAAATTGAATGATAAAGCTTGAAAGAACGAAGAATAAAGAAACAAAGGCACTCACTTTTTTCATGAAGAACTCCCTTAAAATGTTAATAATTACCTGGTCGAACCAGTTTACAAGAACAAATCTAGATTACAACCGTGCCTTTTTTGACGATGACTTTTCCGAAGGCTTCGCGACTTTCTAGTCGCTCAGTCGCCTTCAAATAATCAGAAAACTCATAAACTGAGTCAATGACGGGAATAAGCTTCTTTTGCTCGACTAATTTCACGATTCGAAACAAATCGGCCTTCGACCCCATGGTCGAACCCAGAATAGAAATATTCTTAAAAAATAGGGGTTTCAAATTAACCTTAACGTCGGCGCCCGAAGTTGCCCCACAGAGCACTAATCGCCCCCCCCAATTCAGTACTTTGAGACTTTCTTCAAAGGTCACTCCACCCACGTGTTCAATCACGACATCAACACCGGCATCACCAACTCCCGCTACGCTGCGAGCCTTTAACCAGGCTTTGAGTTGCTCGCGAAACGGGCCAACCTTGTAATTGATCACAAAATCGGCGCCGAGTTTTTTTGCACCCTCAATTTTACTCTCACTGCCCACGGTCGTTACCACAACTGCACCCAAAAGTTTGGCAATTTGAATGGCTGCTACCGAAACCCCACTACCACCTGCTTGAATCAGAACGGTCTCGCCTGCTCTTACCTTGGCCTTTTCTACCAGCATCGTCCAAGCCGTGACAAAGGGCACAGCCAGCGCCGCGGCTGCTTCAAATGAAATCGCGTCAGGTAGCGGAATGATATTCGACGCAGGTACCACCACAAAATCAGCGGCCCCCCCGTCACGGTGCTCGCCTAACATACCAAAACTTCTGCAAATTGGCTGTAAACCGCGCAAACACGATTCGCAAACGCCGCAACTCAAGGTGGGATTCACGATCACTCGAGAACCTATTTTCAGCCCCATAAAGCCCGCTGACTTGAAAAGTTTCTCTGAATCAGGGCCCAATGAATCGACTTCTCCGGCAATGTCACACCCCGGAATGAGCGGTAGCGGAAACGTGTGACCTGGAACCCCTTTTCGCACCCAGAGATCCATGTGATTGAGTCCAAACGCTCGAACACGCACCCGAACTTCTTGCGGGCCCGGTTCAGGGGTTGGCAACTCTAAACACTTCACACTTTCAGGGCCACCATGAGCTTCAATTCGCCATGCACGCATGAATCTCAATCCTCATCAGCCTAATCGTTTGATGGTTTCTGCAATTTTTGAAGCAGAAATTCCGTGCTTATCGTAAAGTTCAAAGCCTTCAGCGCTTTCTCCGAAGGTGTCTTGAACCCCTAGGCGAATCAGTCGACAATGAGACCCTTGCTCAGCCATGACTTCAGCAACGGCCGAACCCAGCCCCCCAATCACCGAATGGTCTTCAATCGTCAGAATGAATTTACTCTGCCCCGCAATGGCCGCTGTCGTTTTGCAGTCAAACGGCTTCAAGGTGAGCGCATTCCAAACGTTGACCGAAACTCCTGTCGACTCAAGCATCTCGGCGGCCTTCATGGCTTCACCCACAGTACCACCACTGGCAATCAACGAAACTGCCCCACTAGACACCGAAGATTTTTTCAATTGTAGTAATTTAAGCGGATCAAACTTCACCCCAGCCGGATACAAGTCAGGTAGGTTTTGGCGGGTTAATCGCAGATACGCCGGCCCTTTCCATTCTTTCACCAAGTACTCAACCACCAGTTCGGTTTCTCGCGCGTCCATTGGCTGAAAAACACCCATTTGCGGCAAAGCCCGCATGAGCGCGATGTCTTCTAGCCCCATTTGCGAGTGGCCGTCATCGCCGATACCGACTCCAGCATGAGTACCCACCAAGCGCACATTCGCGCCAGCATAAGACACGCTCAACCGAATCGTGTCGTATCGACCCGTCAAAAAAGCCCCAAAACTACATAAAAAAGGTATTTTTCCAGAAAATGCCAAACCGGCTGCGGTGCCAATCATGTTGGCCTCTGCGATTCCCATTTCAAAGAAACGATCTTTGAATTTTTTTGCGAATAATTCTGACTTGGTAGATTTACTCAAATCGGCATCGAGCACCACGATCTCTGAGTGTGTTTCGCCAAGCTTTGCCAAAGCCTCTCCAAATGCTTGTCTTGTTGCTTTTGCCATGACTTAGTGACTCCCTTTGATTTCTAAAATCGCTTTTGCTGCTTCTTCAGGCTTAGGCACTACGCCATGCCATTCGATCTTGTTTTCCATAAAACTAACACCCTTGCCCTTCACGGTTCTAGCGCGAATGAAAACGGGCTTATCTAAGCCGTTTGACTGCAGGTTCTTGGCCTCATGAAGTGCTCCAACAACGGCTGCCATGTCGTGACCATCAATATCGATCACATGCCAACCAAAGGCGCGCCATTTATCGACGACTGGCTCAATCGGCATCACTTCTGCTACCGGACCATCAATCTGGCCGCCATTTTGATCGAGAATAGCGACTAAATTGTTGAGCTTGAACTTTGGGGCCGACATGGCGGCTTCCCAAATTTGGCCTTCTTGCATTTCACCGTCACCCATCAAACAAAAAACTCGGTGAGATTTCTTATCGAGCTTAAATCCGAGCGCGAGGCCTTGTGCAACCGAAAGGCCCTGCCCCAGTGAACCCGTTGAGGCCTCAACGATCGGTAGTCGATTGCGATCGGGGTGTCCCTGTAACCGAGAATCGAGTTTGCGCAAGGTCATTAACTCTGCAGTTTCAATGAACCCTTTTTTCGCTAAAATCGCGTAAAGAGTCGGTACTCCATGCCCTTTAGACATGACGAAACGGTCTCGATTGTCATCATAATTTGGAGCATCACTCACCCCTTTCATTTCGCTGAACCAAAGGGCCGTCAATAATTCGACACACGAAAGACTACCCCCAGGATGCCCCGATTTTGCCTCACAAAGCATCTCTATGATTGAAACTCTGACGTCTTTAGCGATCTGCTTTAACTCATTTTGCGATTTTGGTGTTTGCATATCTGGACCTTAGCATTCAAACCCGGTAAAATAAAACGAGATGTCCTCAAAATGGTGGGTTCTTTTATCAGTTGCCTGTGGAACATACATGGCGACTCTAGACTCTAGTATCGTTAACATAGCGCTTCCTACGTTTACGAAGATTTTCTCGGTCACCTTGGTTGAGGTCAAATGGGTTGTTGTCGTTTACCTTTTCTTGATTACCTGCCTGGTTTTGCCATTTGGCAGACTTTCTGACCTCTTCGGTCGACGGCGAATCTACTGCACCGGATACCTCATCTTCTCAATCGGAAGTGGCCTTTGCGCACTTTCATCAACGTTCAATACCTTGCTTTTTTCACGAGCCGTTCAAGGCGTAGGCGCGGCCATGCTCATGGCCAATGGCCCGGCCGTGATCACCGCCACCTTTCAAAGAGGCGAACGAGGCAAGGCACTCGGTGTTTTAGGAATGGTCGTGAGCCTTGGCCTGATCACTGGACCAACCTTAGGCGGCTTACTCATCACCCACGTTGGTTGGACCTCAATCTTTTGGATCAACATACCCTTGGGTTTTATCGGTATGCTTCTCGCTTATCGATTTATCGTGACGCAGGCACCTCCGGCAATTCGACCCACTTTTGATTGGTTAGGTAGCCTACTTCAAATGCTCTTTATCAGCACGATCATCTGGATAGCCGACTCACCTCGTTTTGAAACTGAAAAAGGATTTCAGTCAAGACCCTACTTTCGGGAATTGATTACCCTCTGTTCTGTTATTCTTGGGTCTCTTTTCTTTTACGTAGAAAAGAGGGCCATGGCGCCGGTACTTGACGTCTCACTATTAAGAATTCGAGCCTTTGCGGCCGGAAATTTGGCGAGTTTTCTCAGTTTTCTCGCATTTTCTTCGTTGGCAGTATTGATGCCTTTTTTTCTCGAAGAAATTTTGCGCCTACCGCCCGACAATACCGGTCTTTACATGAGCGCGATTCCGCTATCAGTCTTTGTGGTCGCACCGTTTTCTGGTCGATTTTCTGACCGATTCGGTACCCGCGGCATCAGTTCAATCGGGGCAGGATTGGTTACCCTAGTTCTTTTTTCTTTCGCTGGACTATTTGGCTCCGGGCTAACAGCAAACACTTCGCCAGTCTTGATCATTTTCGCCCTCTGTTGCGCTGGAATTTCAACTGGGTTGTTCCAATCTCCCAACAACAATTCCATCATGAGTGCCGTTCCGATTGAAAAACTGGGGGTGGCCTCGGCCTTACTGGCGACCATCCGAAACCTAGGTCTAGCCATCGGCACCGGGCTATCTACTGCCCTGCTACACTGGAAATATCACCAATCTGCCGATTTCATCAAAGCGCTTCATTTCGTTTTTGCAGTAGCTGGAACTCTTTCGGTTGCCGCAATCTTTGCGTCACTCAGTAGAGGATCGCACCCCGTGTTAGAGGTGAAAGACTAATGGCCATTGCACCTCCTCCGATTAGAAAGAAGAATAAAGAATTAACGAAAGACGAAGCGATCGCGCAGGCCAAAGAAGACTTAGCTCAGTATTGGTTTGGTTGTGATCCGCTCTTTGCGACCGTAACAACACCGCAAGGTGTTTCACTTTTTCCGCTTTCAGAGCGCTTCCAAAAGAAATATTGGCTGGTGAGTTACTTTGATCCGACCAATTATTCAGGTGAAGTGACGGTCAATTATGTCGCTGAATTTTATCGGCGTTTTCAAGGACTACAAGTTCAGTTTCTATCGATACTCGCCGCATCTTATGGCTTTGCGAAAGAGCGTGCCATTGTTGAAAAATACGTCAAGCAGGTAGGAATCAGCGGTTTTGTCACCATGGACTACGATAACAGCCTCGCCGAACTATTTGCCGTCAAAGAAGTACCCAAATTCATCTTTTTTCAAAATGGCCAGATTGTTTCAGCTCTCGAGGGCCCTTATGCCCCTATCACCATCGAAGCCGAGATTCACAAAAAGCTCAGACATGCCGATCCGGGTCTACCTTTAGAACCGTTTTATCGTCCAATGACCTTACCGAGCAACTGGGTCAATATCGAAATGGGCCGACTGAATAAGCCCAATTACGTTAAGCCGATTTTTATCGGTGGCAAGTTCAGCCACCTGAAAGAACGGGTCACATCAGGAACCTTCGCGGCAAAAAATGAATCTGTGATCGAACTCGGAGCCCTTGCGCTCACTGGAGCCTGGCACCAAAACGACGAGTGCATTTTTACCTCCGACTCAAATGCCAGTTTGCGCTTCACCAGCTATGGCTCAAGCTTTTCATTTCTAGCCCGAAGTCTTACACCCGGGGCAGATTTTTCGCGAATCGCGATCTCACTGAAAGGCAACGTCATTCACGACATGTTTTTTAGCAAAGAAATTTTTGTTGATGACGAGTGGGGCCCCATGGTTCGGGTAAAAATTCCGAGACTTTATTATGGACTCACTAAGCTTCCCATTAATATGCGTGAGTTTACCCTGCATTTTCCCCTGGCCCATCAGGCGGCAATTGCACTTTTTGGAATTCAGTTTTGCGACTAGGATATTCTGATAGCCAAACCCCAGACACGACTAAAAATAAGCCTGGCCAAAACAAAGCCGGAAGATTCTCTTTGAAAATCCATTTGGCAAAAATGCCACCAAAAATCGGCTGCAAATAGAGGGTCAAGCTGAGCGTTCTCGCGTTCAATCGAATGATCAGAAAATTCCAAGCAAAGTACCCTCCGGCCGTCGCAACGATAGAAATCCAAAACACCTGCCCGAAGGTCTTGAGATCATGAATTCCAAAAAATCCAAGCCGACCCACATGGGGTTCAGAAAATAGAGACATCCCAATAAGCCAAAATACGGCAGCAATTGCCATCGGTAAACTCGTTAAGACTGATGCGCCCCAACCTCGCCTAGACAAGAGTTTTCCTGAAAGGGTGTAGTAAGCGTAACAAAAATCAGCGGCCAGCATCACGCAATTTCCCAACAAATATTCTTTATTGAAGAGTTCAACTTGATCGAGATTAACCGACACCAATGCAACACCGCTGATGGCTACCATAATACCCAGAATCACCCGTAAGGTAATCGACTCACCCGCAAAGAGTGCCGCCATCACCGCCACAATGGGCGGCTCTAGTGCGACGAGAAGAGCAATATTTGACGAAAGCGTGTGCTGAGTCGCAAGAAACTGCAGCCCCATCGCCGCCAAGCAGCCCACAAGACCCATCGAAGTAATGCCCAGCAAATCGAGCCACTCAATTTTTTTCGATAAGTGAGCCTTCTTTAGGGTCAGCATCAAAAGAATCGCGGAGGGCACAAGTCGCCAAGCAGTCACCTCACTCACACTGAGCTCACTGAGTAATTGCTTCGAAAGTGGATACGACATCGCCCAGATCGCATTCAAAAGTGCGCCTAAAAAAAACCAAGTAATCTTCATGACGACACAAAAACCTTTCGTACTGACGGAGAATTACACGCGAAAAGCAGTGAAACATAATCTAATTCAAAGTCAATGAGGTCGCCGACCTGATAGCTGCGCAGAGAACTCTCGGTTTCTACGATGGTGTGATCACTTGACTGACCTAGAACTTGAAGAGCAGAGTCACAGGGCCACATTCCGTCAGACGGAACGTCTTGTCGACCCATTGCCAGTATAGCCCGTCGTTTAACGCCTCGATCAGCGAACTGTTTTGGCTTTAAAAACGCATCCAGTCCGGGTTCGCCTACGGGAGCCGTTGGTTTTTTTGAAATCTCATTCACTTCGGCACTCAACACAAATAGTGGCGATGAGACGCACTGAATGTTCTTAGACGAGTGAATGAAACCAGAAACATACTCAAAATCAACAAAATCAATTCCGTATTGGTGCAATCCCCCACTGCGAATCTGATTGATACCCTCGGGCCATATTCCCTTTTTCAGTAAATGGTAGCTCGTACAATTGCCGCCTGAAAGGTACTGAAACTGAACACGAAGAGTTCTCTCTATTGACCTGGCAATCCTAACAAAATGATCGCCATTTTCTTGGGTCGGTTTGATGGCACCAAAGCAGTTGAAATTGGTGCCTAAACCATAAAGAGAAAGATTCGAACTTGCCACTATCGACGAAACCATTTCAGCGATGGCTGACTCATCTTCAAACCAAATACCTTCGCGTAAATCACCCATATCGACCATTGGCATGATCTCGATTCGCCGATTTTGATTTTTTGCCGCATCTGCGATTCTTGAAAGCAAATCACCATCAGGCAGCAGTATGATATCGGCAACAGCCACAGCCGCTTCGACCTCACTCGGCCCCGGCGCTCGCAACAGGCATTTTTTGGCTTTAATTGGACCGAGTAACTTCAAATTCTCGACCCGAGATTCGGCCACGGTATCGATTTTGCCGTCTATCATCGCCTGGGCCGGTTCACGCATGCCACAAAAAACCTTGTTGACTCCCATGACGTGAATCTTGTGTTTCGCAAATAGATCAACTTCGACTCTCGAGTTGCTGGCCAAACCTTTTAAATCAATTTGTAAGCACGGATATTTTTTCACGCAGTCTCAGTTTCACACGAATGCGAACGAAGCTCAATCAAATGTGTGGCTATCGAATGGCCGCCAAGTTTCGCCTAAACTGCGTCGGCTTCATTCGATTGAGCGAACTACCGGCGGTCTTTTCGCGGTACTCAGCTTCACTTATCGACTCTAACTCACTCCAGCCCAACGGGATGCTAAACGTTTTCTCGCTGAGCGCGTCGGCCTCGAGTTCGCGTTTTCGATTGAACGGACAAACCTCTTGGCAAATGTCACAACCCGCTACCCACTTTGACTCGCGAAGCTTCGAATTCACAAAATCGTCGGAGCCGGGCTCAAGGGTCTTGCGTTCAAGCGTGAGATAACTGATGCACTTGCGGGCATCTAAAAGATTCTCATTAGTAAATGCCCGAGTTGGACACGAGTCTAGACACCGAGAACAGTGCCCACAGTAGTTCGGCAAACAATTCGGGCCGACACCTGAACGCGCTGACAACAATATCACACCGATAAAGTGGTAACTGCCAATTTTTGGATGAATCAGCAGGGTGTTCTTTCCGATCCAACCCAAGCCGCAAAAAGAAGCCCAGGTACGCTCAAGCACGGCACTCGTATCAACGCACACCTTCGCCTCTAGTTTCACATCTTGAGACTTTATTCTCTCTGCCACTCGATTGAGAGAGCTCTTCAGTTCATCGTGATAGTCAGTGCCCCGAAGGTACCGGGCAAACCGCGGCCCACTCACACCAGTCGTGTCGCCCAAGGGCTTCGCGCCATAGGGTGCCAGAACGCAAAACACTGACTGCACCGATGGCAACAAGAGACTTGGATTAGCCCGACGGTCTCGGCCCCTTTTCAGATAGCCCATTTCACCTTCGAACTGAGCTTCTAACCACCGATCGTAACGAGCGATGTGGATGGTAAGCAGTGTCTCGCAAAGACCCAAATCAACGATTCCAGAATAGAGAAAACCCTCTTGCCTAGCCGCCGCAGCGGCCCGATCCTTGAGCGAATGATCAATTGAGTTTTCTAACATTTTCTTGAATTAGTGAGCCTGAGAAATCGTGCGCTCTGATGCTGCAACTTTTGTTATTGAGACTGATGCGACTTCACTGGTCAACCCCAACTGACTTGGCTTCGAACGTGAAATCAGTTCAAGCACGCGACCCACTAAATCGTGAGTGTGTGCCTCAGTGACTTCTACTTTTACCAAATCGCCGGGCTTCAAATTTTCTAATTCAGGGGCCACATCATTGATGATCACATGCCCATCGATTTCAGCGGCCTGGGTGGTAAGACGGCCCTGCCAAAGAAGATCTGACTCTTCGCTTGGGCCCTCTATCATCACTTCGAACGTTTCGCCTACTTTTGTTTCATTACGAAGTTTTGATTTCTCTGCCAAAATTGAGCCGAGCGTTTTAGCCCGTTTACGCTTCGTGGCCGGATGTACCTGATCGGTCATTTCGGCTGCAGGGGTTCCCTCTTCTCGCGAGTAGCGAAACAACCCCACATAGTCGAGATCGAGAGTCGAAAGATCAGAGCAAAGTTCAGCAAAATCGGCCTCGGTTTCACCGGGAAATCCGACGATGATTGAAGAACGAATTACGATACCCGGAATCTGAACCCGCAATTTTCGAACTAAATCAAACAACTTCGATTTAGTGAGTCTACGATTCATTCGAGCCAAGACTGTGTCAGAAGTGTGCTGAACAGGCATGTCCAAGTACTTCACAATTTTCTTCTCACGCGCAATAATACTCACTAATTCGTCAGAAAACTGATCAGGATAAACATAATGCAATCGAATCCATTCAATGCCATCGATTTTGCAAAGTTCGGGCAATAAAGTTTCGAGCTTCTCTTTGTATTTCCACTCCATTCCGTATTCGGTCAAATCTTGCCCCACAAGATTGAGTTCGCGAACTCCGGCATCTGCCAACCGCTTAGCCTCGGTCACTAAACTCTCAACCGTGCGAGAGCGTACGTTGCCGCGAAGTTTGGGTATGATACAAAATGCACACCTGCGATTACAGCCTTCAGAAATTTTCAAATAGGCCGAATAAGAAGGCCCCGTGTGAACACGCGGATCAGTCTCAGAATGAATGAAAGCAGGTTGATTCACATACGACCGCTGTGGCAAGGGCGCACCCAGCTTGAGCGCCTCTTTTGATTTGTCGAGTAACTCAGTAATTCGATGGTATTGACCAGTGCCGATAAAAAGATCGACTTCAGGCATTTCAATTTCTAATTGTTTTGAATACCGCTGTGGCAAACAGCCCGAGGCCACCAGAACTTTACAGTTACCTTCATTTTTGAAATGTGCCATGTCGAGAATGGTATCAATCGACTCTTCTTTAGAAGCTTCAATGAATGAACAAGTATTGACAATAATCACATCAGCGGTATCTGGCTCAGTCGCTATCGTGTAACGATTTTTTTGTAGCAGGCCTAACATAACCTGCGAATCGACAAGATTTTTCGGACACCCAAGACTCACAAAATAGACCGACGATAAGTCAGTATTTTTAGGGGTCGAATCCCCAATTAGTTTTGACATTTTACTTCCTCAATTCATTTCTAGCGCAACCGTTTGAGCTATTTTCTAATCTCTAAAATTCCCAAACTGCAGTGGCAATTTGAGCTGATCTTGTTTCTCTCTTAAGTGCGCAATGGCGAGCTGAAGCTCATCGCGACTCTTGGCAGTGACTCTCACTTGCTCATCTTGAATCTGACTTTGAATTTTTAACTTTGTACCCTTAAGCTCGGCGATCACATCTTTTGCTTTCTCTTTAGAAATTCCTGCTTGAACAACAATGACCTGCCTCACGCTACCACCAAACGCAGTTTCTTCAGGTTTGTAATCAAATGAAAGCAGCGACAAACCGCGCTTGATCACTTTAGTCTGAAAAATATCGTTGAGTGCTTCGAGTTTCGCTTCTTCGGCACACCAAAGCGTCAGCGTTTTCTCTTTTTGGTTGAGCGTAATCTCTGTTTTTACTCCTTTAAAATCATATCGATTCTGGAGTTCTTTGTTTGCTTGGTTGATTGCGTTGTCGAGTTCTTGCCAATCGACGTCCGAAAAAATATCAAATGACGGCATGAGAATTTCCTTTTGCCGCTGTGTATACAAAAATCATTAAATAAACACAAGGTTATCTCACCTATCGAGAATGAGACGAACCCTTCATTTACTGGGCTCCTCAATATCAGGCTGAATCGATAAATGGCTTTTCTTTCATGAAGTTAAGCGCGCAGCAAACTAGGCACTGAGGCTTCCCAAAAAAGTGTAAAGGGGTCTTTACACATTATGTAATGACCACTTTACACTTTAGGTAAAGTCAATCATACTCAATCTCAAGATGCCTCACAACCGTTTACGCTACCTGACCTCAGCAATAAAAAAGGGGCTCAGTTATAGCCCCATCGTCGGAATTTTTGGATCAAGACAAGTTGGCAAAACCCACTTATTGACTTCTTTATCGGCCGAATACGTGAGTCTCGATCAGCGAAACAGCTTAGCCACGCTCGAGGCTGACGAAACTCAATTCATCAGCAACAGAGGGGCACCCTTCGGAATTGACGAGTCCCAAATGGCCCCAACACTATTTCCGGCCCTGAAAGAGTACGTACGTCTTCATCCAAAAAAGGGGGCCTTCCTACTCACGGGCTCAGTCAGATACTTAAGTCGTAAGTCAATTCGTGAGTCTCTCACTGGTAGAATTGCACTTTTCGAATTATTGCCTCTCACACTCGCCGAAACTGAAGATCGACCGATTCCCCATTTTATACGAGATTTTCATTTGACGAAAAAAATTGAACCTCAATTGAGCGTCATCTCGACGCACTTAGAAAAACTGAGAAGCCCCCTTAGCTATCTAGAGACCGGCGGATTGCCCGGCATCTGTTTCTTTCGAGATCCCACCATTCGAAGTCAGAAATTTGAATCACATCTCGACACTGTTTTATCGAGAGACATCAAACTGATTTTTCCAACAACCTTAGAGCCTAAGATTTTGATCGGACTACTGATTGAGCTGGCAAAAAGCCAAGGTGACGTTATCGACTACTCTAAACTCTCAAGAAAGACTCGAATTTCTCGGCCGACATTGGCCAAGGTTTTCAATGCGTTTGAATCGCTATACTTGATTCGACGACTACGCACCTTTGGAGGCCCTCCAAAAGACATCTGCTATTTTGAAGACCAAGGGCTTGCATCGCACTTACTTAACACCCAGGTCGACCGACGTTTTCAACTCCGGCGCCTTCTGTATGCCAACTTAAGGCAAGAAGTCCATTACAACGATTCAGCTGAAAATTATCAATTCACAACCTGGAGATCGACCCCCAGTCATCAAATCGACTTCGTAGTTCAAAGCAAAACAGCCGTTACTGGCATCCAGGTACTTCAAGAAAGCACTCCTACCCGAGAAGAACTAAAAACCGGCGCCATTTTTTCAAAGTCTTTTCCGGGGGCGAAGATGCTTTACGTTTCACTAGACTCAGCACCTAACGTTCTACACCATCAAGCGGCCTGCATGCCTGCAAAAGCTCTGCTCTAAATCGAACTCGCGGTGTGATCAAAAAAAAGGGGAACGACTCGAAAGCCGCTCCCCCAAACGTCTCATCCATTTTTAATGACAAAACATTACGGATGCAAATAGGCGCCCAAAATCATCATCAAAAGATTGCTTGAAAAGCCGTAACAGGCTTTTCCGTTCTCAAGCTTGAACTGAATCTGGCGGCCGCTGAGTGAAGCCGTATAAGTCGGATTAATAAAATGGGCTTTTTCAAAAGCATCAAAAGTAATCACGACGGGCACCACCTGGTCATTAAATTTCAAGGTAATGGTGTGAGTATCGGGTTCAATATCAGTTAAAGTCACCTTAGTTTGAATGGCCGCACCCGTTTCGTCGTGAGTCTCAATGAGACCACCAATAGAACCGTCGGGTTGTTTTTTAAATACTGCCTTTACCAACTCGCCCTTTCGCTTCATCGTCAGTTCTGAAGAAAACGCCGCCTCATCGTTCACACCAAACACGACGAAATCTCTAATCGAGCCCGCAAAAGCATGATCATAAACCTTAAGGTCAATGTCATCGCCACGAAGGGTGGTGAGATTGTGTTCTTCAGCTTTAACTACTGAGCCAGAGAAAAGGCCAATGACTGCAAAAAGGGGTAACCAGAATTTCATACTAAGTCCTTTCGGTATTCGGTATTGTATTATTGATGAACTGCTTTACTCGTCATCATCAAACCAGAGAAGTCGCTACATTACAAAAAGAAAGTAAACCACCTCAATTTTCGCACGACAAATTGAGATGACCGTCGCGAACTGTGATGGCATTACAAACCACGAGAAGTTATCTAGAGTTTTGATTCTAGAAGAGTCTGAATATACGTCTTACGCTCATCAACGGCATCGATATTCGAGTTTGAATCGTGAGTCAGATCAAGAACTCCATTTTCGAACGTGTAATTGCCCCCGTGGTAGCTACCTGAATCACTTTTAATGACTATTTTTTTCAGCGCTCCAGCAACTGCCTTCTTACCCATATCATCGATGCAAACCGCCTGAAGCGCAGCCAAAAGCGGTGTAAAATATATTTTTGTAGCAGCGTCTTTGAAATATTCAACCATACCGTCTTGCATCAGAGTGTCCCAATGAATGTCCCACTCAACTTTGCCGCCGGTGATCGCGTTAATTGATGTCTGCAGTGCCGTGAATTCGGCCGTTTTGAATGCTTCAAGCGCTCGTTTTTCTGGTAGGCCCATGATGACTTGTCTCCTGTACGGTTAATTATTTATGTAGTTAAAATTTAATTTAAGAATGATCAGAGAACAAGTGCAAAACAACCGAATTGTTAAGAAATATCGAGTGACGCAGCCAGCATCACGAAAGGATCAGATCCCTTTTAGTGGCCCGTCAACCCAATGGCCCATGAATTTAGCGTTCCAGTTGATGTGGCGTAGCCGTCGATTACTTTGATTTGCCAAGTTCCTGCCGATGATTCACCATAAAAGGCATTCGAAATGAAAACTTGGTCAGAGAGATTATGTAATCCATCGAGGGCATCGTTCACATACTTCAAAGTACTCTTCGTACCACTGGGTGCCGTCAACTCAATGCCGATGTCACCGACATTGGTGTGGCTAACCGTTACTGAAAGCACAACTTGTTCAACCGTAATTCGAGAGCCCAAAGTCATCGAGTCGGTTACGCCGTCAGCACTGTTGTCTGGAATACTCAAATTGATGCCGTCTCGCGTATTTTCAAAATCAAGCGCTCCAGCGCCAGAGGTTGGCCGCTGAAAGGTCTCAACTAACTGTCCTAGTGTATTGGCACGCGTAGCCTTGGCCATCGAAACCGCCGCATCGGTGTCGACCGCACCAAAACCATAGGCGTTATGAAAGTGAAACCCTGCTGTATTGGTGATCCAACCTTTCTCCCAGACATGCCCCGTGGGCGAATGAACAAACGGGTTATCGGTGCCGACGTAATTGTCGTCAACCTTTCGCGCGGTTGAGGCCAAGATGTGCTTGATATCGCGATAAATGAGCTGCGGATTTACCTCGAGTAGCAGTGCAATCACCCCAGAAATCACCGGGGTTGCTGACGAGGTACCATTGAATTGAACCGTGTAAGCACAGTTACTATTTCCATCACTGCCTTGATCAAAAGCCGTGAACACACTCAGATCAGCGCTTGATATTGATCCAAAACGCGAACACCCCGACCGCTCGGTGGTCATCGTTGCAGGCTCATAAACGCCGTCTTCACCACTGGGGGCAGTAATCCAAAGGTTACTTCCCGAAGAAGAATACGACGCCACAAGGCCATTGGCATTGAGTGCGCCAACTGCGATCATTTCTGGGGCGATTTCTGGGTCAAAATTTGAATTTCCTGTTCTCATTGAGCCATAGCGTGTGCCAGACTTGTTGTGAAAACCACCGATGTAAAAATCGTTGCCCGCCGCATGAATCATGTTCATTCCCTTACCGCCCCTTGCCTGGGTGGCTGCCCAGTGTGCGAGAATGTAGATGCCAGCTTCGTAGCCATAGACGGCATCTTGCGAGGTTCCATAGCTTTGATTTAAAATATCACCCGCGAGTTGAAAAATTTCATAGAACCCGGCTTCGTCGGCGCCATCATCCATCACGTTGGCACCCAACAGAGAAGCATTCGGTGCAACGCCACGACCACCGATTGCATTGTCTGCGATCGCGCCAATCGTACCCGCGACAGACGTGCCATGCCCAATGGCACTTGAGTTGTCGGGGTTGCCCAGATACGGCGCAGGTAAAAGATAATTCTTGGCTTCGCTCAACAGCAGGTGCGAAGCCAAATCTTCATGAGTTGATTCAATCGCGGTATCTGCGATAATCACTCGAATTCCGGCTCCAGTGATCCCGGCTGCAAGCGTATTTGAAAAATGAATGTCGGCGCCGGCGGTCGCCGAAGTTCGCGCAAAGACAGCTTGGCCCGTATTAGTCAAATGCCATTGGTACTGATAGTAGGGGTCTTCACCACCCGCTTGAATCGCCTCGCTATTTTCTTTAGATCCGCAACCTGACACGATTGAAGTGACCAGCGTGGCACTAATAATCAACAGACGAAGTTTAATAGAGTTTACCCCGAGGACACTCATGATTCTACCAGTATAGCTTACCGCCAGAATAGATGTCAGATGTGTCAAGTTTGACTCAAATATTTATCAGTGTAATTTTCTTGCTGTTTACTGGTACTTAATCTTTAAGGTCCAATCGCCGAGCAGGTTCCAGAAGTACGGCCTCTTCACTCTGGTCGCCGTGGCCTGATAGTCGTCATTGAGATTCGCCGAATCCTGAAAATAGCCGGTCCAGCCATCTCCAAATCGACCCCCAGGTTTACCAAAATTACCGGGTGCCGAGTTCGGAAAATCGTTAAAGGTTTTTGAGCGACCCATGAATGCGAGACCATTCACATAGAAGAGAATGCCTTCGGCATTTTGGTGATAGCCAAAACTAGTGGCGGTATACGGCCTGCTTTCAACTCCAGATGGTCTCGTGACCTCACATCCGAAGTGATAATAGAAGACCCCCAGGTCTTTATGATTGACCTTATTTTCCCAAATGGTTCGATAAAACATTGGCCCGACCGAGGCATCGGCACCTGGTGCCGGCGATTCTTGATGGGCATCAGCAAACGACGGAGTGAACGTTTCAACCTGACCATTAACTGTCTTAGTCCAACCCCACAGGTTACTTGAGTCAGTGGGACGAGCTACCGTCTGGGTGGGCCCGGGCAAAGTCAAGGCACGCTGAACTGCTGCTACCTCTGCAGCATTCAGAGGAGACTTCAAGATAGATCGAGTCGGTGCTGAGTGAGCAGCGATTCCTTTTATCAGCTCAGGACCATGAAAGAAACGAGCAAGGTCAAGAATCGAACTATTCGCCGAATCAAAACTTGCTTGCCCCTTCGGAATATTCGGAGTTGCTTGGGCAAGTGACGGCCCTGGATTCTCTAAGTTACTTGCGCGTATTGCTTGATATGAGAATTCAGCGACATTTCCACCCCGCCCCAAAGCTGTTCGGTGCAAGTGGTTTCGGTGAAAATACTCGAGTAGTAGGTCTAGGCCATGGTTATCGTCTTTCGCCCAATTACCCTTAGGATTGAAATGTAGGCCTACGTCTTTTCTTACCAGTGCTGGCTTTTTCGTAGCCGAATTGATTAGACCAGACTCAACCGTTGGTGAACGAGAGACGT
Organism: Oligoflexia bacterium; assembly: GCA_903895855.1. Taxonomy (GTDB): domain Bacteria; phylum Bdellovibrionota; class UBA1018; order UBA1018; family UBA1018; genus CAITVN01. The sequence goes on along the minus strand of CAITVN010000184.1, from coordinate 8,160 downwards.
TGAAAGGATTGATTCGTGATACGATTACTTGAGGCCGCGCAATAGGGTTGAACCTCGCCAGTTGCTGGGCACTTCGGCTCACTTCTAAATTCTTGTGAGCCCAACTGAAAACGAAGTATCGAGTCGCAGGGGGGTTAGGATTGGGTTCTTCAGACTCGCTTCGACTTTCGTCTCCCACTCGGATATCAGCATCATTCACATAGAAAACATCCTGAAAACCGAGGTTACTTTCGCGAACGTCGCCCGACCTAGCCTGAATTGAAATTTCACAGTCTCCCGCCGTGGGCTCTTTTTGATTACAGTACCTTTTGCCCGGCAAATGATACTGCCGATCTTCGAAGTTTTGAGTTGGTACGATTACCCAAGAGCGGGCCTGAACTTGCTTATGATAAACCCCTTCCCAATTTCCCTCAAAGTCTGAAAGTATGAGGTCTGTTTTTCCGGCTGTTATCTCTGGAATGACTTTCAACCAATTCCATTTCGCAACACCATCGGCACCCCTTATACCCGGAAAACTCGGTGTGAACCCAATACGCGCTTCAGTTTGCTCAACTTGCTTCCACAAGAATCTATGCAAAATAGTCGCCTCTGGAAAGCGACCGACAAGAACTGCTCCAGCAAAACCAGCGTGGTAACGGTCATAGGCGGCCTTAAACACTCTTCGAAGTGCCAGCACCAAGTTGCCATCTTCGTCGCTCACGCCAGTCGCTTTAAATTGAACCACCAAAAACCTTGGGCAAAAACCATCGGTCTTCAGATCTTCGGCCCAGGTCTGTAGATTTCTGTAGAAGGCCAAATTCTTCGCGCGCTCGGCACTAGGTAGGTGCTCAATGAGCTGAAGCAGCTCAATATTCAGTGTCAACGCAATGATTGGCTGGGCAGCGCAAGCCAAAGTTAATCGGGGATCAGAAAAAGTATACAGTTTTTGGATTTCAGGAACCCGATCACCATCGACATCTAGATTTGCTGATGCTCGATTGAATATTTGAAAGATTGTGTCGCCAGATCTTTCAATCGGATCTAGGACCGTGTCTAGTCCGTCTGGTGCATCTGGCGCAACAGTCGGTGTCGTTGTCGGCGTGTGAGTGGGGCTAGGACTCGGCGTTGGTTTTACACTCGCCGTAGGTTTAGGCGTTACATTCGGTGTCGCAGTTGGATTTGGCTTCGGCGGTGTCAAATTGATTAAATCGCCGTTATCACCTGAACCGCCTGAGTCTTCGTACGAATAGTGAATAGTGATGCTCGACTCATTGCCAGCATCGTCGATTGCTTTCAGCTCAATCGTGGTTTCAGAATTGATCAACACTGTGATCTGATTAGTGGGAATGTCAAATTCTGTGGTGCCAGAAGCATTCTTGAGCACCGCCGAGATTTGGCAATACGACTGGGTGTCTAGGCAACCCAAAGTTACCTTGGTCGGTTCAGTAAAAAGTGTTTCAGACTCGTCAGACAGATTGAAACCAGGCCCAGTTTGGTCAATCTCAACAAAGAAATCAGTGCGGGCAGCGTCGGCAAGTGCCGCGCTACTACCCTCGATTTTTGCAAACGCTATGATCGAATAGGCACCTTCAGTTGAAAACTCTAATTTAGCACTCTGCTCTGTCACCTCTACCGGCACCAGTCCAATCGGAGTGCCTTGCTCGTCAAAACTAAAAGAATTGTTTGAGTCATTTGTCCATGTGTAATACCGAAATCCCGAACACTTGAATGAATTTGAACTCACACACTTCATGTTCAACGTGACAGGCTTATTCGAAACCTTACGAGTTACCAAGAAATCTTCGCCGTCTAAAACGTGGTTCGGTGTCGGCTCAAAATCGCCTTCGACTGAAAATTTGACGTAAGGTAAGGTGTCAATCGTTCCACCGGGCACTCTGTTCGAAATATCAACCTGAGTGGGCGCCTGAACTTGCACTTGTTTAGTGCAGCCAGAGTTGACCAAGAACGTAATCGCTAACACCACACCAAAGTGAATCTTTGCATTGAACCCCATGAGTGTACCCCTCATCTATAGCTTCGGGTAAATTGTTAAACTGCTCAAGATGGGTTACTGACGACACACCTCACGATTCGAGGGTTCTTGATTTACTTGATGATTTTAGGCGCAAAGATAATCTGAGGAACCTGATCTCTTGGCAACTGAGTTAACTCGCTATCGCCGCTGCCCGCAGGTAGGCGGCTCGCCTTCTTTGTATCAAGGTTAATGACGACGCCATTCCAAAAGCCGAGCCTCTCTCTTTGAACATCAACAACAATTGAATAATCTTCAGCTGACGCCTCAGTTTTCGGGACAAACTGAATGGTTGATTTTTCGTGAGCGGGGCTGCCGCTGATGCGGGCTTTGTAATTCGTTACTAACTCAAGACTGTGTGATCGAGCTAACTGCATTTTCACAAAACTCGAATCGTTAGGTAAATCTGAAAGGTTTCTCCCCGCCAATTGTCGCCTGATTTCTGAAGTCCGACCAAATGATAACGACTCTTCTTTTCGCTCGAGAGCCGCATAAACTCGATCATTTCGAAGCTGACTGAGAACGTTCTTAACTTGCTTGTCGAGCTGTAGTGCTGCAGGTGAGACCACCGCACTAGTAGAAGGCGCAGCCACCACGTGACTAGCTTCTTGAACTTCAGACACATTTCTCTTCATGAAAATCAGACCAGAAACAACTACCGCCATGATCAGCGCCAGCGCAACTAGCTTAACCTGACTTTTCTTTTGTCGTTCTTGAGAGCCATCCATCCCACTCTAATAGTCGGCTGATTTGGAAAATCACTCAACTGGGTCGGCAACAACACATCTCCGATTAAGTTGCCGTCGTAACTGCCGAGCCTTCAGAAACACTCTCGCGACTGATTTGGGCAGCCCCAACCAAAGAAAAGAGCAATCCGATTACCTCGGCACCCCGGGGTAATTTAGCAAAAACCAGGCTCGTTAAGGTGACACCAAAAAAAGGATGCAGCGAGAACAACGCAATGCCTCGAGCACTGCCCAGAATCTGAAAAGCACGAAGCAAGAGCCTCAAACTTAACCCATAGCAAATAATGCCTATGAGCAAGAGCTGAAAGAATTTGATTGGCTGAATGAAGACGCTGCCCATCGAAACAGCAATCAAAAAATTAACCACCGCACCGACAACCCCTTTGATGATAATCGAAAGCTCGGGTGACAAGTGCGAGACGATTCGAGAAAAGCAATTGTCAAAACCCCAACAGACGCCGGCCAACAAAACAAAACCAATACCAAGAAGGTCACGTGACAAATGCAACCCCTCAGAATTGAAAACGACGGGAACAAGTACGCCAACAAAGATAATCAAAATTGCAAAAAGAGCCCTTCTTGAAATTTTTTCAGAAAAGAAAAATCGGGCAATCACAGCAGTTGCAACCAACTCAAAATTAAGCGCAATACTCACCTCAACCGGACTCACACGCTGAATACCCATCGCCAAAAAAATCGGAGCAACGACTCCACCAAAGACCACCAACCCAAGAAGGGCATAGCGATGCGAGCGCATTTGCGAAAACGACGTGACCAAAATTTTTCGATTTTTCTCTCTGAGCAGCGAAATAACGCCCAGCAAACTGGATCCGAATGAAAGAATTCCGGCCAAGGCAAATGGCGACACTTCAGCCCCAATTAATGAAATCAAAAGGGGCGAGGCTCCAAAAGTAACTGCCGCCAATGCGGCCGAGATGAGTCCAAGCTTTGCAGAATTTTTTTTAACCGATGCACTCATTGAAGATTCATCACTCATTTGCGTCGCGAACGATATCAGTATTAGGAGGTGCTTTAAATTGGAAAAAAGAATTGTCTAACTTTTTCCCTAATTTGATCTCTGACAACTGAATTCGGCTAGTGTTGCCATTCGCGTGAGATAAGAAAACTTCAGTAATCAACTTATCGGTGAGATCGATTGTAATTTCTGCCTTCTCAACCGTGCCCGCGCTGTCGGCCTTTGGCTTGAGAGAAAAGCGATTCGCCGCAAGAGCGGTGATTGTCATCGATTTCGAAGCAACCGCCTCTTTGAATGCGCCGGTCAACAAAAGTTGTGCGAGTTTTGATTGCACTTCGGCGCTCTTTTTTTCAATCACCTGCCCGCGTTCACCCTCTTCAAAGGGTGGGGTGTAATACCAATACACCTTGCCATCACTCACTAAATTGCTTTTATCTGGTTTTAAGGTATCCCATCGCAACTTGCCCGGCTTCTTAAAATAAATTTTGCCCGTGCTCTCTTGTTTCTTCTTCAGCAACGCCAAGTCATTAACCTGCGAAAATTGGGCTTCTAGAGTTCCTACCTCAGAATATTTTTTCTCGACTTCAACGAGTAATCCGGGCAAAGAAGCCCGCACTTTCTTGGGCTTTGGGGTAACGGCTGCAGCAGCCGAAACTGAGCCAACGCCCACAAAAAACACCATAGCGAACAAAAAAACCTTCATCATGTAACACTTCCGACCATTCAGTCACTTCACTTTAATGCAACTCAACCGAAACAACTTTAGAAACACCCGGTTCTTCCATCGTGACACCATAAAGAGTGTCATTCAATTCCATCGTCTTTTTATTGTGGGTAATCAAGATAAACTGACTCTTCACCGACATCTCGCGAAGCAGGGCATTGAATTTTCCGATATTGGCATCATCAAGCGGCGCATCGACTTCGTCGAGTAAGCAGAATGGCGATGGCTTCACCATGAAAATGGCGAAAATCAGAGAAACGGCCGTCAGGGCTTTTTCTCCACCCGATAACAACGAAAGGTTCGAAATCTTCTTACCAGGAGGCTGAGCCAAAATCTCAACACCCGCCTCAAGAATATCGTTTGATCCTTCAGGGTAAACGAGCGAAAGCTTCGCTTGACCGCCACCGAAGACAATCGGAAACAATTTTTCAAACCGAGTCGCAATGGCTTCAAAGGCCTTACTGAAACGCTCTTCAGAGGTCTTGTTGATGTGCTCAATCGCTTCTTCAAGATTTTCGATTGACTTGAGAAGATCGAGCTTCTCGCCAGTTAAGTGCTCGAATCGTTTACTCACGATCTCAAATTCTTCAATCGCGCCAACATTCACTTCGCCCAAACGCCTAATGCGCTCGCGCAACTTTTCAACTTCTTCACCCAAGATCACTTCTTCTTCGGCAGTCATTTCGGCTGTGACAATCGGGGCTTCCATTTCATCTTGAATGGGCGCAGCAACTGGTCGGTCTAAGCAGCCCGGGCCATACTTTTCTTCGAGGTTCAACAACAAGTGATTGAACTCACCTTGAAGCCGTTCAAACTCAAGCGCCACATGAGAACTTTCGCCCATTTTGCGATCGCCATCGGCATGCAAGTGCTTGATTCTCTCGAGTGCGTGGTTCAATTTTGCGCCCGAGACTTCGAGTCGATCTTTCACTTGAGATAAACCGGCCTTAAAAGTCGCCAAGTCTAACGTCATCGTTTCAATCGAAGTCTGAATATCAGAATCGCCACCCGAGTGTTCTGAATGCTCACGGCTCGCACGCTCTAAGGTTCGCGAAATTTCATTCATGCGATTGGTGCGATCGCGAAGCAGAGATTTGGTGCCTTCGAGTTCGCGTTTCAAGCTCAAGAGTTTCTCTCGGGTTGAAGCTTCTTGAATTTTGAGTTCGCTCAAGCTCGACTCTTGTTCACGAGCTACTAACTCTAATACCATCACGCTGGCTTCTTCAGCCTTGATCTTTTCTTCGAGTTCGACCTTCAAAACACCCACATCACGAAGTTCTTCTTCAAACTCAGAACGTTCACGCTCAGCTTGTTCAGCTTGGCGCTTCGTGTGCTCAAGATCAGATTGAGCCTGCTTCATTTGTGAAGTCGCTTCATTGTATGATCGATTGATCTGGTGTAAATCGCGTTCACTCGAAGCCACTTCAACTTCGAGTTTTTGAATCTCTTCACCCAGGGCTTGAAGTCGTTCTTTCGACGAGGCCATCACCTCGCGAGCGGCATCAAGCTGGGAGACTAGCTCATCTTGCACGCCAGACAATTCTTCAACCTGAACCGTCATGTCAGCGATCGCGCGCTTACGGCCTAAAACGGTAGTCGCGTGAGAGGCATCAAACGCCCCCCCTCGCAGACAACCTTGCGAATCGAGACTCGTGCCATCTAGGGCAACGATGCCCCAGCCCGCAAATGATTTTTTGAACTCATCTGAATTGATGGCGTTGGTTAGTGCATCGGCAGTGATCGCTTCGACGACGCATACGTTTTTCACTGATTGAGAAGCGAGCGACGCAATGGCTTCGCTGACACCTTTGCCAGAACTTTTTGTTGCGGCCTTAACGAACTCTTCTAATTGACCAACTACCTTCAACCCTTGGTTTTCACAAAGCGTTTGAATAGCGGCAAAAGCGGCCATTTTTGATGTGCCGGTGTTCACAAAGTTTTCAGAAAATTTGACGGTAGCACGTCCTAAGCCATCAGCTCTCAAATGAGCGAGGGCATCGGCAGCGCAAGTCAGGTCATTCAATAAAACGTGCTCAAGCGCGCCGTTCATCCAACCTTCGAGAGCGGTTTCGAACCCACTCTTCACTTCAAGCACATCAGATAGAGCGACTGCGGCGGTTTTACCCTTTTTTGATAGCCACTCAAGTGCGGCCTTCGGACCATCGCCAAAGCCTTCGTGGGCTGCAGCCAATTCTTCTAAACTCTGCAATCGCGACTTCAATTGAGTCAGCGAACGATCGCTCTCTTTGGTTCGTGATTCGAGTGAACGTAACGATTGTTCGCTCGCTTGAATGCCTGTTTGAAGTTCACGGCGCTCATCGCGCAATTGATCGCGCTTGATGCGGGTCACTTCGGTGCGTTCACGCACTTCTTCAAGTTCAGCGGTCACACTCGAAAGTTTTTCGTTAATGAGTTCAATTTGACCCAGCAAGCGTTCAGATTGCATCTGTGAAGATTCAATTCGACTCGTTAAACTCGCATTTTTTGCGGTAAATTCGCTAGATTGCGATATCGCACGAATGAGCTCGCGCTTAGCGTTTTCGATGTCAACCCGAGCTTGAGTAGCTTGAGTTCGTGCGGCCGTTGTAGTCGCTTGTTGAGTTTCGACTTGAGCACGGGCTTGAGTTTGAATTTCTTCAGAGTTTTGAAATTCATTTTCTTGAACGTTAATTTTTTCTTGGTCGATTTCGATTGATGACGCCAAGTCAGAACGTTCACGCTCTAACGAGTCGAGTTGCTGTGAAAGGTCGCCTTGACGTCTACGAGAAAGGTCAAGTGCACTTTTTTGACGAGTGAGTTCTGTCGAAAGGTGCTGAATCTTGGTCTGCAACTCTTCGGCCTGCTTGGTGTCAGTGACTTGGTCAACACGATCTGTTTCAATGGTGTTTTCAGCAGTCTGCAGTTCGGCGCGAAGTCCGACGAGTTCATACTCTACGGCATCACGTTGCTTGTGTAATACATCGAGCTTGTCGCGAAAGACTTTGGCTTTGCGCCTTCCCCAGGTGATTTCTTTTTCGAAAAGTTCGTCTTTGTATTTTTTGTACTGACGCGCTTTTTGAGCCTGGCGTTCAAGTGAGCCGACATTGCGCTCAATTTCGGCTAAGACGTCGTTTAGACGAGAGAGGTTGCCTTGAGTGGCCTCCATCTTTCGAAGCGATTCTTTTTTACGCGCTTTGTATTTCGCAATACCAGCCGCTTCTTCAATGAGTAGTCGGCGCTCTTCGGGCTTTGATTGCACGATCTTACCGATTTGGCCTTGCTCGATAACCGAGTAACCTTTGGTACCAACGCCGGTATCCATGAAGAGTTCATGAATGTCTTTCAAACGCGACGGCACCCCATTAATGAAATACTCGCCTTCGCCTGATCGATAGAGTCTTCGGGTGACTGAAATTTCTTTTTGTCTGAGGTGAACCGGCAGGTCTGAAGAAGCTGAAGCACCCGCTGGGGCGCTTGAATTGTCGACTACATCGGTTTCGAGAACGAGGGTGGCTTCGGCCATTCCCATAGGTGAGTATCTTGATGAACCATTGAAAATCAGGTCGTCAGACGACGAGCCTCGCATGTGCTTGTAAGATTGCTCTCCCATTACCCAGAAGAACGCATCGACGATGTTTGATTTACCTGACCCATTCGGCCCAACAATACCCGTGATGGTATGGTCGAAGTGAATGACAGTCTTGTCTTTGAACGATTTGAACCC
>CAITVN010000183.1 GCA_903895855.1 Oligoflexia bacterium | reverse complement strand
TGTCTGGCCAAATCGATACAACGATTTCAGCCACTGCTAAAAACCGGTTCACTCGGATGGATTGAGAAAGCCGCAAAAGACATCGTCGCTGGCTATCGTCACTACTTTATCCATTCAAGTTCGCCGCCAGCTGCTCCACTAGAAACCGGCGAAGACAAGCAATCAACACAACAGTTGGCTACCTATCAAAAGGAGTTGGCTACTTTTTTTCTGAAAAATTTTGAACAAAGAACTGCTGAGACTCGATCATTTTTGAGAGCCTGGAGTGCTGAGATTTCTGAAAATGCCAAAAATGCATCGGCTCGCTTGATCAGTGAAATTGACGCTCTCAGCTCGCCCAAGCCGAAAGAAAAAGCCCCCGCAGAAAGTCCAAATGAAAAACATTAAACCCCTTTTAGCCGATCGAATCAGAGCAAACCGAGAAAAACTGTCGCGTTGGTGCATGGAAAAAGCTCAGATTGCACCGCCGCCTTTTTATTGTTCTGTTGACCTGCGCGACGCTGGCTATAAAATTGCGCCCGTCGATAGCAATTTGTTTCCGGCTGGATTCAATAATATTTGCCCTGAAGACATTCGCACTGCCCCCACTCTCATTCGAGCGCAAGTTGAAGCCGAAATGAATCGGCGCATGAAAGACTTGCCCACCCGAGTCTTGATCATTCCAGAAGCCCACACTACCAATCGCTTCTACATTGAGAATTTGTATTACCTAGAAAAACTTTTCAAAGAAGCCGGTTTTGAAACCTGCATCGGATGGTATCAACCGCAAACAGAAGCGCCACTCAGCGAAGACGCTATCACACTCATTTCGGCTACAGAAAAAGAGCTCAAAGCTTATCCGATAAGGCGTGAGGGTAGCCGAATAAAGGCCGCTCAATTTGACCCCGATGTGATTATCTTAAATAATGATTTTTCGAGTGGGCATCCCGCCATTCTCGATCAAATTGACCAACCGGTCTTGCCGACTCATCGCTTGGGTTGGTTCGCCAGAAAGAAAAGCACCCACTGCGTTCACTACAATCGCTTAGCCAGCGAATTTGCATCAATCATTGGCATTGATCCTTGGCACATCACCATTGAAAGCGTCGAAGTAAACGAAGTCAATTTCAGTGAGTCGATCGGACTCGACAGAGTTGAATCAGCGGTTGGGCAGATGCTCAAAAACATTCACCGACAATATGAACTACACAATGTTTCTCGAAAACCCTTTGTTTTTGTGAAAAACAATTCTGGAACTTATGGCATGGGTATCATGGTGGTGCGCGACCCCCAAGAAATCGCGACCATGAATCGAAGATCAAAAAATAAAATGAGCGTCGGAAAAAACAAACTTCAAATCGAAAGTGTTGTCGTTCAAGAAGGCATACCCACAGCTACCATTGTTGATCGCCTCGCGTCTGAACCCGTGATCTACCTTTCTGGTACCGACTTGATTGGCGGATTTCTTCGTACCAATACCGAGCGCGGTGACGAAGACAACCTCAACTCACAAGGTATGGTTTTCAAAACCTTGTGCATGACCGACCTTCGAGAAACCACCTGGGATCTCGGCTCAAGGCCAGTCGATCAAACCACCGGTAGCGAAATCGGTGATGAACTTGCCGAAGCAGAACTAGATCATGACCCCTCACTTGAACTCGTCTACGGATCAATCGCCAGAATTTCAGCCCTGGCTGCTGGTCTAGAAATGCTTGAAGCCACTAAAACATTCGGTTAATCGAAATACCAACCTAAACAAAGGAAACGCCATAAAATGAGTACACACACTAAAGAGTCCACCGAAAACCTAGCCAACGTAAAATTTGGATTTGGAACACGAGCGATTCACGCTGGCCAAGAACCCGACGAAAAAACTGGCGCTGTCATGGTGCCGATTTACCAGACTAGCACCTACGCTCAAAAGTCTCCGGGTGAACACCGCGGCTACGAATACTCACGCACCGACAACCCGACCCGTACCGCTTACCAGGCATGCCTCGCTTCTCTCGAGCAAGCCAAGCACGCTCTGGTATTTTCTAGCGGTCTTGCTGCCACCGACGCCATTTTTCATAATTTGAAATCGGGCGATCATGTCGTTTGTTGCGATGACGTTTACGGCGGCACGTTTCGAATTTTTGACAAAGTTTATCGCAATCATGGCATCGATTTTACGTTTGCTGATCTGACTGACGTGGCGAACTTGCAGGCTGCGATCAAGCCAAATACGAAGCTTCTTTGGTTAGAAAGTCCAACCAACCCCATGCTCAAGCTAATGGACATTGCAGCACTTTCAAAGATTGCAAAGCACCATGGCCTAAAGACTGTGGTCGATAACACGTTCATGAGTCCGTATTTTCAAAATCCACTTTTACTGGGTGCAGACATTGTCGTGCACTCGGTGACCAAATACCTAAACGGGCATAGCGACGTCGTGGGTGGGGCCATCATGCTCAACGATGACACCCTTTATTCACAAATAAAGTTTATTCAAAATGCCGTTGGCGCAGTACCAGGCCCGATGGATTGTTTTCTCGCGATGAGAGGCCTGAAAACTTTGCACGTGCGCATGGAGAGACACGCCGAAAATGCGATGAAAATAGCAAAAAAATTAGTCGCACATCCCAAAATTGAAAAAGTGATTTATCCAGGACTTGAGTCTCACCCTCAACATCAAATCGCAAAAAGCCAAATGAAAGGTTTCGGCGGAATGATCACTTTTCACCTCAAGGGTGGCTTGACTGAGTCTAAGCGATTCTTAGAGAAAGTTAAGATTTTTGCTCTAGCCGAAAGTCTCGGCGGAGTCGAATCACTAATTGAGCACCCTGCAATCATGACTCATGCGAGTATACCCGTTGAAAATCGAAAAAAGCTTGGAATTCTCGACAACCTCATTCGCATCAGCGTCGGAATTGAGGAGTTT
>CAITVN010000182.1 GCA_903895855.1 Oligoflexia bacterium | reverse complement strand
TTTGCTATTTTTTAACCTCACTGGAAGTGACCTTTCTTTGCTTAAGTTCTGTTTCTTGTAAAATCAAACCTAAAGCCAAAATAGGCTTACTTCCAGTGTTTTTTTGTTGTTTAAATCGAATTTATTGTCGTTTCTAGGTTAGTTTTTAAAACGTTTGTGGGTCAAGAAGCCGGTCGCTCGTTACGCGCCGAACTTCGAGTCAACCTTCAGTCTAAAACAGAGATTGCTCAGTTACAGCTTTCAAATTCAACGGTGTCAAAAGTGATTGAATTTGTTCCAGTCGAAGGCGTGGGTAGTTCAAGCGCAAGTTCGACCTATCGTATTAGCGAGCCCAATGTTTTCAAACGAATGTACACTTACTACGATCCGATGAGTGCAGACTGGTTTGACGCTACCACATCAGAAAGCACTCAAGGTGGAGTCTTCTTTGGTCGAGTCAAAGACGCGGCTGGCACCTATCACTTGGCCACTTTGGAGCTCAACATGAATGATTCAAAGGGCCTGGGTGGTGGCTATAACAATTCACCAGTTTCACTTTACTATTTTACCGGAAATAGAAAACAAATGATGTTTCCGTTAGATGCGTTCGAGTTTTAGTTGCGAACGCTGCATTCATCTCAGTACCCCCGGTGACCAACCCGGGGGCACCCAACAGCCATCCCTCTTTCGCACGATGCTTGGGCTATTTTCGCTACTTGAACTGCAACCATCACCAATGGCGATTAAAAAAAGTCGAAATTGACACAGCTTGGGCTTGTCAAAAGTAGATGCTACAATCTGAGAACTGGGGACTAGCTCAATGCGAAGAATGATTGCAGTATTTTTGTCGATTTGCCTAATTTCGGTCGCTGCTGTCGCCGCTGATTCGGGCGGTCTTTCAGCACCCGATCTGCAAGCCCTCAGAGATACCCAAGAACTTCTCAATGATTCTAGCGCCAGACAAAAGGTCATTCAAGGAAATGCTAAAGCTGAGGCGGCCGACAAAAAAGTCGACGGCGTCGCCAAAGGCAATGACGGAAAAATTGATCAGAAAACAAAAGATCAGGTTTACCAACTCTCAGGTGATGCCTTATCTGATTTGGCAAAGCAGCAAGGCGGCGATGCCGATGCGATGCTCAAGACCATAGAGAAAGCCCAAGCAGACCCAGAGGGATTCTACAATTCACTTAGCCCTGAGACTCGCGAGAAGGTGAAGGCACTTTCACGTGAAATCAGTTCGCAGCAAAGTCCAGTGAAGTGATCAGAAAGCCTTCAGTTCACCTGCATTCGACTAACCAAGTCTTTCCAACCACTGAAGTTGGTTCGATCACCCATGACTTGACCAAGGCCTCGGCACAGTGTCCAACAGCACTGACAGTCTTTGCCGAACTGAGCTTCGTTCAGGCGGTCATAAATTTTCGAAAACGATTCTGACTTGATATTGCCAAACGTGTGATTCACTTTTTCAATGCAAGGCGAGATTTCACCGGTCTCACCCACGTTCACTCCGGCTCGACCCGCAAGGCACGCGGGCATTTCTGCTTGTGATACGAAATGATCAATATTTTTTAGATAGTCACGAAACGTTCTAAAATGTGGGTATTTCTCCCAGAGCTCAAGAAGGCCCGCTGACACAGGCAATTCAGGTAACTCATTTTCAGATTGTCCGGCCCGATGAAACCCCTGCAAAGACAAAAGATTGATCTCATGGCCAACCCCTTTATCCTGACTCAATTGTAGCATTCGCTCGAGTTCATTTTGGTTATCTTTCATGAATACCGTCAGAACCGACACCTGAGTTCCACCATAAGGTGCCGCATTTTTCAGAAGCTCAACCGCTTTCCAAGCCCGACCCCAGGCACCAACGGTTCCGCGCTTTCGATCATGCCTTTCGGCATCGGGGTAATCAATTGAGACTCCAATCTTATGCAGGCCGGCGTCGAATAACGCTTTCGCAAGTTCTTCGGTCACAAACCAACCATTCGTATATAAGATCGGCATGTGGCGCTCGCCAAAGATTCGCACAATCTCAACCAGGTCTTTGCGAACAAACGGTTCGCCGCCCTCTAGGGTAGTGAGTAACAATCCGTATTCATCTGCGAGCTCATCGGCCAGCTTTTGATAATCACTCAACTTCAGTTCATGATCAGGAATCGCTTTTTCTGACCAAAATCCGCAAAAACTGCATCGCATATTACAACGAGTCGTTAACTGAATGCAGGCATATTTAGGCCCATTTTTTCTCGCGAGTCGGTTGACGAACTTGATTCCACGCACGAATGGAGTCTTTTTCATAATCGAATTATTCTCTGATTTCGCCACATTTGACAGGTCCTAATTTTCTGGTGACGACCATTTCTCTAAGCAATACTACCTAGTTCTCATTCAATTAGGAGTGGGCTCTAGTCGCCGAAGACTTCCCAATCGCTCAGCGCCAAAAATTTTTCGGTCAATTTGCCCCGACCTAAGCAGTTGGATACTCGATTAAGCCCACTGACTACTAGCTCAGTCATTAAATCGAAATGTAGTGGTCGTGACCTCTGTACAATTAGAAAAACAAGATTACATTAGAAGGTACAAATATAAGGGGTCTCATCATCATGTCAAAATTTAACTTGCCCGATTGGAAACTACGAGCCGTTTCACCTAGCGATGCATTGGCTTCAATCAAGAGCGAAATGAAAATTTTCGTTCATGGTGCGGCCGCTTACCCAGAACCGCTCATCAACGCTCTTTGTGAACGAAAGAACCTTGAAAATGTTTCTCTCTTTCACTTGCACTTGCCGGGCGTCATTAAATTTGCTCAACCTGAGTTTGAAGGGCGATTTTTTTCAGTATCGCTTTTTACCAGCCCTGGTCTGCGAGGTCCTATCAGCGAGGGCCGCGCTGATTTCATGCCCGTCTTTCTTTCAGATATCCCAAACTTGTTTCTCACACGAGGCATTCCTCTTGATGTGGCTTTGATTCAGGTTTCGCCACCCGATGCCCATGGATTTTGTTCTTTGGGCACCTCGATTGACACCGCAAAAGCGGCAGCAGAATCAGCCGAAATCGTGATAGCCGAGATCAATGAGCAGATGCCTCGAACTCACGGAAACTCTTTTATTCACATCAGTCGTTTCAAACAGTTCATTCACACCAATCGCCCCCTACCCGAGTCGCCGACAGCAGTAGAAAACCCAGTTGAAGCGGCCATTGGCCAAATCATCGCAGACCTGATTCAAGATGGCTCAACACTGCAAGTCGGAATCGGCGGAATTCCAAACGCCGTACTGAGTCGCTTAACCCATAAGCACGACCTGGGTGTTCACACTGAAATGTTCGCAGACAATATGATCGCGCTTCTCGAGATGGGCGTAGTCAACAACAAGTACAAAGAGGTTCACCCCGGACGCACAACCACGAGTTTCGTGACAGGCACAAAAAAACTATTCAACTACATTCATGACAACCCTTCGGTCGAATTTCATCCTTGCGATCGAACCAACGACACGGCACTCATTCGTAAGAACCCGAAAGTGGTCGCCATCAATTCGGCCATTGAAATTGATTTAACCGGCCAAGTTTGTGCCGATTCAATTGGTCATCAGATTTTTTCTGGAATTGGTGGCCAAATGGATTTCATTCATGGCGCTGCTCTTTCAAAAGGCGGAATGCCGATCATAGCCCTACCAGCGACTGCTTCAAAAGGAACCTTATCGCGAATCGTACCACAGCTCAAACCTGGCGCCGGGGTCGTGACCACCCGTGGCCACGTTCATTGGGTTGTCACTGAATTTGGGGCAGTCAATCTTCATGGCTTGACCCTTCGCGAGCGGGCTAAGGCTTTGATTTCAATTTCACATCCCGACTTTAGGCGCGACCTCGCCCGACAAGCTTCAGATATTCGGCATTTTTCATTCACCTGAGATTTGCCGTTTATTCGCCCATCGCACCTTGAGTGGTTCGATCAGAAAACTCTTTGAGAACCTCTTGAAAAAGTGACTCAAATGCATCTTTGTTCAATTTGCCATTGAAACGGTGAAGCAGATCGACCCACATCACCGTTCGCTCAAATTTCTTGGTGACAACTTTGGTTTTCAAGCCAGGTGAAGCTCCGTCAACCACTTGCACATCAAATTCAAACCGAAGGTGTATGTCAGTTTCGTCTGAGCGAGTAAATAAGCAGAGTTGATTCACAAACCCAAATTCTCTACCGTCGGGTGGCGACAACACGAACTCAGTATAGCCTTGCTTAGAACTGTAAGTGTGATTGAGTTTGAATTTAAATGCCGCTGACAGCGACAACATCATTTCACGAATCGCCTCAATCGGCTCAATCTTCAGACGAAGTGTCGTCAAAGCCCCCAGACCATAGACGACAAAAAGACTACCGCTCACATCCGAAACGGCAGTGTCATGAGCCAATTGATAGGTCCACGCTAACTCGCCAGTTGAAGCCCCCGCCTCAAGAACGCCGGGCAGTTGTGGGCGAACTGAAACGCCAACATCAAAAGCAGTAGCAGCATCTTTCTTTAATTTTCTTTCGAGACCGCGACTCAGGTCAAGTCGCACTGCAGAGAGCTCGACGGGTTTTGAAGAACGGTTCGAAAGAGTTAAAGTACCCAATAGCGTATCGCCGGGGCTCCACTTCTCACCCTGAATTTCAACACGAATTTCTATACCAGACTGAAAACTGATGCCCTTCATATCTGAAAACTCTAGTCTAACTCAAACCAAATTTACAGAAGGTAATTTGGATTCCAAAAAAAGCTAATGAAGTAGCGAATCGTTTCCTTGACAGAGGTTCGGTGCCCGCATTGAATCTACCGAACTGAGAAGCCCCAAATTAAAGGCCCAAACGGTCTTGTAGAGCTCAGTGATCTGCTTTTGTTTTTCTTTCGAGAGCTTAAACCAGGTAGTGGGATCAGTCTCACCCAATACCTTGTCGAGTTCTTTAATCGATTGCTCGATGTAACAAGCTGAAGCAAAATATTTTCCATTTAGCTTCGCCGTGAACACTTCTCTTTGAGTCGCTTCAAATACCCGAATAGAAGTTTCGATGTCAATCTGTTCTCGATCAGCCGAAATGGCGGAGTTCTGAGAAGCATCTTGTGGTGTACTGGCATCTTGTTCTTCAGTCGAATCAGTGCGAACAACCACTTCACAGTCAATCACGAGAATGCTTGACTGAGAACTCTCTTGCCCCAGCCGGCAGTCAAACCCATCAGGAGATTTCAAGAGCTGAAGTGCTTGCCAAGGTTCGCTGATGCGGCTACCGTAGGTTGACCCAACCGAACCGACCCAAATGGGCTCGATTTTAAGGTCTTTGCTAATTTCTTTGTTTTTACTTTCGTAACCCAGTGAAGACTGCTCAACCCAATAATCGACCGTCCAAACACACCCCGTTTTTTGAGTTTCTAACACAGAACACGCCGAGTACAGTTTTTGATCGTTTTTCTGATCTTGCACCAACTGGGCATCTTCTGATTGGGGCTCGCACGCACTCGTCCCAAGTACCACTGCAATCAAAACTGAAAGTAGGCTCAAGACTGGTCGCGACGTCATGGTCGCCCCCAAAAAAGCCCTAAAAATCCTAGAAAATAACTTTAACATACGAGCTTAGTACACTATTAAAGTGTAAAATAACATCCCTTTTTTCGCCTCAAAACAACTGTCTAAGATCTAGACAGTTGCTAGATTTGGCCCAACCAAAGACCTCAAAACCACTCTCAAATTGAACCCCTTGCATTCAAAACTGGCGCGAAATTGGCAATGAATAGTGACTATGACGAATACCCTACAGAACAAAATCCTGGCGGTTACTTTTCTCTTAGTCCTGGCACTTTTGACCCCCATGGCTAGTGCTTCTGAGGCATTCAACGACTCAAAAACAGCAGTGCTCAATTGCATACCAGAATCACCGTTTGCACCCGGCATCATGCTCTTGTCTCAATGGAAAGTCGAAGAACTCGATATTTCTCAAGTACCGATCGAAGCGACAACCTACTCACAACACCTTTATGTCGCTAAAGGTTCACTCAGCTGGTGGACCAAATCGGGTGACTCACTCCAAATGCAGCCCAACTACTTTGTGTTGGGTGCAAGCATATCTGTCACCAAATTTCAAATGAAAGCTGAAAGAATCAAACTCGAAGCTCAGAGCCCAACCGGCGAATCACTCGTGATTGAAGGGCCGTCCGACTCAACCACTTGGAAGCCTTTTTTCGTTCGTATCAACCAAAAAAAGTTTACACCTAAATGCAAATGGGTCGATTGACAATTTAGGTAGGAATTTAGGTGAAAGTTCTGACCCAGCGTTTTAAGTGTCGTCTTTGATGCAGTTTCGAAAAATAGACCGATCACCACTCGCCCACTTTGATGCGGCATCGGGCTGAGAAAGCGCAACCAAAACCGCCGAAGACAACTCATAGAGATTGGCGTCTAACTTCGCGCCAGGAAGCCCCCCATAGACCGCTTCGATGATTCCGCTCACCGCTGACAAAAGTTCGAGGGCAACCGGAATCTGAACCAGATTGCGATCTTTTTCAAACGCTTGGCGACACTTTTTAACTGAAAACGAATGGGCCAATCGGCAAGTCAATGGTCTACTCGCGTAAACCGAACATTGATGATTCGTGAGTAATGGGCAGGCAGCCTTGTTGTTGATCTGTTTGCCAACCGAAGAACCCTTAAAGTCATTCACCCTCGCTACCATCGTTTCTTCGAGAAATTTTAAGTCATCACTCGTAAGTGAATTCTTAAGTTCTCGCGCAATGCGAATGGCTTCAAACGCAAATACAGTAGCCGGTTGATGGCAACAATAAGAACACCCGCTTTTACAGGAGGTTTCGAAGTCATTTCCGACTTGTTCAAAAAACTGCAGAGCCAGCGAATGGGCGGCATCAGCCAAGCAGTAGGCTAGCTCTTCAGGCTCTTTGTTTCGACTGATGAGTTCACGCTGACTCGCCTCTTGATGAGTCTTTAAAGTCTCAAAATAAGAAGCAGTTTCTGTTTCATCATCCCATTTAGGGTCGAAGTCTATCGGTCTTTGGCCGGATTTTTGGTTCATTTTTTTATCCAGTCTATTTCTAGAACTACTGGGCTTCAGGTTGACCCGCATGGGTCGGCTCAGCGGTTTCGCCACACTTATCACACGGTGGCGACTCCGTAGGAGGCCCTGGTGGAATGTCAAACGCGTACCCAGAAATCGAACTCAAATCGTTTCCAGAAAGGTATTGTATGACCGAGAACCTTCCGGCTTTATCGGTTTCAAGCCAGGCTATGTGAACAGTATCGCCCACGACAACAATCTTGCTATCTACAGCACCGCGAAGCAAGCCACCTACGATGGGGATTGACCCGATTGCCGTGCGGTTCGCAATGATCGCGTGGGTGACAAATCCTGCCGCACCACCTTGAGCCAAAAGATTAACTTCAGTCTCACTCACTTGAAGAATGAGCGCATTTCCTTTAGCCGTGAATGTAAAGTCGCGGTGCACGCCAGGAGTTAAGACCGGGCCGTCGACACGAGATTTTCCGTCACTAACCCAAAGTTTGCCTGAGGCTTCAGCACCAAGAACGCGAAACATTTTTCCGTCGGTCCAAACAGCAAGTGGGACCCCTCCGATTTTAAGGTCTTGAGCTCTACCACCGAAAATAACAGCTGTAGAGCACCCTTCAAAAAGAGTTTCGCCGTCACAAGTCGAAGTCTTCGACGAGAAAGCGATCGCTAAATTTTCGCTGTTACCCGCACTTTTAAAACGAGCAAGCGGCCCGACTGCGAACGTTTCTCTATCGACTAAAGAGCCATCGGCTAATTCAGTCTGAACGTGAATTTTGCCGTCTTGCCAGTCATAATCGACAAAGACCATTTTAGACGTCTCGACGTACGGATCAGATTTGAATTCTTTATCAACCAACGTGCTCGTCACTAAATTTTTGTCACCGAGAATGGTGTATTTGGTTGCCGACCGACCATCGGCCGCGCCTCGAATCAATGTTCTCTTGAGAGTGCCGACTTTGTCGTCAGAGTCTCGGTATTCGACAACTTCAGCAGAACACTTGAGTGAAAGGTCATCGCCAGCGAGAAGTTTTTCGTCGATCGCGAAATACGTGGGTTCTTTTTCGCTTGCGATAGATATACCGCGAACGACAGTTTTCGCTAAGTCTTGTTTCCATCGGTCGGCTTGCCAATAAATGGTCGCGCCACCCAAATGGGCAGACAGTGAAATTTCAGAAATTTCAGTGCCCATCGAAATGGGACCCGAATCGCTACTATTGCAGCCCGCCAACGACGCGCAAGCCATTAACGAGCTCACCAACGCAAAACCGATTGAGTAGTTGTTCATCGCCTGTCATTATCAGTTATAACGCATTGAGTCAACGCGCAAATTAACTACTCTTTTTTGAGTGTTTATCAACTGGTACCCATCCGGGTGATCATGCCCATCACAAGAATACAGCGGCCTCACTTACACAATTTTCCCGGGGTTGAGCAACCCTTGTGGATCAAAGATGTGTTTAAATTGCCTAAAAATTTCAATTTCCTGGGGCGTTCGCGAGAAAGCCAACGCGTCTTTCTTGAGTAGGCCAATGCCATGCTCTGCTGAGACACTGCCGTTAAATTTCTTCACCAAAGTAAACAAGTCGTGATCAACTTTCTTGGCCTGTCTTAAAAATTCAACCTGATCCATTGAATCTGGCTTCATCGTGTTGACATGCAAATTGCCGTCACCGAGGTGGCCAAATAGATACACTTCCATAGTCGAGTACTGCTGCGAGTACATTTGATACATTTCATCGATAAACTTTTTTAATTCGGCGATGGGTAGCGCAATGTCGTTTTTGTGCACGAGACCCGCTGTAAAAAGGGCCTCACCGATCATCTCACGAAGACTCCACAACTCACGGGCTTCACGCTTTGACTGAGCTAACACACCGTCTGTCACCAGTTGCTTTTCAAATAGTGATTCGAGCCACCGATCGAGGTCTTCTCGACCCGAATCAGAGACCGGACGCTCAAACTCAACTAAGGCATAGGCGCCCGAGTTCGAGTCAAAAGGTTTTTTTAACTTCAAGTGGTCGCACACGATTTCTAAACAATTGTGCGTCAACGTCTCAAAAGCCATGAGAGTAAAGGGCGCCTGACGGGCTTCTAAAAAAAGTCGAAATACGGCCGCAATATCAGTAAGAGCAAAAAAGAACACATTGAGTTCTCTAGGCACCCGCACCAATTTCAAGGTCGCTTCGGTAATTACCCCTAAAGTGCCCTCGGTACCGATGAACATCTGTCTGAGATCCATACCTGTGTTATTTTTTTCAAGCGCACCGTTTAACTCTAAAACAGTGCCATCCATGGTAACAACCTGCAAACCGAGAACCCAATTTCGGGTCATTCCATAGTGTATGACCTTCACACCGCCAGCATTAGTTGAAATATTACCACCGACTTGAGACGACCCCTTAGAGGCAAAATCAATCGGCCAAGTTAAACCCTTTTCTTCGCAATGTCGGTGCACTGCCTCGGTCACCGCCCCCGCTTGCACGCGAACCGTTTGAGCGAGGGCATCGACCTCACCCATTTTTGTCATTCGAACCAAACTCAAAACCACCTCACCGTTTGCAGCTACCGCACCACCCGCAAGGCCCGTTCGCCCACCAGAAGGCACCACGGCAACTTTCTCGGTCGAACAGAGTTTAAGAAAGCGTGACACCTCATCGGTTGTACGTGGAAACACAATGGCAGATGGGCAAGGCGCGACGACTTTTGTCCAGTCACGGCCAAAAGCCTCTAAATCACCGGGTTCTTGACTGATAAAATCAGCCACAAACTCTGTCTTTATTGTCTTTAAGAAACTATCGGTTAGTCGATTCATTTACTCACAATGGCACTGTTTTTACCGAATCTTCAAGCCCTTTTTTTCTAATACAATTAATCAATAGTTAAAGTGTAATTTAATTCATAACGGAGCACCTTAAACTTATGAAGACAAATACTAAAGCCGGCCTGATTCAATTATCGCTAATCACACTGGCAACACTTTGCCTCGGAAGCCTCACGGCCGACACTGTATTAGCGAGCGATCAAAAATTTTCAAAACAAATAGCGGTGAGTCTGAAAACACTTCAAGCAGCCGGTTTTTCTGAAGAAGGTAATCTCGATTTCGAAGCGCAGTGCAACAGTCTAGCAGACAGGTTCGAGAGCAAAACCAAACTAGTCGCCTCACAACTTGGGCTTTCAGCTCCAAGCGACCTTGAGCTTGATGACGGCCTGAAATTTTCAAGAGACAGTTCAAGCCATTTTAGAGCTGTGCGGATCGGCGGAGCCAAACACCACTCTTACAGCCCTCAGTTCGAATACACCTGCACTACAACTGTAACAGTCACTCACCCAAAATTTGAATTCATGAGCGCAGCTGGCGAATCTCATTTCTTCGAATCAACGTGTCAAGAAGAACTCGCCAGAAATGAAAAGGCTACGGGATTGATCTATCAAACAGTAAACCACAAAAACTACGAATGCACAGTTGAGAGCATTACCCTGGTTCGTGTCAGCGAATGAGTTGATTGCCAAGATCTGAGATAGCTGCGAACCCATTGCTTTTCAACCCAACTTGCGGCATTTGATGACGGCTATGAAGAAGACGTCGACAAAACCCCAGCTACCCAGCCAGAATTCTAGCGGATTTTCGAAAAAAACCCTCGTTTTCCTCGAGAAAGCAGGTCGCCAAAAAAATCCAAACTGGCTAGAGAACCATCGCGCCGATTACGAGACTCTTCTTTTAGCCCCCCTCAGGCATTTGACCCAGACACTCAAAGATAGCCTCGGCGCAGAAGCTCCGTTTTATCATTTTCCCATTAAGGGCATTGGCCGCCTCAAACGCCCCGCAAACCGCGTGAGCGAACGAGGCACGTCACTGTATCGTAACTGGATGACCTACTCGGCCTCTCGTCCTCACGAATCTCGCTTTGAGCACAATCCTAACCTATTTTTTCTCATGAACCCCGAAGACAAAGACGATAGCGTGCTAGTCGCTGGAGGCCTTTACATGCCTTCTTCACGGCAAACAAAAGCGATGAGACACGCATTAGCTGAAAATCCAGCTCTCGCTGCAGAGTTTAGTCGCTTATTCGAGTCAAAAGCTTTTTCAACTTGTTTTAAAGGCGGCTTTGCCGATGAGAAAATCTCAACGCGAATTCCTCGTGGTTTTGACGCCAATCACCCCCGAATCGAGTGGATCAAACTTCAAGCCTTCTACGTTTGGCGATCGTACTCAATGAAAGAGTTTGAATCACCGAAATTCGCGAGCCTTGTCGAACGTGACTGGCGGCAGATTTTGCGTTTGAATGCGCTTCTCGATCTCGCAATCGATAACAAAGCGCTGCCCCTGAATTTTTCAAAGTCTTCAGTTTCACGCCGCACCTCTAAAACCAAAAGCGAACTCGATGACCGATTAGAAGCGACAAAGCACGATCTACCCCAACACGACTTCTAGCCGCGGGGCTCGCCTTCTCGGGCGGTCAAGACCTCAAAACCGCTCGAAGTCACCAAGATGGTGTGCTCAAACTGCGCCGAAAGCGAACCATCTTGGGTGCGTACGGTCCACTTGTCTTTTTCGACAAAAATTTCGCGTTTTCCCATGTTCACCATGGGTTCAACGGTGAACGTCATTCCTTCTCGAAGTTTCATTCCCTGCCCCCGCCGACCAATGTGCGGCACAATCGGGTCTTCATGAAATCCACGGCCAATGCCGTGCCCACAATACTCTGCGACAACAGAGAAACCGACATTCTCAACATAAGTTTGAATCGCATGCCCAATGTCTCCTACCGTTGCCCCTGGGCGCACTTGACGAATGCCTTCCCACATCGATAACCGGGCTGTTTCAATCAATCGTTGCACCTTGGGGTCAACCTCTGACTCATTAGCGGCACCGACCACAACGGTAGCATTCGTGTCACCATGAAACCCATCAAGAATCGGAGTCACATCGAGATTCACCAGATCACCTTTTTTAAACGCTCGCTTATCAGGAATTCCGTGGCAAACGACATCATTGACCGAGATACAAAGGTTTCCCGGAAATCCGTGATAATTGAGCGGCGCCGGGACGGCCCCCTTTGCGAGCGTCCATTCGCTGCAAGCGCGATCAATTTCAAGAGGCGAAACGCCTACTTTTACTAACTTCAACATCTCGGTAAGGCACTGAGCAGCGAGTGCCCCAGCTTTTCTCATTGCTTCGATTTCACGAGTCGATTTGATAGTTACCATTTCAAGACTCTAGCACAAATTAACCAAAAATCGACGAAAGTCGTGCCCGTTTTCTAACCCAAATCGAAAATTTCAATCAAAACTTTGATCAAAATCTGGGATCAACCAGATCTAAGTAGAGATTTTCTACTTTCTGCCTAGCCCAAGGCGTCTGCCTCAAAAAATTAAGGCTCGACTTGATACTGGGGTCATGGGTGAAACACCGAATTTCAACCATCTTTGCCAATTTTTCAAAACCGTACTCGTCGACCAGTTTCGTCAAGAGTACTTCGAGGGTAACGCCGTGAAGTGGGTTGTTGGGCTGGTTGGTCATCGATTTCAGAGTACCTCATCAGACTCAGAACCTCAATGAGCTGTGACAAAAACCTGACAGAATTAAAGAACACAAAGACAGTCATGGTTTACGACTGGGCCAACAATTGAATGACTAGAATCACTTCTTTTCGCTTTTTTTAGCCATCGAATGCGGTTATTTTTAATGGTACAGATTTATTTAATTTTTTTTCGGGGACCCATTTATATGAAGAACAAATCCATTGGTTTTATTTTTTCAATTGCCGCCATTGCCATTGCCCTGAACCTTTTTGGCATCTTAGCGGTTCTCACAAATGGCATTGGCCAAGTTGAAAACGCTACCGAGAAGACCACCCTTACTGAATCAGCAGTCAAAGAAGCCCTTCGCGTTAAATTCGCGGTTTCACAGATTCAGCAGTTTCTAACTGACGCGTCACTGACCGGAGAGAAAGATGCGCTTAAAGAAGCAGAAGAAAGTGCGGCTGAGTTTAAAAAAAGCATCGAACTACTTGAAAAAAGACTGCCTGAATCAAAATCGCAACTGAACTCGCAGCTGGCCGACGGCATTCAATTGTATAATGTCGGTATGGAAATGTACAAAGCCTACACTGAAAAAGGCAAGACAGCAGGCGACCTCATCATGAAGCGCAAAGATACGGGTCTCGATGACCTTTCTGATTCACTTGGAAAGAAAATGGAAAAATTCGCCACTGAAATAGAGAACTCAAATTCAATAACCCATGCTGAGTTCAATTCGGCGATCAAACAAATGAGATTTTTGTCGATTGCGGTGGTTTTTTTCGCACTTTTGATTACATCAGTGATGTTGCTTCTTCTCTTCGCTCGAGTCAAAAAGATCAACCTCGTAACCGAGACTTTGATCGAGACTGTGCAAGAGGTACGAGGCTCAGTAGGCGTGATGTTTGGCATTGCTCAAAGCTTAACTTCAGCCACTAGCAAGCAAACAGCAGGGCTATCTGAAACGGCGGCTGCGATCGACGAAATTTCAGCCATGGCCCTAAAGTCTTCTGAGGGCGCAGCGCAATCTGAGCGCGCATCACACCAATCGCGTGACGCTGCTGAACGAGGTAAAGAAGCCGTCACCCAAATGCTAACGTCAATGAGTGAAATACATAAGAAAAACGAAGAAGTGGTCAATACTGTGAATGCTGGTAATGAAAAATTCAAAGAAATTGTCCGGGTCATTCAAGAAATTGGCGCAAAAACTAAAGTCATTAACGACATTGTTTTCCAAACAAAGCTTTTGTCGTTTAATGCGTCTGTCGAAGCCGCTCGCGCCGGTGAACAAGGAAAAGGATTCGCCGTCGTCGCCGAAGAAGTTGGCAACTTGGCTCAAATGAGTGGCACCGCCGCCCAAGAAATATCGAGCATGCTCGAAGGCAGTATCAGTAAAGTAGATGCGATTGTTAATGAGACTCGCTCGAGTGTCGAGGCAAAAGTTGCCTCAGCGAAAAGCACAGTTAATCGCGGCATTGAGGTTGCTCGGGAATGCGAAAAGGTTTTGGCTGAAATTGTCGCCTCATCAGAAGAGGTCACACAAAGCGTTGCGAGCATTGCAACTGCAAGCCAAGAGCAGACCACTGGAGTCACCGAAATATCAAACGCCTTACACCAGATCAGCCACAACGCTCAAGTGACGCAAGGAGTTTCTGGCGACTGTGCAGAGGCTGCCGAACTACTGGCGGGGAAAACGCAAGTTCTACAGCAGGCTTCTGGTAATTTGCGGCTGGCAGTCGAAGGCAAGGTCTCAGTCGCAAAATTTAATTTAAGTAAAGACTTTATGCTTGGCGTGGCAGCGATGGACTCCGAGCACCAAGTACTTGTCGATAAAATGAATCACTTGGCGGAGGTCTTAGAAACAGCCGGTGTGACATCGAAGTCACCTGAATTGAAAGCGTCGTTTACAAGCCTGGCTGAATTCACGGTTAAGCACTTTTCTAACGAAGAACGGTACATGCAGACAATTCACTATCCCGATTTTAGTGTGCACAAAGCCATTCACGAAAAACTTCTCCAACAGGTTACCAATTTTAACGAAAAGTTAGGAACGGGCAGTTTTGATGGGTTAGAACTCATGGCTTTCCTAAATGACTGGCTCATGCGACATATTTTAGGACTCGATAAAAAATACGCTGCCTATTCGAAGAGCGAGCGCTCCTAACTGCCACAACTCGCAAGCCCCAGTAAGGGCGCACCTGATGCCAACCCGCTAACTTTACGCTCCATTTTAAATTCACTCCATATACTATCACTTTGTGATTGTATATGGATCAAATAAGAGTATAATCACTCTAGAAACAACCTAATAGTGATTGTTTCTAGGATCATAACCATGAACTTTGCATACAAACTCAGAAATGAGATCCAACGAGACCTTTTCAGTCAGCAAGACCTGAAGACCCTATTTTACTGCAAGACTGACGCCGCGATTCACAGCGGGTTAACCAGATCACTCACCGGCAAACAAATTCTAAAACTAAAACGCGGACTCTATTTGTTTTCAAAAAATTTGCGACGACGGCCTCTTTCAAATTTCCTAGTTGCCAACAAATTATATGACCCCAGCTATGTGTCGTTTGAGTCAGCCCTCTCCTTTCATGGACTCATTCCTGAGGCCGTATACAGAACCACCTCGGCCTGCATTCAAAGAAAGAATAAAATTTTCACAACTGAGTTGGGCGATTTTTCATTTGACCACATTCCTAGCAGGCCCTTTTTCATAGGGGTTACCAGCGACAGCCATGAGGGGGGCGCGCTCGTTGCAAACGCAATCAAAGCCCTTTTCGATCTTATCTACCTGCGTAGAAAAAATTATCCTTCAATCGAAGACTTACAGAGCGACCTTCGAATTGAGCAAAA
This sequence comes from Oligoflexia bacterium, assembly GCA_903895855.1. Taxonomy (GTDB): domain Bacteria; phylum Bdellovibrionota; class UBA1018; order UBA1018; family UBA1018; genus CAITVN01. Next base: position 41,983 of record CAITVN010000182.1, on the reverse strand, counting down.
TTTGCTCAAAACTGAGGTGGCAAAATATTCGAGCCTCGAACTTGAAATACTTGCGAAGTCATACAAGAAAAAAGCAGTTTACCAATTTTACACCCTCCTAATGAGAACTTTCAAATGAACGACGTCATTCAAGAAAAGCTCAAAGCCTATAATTGCGAGACCAAAGAAGATGAAGAAAACGCCATCAAAGAGATCACTCAAGAAGTCATTCTGTACGGACTTGGAAAAGCGGGCCTGTTTGAAAAAGCGGCATTTCAAGGAGGAACCTGCCTGCGAATCATTCACGGCCTTGACCGCTTTTCTGAAGATCTTGATTTTGCCCTAAGAACTCCCGACCCTGATTTCGAAATGAGTCACTACCTAGACAAAATTGCCACGACGATGAGCGAATATGGCTACAAAATCGAGGTATCAGGTGAAGAAAAAGCTCATTCTAATATAAAAACAAGGTTTATAAAAGACGACAGCATCAAAAGACTACTCAACCTGCAACACCTTCAAGATCTGAGAAAAAAAATTCAAATAAAAATTGAAATCGACATTAATCCCCCAGATGGCGCGGGTACTGAATCTAATTACGTTGATTTTCCGATTGATTTTATGGTCATTACCCACGACAAGCCATCACTCTTAGCCGGTAAGTGCCATGCTTTATTGTGCAGAAATTATACAAAAGGCAGAGATTGGTACGACTATTTGTGGCACATAAGACACGGAACTGTTGCCAATCTTGAAATGCTTCAACATGCCTTAGATCAACAAGGACCCTGGAAAGGTAAAGCGGTTACTATCAATAAACCATGGTTAAAAACTGAGTTGGCCAGAAAAATTAAGTCCATCAACTGGAGAGATCTTAAAAATGATGTTTCAAACTTCATCAGGCATGACAAACAAGAAGCCTTAGAATTATGGAGCGAGGATTTTTTCTTAAAAAAGACTGACAAACTTAAATAAATATTTTTCACAACTCTAGGCCAACACCTAGCTGTAGACTTTCTTTTCACTTCTGCGGTACGATTGAGCCCATGAACTCACGCACCTCTGTTTTCGAAAAAGCGCAGGCACTTTGTAAAACCCTACAAGCAAGCTCTCAAAAGCTCGCACTTTTTGACGCCGACGGCACACTCTGGGAAAACGACATCGCTGACGATTGCACCATCTGGATGTTAGGCACTGGGCGAATTCAGACCGGAAAAAACTGGGACGAATACAAACGCATCTATGCCGCCGATGCACCTGCGGGGTGTCGCTACCTCTTGAGTTTCTATCAAGGCATGACTCGCAAAGACCTCACCCGCCATGTCGAGACCTACTGGAACGAATTCATGAAACTCGACTCGATACAACCAGTCATCGATGTTCTCAAACTTCTTGCCGAGCAGGGGTTCAAAAACTGGGTAGTCACTGGATCACCCACCGACTTCTTGTATCCATTACTCAAGAGACTACCCGTCGAACGCATCGTCGGAATGGATTTCGAAGAAAACTCAGATAAAATACTCACCGGTCGCCACGCAGGCATCAGTTGCGCAGGCCCCGGAAAAGCTGAAAAAGTGCGTTCGCTGTGGACGGGGCCGATACAGTTTGCTGCCGGCAACGCTCGCCTCGACGAAGACATGATGAAGCTTGCGAAAGGTTTAGTTTGGGCCGTTCACCCACACCCCGACCTAGAAGCAGTCGCAATCCACGAGGGCTGGGAAATCATGAAGTCCGAGAAACCGCCTTACGGCACCGCTGGGGGCTGGGCTTCTTTAGAAAAAGAATTACGAGAACGGGGATTACCCATTCCTCATTACCTATTACATTAGACACCCATGCCGTCACTCACCGCGAGATCAGAAACTCATTAGAGAGGCGATTGAGGGCCGCTAGAAAGCTCAAATCAAAGGAATTTTAACCACGAACTGGGTGTTTTTACAGAGCCGATTGATCTCAAACCCCCCGCCATGAGACTCGATGATCGATTTCGAAATACTCAACCCCAAACCCGTGCCTTTACCCGGGGGTTTAGTCGTATAAAAAGGATTAAAAATATTCTTAGCAATTTTTTCCGGTATACCGGCACCAGAATCGGTCACCCGTATGACAATTCTATCGTCTACTTTCTCAGCCGCCAACTCTATCCATTTATCTGAAAGTGGTTCAATGGCATCTCTCGCATTTAACAGTAAGTTGAGCAAAACTTGTGACATCTCCACCGGTCGACACGAAACTTTCAAATCAGCTGAAACGGGCACTAATCTAAAGGTGATCCCCGAATTCACTAACTTCTCATGACAGAGCTCTAAGGTATCTTCGAAAATTTCATTCACTGATGTGAGTACCAGAGGATCATTCGAAGCATTGCGCGAAAATTTCTGCAAACTCACCACAATCTTATCGATTCGCGAGACCGACTTTGCAATTTTTTTCGCGAACTCGACCACTTTTTCACCCACATCAGACTCTTGCATTTTTAATCTTTGCAGCTTTTCTGCCAACATGGCAATCATCGAAAGCGGATTCTTAATCTCATGAGCAACTCCAGAAGCCATTTCGCCTAACATTTGAAGTTTTTCAGATTGAATATTTTTCGCTCTCTCTAAGTTCAATTTTTCTTCGGTCTCAATGATTTTCGTGGTGAGAGAGATATTTTTTTCACCCAGCTTAGCTGAGTTTTTCTGAAGAACTCTAAATGCAATACCCCAGAGAAGCAAAATCGAAATGGTCTCAACTAAAACAGTGAGAAACGTAGTGACCTTCAGTTTCTTAATCGTGCTCACTTGATACCCATCGAAACTCACCAAAGATTTTTCAAAGACCTCAACTTGAGCAGATTCTCTAAGTATTGCCGCCTCATAATCAAGATTTTCGAGAAGCTCTCTTGCTTGTTTTAGGTCATTCAGCCTAGCTTTGCCCAATATCAATTGATCTAATTCGAACCTTTTCTGTGACAATTTACTCAATAAACCGATTGCCGGCCTTAAACCTGACTCTAATGCACCTTCAAATTCGGCAATCTTAGCTATTGACTCGATGGCGACTTTTTGTCGATCGTCGGCGTCGAAATAACGATTTTCCCAGCCGAGTTTTCCTGTGTAAGCGGCCAGGCGCACCGACATCGAACTTGCTGAAATTCCCGACACGAGAGACTGAGCCAGCGAACGCACCGTAGACGTTCGAGTAAAGCCGTTTTCAATCTCGTTTAAAGAGAGGGTTAAATTGAGCGCTCCTATGGCGACAATCGAAAAACTGAGAAAAATTAATACCGAAATCGACCAAAATCTAGTTGAATGCGCCAATGGGCACCCCAAACACAATTGAACCAATTGAATTTGGCCCCTCTAAGACCGGAAACGAAAGCTGAATCTGCCAATGCCCCGATGATTCGTCTAACTCAGGAACTCCCCTCCATGGCTTGCCTTTCATCGGCACTTCATGTTTGGGCTTACCGGTATGATTCCAATTAGTTGTTTTCTCGAGAAACGCAACTTTCGTACCATCTCTCGCACTAACAAACGCTTCTGAAATACTCTGCGCTTTGACCTTACTTTTTAGCCATTTTGCCGTGACGTTTTCTGAATATTTCCTGACCTTTGGGTCTCGCACCGAAAGAGTTTTCCAAACCTCTTGAATCATTTCTTGATTGGGTTTCGAGGGTCCTCCCAATTGCGCGTTCGCCTCTTTGACAGCAGCAATCAACTCGGGTTCTTTCGCAATCACTTCGAGATTCTTGGCAATCGCCTCTAGGCGAGTTTGTTGTTCAGCGGTCAATGAAAGAGCCTCAGAATATGCAATAGACAGCAATTTAAATAGGCACACTAAGAACACTACGATTCGCATACTCATTAAACTTAGCTTAACTCAGGGGGTCCCAAAATTGAAATCAGAAATTCACGACAGTCGAGCTTAACAAAAGGTTTTCAAGATCAAGCTAACTAAAACTTTTTATCTAAAACACTCTGTAGAACAACCACTAATTCTCTGAGTGGTTTCACAGAAACTGGCGTCAAAAGTCTATCGCTCAATTGAAGTTCCCACCACCCCACATCACACCAAGCGCCGGCTTTATACCCAATTTTTGAATAAGTACCCAAATGCCTGAATCCTACCGACTCGTGAAATTTCACACTCGCTTCATTAGGCAGAGTGATTCCTGCATAGGCGTTCACAAACCCCTGTTCACGCAAAACCGCGAACAAAGCGCCATAGAGTTTTCTGGCAATACCCATTCTTTGAAAACCCTTAGCAACGTAGACAGAAGCCTCAACTGACCACTGATAGGCTTCTCGGTCACGATGCCGACCCGCATAGGCATACCCGACCACCCGACCCTTTTCTTCGCACACCAACCAAGGAGCAAACTGTAAAATCTTATCGATGCGCCCTTGAAACTCAGCCACTCTGGGCACCGTGATTTCAAAAGTCACTGCGGTGTTTTCAATGTAATGAGAGTAAATCGCCAGGCAGGCACTCGCGTCGTCTAAAGTAGCTAATCGAATTTGCATCTCAACCCTCAAAAAGAAAATTTACGGTAGTAATGACAAGTGTATCCGTTCGGATTTTTTTCAAGGTAGTCTTGATGCTCTTCAAGTGCCCTCCAAAATTTCGAAGCGCCTACGACTTCAGTTCGCACTTTTCCAGGCCACTGGTGCGACTTCTCAACACGATCAATCACTGCTTGCGCCACCTTCTTTTGGGCCTCAGAATGATAGAAAATGGCCGATCGGTACTGAGAGCCCACATCATTGCCTTGCTGGTTCTTGGTTGTGGGATTGTGCAGCCTAAAAAATTCTAGCAACAACTTCTCATAGGTCAACTTGAGCGGATCAAACAAAACCATCACCGACTCAGCGTGACCCGTCTGGCCTTTTTTCACTTCATCATAGGTAGCATTCTCTAAAACGCCCCCCGTAAAGCCCACCTGAGTCACAACCACACCGGGTAGTTTTCGTAAGAGCTCATCAACACCCCAATAACAACCACCCGCTAGGGTAGCGAGCTCAAGGTGCATCGCCTCGGCGAAACTAAAAAGGTAACGACCATACCCCTCTTGCTTCATCTTTTCTACGGGCACGAACCGAAGCGCGGCCGAGTTCACACAAAACCGCTGATGAGTTGGCCCTGGGCCATCATCAAAAACATGGCCCAAATGTGAACCTGCGCTTTTGGATTTGATCTCAATGCGCACCATACCTAATGTTCTATCTTCGACTGTTTTCACGGTGTCGTCGATCGAGCGAGTAAAACTTGGCCATCCCGAACCCGAATCGTATTTGTCGAGTGAGCTAAACAAAGGCTCACCACTCACGACGTCGACATAAATTCCGAGAGCCTTATGATTCCAATACTCATTCGCAAACGGCTTTTCAGTTTCACTTTCTTGAGTGCAGCGATACTGAGAAGGAGTTAACTTCTTTTTCAACTCATCAACACTCGGACGACTGTATTGACCCGTTGACGCTGACTTTGAAGCTGTGATTGGCGCTGACGCCCCACTCGATTCTAATTTTGAAGGCATTTGACTCCCCTTTGTGCATTGAATAAGGCCGAGAAAAAAAATAAGGCCGAGTACCCCTAATAACGCTCGTAAGAGCACTCGAAATTGTAAAGACCACTTCTGAATTCGAGTCATACTGATCTCCTCGCCTAAAAGAGAAGTATCGCAAATCCAACTCGCCTGACAACTCGTTTTACTCAATCAAGTGACTGCCTCTTTTGAATCGATTTCAATTATGGTAAACAATGAAAATGACTGAACCCACTTCGAAACCCGCCTTTCAACCACCAACCGACATACCTGCCCTTCTAGCTAGGGTTTTTAGGCCAAAAAAAGCAGTCGTAACGGGCGGAATGCCCTACGCCAATGGTCCGGTTCACCTAGGTCACCTCGCTGGCGCCTTAGTGCCACCCGACATTCACGCCAGATGGCTTGGACTACTGATTGGTCGAGAGAACGTGATGTTTGTCTGTGGTAATGACGACCACGGTTCAACCAGCGAAGTCGCGGCACTCAAGGCCGGTAAACCGATTCGGCAGTTCATTGATGAAATTCATGAAAAACAATCTGAGACCCTTCGCAACTACTCAATCGCAACCGATGTCTTTTCGGGCACTTCTCAACCCGAGTGTTACCCGATTCACAAAGAGCTCTCGCAAAATTTCTTAAGAAGACTCTACAAAAACAAATTACTCGAAAAGCGCCGCTCGCAACAGTGGTTCGACACTTCGATGAATCGGTTCTTACCCGATCGCTACGTGCGTGGTCAGTGCCCAAACCCCAAGTGTAACGACCTCGGCGCTTACAGCGACACTTGCGATGTGTGCGAGTCGCAATACGACCCTTCGGCATTGATCAATCCAAAAAGTGTTCTCTCAGATACCACGCCGGTCATGAAAGAGACGGTTCACTGGTGGTTAGACATGACCAAAGTGTCTGATTCACTGCTGACTTGGGTCAAATCAAAAGAAAAGACTTGGCGAAGCAATGTTTACCTCGACTGCATCGAACGCGTGCTGCCGTCGCTTAAGTTCAGCAACACGTTTGAAGCACGGTACAAAGAATTGAAAGCCACTCTACCCGCCCACAAAAGCAAATACGCCGCTGGCAAACAAGTCGTCTTGCAATTTCAAAGTAAAGCTGACCTCGCACAGACAAGAACCCTGCTAGAGGCCGAAGGCTTTGAAGTTCATTTGATGGACGACTGGGCTCACCGCTCAATCACTCGCGATGTGAGCTGGGGCATACCGGTGCCACCAGAAATCGACCCAGAGCTCAACGGCAAAACCCTCTACGTTTGGCCAGACTCACTCATCGCGCCGATCGCCTTCACGCAAGTGGCTCTCAAAAAGCAGGGCAAAAATCCTGACGACTATCAAAAGTTTTGGTGCGACCCCGAGGCACGCATTTACCAATTCTTAGGCCAAGACAATATTTTCTTTTACACGCTCATGCAAGGCACCCTCTGGATCGGCTCTCAGGCCGACTCAAATCGCTTACCGATACCAGGTGAGTTTCAGCTGACCGATATTTTCGGGGCGTTTCACTTGATGATTAATGGCGAGAAAATGAGCAAAACTCGCGGCAATTATTTCACAGGCGATCAACTGCTTGGCGAAATGGGGTTCTCATCTGACCAAGTGAGGTACTTTCTCGCACTACTGACTCTTAACGAAAAGCCTTCGAACTTCGACATGAATACTTTTGTTGAACGAAATAAATTCTTAGCAGGCCCACTCAACGCCGCGCTCGAAAAACCGATATCGGCGGTTCATTCGAAGTTTCATGGCCTCGTGCCCGACGGCAAAGTCTTAGAGAGCGTTGAAAAAGAGACCTTCAAGATTGTGCAAAAATACCTCAAACAAATGGAGCGCACTGACTGGGTCACCCTACTCTTTGCGATCGAAAACTACGCCAGGCAGATCAATAGTCTCTTCACCCAATTCAAACCCCACGACGACCGGTTTCCTGAAGAACAACGCCGCGATGCGCTTTTCTCGTGCTTTTATGTGCTAAAAAACTTGATGATCATGCTTTACCCGTTTGCACCAGTAACGATGGGCAAACTTCGCCAGGTACTGAACCTTCCTGAATCGGTATGGAGCCTCAATGAGCTCGGCAAACCGATACCTGCAGGCCATAAAATTAACGAAAAAGTGCCGTTTTTCCCGGCAGTTGAGGGTGCGACGACTGAGGCAACTTAGGTGAAATCATTGCGAACTCAATGATTTACGTATTCCAAATAGAAACTCAGTTTCCCTAAAGCATGCCAAATAGAAACTCAGTTGCCATTTGGAATGGGTTGATGTACTCTTAAAATAACTATGGCGATTTTCGACCGTTTTCTCGACTTGAACTCAGTCTTGACCAAAAAGTCTGCCTTTCTCTTGGGTCCGCGTGGATCAGGAAAATCGACTCTCATTCGCAGCCAATTTCCGAATGCCAAATACTACGATTTGCTCGAAGAAAAAACCTACCTTTCGCTCCTGCGAGATTCATCCATTCTCGAACAAGAAAACCCCAGTAAGGGTGAACTGATCATCATTGATGAAATCCAAAAACTCCCTAAGCTGCTAGACGAAGTACAGCGTTTAATCTTTACCCATCAACACCGTTTCCTACTCACAGGTAGCAGTGCCCGAAAACTTAAACACGGAGGAGCAAACCTTCTCGGTGGACGAGCGAGAGAACTCAATTTGTTTCCCCTCGTTTCATGTGAAATTCCTGACTTTAATCTTGAAGTGCTCCTTAACCGCGGAGGTCTTCCGAGCGTCTTCAATTCTGAAGAACCAAGAGAAGACTTACGAAGCTACATTAGCCTATACTTGCGAGAAGAAATTGCAAACGAAGCCCTCACTCGAAAAGTTGACGATTTTTCAAGATTTCTCGATGTGGTCGCACTCAATAACGGCGAAGAGCTTCACTACCAAAACATTTCTAACGATTGCGGTGTAAAGGCGAAAACTCTCGCCAATTATATTGAAATTTTAGAAGACACTTTACTTGGGTTTAACGTCTCCCCATTCGAATCAACTGAAAAAAGAAAGGCCATTACCCGGTCGAAATTTTACCTTTTCGATCTAGGAATCACGAACGTACTTGCTAAAAGAGGCAAAATTTTACAAGGCAGCGAACTCTTCGGAAAGGCCTTCGAGCATTTTATCATGCTCGAAACGCGTGCTGCCCTCAACTACTTGCGCTCAGATGCCACCCAATCGTATTGGCGAACAAAATCAGGATTTGAAGTCGATCTGATTATCGGCGAAAAATTTGCGTTTGAGATTAAGTCATCCGAAATGATTACAGAAAAACACTTCAAAGGACTGAGAGCCCTCCGAGAAGAAAAGCAGCTCAAAACCTACTCGATCATCGCAGATGTACCGAGAAAACGAGTCTTAGATGGTATCGAAATCATACCGTGGCGTGAGTTTCTGACTAAGCTCTGGGCAGGCGAGTACAGTCAATAAGCAACCGCTCGATTACTTAGCGAGCGAAAACTCAACGAGTTGATCGGCTTTACTCAAAGTAGCTGAAACTGTCTGCGCTTTGTACCCTGGCGCGCTCACTGTGACTTTGTAACCACCTGGCACCAACCACCAACGGTGCACCCCAAATGAATCAGTGGCTCGCTTCTCACCTTCTTTAAATGAGACTTGTTCGATAGCAACATTGGCAATCACGGGTAAACCGGTCTGTGCGTCTTTCACGACAAAGTGAAAGTGCGGACGACTGTACAAGCCAAGCATGAACGGCAACGTTTTTAGTACCGCTGGCTGAATGCTCAAGCGATATTCAGAAACCGCTGGCTGAAAATCAGACCCAATTTCTAGCAAAAAAGCGATGGTTCCGTAACGATTGTAAAAATGCTCAAAGTCTTCGCCTGATGACGAAGCAGGGCGCATTCCGTAATCCAGATGAGAGGCAAGCTTGTCGCGAATATCGAAATAAATGGCACTCTCTGCCAACGTTCCACAAATATAAGGGTAAAGCACTTCATCGCCATAACTGTGATACGAAATCGCAAACTGCGGGTGAAGCTTCGCCACAAATTTGTCCATTGTTCGAGTTTCAGGCTCAGAAAAAAAGCGTTCACCTCGATAGGTTTCAGACCCACCGACCGTCGAATTTTGACCACACGATCCATACTTAAACTCGTAGTTACGATTCAGATCAACCCCTCTTGAACCGTCTGCATTTTTCGAACGATTTTTTCTCCAATACCGATCACCATTAAACACAAACTGCAATCCATCAGGATTCACCACTGGCACAAACCAAACGGCCCCCGACTGTATGAACTGCGACTCAACGCTCGAATCAGTCTTCGTGGCTTGAATGAATTTTTCTGCCGAATCAATCACTGCATGTTGAGTGGTCAATTCTCTCGCATGATGTTGCGCGACCATAACCACTTTGGGTTCATCTTCAATTTTGGCCGGATTCTGGCTAACCTGAATTCCATAGATATGACGGCCTTCAGCTGTAGGTTTTTCTCCAGTAAGTTCGGTCAAATCAAATAACTTAACGATGCCGGGATTTTGTTTTTCAAACTCTTTTAACTTCGCCAAGGTTTGATCAAGGTCCATGTAGTCTTCTTCGTCATTGAGGCCGGTCACTCCGTTCGCCACCACTTCTTCACCAGTCACCGATAATGTCGAAGGTACCGAATTAGGAATTCTGGCTCGCTCTGCAACTCTTTGGCTGACAATGTTTCGATAAGGCACGCCTTCATCAAGTAGTTCGATCTTAACAGAATAAGGTTCACGAAAGAGCGCTTGGTGCTGAGTCAGATCAAACGTGTTTTGAACAACGACTGAAACGCTACCACTTTCACTATTCAAACCGTCGCGTTTCAGACCTTCAACGTCGACACCTTTCGCATCTAAGAATTCAGCGACTTTCTCAATTTGAGAAGAAGACACTCGAATGAGTTTTAGCGGCGAATCTGAACCACCGATAGCCCGAGTGGCCTGCAAACTTAAACTGCTACCCGCAACCAAAACTACGGCCAATAAAATATTTTTTAAGCTTTTCATTACACTTGTCATGTTTAAATGCCTCTCCCCTAAAAAGCAATTACTCGTGCCGCAAAGCCACAATCGGATGCAGCTTCGAAGCCTTGGTTGCCGGATAAATCCCAAAAACGACTCCGATCGTTGCTGAAAAGAAAAAAGCAAGTAACACTGAAGCAATCGAAATCGTGGTATTCCATCCAGTTGCAATGGTCAGTACAACAGTCACCAACCACCCCAAGCAGATACCCATTACCCCACCTACGGTGCTCACCACAATAGCCTCAGACAGAAATTGCGAAAGAATGTTCCAACGCTTTGCACCAATGGCCTTACGAAGTCCGATTTCTTTCGTTCGCTCGGTCACCGACACCAGCATGATGTTCATGATTCCGATTCCACCCACCAGCAGCGAAATGGCCGCAATGGCAGACAAAAGTACGCTCATCGTTTTGCTGCTAGAAGCCAAAGCTTCTTGAATGTCTGCCATGTTTCGAATCTGAAAGGCTTCTTCGCTTTGTGCGGGCAAAATGCGATGCCGGTTGAGCACCACTTGCTTGATAGAATCTGATGCCGAATCGAGTGATTTTGCGTCTTTCATCTCGATTTCAATGTAATCGACATAAGTCTTGCCAAACAACCGCTTCATCGCAGTGAGCACCGGCACAATCACCACATCGTCTTGATCTCGAAAACTGTTGGCGCCCTTTTCGGGCAATACACCAATTACCAAAAAATTAACGCGGTCAATCTTCAGCATCTCACCAATCGGATTCACGTCACCAAAAAGCTCGCGCACCAAAGTCATGCCAATCACCGCCACCCGCTTACGCTTGAGGTTTTCTTCAATCGTAAAAAAGCGACCAACCACAGGTTCAGACGCATGCATTTGCCCATACGATGCAGTCACCCCGGTCACTTGCGTGTTCCAGTTCTTATTGCCATAGGCCACTTGCGCGCGCGAGTTCACTGCGGGTGCTACCTCTTTGGCTTCGGTGACTTGAGATTGAATAGCCGACGCATCTTCAAGCGTGAGCCTGGTCGCCGAACCCGCTGATTGAAAGACTCCTGCGATGTTCTGAGCTCCTGGCCTCAATACGAGTAAATTTGAACCCAGCGATGCCAATTGCGCCTCGATTGCTTGTTGAGCACCCGTGCCCAGCGCCAACACGGCGACCACTGCTCCGACGCCGATTAAAATACCCAGCATCGAAAGCGCAGTTCGAATCTTATTTGATAAGAGTTGGCGAAACCCTTGTATAAAGTACTGCATGAACTCGACGAAAAAAGACGGACCAACGGGGCTTTGCGCAGAATCGTTTTGCCCGTTCTCGCGAACAGTAGCAAGAGCGGGCTCAACTTTGTGAGCCGGTAGCGCCCTTGAACGCGTGTCTGATTGAATTTTTCCATCTCGCATTCGAATGATTCTTGAAGCGTGGGCACCGATTTCTTCTTCATGGGTGACAATAATCACGGTAATTCCCTGGCGATTCAGATCAGTTAAGATCGCCATGATTTCATGTTCACTCTGCGAATCGAGATTTCCGGTCGGCTCATCGGCTAAAATAATGGCGGGCTGATTGATCAGTGACCGCGCAATCGCCACGCGCTGCTGCTGCCCCCCCGAAAGCTCATTCGTTTTGTGTTCGAGGCGTGAACCCAAGCCGACTTCTTCAAGCAGCTTTCGAGCCCGAGCGTAATCGATTCTGCTTTCGCTATAAAGCAAGGGCACCGCCACATTTTCAGTCGCCGTGATTCGAGGTAACAAGTTGAATTGCTGAAAAATAAAGCCTATCGTTTTTCGCCGAAGTTCTGCCAGCCGGTCTTCAGAAAGGCCCGAAACCTCGACACCACAGAGCCGATAAGAACCGACATTTTCAACTGACGCGACCTCAACATCGGGCACATCGAGCAACCCAAGAATGTGCATTAGCGTTGACTTGCCTGATCCAGAAGGACCCATAATCGCGACAAATTCGCCCGACTCAATCGTCAACGACACCTCAGATAGCGCGTGAATGGCGGTATCGCCCATCTGGTAAGATTTTGAAATGCGATTGATCTCAATCATTTTCTAGTGTCCGCGACCGCTACCGCCACGCGAACCGCCCCCCATAGGTGAGAATGGGTTATTCGCTCCGGGACCACCCTTTTGCCCTGGCGATTTTAACTGAACGACTTGAATCTCGTCGCCTTCACTGAGTCCAGACAGCACTTCCATTCGTTTGCCATCATTCAATCCGACTTCAATAAAAACTTTTTCAAGCTGTTCGGGTTTCGCTGAGCTGCCTTTCATCACGACAAACCGGCCCTCAGACACCTTCACCGCCTCAGCCGGAATCATCAACGCGTCTTGCTTCGAAGCCACATGAAACGTCACGTTCGCCGTCATGCCGCTTCTCATCGTCTGCGGAGTTTCAACCGGCAACACATCGACAATATACGTCGTCACATTGTTCACCGTCTTGGCATCAAAGGCGATCTGGTCGACTTTGGCTTGAATTTTTTCTTTTGCATAAGCATCGAGAACAACAGTAGCGGGCTGCCCCAGCTTGATTTGCGACAAATCGGTTTCGTCAACCTGCGCTTTCACGGTCAATCGATCTGAAAGCACAAACACAGCATCGCCAGTCGCAAACGTTTGGCCGGGCTCGACATTTCGAAGAATAATCATACCTGAAAGCGGCGCCAATATCGGAGTCGGCTTATAAACGTCTTCCCACTTTTTCAATTCCTCTGGCCCTTTTGCCCTTGCCGCATCAATCAGAGCCGCTCGTTCGGTTGAACTCATCCAAGCCAAAATCTGGCCTTTTTTTACACGATTTCCTTCTTGAGTGAGTACCTGTTCAACTCTGCCAGAAATGGGGGGCTTGATGCCCAGTCTGTTCTCGGGCTGCACAACCCCAGTGCTAAGAATCGTGACATCGAGATTGCCCTTAGAGACTTTCACCCATTTCGTCGCAAGCTCGGTGCGTGAAGTGTCTTTCTTGAAGTAAGAAAAACTCGCCACCCCGATCACGACTAAAGCGACGCCGCCACCGACCCAGATAAATTTATTTTTTGATGAGCTCACTTTACCGTTCAATTTTTCTTGTTGATTTACCATAACAGTCACTGTCGCGCCTCACGCTGCCATTTTGATTCGGCCATTAAGAGATCTTTTTTCGCTGTAATTTGAGTCTTTTCTCGCTGAATCAAATCGTTTTCAACTAAATCCCAATCTTCAAACGATGCCAATCCATTCGCATACCGCTCTCGAGCCACTTCGGCCCGAAGACTGGCCGCGAGATAAAAATTTTCAGCTACTTTTAACTTCTGAGCTGACTCAGTCCAAGCCACGTGGGTTTCAATAATCATCGAACGCAAGTCGAGCACCTGTCCAACCTCGTCAGCATGAGCAGCCCTCGCCATCGATTGAGCCGCTGCAAAACCTTGAAAATCTCGGCCGCCATTATAAATCGGTATCGTGAGATTTAGCCCCACAGACCAATGAGTATTTTCAGGAAAAAACGTCGGCCCTACTCGCCCAAGAGACCCCGCGAGGCCCAGTGTCGGATAAAAATTTTTCTTTGTTAAACTCAAATCAACCTCACTCACTGCAGTCGACAGCTGGCTTCGTTGAAAATCAAAATGGTGCGACGCGATTGCATTCACTTCACTCGTACTGAGTAGTTGCATTTGAAAATCAGCCTTGACTGGCGAAACAGCCGAACTGGTGAATTCAGGAATTTCACCCAACTCAGCCTCTTCATTTAGGTCACTCGCTGATTGAATCGTCTTAGCTAAGTGGGCTCTCGCAATTCGCACTAAGTTTTCAGCTTGAAATTTTTCTAAATTTGCCTGTGCTAGATAGGCCTTTGACAAAAGGGCAGACCCCTTATTTTCTCGTCCACTTTCGAATCTCAACGACACCAGATCTGCATTTTTTTCTCTACGCTTGAGAACGCTTTGAGCCACGCGAACGGCGTCTTTAGCGTACTGCCATTCAATGGCGCCATTTTTTGCTTCAAATTCGACTTGCGACTTCACTTTTTCAAAATCGACTTCTGCCAGCTTCATCTGAAGCTCGGTGCGGTCTCGCTTGAGTTGGTCTTCAAAGCCGGCAAAAAGCGATTGACCTACTTGAACCGAAGCCGCGTAGCTCATCGCCCCCGATGAAGCTCCGCCGCCTGAATAGGTGCCCGAACCCGTACTCGACACTTGCGGTAGAAACCCTGATAGCGCCGCTTGATGATTAGCCTGAGCCGCGAGTAACTTTTCTTTTGCACTCACCACATCAGGGTGCTTAGCCAAAATAGCATCTAGCCATGCCCGCCAAATTTTAGCAGTCGAAGCTTGGGCGACGTTTGGGATTACCTCCTTAATTGCGCCTGGGGTTACTGCTTGCGCCGCCTCGACTAGCGATCCCTGCACAAAAAAAGCCCCCGACACCGAACTGACAAACAAAACTACCCATCGCCAAGATCGTGACTGAAACATAAAAACCAGTCTCACCGATGATTGAGTTAAAGAAAAGACTCATCTGACACGATTAGTTATTTATGCAAACCATTCAAGACTTACTAACGCCAAGCGTTAACCTAAGTGCCGTCATCGTTCCCAATCTAGCCCTTGCACTACTGGCCATTGCCGCAAGTGCTCTCACTCTTTTCACTCTCTCAAGGAGCTCTAAACAAATACTCAAAATGAGTGCAGCCATCTTGGGATTATCGCCCGAATCAACTACCCTTCACAGCCTTTCAAAAAAGGTCTCAAAATTCATGAAAAAACTCTTCTTAATGCCACTAGTGGTGATCTCACTTGCTGCCATCATTGCTTCCTGGGTGGGATTCAATGGTCTTGAACAATTGAATACAAGAATCACGGGCGAACACCTCATGACGCAAGGCCTTTGGATCGGAAAATTCGTGCTCACCCTACTGACTATGGTGATCATCACCCGAGTGCTTCGATCAGCCGAAACCCGCCTTCGAGTCAAATTTGAGCACCTTAGGGGTGAATCGGCCTCACGACTTCTGAATGGCCTTACCCAATTCGTCATCTTATTAATCTGGGCGAGAGCAGCCATTTTACTGAGCATAGAGTTCGGAGCTAACGAAACTTGGAGCTCTCGCATTGAGTCTGCGACCGAAATCGGCTTGCTCATTTTAGGTGCACTGCTCGCCAATCGAATTCTCGACTACGCATTTGATCTCGTAGAGGGGTATTTGAAAAGTCTTCTCCAAAAACCCCACCTCAAATACCTTTCCTCTCTCATTTCGCTCTTACCGATTGTTGAAAAAGCGATCTCGTTTTCTATCTACATTCAAGTCGTCAGAGTGGTGGCTAGCTACTTTCAATCACTTGCGATCGTTCAGTCT
Organism: Oligoflexia bacterium; assembly: GCA_903895855.1. Taxonomy (GTDB): domain Bacteria; phylum Bdellovibrionota; class UBA1018; order UBA1018; family UBA1018; genus CAITVN01. Next base: position 26,132 of record CAITVN010000182.1, on the reverse strand, counting down.
ATCGGCGGCAAAGTCATTGAAACCATCTTATACGCGTTAGCGTCTAGGGTACTCGTCGAAGGATCAACCCTGTTCATTCATGAGCTTTTTGCGGGCGAAAGAGCCAAGGCCACGAAAAATGCCGAAAGTGAAGCTCGCGGCAAAACGTTTGTGCCGATTCTTCGAAGTATCGCATCGTATTTTATCTATTTCTTTGCGGGCGTCGCTATTTTAAAAGCCTGGGGAGTCGACACTGGCCCGATTCTGGCTTCAGCCGGCATTCTGGGTTTTGCCATCGGCATGGGTGCCCAAAAACTCACTGGTGACCTGGTTTCTGGTTTTTTCATCTTATTTGAAGGCATCTACTTCGTCGGTCACTACATCAAAGTCGGAGACAAAGAAGGCGCTGTCGAAAGCATCACCATTCGAACCACCTCAATTCGTGACGCCTCAGGCATCTTACACTCAATACCAAACGGCTCAATCAACCTGGCCAGCAATTATTCAACAGGCTCACTTGAATGCGCGCTGAGAGTGAAAGTGGCAGCCCATGCCAATTACGAACAAATCAAGACATTGGTTCTCGCCGAAGGGAAACGCATGGACGACGAATTTGTCGACTTCTTGGGCCCCGCTAAGTTCAATGGCATCACAAAAATCGAAAATGGCTTCACCGAAATAGAAATCGCAGCCGCCGTCACCCCCGCAAAAATTGCCTGGGCGAAGGCGCAACTCCTTGAGCGAATTCCGTTCGCCTTAGAGACAGCCGGAGTCACCGTCTACGAAGCCAGAACCTCGTGAAAAGGTAGTCCGTACCTTTCCTTTCTAGTCCGTACCTTTCCTTTCTAAAGGTAGTCCGTACCTTTCCGGAGGCCGTACCTAAAATTGTACCTAGAAATTGCCCAACCAAACCACTCTTGCCACTAACCTATTTACTAAATTACGCCCAACCTTGACTCACTGCCACTTTCTTTTTTTCACGGTTTTTCAGGAAAAAAATATAAAAAATCTCTCATGCACCCCTAGCTTTTCATTTCACGCTATGAGAGAGCATCGTAATCGAATGTGATTGCGACTCGGTGGGGCTCACAGAATTTTTTTTCCGACCTCAAGAGCAGACGATAAATAAAAATTGGAGTCAGCATCACTTAAATGAAGGAGAGGCGAATGCAGAAAATTTCAGGTTTTAAAACGACACTTGCATTTCTTAGTTTCGTAACCGTCCTAACCCAACGCGCGTCGGCAGTGACTTTCGAAACACACCGACTCGATTCTCAATCAGCAACCATGACCATGAAGCTCGATCAATCTGATTTTCAGCTTCAAAGCTTCGAAAAATCAGGAACTGTGTTTACACAAGTTCTTCGATCACCTGAACTCGGCGAAGGCACCCTTGCCTTGATTCCGGGCGAGCCCAATGTTCCAACCGTTCGAAAACTCCTCGCACTCAAAGCAAGCGGAGTTTATTCAGTTCGCGTTGAATACTCTAATCCAGTGAGCTTTGAAAACATCACTCTTGATCCTAAACAAGCCAATAAGCTTGAGCGATCAAAAGACGATTCATTCGCCTGGAACCCAGCCCTTTATCAATCAATGAAAACACTGGGCGCAGATTCAGCAGTTGAGTCAGTAGCCACTCAACAAATGGGTCACCTGCCTGTGCTTCCAATTGATTTTAAATCATTCTCATATTCACCATCTGAAAGAACTCTCACTGTTTATCAAACAGCGACTGTTTCAATCGATGCTGTCACGAAAGCTTCTGCTCGCAAAATCAGAGACTTTGCAAAATCACTTTCACAGTTTGATTTGGCAAGACTGAATTCAGCAGTATTGGGCGGCGAAGACCTTTTGGCCGCAAAATCGAATGAAAAGATGGTCAGCATCGCAAACGCAAAAGTTCTCGTTTTGACTTCAGCCGACCTGAAAGCCAAAGCAGAAGAGTTCACGAAACTGCACAATGGCGATGGCTACAGCTTCACGATTGAAACTGTTCAAGCTGGTGTTACCACTGAAGACATCAAGAACCGAATCACCAAAGCTCACGACGCAGAAGGCACTTCAGTTGTGATCTTCTACGCAGACATTGACGTGATTCCGCTAGCTACCTGGAATGATTATCCAAGTGATTCATACTACACCTACCTTGGTGCTGACAGCTTAGTTGACATCTTATTGGGTCGTATTCCTGCCAAAACTGCAGCACAAGCTACGATCTTCAATAATAAAGTGGCTGAGTTCTTGAAAAACCGAAGCTCGGGCTACAGCAGCAAAAAAGTGATGCTCGTTGCTCACGCTGAACAGTATCCAGGCAAATACACTGCCAACATGGAAGACGTGCGTAAAGCAGCTAACCCAAAGGGTCTCAGCTACGTCACCGAATACGGCGGCGCTGGTGCAAAGAATAAAGACGTTCTCGCTGAAGCCAACAAAGGCTACGCAATCATCAACTACCGCGGTCACGGAAGTGAAACTGAGTGGTGGGATTGGGATAAAGAATCACAGCCTTTCAATTTGGACCGCGTGAACGACATGTCAAACTACGGCACCTCGCTCACCATGATTTTCAACATTGCTTGCAGCACTGGTGGAATTCAAGAGAGCTACGAAACCCTGTCAGAGCACATGCTTTTTGTTGAGCCAAAAGACGGCGCAAATCGTGGCGCTGTGACTGTGGTTGCTGCGACTGTTCCTTCATACACTGAAATCAACAATCGTTTCGATAAGCACATTTTTGAAGTCATTCAAAAAACGACAAAAGCTTCTGTAGGACAAATCTACGCCGAAGCCAATGACATGCTCGTCAACGAAGGCGCAGGACAAATGAATGACAACACTCAAATGTACTTGCTCTTAGGCGACCCTCTTCTCGTGCCACAACTCGAGAAATAGTCGAATTCATAGTTAACACTCTTAAATGAGTCGAGAGGAGCTGAAGATTTCAGCTCCTCTTTTTTTTGTCCAAAAGCACTCACCGAAATACTCCCAAAAGTGCCCCAGGAAACTAAGAAGGCTGATTCACGAAACGATCCCAGACAACTTGAGAACTTTTAGTCCAAGGCATCTCGGGGTGAGCTGCCATCGCATGAGCCTCTTTCTCGGCTAGAATGCGAGGATTTTGTAAAAGCTTTTTAAAATGAGTTCTAAATCCAGCCATGTCTAAACTATCAAAAGGCAACGACACCTTTTGCCGGGCTTCACCCGCAAAAAATGACATCGAACCAATGCCAAACAAACAGTTTTCGTAAAGCTGACTCAATGTCGAATCATTCGCCCGAGTGAACACGACCACTCGCCCACGAAGTATTTTATTTCTCATCACACGGTCAATCACTCGGCGATCTGACCGATTGAGCTCGTCACAGACCACCACTAACTTGAGCTGGGCTAAAGCCGAGACTCGTCGATCGCTTTCATGAAAGAGCGATTCAAAAGCCAGCATTAAGTTTTCAAACGAGTTACCTCGATCGCTCATTGACTGAGAAACAGCAGCCAAAACAAAGGGTGCATTCAAGAGTTCACTGAGTTTTGAATTGGCCTCGAACTTAGCGCTTGATGGTGAATGCTCAGCTTGAGTCTCGACAACTGGCAAATGAGTTCCAAGACGAAGGCACTCAGTTTTCGAGTGCTTATCAACTCCAAGTTTTCGCATTTCATTTTCAAGATCTTTTGCCGTTTTCTCGTTTCCACAAAAAAACCAATCGGCGTGAAAACAAATGCGATGAACCCAGCGACGAAAAGCCACAGAGTCAGTGCGCTTCACCAGGTGAGAAGCCTCACAAATGGCAAGGTCTGGTACAAACACACCCCAATAAAAGTGGCAAAGGTTTCGCTGTAGCTGTAACTCTCGAAAATAAGAAGGGGTTTTCCATGAACTGCCAAACGAATAAACCCAGTCGCCCTCAGAAAACTCGACCTCGCGTCTCAAACCAAAATAGATTTGACTCATCACCTTCAGAAAGCCAAGTGCACCTGGCACCCGTCTGAATCGTCGGCGAAAAAAGTTACGAAAAAAGTTAAAAGATGAACGCTGCGGTCGATGTTTTTTTTGAGTGAGCACCAGTTCAACACTCGGAGTACTTGCACTTTTATTAATATTTTTGGGTAGCTCAGCTGAAAACTGCCAGCCCTTATCGATGAACGTGTACTCGAGAATTTCTTTTCTAGACTGACTATCTTGCAATAGTCGCCGAACTTCGCTTGCTGAGTATTCGAGAAATTTTTTCGCATTTTCATCAAAAATGAAAAAACGCAAAATCTGATTGGTTGCCTCAACTTGAAGCCAAGGGCGTAGCAATTCAACTAAAATTCTAGACGATTGGTTTTGTCGATTTTTCTGATCAACCAACTGACCCACGTCATACCAAAGTGTCTTATTCGCCGAATTCAAATTTTCTGCTAGTGCCACACGTGAAAGAGTAAACTACCCCGAGGTATTTAGTCTACTTAACACTTTCAACTGAAGTTGCTGATAAATCCAGGCGATCAGCTCTCGGTGTTCGTCATCGATCAAACTATCAAACTGAATGGCGACTTGACTCTGCAGCGAGTCGACGCGAACCACAGTGACGAGAACGTTCGATAAAAGCACTGAGCGCGACTTGGTTGGCTGATTTGACTCAAGAACCACTTCAAGCCAAAGCTTGTCTCCAACGGCTGGCAAGACCGCAGTGTCGGCATGATCACCGAGTTCGACTTTAAATAACGCACCACCACCACTGATGTCGATCAATGAAAATCCGCTCAAACCCGTCGGTACAACTCTCGAACTTTCTACCCAGCGATACTGACCTCGCCCCTTGCACTCGGCTCTTAAGAACTGTCGGCGATCGGCCTTTCGTCTTAGCGGTTCGCCGCCAACTTTTTGAAGCGCCGTAATCCACAGTTTCTGAGTCGATAACCACTGTTTTGCCGAAGTCTTGGCAAACGCAAAGTGAACCTCACTCACCGGAATTTCAAGAGTCTGAGCCCCATCGGTGCCGGCCACAAGCGTTACCATCAACGGCTGATTCGACAGTGCATCAGCTAATTCAACCACTTCGTTTGGCCCGGCTGATCGCTTCTTCACGCCTTCAGAATCAACTCTAAGCACTTCGCCTGAAGTCACAATGTACAGTGCGGCTAAGCTTTGCCCAGACGAAACCAGGGGCTGCGCTGGACTGTAAGAATGAATGCGTAAACTTTGACTTAAATTGATGAGCACTTCTTCAGAGGCCTCGTGAAAAACCGCACACTCCCAAAGAAATGAAAGCTTCAGCAACAGGTCATCAACACTCATCGGCGGCGATTCGGCGCCTTCGAGCGCTTGGTGAATCCATCGGTATTCGGCTCTACCCTGCGTTTTCCAGGTTTCAAGAACGCTCACTGCTTGGTCTGAAAAGATAGAACTCAAAAGATAATAGCTCGAAAGTGCAGCTAGGCCGCTCCAATCTTGGCTCCAGCTCACCAAATGACTAGCCAAGGCCTCTTTCGACAACTCACGAACCGCTTCTTGAAACTGAAGAGATTGAACCTCTTTAATGGCTCCGAAAAGCGTGAGAAAAGTAGGAGCTGCCAACAACTTCACCGAGTCGAGGCCTCGAAACTCGTTGAGCATCTGGGCCGGAGCAATTGCCGATAACGTTCGAGCAATCAAGTACGATTCATTATTCGCACCCATTCGACCTAATATCGAAAGCAGATCAAGCACGATCGCTCGCTTGTCTCGCTCTAACTGGTTTACCACAAATGTTCGACTGAACTCCCAAATTCGAGAATTGGCCGTAGGTGGCGCTTTCAATGAGTCGATCCACTGTCGATTTGAAACCAGAGCAGAAAACGATGCCAAGCACTCTTCTGCGGTCATTTGCAGACCTTCGGCTTCGGCTTCAATGTCTGAATAAATGCGCTTACGGTCATCTGAAGTGAATTGAGATTGATCAAGCAAACCTTGAATCAACTGAACCAACTCAGGGCTAGAAAGCGGACTTTCTAAGTGGGTGAGAAATCGTTCATCGAGCCTTTTCATGCTCGAAACGAAAATCGCCCTCACTGAATTTGCTCTGGCTTGGCTCTCGACAGCTTGATTTGAAGCCACCGGCGAACTGGGCGGCCTCGTGTTAACGCCAGGCTTGCTATCGCGAAACAGCGTCGGCTCGCCCGAAGACCTTGGAGGTGCCGGAGGAGTCACCGCCTGCGGTGCCGTTTTTTCAGTTACCGCTGACTTGGGTTCACTTCGATTTCCATTTGTCGGGTTTCCGTCAGTCATATGATTATTTCTAGCCCATTTGAGTTGAATTCAACACTGTGAAATTAACGCCCCTTGCATCCACTTTTGCTGGGTAACGGATCAGGCGACGCATTTTTATGAGAAATCGCCGTGTAGCTATCGCCATATTTTTCTAAGTAAGTGTACGGCATGACTCCGTACCCCGCAGGTTTTGCGCCGCTTGCCTTGCTCCAACTGGTGCTCCAGCTGTTTTTGAAAAAGTACCCCCCCTTACCGGTTCCAAAATAATTGTCATCATAGCCCGTGAGCACAACCGCGTGCCCACCGCAGGTTTCTTTAGTGCAAAGCGGGTAATCATCGGGTGACGCCAAGTATTCGTACTCGCCGAGTTTGTTCCACCCATCGTTTCGCCATCTCGTGCCGATCACCACCACAAAGTTGTTGTCGATAGCGGCTTTCACTTGCGATAGTTTTTGTTTGTAAATCACGATATCAGTAAAGTGAAAAGTGGGTTCATCGTTAAACTCTTTTTTGCATCGATTGATATCAACAGTTGAATAGCTAAAATCGGATTCAAACTTCATGAATTTGTCTTGAATATAGAAAGACTCAGCCTGAGGATACCCCCCATCGTCTTTCGCCATCGGGTCATTACAGCAATCTTGACAGTCACTAAAAAATTTCCAGGCGCTACACTGCTCACTAAAGTTCAGTGCCTGCTTTTGTCCGGCCCAAACAGCATATTCAAATGCCGCCGTAACTGAAAACGTGTGACACTGCCCTCGAGACCCCTGGTTTTTAACCGGACTCTGCGCGGCTACGAGAACGAGATTTTGAGGTGGCGAACGCCACTCTTTGATCGGCCATTCAGGCAGGGGGCTCAGCTCGAAGGGCCGAGCGGCGCTTTCAAGCTCGAATTGATCGAGCGGCATTAACGTGGGCTGATCTAGCGGATCAAACGGCAAGTCATTGCCCTTCACATTGCTTGGCCAAGCTTTCACCTGAGGGCGACTGTGAGCCCCTAAACTCAACATGACAGAGGTGAGAAGAATGAGGCTCAATCCGCGATTAAAAAATCGAAAAACAAAATGAGGGACGAACTGGCCTACCTTATCACGGTTTTTGGGTGTATTTTTAGTCATAGTCCTTTCAGTGTAACTGGGGCTTTGCAGCAAACAACCGGAAAAAATGACCTACTCTTTATCTTTTGCCAATTTGCGGTTAAGATCTGAACTCAATTTAAATGAAAACACCGAAAAACGTACTCATCACTGGTTCTCTGGGCTTCATCGGTTCACACTTAGCGTCGCGCTTGCGCTCGGCTCAGTTTCAAGTGCTGACTCCAGAATTTCAACTGCTCGACTACGCTTCGATCGACAAAGCCTTTCGCCAGATAAAAGCTGACGGCACCGAGCTTGATATTTTGATTCACCTTGCGGGCATCAGCCACATACCCACTTGTGAAAACGACCCTACCCTCGCCATTCAGACCAACCTGGGTGGCACGACATTGCTCTTGCACGCGCTTCGCACGCATTTTCCGAAAGCAGTTTTGGTTTTTGCCAGTACCGGACAGGTCTACAGCACAAAAGAGATGAAAGCTCGGGCAGAAGAGATCGCCTTCACCGAAGACAGCCCGATCTCGCCACAAAACCTTTATGCCACGACAAAGTGGCAGGCCGAACTCTTGATTCGTGATGCGAGCGAACACTGGGGATTAAATTCAGTCATCTTGAGACTATTTAACCACACCCATTTCACCCAGGCCCCCGACTTCTTTCTGCCGAAAATTTACCACGAATTGAAAAAAGCGAAAGACGGAGACAAAATCGCGGTGGGCGACCTGTCTGTTTACCGAGACATTGGCAGTATTGTTGATTTATTGACGGTGCTTGAAAAACTGACGGTGAAACTGACCGGTGGTGATTCGGTGAAACTGACCGGTGGTGATTCGGTGAAACTGACTGCTCGTCAGACCGAAGAACTGAGTTCAACCGTCGTTTTCAATGTGGCTAGCGGTATTCCCAAGAATCTGCAAAAGCTTGCTGAAGGTTTGCGTGAGAAGTTAGGCGTTCAATGCGAATTTGTGACTGATGCGAAATTTTTGCGCCCCGGCGAAGCCGCTTCGATTAAAGGCAACTCAGCGAAGCTCTACTCGTATTTGGGCATCTCACCAAGCAGCCTAAACGAAGGCACTTTGATTGAGCAGTTTTTGGCTGAGATCGAGTGAGTCGTAACGGCCTTTGAGGCACTAGCTCAATGAAAACGTTTTTCTTAAAGCATCGATTACCTGAGACGCATCTTTTGAACTGAGGTGCCCCACATGCTCTAGTAATAGGCCGTTGTCGAGCGTGAACGTTTTCATTCTGACAACGCAGCTTTTATTTAAACCCGCAACGTTTAGATTCGAAACCGTAACGTCAAATTGCCACTGACTCTGATGCGCACTGGTAATCATCAGAAGAACGCTACTTTCGTTAGTCTTATTGAAGTTCCGACTTGAAATCACCAGAGCCTTTCTTTTTTTCGATCGAGGTAAATCACTGAATGGAAAAGGAACAACAACCACATCGAACTGTTCACAAATCATCGTCTTCAGTTCCTTTCCATTCTGATAAAGTCGATTCGATCGCACGAGACCACTGCATATCTACTTTTTCAAGCTTTCGAACGCGAACGACATTCTCAGACTCAATCTCGTAAAAAAGCAGGTCACCTTCGCAGAGCTCTAATGATTTTCGCACCTCAGACGGAATGGTAGTCTGCCCTTTGGCGGTGAGTCGACTAGTAAGGGGTCTCATAATTCCTTACCTCCTTACTTGTAGTTATACCCTACTCGTCACCCTGAGTCAAGAACGAGAGGGGTAGCTCGTTTCTGGCTCTCAGTAAGCAAATTTCTCTATGATAACCGATCGATTTCCTAGCGTTTCTTTTTGTGCTTCTTGCGACCGACTTTACAGCCATGCTTATGCTGATACCGTAAGCTACAGTCACCTTCGAAATAAGAGTCACAGCCCTTCTTTGTTTTGAATTTATCAAAAACCCAAGAGGTGTGTTTCACTCCTTGCCCATCGATTTCGTGATCATCAATCAATGACCCAGAAATGCAAATATGGGCGGTGTTGCGAGTCAGTCTTCTAAATTCTCTACCAAAGCGCTCGCACGATTTCAGGTCCCAAGGTCTTCTGGCGATGTATTCATGGCTATTCTTTTTTCCAGCGACCTCTAGCACAATCAATGCTTCAATTCCTTCTTTGAGATCCTGAGTGCCTCCGTGGTCACAAAGATACGTGACGTCTTTTGTCGCAAAACATTGCCAATACGAAAAACTCATTACATCAGACGAAAACAACTCAGGTTCAGCCATGCATTCATTCACCATGAGGTCATTCTCATTCAGAATACCAAAATCTTCACCCAGCAGACCAAAGGGGTGATCACGTGTAAAGGCGGCAAGGTGTTTTGCTTGCACCGCTTTCGAAGTTTCTGCCGTTCCAACACAGGGGCAAACTAACATCAAAAGGGCGCTTACTTCTTTCCACATTTTTTTAATGCCTCGTAATAGCCGTATTTGCGGGTGAAACAGTGGATGCAAGCTAACGGGGCAACCCGAGCAGACCCACCATTCTAGCCCCCTACCGCTCAAAGCGCTTTTGAATCGCTAACCCCAGGCTTCGCGAAAGGGTGGTATTCGAAACGGGCCCGAGCAAAGTTTGATCATTGTACGAGAGGCTCGCACTCCAGTCTTGGTTGATCAAATACCCCAGATCGGCTCCAGCGTTGAAAACGAGCTTGCGACTCGTGATGGCCTCGATACCGTCTTCGGCAACCGTAAAACCCGAATCTAAAACCGGTTGCACACGAAGCCCGAATCGCACTGACCCGCCAAGCCCCAAAACTTCTGGGCTCGCGCCCAACCCAAACAGCGCCGACCCACCAGCCTGAGACCCCAGTCGAGTGTTCACTTGATTTCGGCTGGTTAACTGCCTAGTCGGTGAAAAATGAACTTCTGGAATGAGCACCCAATCAATCGTCGCAAATTTTTTCTGAAAACTCGCCCCTAACGAAACGACAAAACGCCCAGCACCGGTCGAATCGACAGCTAAGTTTTTTTCGGCCTCATGAATGCTTCGCCCAGTGGGAGTGGTGACACTCAAAAATCCAAAGCCTCTGGGCTTCCACTCAGAGTATTCAAGCTCGGGCAACACCTCATACCCCAAGACTGCTCTCGCATCGCCGATACCCGTGAAGTTTTCACGAACTCCCGGCTCAGACACCTGCCGTGTTACGACCGGAACAGAAAAACCTAACTGCCACGAATCAGAAACCAGTTTCGCCACATCGATCGTGGTCGTGTAGGTGCGATCGGCGGTATTTTGAGGCCGAAACACAGGCAAACCTTCAACCGGTGCATCACCAATGACCGACCCAAAACTCGACGACACGCCAACTTGCGCAGCCTGATCGCCGGTAATGAGCGAAGGCAGTGCAGACCCACCACCGCAGCAAGGTGCAGCGACCACCACACCCGGCGAGACGAGGCCGATCACAAGACCGACAGTGACGAGCGAAGCGACAGCCGCCGAAAGGGTACGGCCTCCTGTTGAAGTACGGCCTCCTAAACTAGGCCGGCCTCTAGTTAAACTATCTAACACCTGTTTCACCCTAGATTTTGATATCGATTTTTGCTTTTTCAATTGTTGCAGTGCCTTGTTTGAGAATGACCCAGATTTCCCAGTCGCCACCCATCACAAAATACACTTCGGTGACTGAATAAATACCAACTGACTCTTCGCCCGTCGCACTTACGGCTTTACGAATTTTTACCGGCGAAGAACCGTGGCCCATGTCGGGCATCCAGAGCTTCACGCCCACGGCATAGCCAGGGTCGACAAAAGGTCCAGCGGCTTGCGAACCCTCACCTTTTTTCCAAAATTTGACGGTAAATTCGCCCTTTTCTTCTTCACTAGGGTTTTTCACCCACTCAATGGCGGCGCACAGCTTTGAGACCGCAAATTCGATCGGGCACGGTGCTTCAGTAACAACAGTCGCCGGATCAGTCACCGTCGTTTCGGCCACAGGTGGCGTCACCGCTTCGGCTGCCACTTCATTTCCCGATTTTGCCTGATCGTGATTTTGTGAAGTATCGACCTTGCTCACTTTATCTGCGGCTTGCACATGATTGAACAAAGGCGATCCACAACCCAGCAATCCCACACCAACCAGTAACGTTAACCCAGTCTTGATTAGCAATTTCACTTTCACTTCTCCTTCTTGTTTCTCACTAGCCATTAGTGTTCAGTTATCAATTAAATTTATCGTTTGATCACGCAACCCAAAGTGCGCACGACCGCCTGCTCAGGAAGTTTTCCATTCGCCACAGCCACCAAAGCATTTCTCAAGTAAGGAATCTCAGCCTCAGCAGCATTGGCTGAATCGTCGACTCCGCCTTGAAAAATAATTTTTCCGTCTCTACCCACTAGATAGGCGTGTGGAGTTTTGAGCGCGCCAAATAGATTCGCAATCTTTGAACGATCATCTTGAATAATCGGAAACCCCAAAGTCGATGCGCCGAAGTGGGCTTGGGTCATCGCCGCATCTTCGTCGGCATTTGAGTGAACCGCGTAAAAGGCGAAACCTTTAGCAGAAAATTCTTGATTGAGTTTCTGCAAAACCGGTTCATGGGTCGCTGAACACGGACACTTGGCCGACACAAAAGCGATGACCGTGCCTTTGGATGGTCTTTTCCAATCAATTTCTTGCGTTTGATTGGTACCCGAGACACGCCGTGAAAGCGCTGTTTGCACAGGCACCAACTTTGAGATCAAGAGTTTCGAAGGCAAGGCTTCAACGCTGGCTGAGACGCCATGGCCGCCTAAAGAATGAGCCAACAAAACCAACCCACAAAAACGAAGCCACTTCGCCCAGCCAAAAACTCTCATAGTGGGTCACACCCTATCGAAAAAACGAGAGAGTTAGCAATCGGTTTTTCGGTTGGTTTTTGTATGACATGGGTCATGAGTTTTGCGCCAAAACTGGCTCGATGCGACTATCTTCAAATCAAAGCGAGCCCGCGACAATCGCCCGAAGCGCCTGACGCCAATGAAGAGCCGTAGATGAATTGAACTTCTTGCTGATCGGATCATTTGAAATGATCAATTGCTTAGCGTTCTTAAAGTCACGCCCCAGAGAATCCAGGTGGTGGCCGGCACGGTCATCGACGCGATCGGTTGACTTGATTTCGCACAAAAAAGTTGGACACCCCGGTCTTTCAACAATGAGGTCAATTTCTTGCTGATTTCCAACATTAAGAAACGAAAGCTGAAACTGTTTTTCTTCATAACTCAATAACCGGTGCACTTCATTGATGATGAAAGACTCAAACTGTCGACCATATTCGACCGTTTTTGACGACAGCGAAACGTCAACAACACCAGCCAGAGCCCGGGTAACCCCTGTATCGAGAAAATAGAACTTTTTCGCTTTTTTTTGCCGCTTTCTAATCGAGTGACTAAAGCTCGGCAAACACATGGCGACTAAAGTGTCTTCTAAGATTTCGTAATAGTTAGAAATCGTCTTAGCATCACTATCAACATCTTTTGCAATGTTTGAATAATTGACCATTTCACCGTTTGATTGAGCCGCAACTTCAAGAAATCGTCTAAAAGGAGCCAAATTTCGAACCAATTGCTCGGCCACGATTTCTTCCTTAATGAACGTCGTAGCGTAGCTTTTTAAGAACCGCCTACGGTCAAGGTCAGTCTGGTGATTCCACGATTCGGGCAGGGTGCCAAACTCGAGCGCTTTTTGCAGATCAAAGGTCTCTGCCAATTCGATGTGTGTCATCGGAAAAAGTGTAAAAACAAAAGCCCTGCCAGCGAGCAAATTCGAAGCCCCTCTTTTTAGCTTGCGAGCACTTGAACCCGTGAGCGCAAAATGCACTTCTTTCTTCAAAAGCATTTGCTGCACAAGATCTAAGAGCTTTGGGATTTTTTGAATCTCGTCAACGACCACCCACGGTCGTTTTTGCCCTCGAACCAGATCAACAAAACGATTCGGAAACGCATCCAAACTGGCGGCGAGCTCGGGATCTAACAAATCAATCCAAAGTGCGTCTTTTTCGCCAAATCTCGCCCGAAGCAGACTTGATTTTCCAGTCCCCCTGGCGCCGAACAAAAAAAAGCTGTTTGATTGTGATAAGTTAAGTAATCTCTGGTACATCACCCAAATAATACCTCAATATTTGGGTCGTTGTCCAGTTTTTGATTTCCGGCCTAACGCTAGGCATTAATAGGCAAATACTGGCCTCTCCCTTTGACCCCTCAAGACAGCAGAAACTCGAAATCTTTCTGACTCAAGAAATTCTTGCCAGCACTCTTCTCGAGAGTCTGTCCGGTGAAATCTTTGTCTGACTCGACTTCTGAAAAAACGAGGTCAAACTGAGCTTGCTTGAAGGTCTTTAGCTTCTCGATTTTTTCTTCAACTGAATCTTTCATCAAATAACGAAAAACCTGCACGGGCTTGGTCTGTCCAATTCGATGGGCTCGGTCGGTCGCTTGATTTTCAACCGCCGGATTCCACCACGGATCAATGTGAAAGACATAACTGGCTTTCGTGAGATTCAATCCGACTCCACCCGTTTTTAAAGTCATGATCAAAACCGCACCGGTAGTGGAATCACCAAATTGCTTTAGAATTTTCTCGCGCTCTTTTCGGGGAGTTGACCCTTGAATCACAAAATGCGCGATACCGAGCCGCGCGCACTCACTCGCACAACGCTTCAGTGTATGAATGAATTGCGTGAATACTAGGGCACTTTCTCCGCTTTCTACTAACTCTGCCAAAGACTCAGTCAAGGTGACCAGCTTCGGTGACACGGCCGCATACTGAACTCCCGGCAAGCCTGACGGATCAGAACAAGCCTGTCGTAGTCGCAACAGTGCAGTCAGCATCATGATTTGGCTACTGGCCTCACCATATTCACCAATCGAATCTCGCACCTTTGAATTCCATGACAAGGCAATGTCTCGGTAGAGCTTTTTTTGCTTGGCTTCGAACATGATTTCGACGCGGCTTTCTGATTTGATCGGCAACTCAGAAAGAATCTGACGCTTAGTGCGCCTCAGAACGATCGGTCGAATTTTTCGCCTAAGTAGAGCAATACTCTCAGGGCTTGTGACCTGTTCACTCTTCGCGCTCGGTACGTATTCTTGCCGAAATTTCGAATATTCGCCCATGCACCCTGGCACCGTCAGATCGAGTAGCGAATACAGTTCACCCAGGTGATTTTCAAGTGGAGTTCCTGTTAAACACAATTTGAACTTCGAGTTCACTTTTCTGGCCTCAGTGGTGCGCTTGGCGGTGATGTTTTTGAGATTCTGAGCTTCATCGTAAATCAGTACATCCCAAACGATTTTAGAAAAGAGCTCAGCATGATTCACAAAAAGACCATAGGTCACGATCAGGGTTTTTGATTCAAGCGAGCGCTTTTCGGCGCCAGTCGCCAAATCGACGAACCCTCGAAGGTCGTGCAAACCTTTGGCACCTGACTGAAAAATTTCAACCGGCAGCTCGGGCACGAACTTCTCGGCTTCAGATTTCCAATTATAAGTCAGCGAGGTGGGTACGACAATCAAAGCCGTTTTTAAAGTGCCATCGCACCTCAATTTTTCTAGAAACACAAGCGTTTGAACTGTTTTTCCTAAACCCATGTCATCAGCTAAGATGCCGCCCAATTTCAAGCGATGAAGGTCTATGAGCCATTGAACTCCGACTTTTTGATAGGGCTTGAGTTCGACGGTGGTCGTATCGGGCAAGCGGTCAAACTCGCGCTCACTCGAGAGTTGATCGTAAAAAGCACAAAGCGCTTGCCACTCGGGGCCGCCGTCAATCTGAGTGCCCGCAGCTCGAAGGCCGAGCAGATCGAGTGTCTTAGATTTGGCTAACTGATAAACCCGAGACGCAGCCTTATCGCCCGATACCGACTGAGCGTTACCTTGAATCACCTGCCAGAATTCTTCGAGACGTTTTACCGTTGGCAACGATTTCTTATTCACGAGGTAGAATCGATTTTGAAACGAAAGGATACCGTCGCCAGAAAGATTCTTTAACTCTGACGGATCCAGTTCAACCCCTTTAAAAAACACCTTCGGATGAAGCTCAAACCAATCGAGTTTAGTTTCGTCAACGGTCACTTCTGACTGAAAATCGTTCTCATCGGTATCTAGTAAAGGTTTGCCATTCCAGTAGACCGTAAAGCCATCTTCGACCAAAGGTAAGAGTTCTCGCAAGACATCAGCTGAGCTTCGAGTTTCATTGCTCGACTGATAACTCAAGCGCTTAAGGTGCGATTCGTGAAACTTTTCATCAGATTTCTGGGTAGGGAGTTTTTCAAAAGGTGATTTGAGTGAAGACTCTTTTTCTATCGAAGCTTGCGCGCGTTCAATCTCAGGCTGTTCTTCAAACCAAAGATCAGGCAGGTCAACAGGGTCAATCAATTTAGACGGGTTATAAAATCCGTCAAACCAGGCCGTTTTAGCCTTAGTCAGAAGAGCCCCTTTAGAGCTGACAATCGAGGCATCGAGCATCGATTTAATCAATCGCAAAGATAGCCATTCGAGACCTTTTACCCTAGCCACCCCTGATGGAGCGAGCGCCAGGATGCCGTCAACGTGATCGTGAGTGTTAGCAGCACCAGTCAAGTGGTGGGCCGTGTGAATTTTAACCAATGAACTAAAAACCCCAAACAAGTAGTTGCGAACACCGTCAGAACAGAGTTTCTCAAATTTAATTGAACCCGACTCGGTTGTAGGTTTGTGATGAGTTTCAAACTCATATAAACCGTTAGCAACAATGGCATCACTCAGAGTTTTTAGAACTTCAGCAAATTTTGTCTTCAGAGCTTCCTTGCTCAAACACTGTGCTAAGTTCTGAGACAACCCTTGCTCGATGAACAATTCACATGAACGGTTCAATTCAGTGATTACTTTGAAAATAGAATTCACGAAAACTGCCGCAAGCCCCGTGTGCCTAAGAACTTTTAGGTCACGTTTTCGCTTATCGCCCCTTCGATCGGTCGCGAGACTCGTCGCAGACACCTCGGCCGCCGCGCCTAAGCCGAGATTTAAAATCACTACCGTGAGACTGATCGAGGCAGGCAAATTCCAGACCCGCACCGATTTTTCAAACAGCCTCATTTGTACTGAGAATTGAAAAGTGCCATCACTTTTTAGCCAAACCTCGGGCTTAACTACTCCCGCGACTTTATCTGCACTCACGCTTGGCCTGCAATGAATCACTTCGGCCGGTGAAACCGAAACGGGTGGATAAGCCCGATTGTCGAACCATTCATTTAATTCACTGACCAATGAGGCCACTCGTTCAGAACCTTCGAGTTTGATTTCTAACCGGCGAGGCTTCTCGAACGGCCTTTCTGGTAGATTAGTGTGGCTGAGTTTTTTATCGCTTTTCTGATTGCGACGTGGGGTAGGAGCAATGGGTATTCCGTCGTCATCGTAGCCAAGATCGGTGTCGTAATCATCGTCATCAAAATCAGGGTCGAGCTCAACCACTTCTTGCGATTGCGCCATGGGCGGCAACTCTAACCAATCGTGGTAGGGCACAAACCGCAAAACAGTCTGAGACTGCGAGCGATCGAGCTCAAACCAAGGGTAGACCGTGCAATCATTTTCTAAATCTGATTTTGGCTTCTTAAAAACCAACCGGCCACGATTATAGACGCCAGGCTCTTGCGTACTTTCAAGCACCCACCGATAACGGGCAGTCTCTCGCTCATCGGTTGCTCTGAAACTTTCAACGCGATCTATTTTCAAAGCCACGGCATCTAACTCGAGACTGATCGTTGAACCGAGTGTTGAACCGAGTTTTGATGCGTTCAGTAAAATTCGAAGAATGATTTCTTTTAACTCGCGTTGAGGCTCAAAATAATCGGGTCGTTCACGCCTAAAGAGCTGATCACTCATGCTCTCGGCTCGCTCTTTTAGCTCACCCTCGGCCCATTCGCTCTTTTCAAATACTCGATTTTTGAGCGGCAAGAGATTTCGCGGCAGGGTTTTTGCGTACGGATGGTAAAGTATTTCGTTGAGTTTTAAACGGGTGCCATCAGAAAACACGTACTCGATAAAATTGAAATAAGGGGTGAGTTGTTCTCGCTCCCAGCGCTCTTGATCATTCGGACTACGCGCTAACTGAAAGGGTATTTGATAAGAATCGCCAATCACGGCTCGACTGAGTAATGACTTCGGTGTCGACGCTATCTTTTGACGGTGTGGGTCTCGAAACTCTGAAGAATCAAACAGCGGCGATTCAAAAAAGTGTGAATTGATACAGATGAGTATTTTCTCGCAATGGCACTGACTCTGTTTGTCGTCTTGCCCATCGCCCGAGTGGCCCGAATCGCGAGGGTCAGACGAGTCAGACATCAGGGTTGACAACCCTTGCCCTGCAGCCCACTCACCTTCTCGCTCAGCGCGATCGCCGGTTTCGCTTTTTAACCCCCTGGCTTCTGGAAATGCCTGAGTGATTGTCTGAGAAAGCTCTTTAATTCGTTCAATCGTTGCTGAATCGAGCAATCCAAATTCAAAATGGCCATCTAATGCAGCCCAAATTGAAAAAGCCAAATACTGAATGTGCAGACAATCCACACCGGGGTTTCGTTCACTGCAACTACACTGGGCCTTAAATAGACCATCTACCGTTTCAATTTTTAGCGCTGTACTCAAATCACCCCCGTCGTGATGATTCGAGTTCTCAAATTTGACACTCAACACAAGCTTCTGAGTTGAGGCATCGACCGTAAGAGTCGTGCTTCGAGGGGTACGCATCCAGATCAGGCATTGAAAAAACGCACGATTAGTCAGAACTCGGGCACTCATCGCCTTGAGTGTTGTCTGACTCAGCCGCATTAACGTGAAGTTCGTGTTTTGAACCGACGACCATGACGAATTTGAAGAGGTAAGGGGATTCGTCATCCAAATGAGTGTATTCTATGTCTCTAGAATGTCAAATATTCATACCAATTCAAAGGGTCGCCTATGGCTTATCGGTAAAGCTGTTTTCAAGGCCCCTAATTTCGCTTTTTTTTATGCCAACAGCTTTAAAATGATCGCGCCAGGAAGAAACGACTGCTTTCATCTGAGCAACCAGAGCACGGGCATCTCGAGGCTCTAGACGAAAGCGCTCACATTGAGACAACGCGTTGGTAATTGAAGCCTTTTTTCCTTCGATTCCGATGGTCATCGCGAGCGAATGAGTTTGTGAATTGACCTGCGCCGGAACCACATCATAAAGGGGTGACAAATCCCAGTGGTCAGGCTCGCGTCCAAGAAAACCAAAGTTTCTCATGTGATCATCGTTATTGTAGACAAGGATATTAAAAACCATGCGCTTGAAGAGTTCTCTGAGGTCTGCTTCAATTTTGCTTGAATGCTTCACGATGGCGTCAACCAAAGCGTGATAACTCCAACTCGAGTAATCGCTTTCATGCGATCCTGTGATGGTCAGGGCTGAAATAAAGGGAATCGGAGCAGCACCTCGATCAAACCGCTCAATCAAATAAATAGGGCGTCCAGCAATTTCGGTCGTTTCTACTCGCGGAACGTTCAACCCACATTTCTTTGCCAGCGTCATGGTCGCAAACTCAATTAAAGGTTCATTTCTACTATCGAGCGAGAGAGAAAACTTCGCTAAATACGGCATTCCATTCCACACGATGCTCACCTTTGGACGAGCCCCCCCCATTGACGGGCCGTACTCCAAATATTTTCTAAGACGCTCTGTATTGAGCGAAGACTCGATATCACTGACCGCTCCCGCGCAAAATGCTAAGTCGAGGGCTTTCGTCTCCTGACAGATAAACCCCGAAGGAGTGTAAATTTTTGGCCCAGACACGGGATCATCAGAAAATGCAAGAGCCCCTACACGCTCCGGGCCCGTGGCGACGATGTACTCTAACTCGGTTAGAGCACGTCCGAATTTTTTATCAAGAAGGTACCGACCCCATTTGTCTGGCCCCGCATCTCGAATTCCGTTAAAAACACTGAACCCCTCGGGCGTGCTAATCGTCTTGTTGTGTAACGGTAGTTGTATGGGGTCGAGCGCAATTCTATCGTGACGCTTTAGGTATTTCGAGCCATATCGAAAAACGCTCGAAGAATATCGGCCAAATTCTTCAAATCTAAGCAAGCCTGCTGGCACCCAGCCTTCAGCATCGAGGTGAACATACACATAGGTTTCTTCAAGCATTAGAATTTCACCAACTCATCGTCGATTACTTTTCCTGACTTGCGGCGGCCTCGCACTCTACGAACGGCCGCTGAAATCGCTTCAAGATCGTTTTCGGGATTGAGTGCCTCTTCAATGCCACGCAAAAGACCGAGAGCACTCAGGACTTGAAAAAATATGCCCAACGAAACCTTCGGACTCCCCTTTTCAAGCTGGCCCAGTGTTCGACGGTCGACTCCCACACGAACGGCCAACTCAACAACCGACATTTTTCTCAATTTTCTAGCGTCTGCAAGCAACTGCCCAACGCGCTTCATCTCGCTCTCGGCCTCAGCGGTCAGTAACACCTCCCAATTGGGCTTAGCTTTTTTTGATCGACTCAACGCTTTCATGTACACTCCTATGCTCATTCACCTTAATAATAGTACACTATAGTGTATATTTATGTCAAATGATGCTCATCCTAGTGATCTACCCTAGTGATTTCAGTGAAAAATTTCACGACACCAGCGAACCGACTGAGAACGCACTGGTGTCTCACTGGGCGCTTTCGGCTTTCGAGGCACTAGCCTGGGGGAGCAACGCCGACCATCTTGTAAAAACGATAAACCCCTTTTCTGTTTTTACAAGATGGTATAAGATCATAGAATGCCCCATTTCAGATCTAGACACCTCACATCACTTTTAAATAAGACATCGAATTTTTCACCCCTCGTGGGAATTCTGGGTCACCGCCAAGTCGGCAAGACCACCTTGGCCACCGAGGTTTCAGAGCGCTATCTCACATTTGATGACCCAGCTCAGCTCAACATGGCCCAGCAAGACCCCAAGCATTTTTTACAGTCCCACTCAGGTCGCGGCATTTGCACTCTGGATGAGTGTCAAATGGTGCCAGAGCTTTTTCCGGCGCTCAAAGAATGGGTACGCGTGCATCAAAAACCTGGGCAATTTCTTCTCACTGGATCGGTACGATTCAGTAGTCGAAAACAAATTCGAGAGTCACTCACGGGTAGAATCATTACGTGGGAGCTTCTACCCATGGATCTCAGTGAGGCACACGACTCTAAGCTTCCGAATACGCTTCCTCAACTTTTAGCATCTCGATCTCTCGACCTTCCTCTCAAGGCTTGCAGCTATTTTACCCCCCAAACTTTCGATCAGGCGCTTAAAAAAGGGGGGCTCCCGGGAATTTTTGCCGTACGTGACGCCTCGATTCGTTCTCAAAGATTCGAATCCATGCTCAGCACGCTGCTTGAGCGTGATCTCCGACTCGTTCTACAAACAACCCTCGGACTGTCGAGTTTACGGGCATTAATCATGAATCTCGCCCTACACCAGACCCGGCCCATCGAGTGGGCCAACCTCTCTAGGATTGCGCGTATTTCAGTACCCACACTCAAAAAAGTCATTCAAGCTTTCGAAGCCCTATTTCTCATTCGCTTGATAAGAACAGAAGGAACCGAGCAAAAACCCGTTCTTTTTCTTGAGGACCAAGGAGAAGCCACCTACCTTGCAGGTGATCGCTATGATTCACATACTCAACTTTTGCGTTTTCTCTATGCAAACCTTCGGCATCAGCTTCATTATCGCCCCGAATTGTGCGGTGAAATTTTTCAATTTCGAAATCGCGGAGGCGCCTGTGTGCCGCTTTGCTTTAGAGTGGGCAAGTCAGTTCTCGGAATTTTACCTTCTCTCACCGAAAATCCCCCTGTCGAATCGCTCGCTACTGCTCGTAGTTTTCTAAAAACTTACTCAGGTTCAAAACTACTCTATGTACATTCGTTTGAAGGCGATCGACTGATTGAACCAAGAATCAGAAGCCTAGGCTGGCGGTATCTAGTCTAAACTTCACGTCAGCGCTTTGAGCCACCGAAGAAGCAATCAGAGAGGCAAGCAATCATTTGTGGCCGAAGATGGCCAAACATCGCCGTCGAAAGATTTTGCTAACCATGTTGAATATTCTCTTTTCGACAAAAAAACTTTGCAAAAAGTCACACCGAACGCTGATATTTGGATTGAGAAGCATTTCGGCAAGGACTTCAAATTGAAGAGTGGAAAAAAATGATAAAAACAGGTCTATTTCTGATTACACTTTCTTGTTTTGCGTTAACTGGCTGCACTGCACCGAGCGTCAACCCGCCTGCAAACACCGAACCGAGCAATCAGGAATTGACACTGGTTTTGGCTCGAAAGATTGTCCCACAAGAGACCTCTGCCACAGCGATGAAGCAATTACTAGGGCCTCCGAATACGGTTCAATCTCTTGAGTCAGATCCAAGAGAAATTTGGATCTACATTAGAGCTGAACGGGCCGACAACCGACGAATGTACGCTTTTGTGGGACGAAAGTCTGGCCTAGTGGAATCAGTGACCTGGAATGTTTTTGAAGCAGATCCTGAAGCTAACCTAGAAGTTTTGAAAAGTAAATTGGGCAACCCAGAGCTTACAAAAAGCGAAGCGAAGTGGATCAAAGGTGATGCCGCTCCGGATGAAGCCTACTTCAAGAGCGAGAAACAACGGCTTACCATTGTCCTTCGCAAATCATTAAACCAGGTGGATAGGGTTATGTGGCACTAACAAAAGTGCCGGAAAAGTGATCCGATCACTGTTGCATGACAACCCATATCCAGACACCGGTCACTATTGCGAAAATGTCATTGCAACCAAGAGTACCGGCTTGCACACTTTTTGGCTCTAAAGGTTATTCTCCCCCCAACACCCATCTCTAAGTAGTACAAATTTAATACATTTTAGTGCATTAAATTACTAGCACTTATCAACACCATCCAGATTGAGTAGAATGGGTAACCATGGCACACACGCGAGATCGGCTACTGAAAATGCGAATCATCAAAGGCCTAAAACTCTGGCCTTGCCTTGGGGTATTTGGACTCAGACAGGTGGGCAAAACTACCTTATTAAAAAGCCTGCTCCCTGACACAAATGTCGTGTCATTAGATAAAGAAAGTGAAGTGAATTCAGCAAGACTTAGCGCTAGTGTTTATCTCGCCCGTCAGCCAAGACCGCTGATTATTGATGAAGTTCAAAAAGCTCCAGGTCTTTTTGATGAAATAAAAGGGATCGTAGATGAAAAAAGAATTCCTGGTCAATTTATCATGACTGGCTCGGCATCGTTTCAGAGTAAAGATCAGGCGCGCGAATCATTAACGGGTCGTATCGGTACATTCTATTTGTATCCCATGAATTTGGCCGAAGCCCATCACAAAAAACTGAGCCCAGAGCGTACAACCCCCATTCATCAACAAGCACCCAGGTTTCCTATCAGAGAGTTTATGCAGAGTTTAGAGACGGGGGGCTTACCCATTCCGATGTTTTTGAGGTCAACTGACGAAAGAAATCAGTACTGGGAAAGTTGGAGTTAACTTCAAGGCTAAAACGGTCGCTGTAAGATTTTCGGAGCACGATTTTATCCAGTATGTTTAATTATGTTTTAACTTATTGGATAAAAATTGACTCAACTCAATCCAGTATGTTACATATAGTATAACATACTGGAGGTTTTTGGGACGATGCCAACTATTAATGCCGTTCAGCTCCGCAAGGCGATTAAGCGCGAAGAGTTTGATTACACTCTTTTGAGTAGTGTCTTGGCAAAATACGCTGGGCCCCGACAAAAAATTCATACCTTTTTAAAGTCTGGCGTCATTGTCAGGGTAAAAAAGGGGCTCTATGTGTTTGGGCCTGAGTATAATTTTTCGCCCGTCTGCAAAGAAGCGTTGGCGAATCTCATCTATGGGCCCTCGTATATTTCGTTAGAGTACGCTTTAGCTTTTCACGGCATGATTCCCGAACGAGTCGAAGTGGTAACTAGCGTTACTTTCAAAAAAGACAAAAAGTTCGATACGCCATTGGGCCGCTTCACTTACCGCTACCTGGGGCTTTCAAAATACGCGATCGGTTTTGAACTGCTGTCGATCGATCGACTTCACCCCGTCTTGATGGCCACTCAAGAAAAAGCTCTTTGCGACTATATCGTGCTGAATAAAATTTCGGGTTTTAAGACAACTACCGAAATACAAAAGTTTTTAGAAAGTGACCTTCGAATTAAAAAAGAGCATTGGGTTAGACTTAAGGTGCACGAACTTCGTGAAATCAATCAAATTTTTTCAAATCAGACGATTTCTAAAATAATTGAATTGCTAGAGTTGAGAGGAGTGCCAAAATGAATTCAGCCGTCACATCGATGCTAGAACGCTATCAGTGTAAAACTGGGCGAGATTACGAAAATGCTCTCAAAGAGATCATTCAAGAAATTGCGCTTTTGGGGTTATGGCGGGCTAAATTCTTTGAACACGCGGCATTCTACGGCGGCACCGCTTTACGCATTCTTTACGGACTCGACCGATTTTCTGAAGACTTAGATTTTTCGCTGTTGACTCCCGACCGTGAATTTCGCTTAGCCCCTTACTTAAATGCAGTTGAAGCTGAACTCAAAGGAATGGGCTTCAAGGTGTCAATTTTGCCGCGAGATAAGGCACTCGAAACGGCGATTGAATCGGCGTTTATCAAAGAGGGTACGAAAGAACATTTTCTCAAAATCCTGGTCCCTAATGAGTGGGCCAGTCGAACTCAAGAGAGCGCTTTTCTGAGGGTAAAGTTTGAGGTCGATACGAATCCGCCTAGGGGGTTCGAAACTGAAGCGATGACGTTGCAACAGCCTATCTATTTTTCGGTTAATACCTACAAGAAGCCAGACCTTTTTGCAGGAAAATTACATGCCGTTTTACAGCGTCAATGGCAGAACCGAGTCAAGGGCCGTGACTATTACGATCTTGCTTGGTACATTGCGCGCGAAATTCCGGTACACCTGAGCCATCTCGAAAAGCGTCTACGTCAGTCAAATGGCTGGACGGTTGACGAACCCCTCAGTCGTGATGAACTACTCAACCTTCTTAGGCTGAAGTTTCGTCATATCGATTTTGAAGCAGCTAAGAACGATGTCTTACCGTTTCTGAAAGATTCAGACTCAGTCAAATTGTGGTCGGTAGAATTTTTCGAGTCTTTGTTAGAGCGACTAAAAATAACCTAACGACAGTCAATTGAAACGACCACTTCAGGCAGATTTCGGTCACCTACTGATTGCAGCACTTTTTGAATTTTTTTCCTGAGCCGCAATGGCAAGGCTCATTGCGCCCCAATTTTGCCGCTTTACCGGTAGACAGCCCCCTTTTATCGCGGTCAATTTCCCACAAATACCGATGAATGCTTGAACGAGTCTCAGGGTCGAGATCGGCGTCTTCGAATCGATCTGGAAAATTTTCAAAAAAAACCGTCTCCAAGGTGGCTTGATCTTTCTTTACCTCTTCTCTGATTTTGAGCATTCTGTCGCGATACTCTGTCGACTCAAAGTCGCGTTGACTAAAGTCTCTTTGGTGATACCACTCATCTAAACTCTTTAGTTTTGGCCGCCCCACTTCGAGACTTTGGCCGCGAGCGCTAATAGTTAACCAAGCGGCTCCCACTTCAATCCACTCATGCACTTCTGGAAATTTCATTCGCTCAAAAGGCAAATAGTTCACATACGGTGCCAGCCTTCGCAAGCACGCTTCTAAAATCGGCAAGTAATAGGCATCTAAGGTGTGATCAATCACCGAGGCAATCTCACTAGGATTATCATCAAATCGCTCACGAAGCACACGACGCAACCGTTCATCAGGCACACGACAAGATGCCGCCGCTCGCAACAATGAGTCGCCTGCCATTCCGTCTTCGTATTTTCTAAAAAGAGCCCAAAGGGTTTCAAAATTATCTGCCGTCGGTACTGATTCTAACACTAGCTCGGCAGTGTTAATGATCTCGAGATCCCACTCGTCATCGGTATGGTAGTCAATCACCGCGGCCGCGAGTTCAACCACGCGAGGGTCTTGCTTGACAGCCAAAATTCGAAGGGCATGTTCGCAGGCGAAGTAATCAGGCGGCTCGCCATCAGCAGTTTCTTCGACAAAGGGCTCAAGCAATCGAACCAATGCGCCGAGCGCCTCTTCACCGCCCTCAGCAATCTCACGAATGGCCGACAGGGGTGGATTTTCTTGTTCAAGAATTTTTAGATTCATCATGACTCTGCTCATTGGCTACCGCAACTCGAGAGCGCTCACGCGATTTTCAAGTTTCACGTGGCTGTCGGTCATTATTCCGAGCTTCTCAAGAAGCAGCAAACTTCGTGAGTTCTGCTCTTCGGCTAAAATGCGTGAGTCGTGATACTTAGCATCTAGCCGAGTGTACATTTCTTGAAGTTTGGCGTTTGATTTTACGTCTAGCGCGTCGACCAGCGCCTTTAATTCAGCGTTCTGAGCTGCCATAAAGGCCTTCACGTCAGCGCTTTGAGACACCAAAGAAGCCTCTAGCTTTGCGTTATGAGCATCCATGCGGGTGTCCCACTTCTTATCGTTGACCTCTAGCTTTGCGTCTTGCGCCGCTCTGTCAGCATCCCACTTCTTGTCTTGCGCCGCTCGGTCAGCGGCCCACTTCTGATCTTGCGCCGCCATACGAGCATCCCACTTCTTGTCGTTGGCCTCCATGCGGGCGTCCCAGAACTGACTACGAGCTAACAACCCACGATTCATGTGATCTGCCAGATTATTAATCGATTCGTCTATCTTCACACTGAGCTCAGAAAATTTGGCGTCTACTTTCTGTTCTAAGCGATTTAAACCCAGACCCACTTGCTCGATGCTAGATTTCA
>CAITVN010000181.1 GCA_903895855.1 Oligoflexia bacterium | reverse complement strand
TCTATCGCGAAGGTCAAGGAGCGCACTTTCAACCAGTTTGTGGAAAATCTCCGACAATTAACTCAGGTGGAGGTTATGCAACATCCCCGCCTTCGCGTTAGCGCCTCCGTTGTTTTGCTTAAGCATAACTTGGATCGAGTGCGCCGCGCTGCAGCCTTATGCGCCGAAGTTGGAATCCAGGAACTGGACCTCCAAAACTACCTTGCACTTGGACCCGACGCCGTCAAGAATATCATCTTCGACGACGAACAGGAGTATATCGACTTCACCCATAACCTCGTAGCAGAATATGCTGGCCGCCTCAAGATAAACCGGCCGGTTTGGATCAAGCGTGATGAGTCAAAAATGGGCTGGGGCTGTGTCAGTTTCTATCGCTACCTCCGGGTCGATGGGTTGGGTAATGTGAGCGGATGTGGTCGCATCATGCCACCAACCGCCGAAAATGGTAACTTTTTAAAAGAGGCAGATGTGTTTTCCAATACCTACTTCAAGTCAATGCAAATGGCTTTTCGCAATGGCGAGGGAATCCCAGCCTGTTGTCGTCATTGCCCGGACGCTCAATAGCGAGCAGTGTGTCGCTCTGTGGTCATCACTAGATAATTGATTTTTAAGTATTAATCGATTAGAAAAAGTCTTATGAGAGTATTGCATTCGGCATTGCTGAGGTACCCATCGGCGGGGATACTTAAACAGATGAGTTGGGAGAAAGAGGCGGCTCTAGGATTGGGACTTAATTGGGATGTGAAGGTGTCTTGCCCACAAGGATCCACCTCAGAGAACAGCATAGTTAGATTCAGTAAGCCTATCACATCAAATAGAAGTAAGTTGACACAGGTGCGAGATTGGTTTGGAGTTCGGATTGAGTATTATCTCTGGCTAAAAGTATTTGAAAGGGAGGTGGATATATTTATTCTGCGATACTCGCCTTATGATCCCATTCAATTTGCATTTTCGCTATTGTGCAAGAAACCCGTTTTTCTAATTCACCATACATTGGAAGTTCCAGAGTTAACGTCCTCGCATAGGCCTTTAAGTAAAATTAGGGTTGTTGCAGAGCGCATAATTGGAAAATATTCAATTCGTAATTCTGCAGCTATTATCGGAGTCACACAAGAGATTATTGATTACGAAAAAAAGCGCATTGAACAACCCGAAAAACCTTCGATACTTTATCCAAATGGGGTCATGTTCAATAGGCCCACCGCCAGTGACAAAAGAGGTCACATCCCAGAGTTGCTCTTTGTTTCGAGCTATTTTGAGTCTTGGCACGGGTTGGATCTGCTACTTTCGAATATGCAAGAGCATAATCAAGAGTTTTTGCTGCACGTGGTTGGAGAACTTTCCTTGGGAGATAGGGTTCTTGCGGAGAAAGACGAGCGCATCATTTTGCACGGTCGCAAGAGCCACGATGAGATACGGCTGATCGCTGATAGTTGCTGGCTTGGGTTGTCGTCATTTGCACTATTTAGAAAAGACATGAAAGAGGCATGTACTCTAAAGGTGCGGGAGTATTTGATGATGGGACTTCCTGTTTATGCTGGTCACAAAGACACATTTCCGGAAAGTTTTGAATTTTACAGAAACTCGGAACTATCCATCATAAATATCTTGTATTTCGCCGTGGCAATGCGTGGAACGGCGCGCGAATTGGTGGCGTGTGCTGCCAAGCCATATATTGACAAAGTTGAAATGGTGAGATCCTTATCAAATAGACTTCTGGCATTGGGCTGTGATAAATAAGAACATCATTATCATTTCTTCGATCGATTGGTCAACCCATTGGCAGATGCATCATCAGTTGGCAACCGCGTTTGTTGCTACTGGCAATCGGGTGCTGTTCGTTGAGAATACCGGCGCACGGGGTCCGAGACGTGGCGATATGGGACGTATTCGTGAACGGATTATTAATTGGCTTAGGAGTACGCGAGGTTTTACTGAGATTCAACCAGGGCTAACAGTTTTTTCACCACTTTTTCTCCCTTTTCCGTATTCAAATATTGCTGGTTGGATTAACAGAGTTATTCTATCCATGTCGATGCGCAAATGGATGAGTGTTGCACGATTTCATGACCCGATTGTGTTGACTTTCCTTCCTACTCCTTTGGCGCAGGCATTGATTCACGACACTGATCCCATTTTGGTCATTTATTACTGTGCGAATGACATGGCAGGATCATCGCCAGCTATGGGAAAGTTACGGCCCTGGGAGGATTTGCTATTTCGTCGCGCTGATTTGGTAATTGCCATTTCGGAGGCAATACGTGAAAGAGCAAGCGTTTTCGCTAAACATGTGCATGTGTTCCCAGCCGGAGTCGATTTTGCAAAGTTTGCGAAGGCCAGAGAACATGCACCAGTGCCGGATGATTTGGCTTCTCTGGAGCATCCTATTGTTGGTTATGTGGGTGCTTTAAGCGGTGTAATGGACCAAGATCTCATGGTGCGTTTGGCGACGCATATGCCTTCGGTGACGTTTGCGCTTGTAGGGCCAAGGTACGCAGATGTCAGTCGTCTTGATGCGTGCTCCAATATCAAATTGTTTGGAGCGCGGCCGCACGATGAGATTCCAACTTACATTAAGGGGTTCGATGTTGCGCTCATTCCCTATGTGGTGAATCAGTTTACAGATAGCGTTTATTCTTGTAAGCTAAACGAATATCTTGCAATGGGTGTGCCAGTGGTCGCAACCAATATGCGTGAAATACGGCGTTTTATTGAAGAACACGGTGCCGTGGTTGAGATTGGTCACAATGCGACAGATTTCATTGATAAGGTTCGGGGCGCGCTTGACGAGTCTCGCGGTGCCAAGCAACAGATGAGAATAACGGTTGCCAAGCGTAACGGATGGGATCAGCGGTTTGTAGAGATTTCTCAAGTGATTGAGCAGCATTTGACCGAAAAACTTACTAAAAGGGAAGACTGGCGAGAAAGACTTATTGTGTTCTACAAACGCCGTCGACGCCATTGGGTGAGACGGCTAGGGTTGTTGGTGGCTGGCTATCTGTTGGTATCTCATACACCACTCGTGTGGTTCGCTGGTGATCAACTAGCCGTTCGTCACACACCGAAAGTAGCTGACGCCATTGTGGTGTTTAGTGGTGATGGCGAATCAAGTTATATTAATCAGAGTTATCAGCGACGAACGCTTGATGCTATTCATTACTATAAGTCCGGATATGCTCCATTAATCGTACTGTCGTCGGGAAAAGATCAGACTTTTTCCGAGGTGGAGATTATCAGGTCATTATTGATCGATAGAGGTGTGCCAGACCGCGCCATTAAAATTCTTGAAAAATACCCTCGTAGCACATTTGAAAATGTATCTTTTGTTAAAGAAACTCTTGCCGAGCGAAGAGCGAAGTCGATTCTGTTGATTACCTCACCATACCATTCCCGTCGTGCCCTCTGGGTCTGGAGAAAAGCAATGCCAGAGCTCGTGGTGCTGGCGCCAGCAGTTGTAGATACTCCAAAAGCGAGTCCGCAGTGGAGCGCTAGTGTTGATCAGATTAGGGTGATTTGCTACGAGTACCTTGCAATTTCCTATTACTGGTACAAGGGCTGGCTGTGATGCATTTGGGTGACACGAGGCTACTACGAAGCACTTTACAAGCGGGTACTGGTATGACGTTCGCCTGTCGCCCCCGTAGACTCCGAGAGATTTCGGGAGACTGCAGCAGCAGAGGCCCGCATACCGCGTACGGGGAGCCCATTGACTTGCAAAGCAGCTGGATGGCATCAGCGCCATTGCGGTTGCATTCGTCAACCGATTCACCATCGGAGACGCATTCAGAAAAATCCCGCACGCTCCCAAGGCCAGATTTCAACGCCATAGCGGTTCTGAATCTTTCTCACCATCGCTATGGACAAGTCATCGGTCAACTCGCTGGCGAAGTAAGAACTACGCAGTGCAAAGGGCTCCCGGCGCACAGCATCGCGTTCGTAGGGCAGCCCTTCGTGTTGCTCCATCAGGCTGGCGCGCTCACGCAGCACTGCCGCCGAGTTAAACACCCAGTCAACAAAGTCGATCTCTTGCGCTGACCAGTCGCACACTGGCGCGCTCAGGTAGTCTGTCGCCCAGTCCGGGCCATACCGGCTGCTGGCATGCCAGTACAAATGCTCCCTGATGAGGGTGCGGCCTGTGAGCCCTTCCGCAATGTAAGGGTTGGCCGCAATGCCTCGGCGCATGTAGGTGCAGGCGCTCAC
>CAITVN010000180.1 GCA_903895855.1 Oligoflexia bacterium | reverse complement strand
GCTATCATTCCATTTATGCGACTCTTGCGAGGCACGGATGCCGAAAGCAAGAAAACAGGATGTTTGGGGAGCATAAATGGAATGATAGCCACGAGTCTTCTCTAAAAATAGGCCCGCCGCGGCTGCGGAATGTCTTTTTACAAATACCGAGAAGCTTATAGCTAAAATTAATAATGACTCGCTAAGCGCGGCCGAGTCTAGTTTACCTAACTCAAGTCCTTGACGTCTATTCCAAATGATTTGATTTTTCGGTGCAGGTGACTTCTCTCAACCCCTAGCACTTGAGCAGTTTTTGACACATTGAAATCATTTTCTTTCAACGTCTTCAAAATGAAGTCCTTTTCGAACTCTTGTCGAGCATCTTTGAGGTTCACGGCGATCGATTTGTTCGGGCCGGTATCTTCTGAGACAGACTCAGTTTCAGAAATTGAAACTCCCTCTAAGAATTGAAACAGATCGGCAGCTGATATTTTACTACCCTCAGCTTCAAGCGGAGTCAAAATCATTAGGCGCTCCATCAAATTCTTGAGTTCGCGTACATTGCCCGGCCAAGAGTATTCAGTCAAAACGCGAAAAGCCTCTGGAAGCAATTCGCGCTCTTTGCGATCATGAATTCTAGCAAAATCTTTCAAAAAATGTTTAGCGAGATCGGTGATGTCATCTTTGCGATCTCTGAGCGCAGGCAACTGAAAGGGGACTACATTCAAGCGATAGTAAAGGTCTTCTCGAAAGCTACCACGTTGAATCTCTGCTTTGAGATCTTTATTGGTTGCCGCTACAATTCGAACATCAACCGTAATAGTCTGACTTCCGCCAACTCGTTCAAATTTCTGTTCTTGCAAGATTCGCAAGATTTTAGCCTGAGTTTTGAGTGACATGTCTCCGATCTCATCAAGAAAAAGCGTACCGCAGTTTGCTAGGTCGAATTTTCCACGCCGAAGCTGAGTCGCCCCTGTGAATGCCCCCTTTTCGTGCCCAAACAACTCACTTTCAATGAGCTCTTCTGGAATCGCCGCACAATTGACCTCAATAAAGGGCTTAGAGAAACGCGAAGATTGAGCATGCAAACTCTGAGCAACCAACTCTTTGCCGGTGCCATTCTCGCCCGTAATCAAAACCGATCCTGTGGTGGGAGCCACTCTCTTAATCATGTCATGAATCAACTTCATCCCAGGACTCGTGCCAATCAGATGCTTGGTCTTTTCAACTTGCTTTCTCAGTGCTTGATTCTCGCGCGTAAGGTCTTGAATCTGCCCGACATTCTGAATCAAAACGAGAAGTCTTTCGAGCGACAGTGGCTTCTCAACAAAATCAAAAGCACCCAGCTTGGTCGCTTTCACCGCGGTTTCAATATTTCCATGTCCCGACATCATAACTACAGGTTGATCGGGCCACTCATTCTTAATCAATTTCAAGGCCTCGAGGCCATCCATCTCAGGCATCCAAATATCGAGAAGTATCACGTCAGGCCTCTCAGCGCGAACAAGGTCAATTCCTTCTTGTCCGTTTGACGCTAATCGAACTCGAAATCCCTCATCTTTTAGTGCCGCACTCAGAATATCGCGAATAGACCGCTCATCGTCGACCACTAATATATTTTTCACCATGTATCAGACACCTCTACTGCCGGTAAAAACCGGAAGCTCTATGAGAAACTTGGTACCCTTGCCCACTTCAGATTGAACCCGAATGACTCCGTTGTGATCATTAATGATTCTTTTTACGATTGCGAGACCCAAACCGGTTCCTTCTGACTTCGTCGAAAAATAGGGCTCAAAAACTCGATCTCTCACTTCATCTTTCATTCCAGGGCCATTATCTTCAACTGACCAAACCACTAGTTTCAGCTCTTGATTGAAATGAGTTTCAACTTTTAGTTCGGGTTGAATCATTTTCTTAGATGATTTCAGAGCTGAAACTGCATTTTCAAGCAAATTGATCAATACCCGTTTAACTTGATCTCTATCAAAATCAAATTTTCCTAAAGTGGGATCCCAGTCGGTGGTAAACTTCACGCCTGAATGCGCCTGCTGATAAAGCGTGATCACTTCTTGTAAGGCCTGATTGAGATCATTAGTCGAGGGAGCAATTTCGGGCCATCTCGCAAAATTTGAAAATTCATTCACCATTTCTTTCAGTTCATCGGTATGGCGAATGATGGTGTCGGTACATTCTTTAAGCAGTTCACCTTCTTTTCCTAATAACCCATTGAACCGTCTCTGAAGTCGCTGGGCCGAAAGCTTGATTGGTGTGAGTGGGTTTTTGATTTCATGAGCAATTCGTCTAGCAACTTCTCGCCATGCCATTTCTCGCTGGCCCTTCAAGAGTTGCGTCATGTCATCAAAGACAGCAACCATGCCCCACAACGAACCTCGCTCTTGATCTCTCAGAGGCGTGGCCATCGCCGCCAAAGTTCTCGGTTCTTTCTTAGTTTGAATCGTAAAATAACCGTTCTCACCTTTTGGAGACTCGGCCAGACGAAACGATTCCATCGCTTTTTCGACAAAATCAAAGAGCGCGGGCATCGAGGTACGAAATGCCTCTTCATAGTGACGATTGAGTGAGGCCTCGGCAACCTGATCGAGCAATTCTGAAAGTGCTCGATTAAAAGTAAGAATGATACCCTGGTCACTCACAACTAACACCCCCGCACCCACATTCGTCAACACGGCCTCAAGCTGCAGCTTGCGTTTTTCGAGGTCAATTGTGGTTTCAGTTAGCTTGGATTGATTCTCTTTTAAATCCTGAGTCATTCGATTAAACGAATCAACCAATACCGATATTTCGTCTGAACCTGATGCTGCCACATGAACATCTAAGTTTCCGGCTCCGACCGCTCGAGCCCCCATCACGAGTCGCTCAACCGGGCCTGTGAGTTCTTTCGCGAGAAACAAACCAACCCAAATAGCGACAAATATAATGACTAGCGTAATCATGATTAAGATCACTAAATACGTCGTCTTCATGGGATATTTGAGCGGATTAATGTCTCGATAATCATCGACTGCGCTGGCGATCTCATCTATTTTATTCGAAAGTGTAACCGGAATGAACGTATTCACCACCACCACTGCGTTTGCCGCCTGATAAAACAAACCCCGGCTATTCGTTTCAATGACAATAGGAACCAAGACTCGAATCAGATCGCCCCCCCCCAAGTGTTGGAGGTAGGTAAATTTTTCGCCCGCAAACGCCCGCTCGAGTTGGTCGTAACTTAAGCGCGGATAACCGGCTCCCGAATCAGTGCCCTCAGTTGCCTGAACTAAAATGCGCTCATCGAAGGCGTCGGCGTAAAATTCGACTGCATTCAAGGCAAGAAGTTCTCTTTGGCCAATCAAGAATTCGGCGATCCATGAAGAATTTTCTTTAAACGTACCGTCGTGAGGTTCAACCCTAAGCCGCTTAGTTAGGCCCTTGGCAATGTGTTCAGCAAAATGAAGAGCAATCTGATCTGCTGTTCGATAATAAGTCTTCGTCACATCTAATGATGTCTGCAAAGTATTCAAAATCTTTATCGAAAACCATTTGTCGAACGATGAATTGATGTAGGTCGCCGAAATGGTGAACAACACGAGCGTGGGAATAATTGAAAAACCCACAAACGAGACCACCAGCTTGGATTTTAGTCTAGCCCCGAGAACCTTTCTTCGCCGCTCAATGAGGAGTTTTCCAATGTTTCGAAAGACCAGCCACGCCAGACCCAGCAAAATAACCAAGTTAATGTTGAGTAGTCCGAAGAAGAAGATCGAATTAACAAAAGGAAGGGTGCTTGAAAGCTTAGATAAGCGAAACTCGCCCATGGTGAGCGCAATAAATAGAAAACAGAGAAATCCTGCTAATATCCACTCACGTTTTCGCTTTGACCGCTCTTTGGCATCCATTTCGTAAAACTAATCTCTCACATCCTCGCGGCATTTGCGAGCTGTTCAATCACTTGCCTAACTCCCTCGGTGAATTGCCGCCTTGCTACCCAGCGAATGATAAATTCAGGAATATGACTGCTAAAATCAGCAGAAAGGTAATAACGAGCATAAGTGTTACCATCTTCTAACTTTTCAACGTACCAAGACCCATCAAGACGAGCAAAAGACGAATCTTCATCAAAAAGCCACTGAGGTTGCTTATCGGTGAGTTGCCATTCCATCGCGTTTTCAGAATTTCGCACTTCGAGGTAATGTTTTGACACCTGACCGCGATAAGACATCTGAGTAAAGGTGAACAAAGTATTACTTTGCCGTTCAACGACCCTACTCACCACCACATTAGGCATTTTCATCTCGACATAATGATCATAATCAGCGGCAACAGCCATCAACTTGGCTTTAGAAACGCCAGAAATCAGTGCCGAAGCATCAGAATAGTAGTTTCCACCCTGGTAAGTATAACGAACGTTCACCACTTGGCCGACTCCGCGCTCGTTGGCCCGAAGCAGTTCAGATTTGAGATTTTCGAGATTTATTGTTGGATCTTTCTCTAATTTCGAATCAAACGCGAAGATCGGTACCGAAAATACAAAAAATTCTAGTGCAAAAAATGCAAAAAAATAAGCTGATATTAAGTGTTTTTTTGATATTGTGTGTTTCTCTACTTTTCTCATGAGCCTCATGTAGCACAAATCAATTTCATTGGAACTTTGAAACTGATGAGACATTTTTTTTAGCAATCGATTCTAAAAAAAGACTACTCAGATGAAAAAAAATGAAAAAAAATGTTTTTTTTTGATTTCACTTCTTGATTACTCAACTAAACCGAGTAACATAAGAGATAACAGTGTTACCCAAATCATCAGTGACACTTTTTACGGAGGAAACTAAAAATGGCTACTAAGAAAAAAGCTACTAAGAAGAAAGCTACTAAAAAGAAAACTGCGAAAAAGAAGAAATAACTTTTCGTTAGGTTTCTAAAAGAAACAACAAAAGCCGTAGAGGGTTCGCCCTCTACGGCTTTTGTGTTTTTTGTGGCTCGAATTGGCTAATTTTTACTGACAGACTGAAGAACGGTTCTCAGTCTCACTGGAAACCCCGGCCCCCCAAAGACCCATCCCGAGTAGATTTCAATCAGATCAGCGCCCAGACGTGCCCGCTCTAAGGCATCTGATTCAGACAAAATACCTCCCACCGAAATAATAGGAAGTTGAGTGACTCTTCTCGCCCGTCGAAGGACCTCGGTCGCTTTTAGTGTGAGCGGTCGACCGCTCCACCCGCCCGTGAGAGAAACTGCCTGAGTATTCCACTCTCCGCCCAGGGTATTGGTCAAAACGAATCCCGATAACCCCTTCTCAGCTCCCCAGTTCAGAATTTCTTCAAGAGTAGACTCTGAAAGGTCAGGTGCGAGTTTGAGAAATACGGGTAGGGGTCGCCCTTTGTTTCGGCTGGCCTCAAGTTGAACCTCTTCAATGATCGGTGTGAGATTCTGGGTTGTTTGAAGACTGCGCAACCCAGGAGTGTTCGGTGAACTCACATTGATGACTGCAAAATCTACCGACCCAATGAACGGCTTGAGCGAATTTCTAAAGTCACGATGTGCCTGCGATTGCTCAGTCGCTTTGTTTTTTCCGATGTTTATGGCAACTCTGAAAGTCGAAGGCAGGGTCTCACGTGCATCTTTTACCCGATCTGCTACCACTTCAGCTCCATCATTGTTGAAACCCATTCGATTAAAAATCGACAAATCACTGCGATGCCGAAAGAGGCGTGGGCGCGAATTACCGATCTGAGCCATTGGTGTAACCGTGCCAACTTCGGCAAAACTAAAGCCGAACTGAGGCAAGAAGGGTAAGATCTCAGCATTTTTGTCAAAGCCCGCGGCAAGTCCAAGCATCGAATCAAATTCAATACCGGCAACTTTAAATTTTTTCGTATTTTGGGCCAGAGCCTGTGAAAATCCTGACAAGCCCCTTAAGAATTTTGGGCTCATTCGCCCCAGCATGCGTATCATCAGCACGGCGAAGTCATGTGCATTCTCGGCATCGAGATTATAAAGTGCTCGAGTGATGGTTTGGGGTGAAGTCATGAGTCGGTTTCTCCTATAAGAAGGCCTAGATTTCTTGTGATTGCATCCCCATCCAAGGTCGAATACGATAAGTTGTCAAGCCAAAGAGGAGAACTCAATTAAATGATAGACTTTACACTTTCAGACGAACAACAACAGCTTCAAGAACTTTCGAGAAAATTTGCCAAAGAAGAAATTCTTCCGAAGGCCGCTCACCACGATAAAACCGGAGAATACCCAAGAGCAATCGCCACAAAAGCGTGGGAGCTCGGATTAATGAACACTCACGTACCGCAAGAATACGGCGGTTTGGGTCTCGGGGTACTCGAGGGCTGTATCATCACTGAAGAGTTCGCCTACGGTTGCACCGGCATCGCAACCGCGATGGAAGCCAATACTTTGGCGGCCGCACCGATAATCGTTGCGGGCACTGACGAACAGAAAAAAGAATTTTTAGGAAGACTCACCGCTGAACCCAAGTTTGCCGCTTACTGCGTGACCGAGCCAGGCGCCGGATCAGACGTGACCGGAATTCGAACCCTTGCCAAGAAAGTGGGCACTGACTACATCATTAATGGTGCAAAGATGTGGATCACGAACGCCAGCGTCGCCGATTGGTATTTCGTGTTGGCCTACACCGACCCCTCACAAAAACACCGCGGCATGTCTGGCTTTGCAATTCCAGCAGATGCTCCGGGCATTACCGTTGGAAAGAAAGAGTGGAACTTGGGTCAAAGAGCCAGTGACACCAGAGGGATTACCTTCGAAGACGTCAAAGTTCCTGAAAAATGGCGCATTGGCCAAGAAGGCCAGGGCTTTAAGATCGCGATGTCGGCGTTTGACCACACGAGACCTGCCGTTTCAGCTGGTGCCGTTGGTCTTGCCCGCCGTGCAATGGACGAAGCCATTCAGTATGCACAAACTCGAAAATCGTTTGGCCAACCGATCGCCGCATTTCAATCAATCAGTTTCATGATTGCCGATATGGCAAAAGACATCGAAGCCGCTAGACTTTTGGTTCACAAGGCCGCATGGATGATCGATCGCGGTGATCGCAACACCAAATGGGCCGCTATGGCAAAAGCGTTTGCTGCAGACGTCGTTATGAAAGTGGCAACCGATGCAGTTCAGGTCTTTGGTGGTTACGGCTACTCAGAAGAGTACCCTGTCGAAAAACTCATGCGCGATGCCAAGATTTATCAAATCTACGAAGGCACCAGTCAAATTCAGCGCCTGATTATCGCGAAAGAGATTTTCGAGAGGTAGTTCGAGCGATTTTCGGCATCAGAACCCGGCATGTGCAATCGATTACCCGTTTGGCAACAAACAGGATTCTTTTTTCTGCTTTTTGAGGCTGCATTCTCCTACGAAAAAAGATTCGCAACCTTTTCGAGTTTTGAATTTATCGAAGACCCACCCAGTTTCTCTCAGGCCGGCTCTTACGCCGCTATAAGCCCCGTAAGAGCCTGACAGACAGACGTATTGTTGACCGTAGGTTTTTTGTTTCCAAACTTTACGCCACTTTCTGCAGCCCCGCATATCGATCGCATCTCGAGCCAGATAGGAGTGTAATCCGCCATTCCCTATCGCATCGATTGCCATATACCCAGTTTCTTTTCTGGTGACAGAATCGTAACCCAAACTGTCGCACTCGAATTTCGTATCTTTAACACGAAAGCATTGCCAATAAGGGTAGGCCATATTCTTTTCTTCAGGGAAAGGAGTTAGCTGCAGAACATTGCAAGTATTGATTGCGAGATCTTCTTGGGTTAAAAGTCCGTAGTCATCCCCGATCAACCCAAAAGGATATCGTTTTTTCAGATTTTCCAGGTGCGTTTGGCTGTGGTCGGCAACGGCACTCTGGGTAATTGCTACCAGAAGAGCCACAATCCCCGCTATTTTTTGCATTTTTCGACTTCCTTTAGGTATTTAAGAAAAGGAGCAGCGTCTTGGCTCGCTTTTTTGAGTTTTTATTCTTTAAAGTCATTTACTCAACTCCTTTTGAACCAAAGCCCTAAGTCCCCGTTTTCTTGCGATCGAAAATGCCAGCAGCCGCCAACTTTTGCACCTCTTGCAAATTCACAAGTTGATCAGTCAAATAGAGGTGCATAATATGGGCAATGAAAGTTTGATAGGGCAATCCAGCTTCTTGCGCTCTTCGACGAAGGGCCAGCATATCCAGCCCATTGATGCGAATATTGGCTCGAGTGTCTTTCAGTACCTTGAGCGTGGCTGTAGCCGCCTCTCTCAACTCCTTCATTCGTTTTGGTGAGGGCTTCTTCAATTTGCCCTGATCGATGGCGTTCTCGATGCTCTGCTCGTAAGCGTCGAGCTTCACTTTTTCAGGATCATATTTCTTATTCATAGGTTACCTTTTATGCTTTCTTGTGGGATAAACGGTGATCAGCCAAATGATGTTACCACGCACCTCATATGGAACCGCATGGGGGTAATTGTTAATCATCACAACGAAAAGCCGTTGCCCAGCGTGAATAGGATTTTCACCATCTTTCAATACCCCCCGTCTGATAGACTCCACAGCGGCTTCAAAGGTTGGGCGTCCTTCAAATTTGAGTTCCTCATTTTTTTTGGGATCCCACGCGAACAGCGTAGGTACAATGTACACATTATGTGCCTATTTATCAATTAGAGGAGTTGTTGAATTTTTCGTTGTGTCACAGTGAAAAAAATGGCCGCCGTCTATAGTTATACTAAGTTTACCATGTTATACTATTTTATTGATATAACTTACTAAACTTGATATAACCTCCAGATATGAATCCGCTTCAAAATCCATTCTCCCCAGGAGCTGGCTCCCCCCCCCCAGAATTGGCTGGCCGGAAGGCAATTCTCGAAAGAGCTGACGTGGCTCTAGCTCGTCTCAAAGCTGGAAAATCAGAAAAAAGTTTTCTTCTCATCGGTCTTCGGGGAGTTGGAAAAACCGTACTTCTAAATCAGATAAACACCATAGCCGAACGAAAAGGTTATAAGGCAATTTTTGTTGAAGCTCATGAGAAAAAGTCGCTGGCTGCGCTACTTCTCCCCCAACTTCGACAACTACTTTTC
Organism: Oligoflexia bacterium; assembly: GCA_903895855.1. Lineage (GTDB taxonomy): Bacteria > Bdellovibrionota > UBA1018 > UBA1018 > UBA1018 > CAITVN01. The sequence goes on along the minus strand of CAITVN010000180.1, from coordinate 10,199 downwards.
ACTTTAGATCGAATGGAAAATGTAAGCGAAAAAGTTAAGCGAAGTTTCCGTGTTCTGAAAAGCTTTCTGAATGGCGTAAAAATGAAAATTCAGGATATTGAATTTGGACTAGATGTAGATCCGGAAACAGGAACCGCAGATAGTGGTGACATCGAATCCGATTTTCCCTCCCTCCTAATTTCCATCGCTGAGGCAGCGTTAGATAGAAAAACAGCTGTCGCAATTATCATCGACGAACTCCAATATTTGACTGAAACTGAACTAAGCGCACTGATCATGGCCATTCACAAAATTTCTCAAAAACAGTTACCCCTCGTTCTCGTCGGGGCGGGCCTCCCCCAGCTAGTTGGCTTAACTGGAAAATCAAAATCATATGCCGAACGCCTATTTGACTTTCCAAGAATAGGCCCTCTCGAAAAATGTGATGCCGTTGCTGCACTTCAACAGCCTGTAAAAGAGCAGGGTGCAGAATTTTCAGAAGAAGCTCTCATAGAAATTATTTCTCAAACGCAAGGTTACCCTTATTTTTTGCAAGAATGGGGATATCAGGCCTGGAACCTTGCCACAACCTCCCCAATTGAAATTGATATCATAGAAAAAGCTACCGTCGCCTCCCTTGCTCGATTGGATGAGAGCTTTTTTCGCGTTCGTTTTGATCGACTAACCCCCAGGGAAAAAGAATACCTTCGAGCTCTCGCGGCTTTGGGGCCTGGGGCTCAGCGTTCGGGCGAAATTTCTGAAAAACTGAATGTCCAACCACAGAGCGTTGCACCTGTTCGAAATAATCTTATTAAAAAGGGAATGATCTATAGTCCTTCGTATGGAGACACTGAGTTTACCGTTCCCTTGTTTGATGATTTTATGAAACGGGTTATGCCTGAACTAAGATAAGAAATAAATAGTTCGCCTTTTACTATAGCTGGTCTCCTCGATTTCAAACGCCGGGAGCCTAATTCGATTTTGAAATGTCGATTAAACTTCACCAATGCACAATTAATTTAGTGGACACGGATTGCGGTTAGTCATTGAACTGGATTTTCAAGGTTACAACTCACCACAACTGTCTTATTCTAGATACACCCCAATATATGAAGCAGGTCTCGAATCATTCATGATATTGAATAGATATTGAAATGCGGCTGTGGCCCAACGCTTGCTCTCTAGCTCGGCAAGAAAGGTAAGTTTATGAAACGAATGATACTAGGAGCAATAGGGGTACTGGGATTAACGGTGGCAAGTGTTGCCTGGGGTGAAGACATTCAGGTGCTCACGCCAGATCAGCTGGTGATTGAAAAGATAGAATGCGTCGGAAACGAGCGCACCACCTGCGAGACCATTCAAGAAGAAGTCAGAATCACCGCCGGAGATAAAGTCGACGAAAGCGAAATTGCCAACGCTCGCATTCGCTTGGGGTTAATGGGTCTTTTCAAAGAAAGTGATCTCGCCCTCGAAAAAGGCTCTGAGCCTGGCAAGGTGATACTCAAGATTCAGGTGAAAGAAGAGTCGCCACTTTTCGCAGATTTGACCGTCGGAGGAATTGTCGATAACGGTGTTTTTCGGCCTGGCTTGAAAACAACTTTTGGCCACCGAAATCTTTTTGGTACCGGCAAAATTCTTCAAGGATCATTTCAAGGAGTGAAGAGTTTCAATTCTTATTTATTGTATAACTTACAGGATTCTGCGGCCTCAACAAAGGTTGAATATGTCGATCCACACCTTTTTGGCAGCCGAAGGTTCTACTTAACAACGGGATTAGAATACTCACTACACAGTTATGAATATCTGCTATTTTATGTAGGTAAAAGGGAATCGCATTTCAAAAGAGTTTTGATGCCTCAGATTGGCCTGGGATACCGATTCGGCGAGTTTTCTTTTCTTCATATCGGCTATGGCTACGACTTCTTGGGTGGCCAATGGCCAAATAAATTAAACACTACCTACGGTTGGAACAGTTTAGATGACGTGAATTTTGCCACAAAAGGTTCGGTTTTTCTCATGAACCTGGATTGGACCTTCGGAGATTTTGCAATTTTTGACCTTGCTGGCGGATATCGAAAATATTGGAGCGTGGGCCCCCGCTCGACGTTATCGCTGAATCTCATGAGTACCGGTCAAAATAGTTCTGCGTTTTCGGGTGATACCCGCATCACAGGCGCCTCAAATTTCAACGATGTTCCAAACGTTGGCGTGGGCTACGGATATGACCTGAAACAAGGGTCACCCACTGACAACACCAGCGGTATTCGCAGAGCCCGACTCACTATTGATGCGGGTTTTAAGGGTCTCGGATTGGGGTATGGCAGCCATACGGGATTTTACGCAGTTACGAGCCCAGCCGTGCGTGCAGGGCTCACTCTCGATGTGCCGTCTTTCGGCACCGTCAACCTTTTCGCCATGGTACAAAAAGACAAACACTTCGGAGGTGCACAATGACGCCCCGAATTTACTCTGTAACTGCTGCTTTTTTGCTGTTTTCGGGTCTTTTGTCTGCTAACGAACTGACCCCTTTTCGCAATGGCGACTCTCTAGGCGCAGTGCTGCGAATCACTGATCTTCCAAATGAACAGCTATCAAAAAACCTCAAAAATGGATTCACGACCACATTGCTATACAATATTAGTGTTAAAAATCCAAAATTCTCAGGACCCGAAAAACAGCTGGTCTTTGCCGTTTACTACGACCTTTGGAACGAGGTTTTTCACAGCACCGAACTTTTTGGACAAGTGAAAAAAACCACGACATTCAAGACGCCAGCAGAAGTCATCAGTCGGGTAGAAAAAGTGGTTTTCTTGCCACTCGAGGCACTTTCAAGCCTTGATTTGAACGCCCCAACATCAATAGTGGTTCAAGTCTACTTAGACCCGATTCAAAAAGATCGACTTACCGCGGTTCGAAAATGGATTTCTGAAAACTCGATCAATACTGGCGCAGAGCAGACACGCACGACACCGTCAAATCCGCTCTTTTCTGCCCTTGTTGGCGAATACTTAAATGCGGGGTTAGCGAGTCTTTCATGGAAAACCGAAGTTCGCTCGAGCGCCTTTCGAATCTCAGATCTTCGCACCCAAGATGAGGTTTTAACCCATTGAAAAGAATGTGAAGAACCAACTATGAAGAACAAAATACGCCTTCAGCTCTTGATAACGATCTTGATTCTCGCGGTTCTGCCCATGGCGGCCTCGTATTTTTTGGCAAATGAAGTGGTGATGCGCTCGCTGAATCTCGGATTTAACCCCGCGATACCGAAACTCATTGAGCGCCACCAAGAGCGCCTCAGAGACCTAAAACGACTCAAAGCCTTTGACGAGCAGACCCTGAAACGAGAGTTTGATGAAAGCCGCGAGCTTCAAACCGTCTATCAAGACTCAGATGCCGTGAAGTTGGCGCTTAGCCGCTCGTTGTTCATCTACTTTATTGGCGGTGTCTCTCTTGCCCTGGTTTTTGCCCTAATCGCGGCGGCTCTGATTGGCAAAAGCATTTCAAGGCGGTTTTCGCGGACGGTAGACGAATTGATGCAAAGGCGCGAAAAAGTTAATTACCTTGAAACGGTCAACCAGTGGCAAGGCATGGCCCAAAAGCTCGCCCATGAAATCAAGGGGCCGCTTACACCCATTGAGCTTTTGGTGTCGGGCCTACCGAGATCATTCGAGACAAAAGATCGAGGGGCTTTTGAAAAAGAACTCAACGAGGCAAAACGAATCGTCGGCGAAGAAGTGGGCCACCTGAGAAAAATGGTGCAACACTTTAGCGGGTTCGCCAAACTTCCGAACGCGAAGCTGGCACCCGTAAATCTCGTGTCATTTTTAGAAAATTACGCGGCTCTGTACGAAAAAACCTGGCCACGGCTTGAGCTCAAACTGTTATTGGAGGCGGCAGATCGAGAGGTGCTAGCACAAATAGATGCCGGACTTTTTCGTCAAGTTTTGACCAACCTCATTAATAATGCAGTCGAGGCCAATCCCGATCGGCAAATTCAAGTAGCGATCACACTCAAACATCTCCAAAATAGGTTTCAGCTAGAGATAGCCAACTCAGGTGTGAGTATTTCGCCGGAGATTCGTGCGCGAATCTTCGATGTCTACTTCTCAACCAAGAAGAACCATGAAAACATGGGTCTGGGTCTTTCGATTGTAAAAAAGGTAATCGTCGAACACGGAGGCAGCATTTGCTGCATTGAGCAGAACGAGGGAGCCGCATTTTTGATCGACCTGCCAGAATTTTCTGTATGAGAGGATGAAGAACATGAATTTAGAGCGCGAGGCAATCAAGATTCTCGTTGTCGACGACGAAGCGAATGTTCGTCGCGCCCTGCAGCTCGCTCTTCAAAACGAAGGTTATACCGTACACGTTTGCGAACACCCGATACAGGCCTTTCGCCTACTAAACACCGAGCCATACGACTTGGCCATTTTAGACATTCGAATGGAAGAAATCTCTGGAATAGAACTTTTTCAAAAAATGCTGGGGTCAGAAATCTTGACTCCTGTAATTTTTGTGTCTGGAAACGCAAGCCTGAGTGAAGCAGCGCAGGCCGTACGTAGCGGGGCTTTCGACTTTATTGAAAAACCCTTTAATAGCGAAAAATTGGCCATCACTGTTCAGCGTTGCCTCGAATTTACAGCACTAAAAACCAAAGTAGAGGCATTCAAGCAAACAACCGGCACCACCGAGATGATTGGTCACTCGAAGGCCCTACAAAGAGTCACCCAAGAAATTGCGAAGGTCGCTCGCACTCAGGCCACGGTCATGATTCAAGGTGAAAGCGGTACCGGCAAAGAACTCATTGCCAGGCAAATTCACGACCAGAGCGATCGAGCCAAACGCCCATTCGTTAAAGTCAACTGCTCGGCGATTCCTGAGACCCTGATTGAAAGCGAACTTTTCGGATTTGAAAAAGGGGCATTTACGGGCGCTACCCACACTAAGCGTGGGTATTTTGAACAAGCTCATTTCGGCACACTTTTTTTAGATGAGATCGGCGATATGGCGCTAAACGCTCAGGCTAAAGTGCTTCGTGCGATTCAGAATTCAGAAATTCAAAAACTGGGTTCAGAACGCACTCAACCGATCAATATCAGGCTCATCGCGGCAACCAATCGAGACCTTAAGCAAGACGTGGCAGACGGCAGATTTCGTGAAGACCTTTTTTATCGGCTGAATGTGGTACCCATTCAGGCAGCACCCTTGCGCGAGCGGCCAGAAGACATCTCGCTATTGGTGGCCTGGTTCTGTCGTCGGTACTGCGCGTCTAACGGAATGAAAGAAAAGTCGTTTGAACCAGCGGTGCTAGACGCCCTACGTTCTTACCCTTGGCCAGGAAATATTCGTGAACTTCAGAATCTGGTCGAGCGACTCGTCATCATGGGCGGCAGTACTATCAGTCTCGGTGATTTACCCCGACATTTCTTAGATCAGCTCGGTCGCACTGATGTGGCCAAATCCGTTGAAGGTGAAGATCTGTCATTGAAAGACTTTCGCGAGCGCTCAGAGCGCGAATACCTCGTGAGTATATTGAAAAAAACCAACGGCAACATATCAAAAGCCGCAGAAATTCTTCAGGTCGAGAGAACCCACCTTCACAAAAAAATTGCCCAATACACGATTCAGAAGCGAGAGTACTTTCTTTAAAAGGTCGGACGAATTTTACACTACCAAAATGGATGAAGCAATTCATCCTCAGAAGAGTTCGCGAATGGCTCAGGAACTCCAAACGTCAATTTGATGAGGTCACCGTGTTCGCAGCGAACGTAATGTAGCCCCCGAATGGGACTCTCTAGGGTTTCAATCACCCAACCGCTTGAATTGAGATTCTCTCTCGGCGAATTTTCACGAACTCGACAGAGCTGATGAAATCGAGTGCGGTTGCGTAGGTCTCTTGAATGAACGTGATGCAGGTCTAAAATGTCGGTGATGAGCTTTTGATTTTGCGCGCGCTCAGCACAACGCCCCGGATGCCTCTGATGGGTATACCTCATGATGTGGTATTCTTGCAGGGCTTTCGCCAATGCCACCTTTCGATCTGGATGAGCTGCGGCTCCAAATTGCAAACACTCTGAAGCCAGATTCGCTGAAGCCTCGTTAGTGACCAAAATCGCCGAAAAACGTGGGTCAGCTGCTTGCATTTCAAAAGCGATCGCGTCGCCATCTAGTTTTTGTCGCCTCGTGTAGGGGACTAAGTTTCGATAGTGGTAAAAAAAAGCATCGCGCTCGATGAGCTCACCTTTTGACCTGACAATAGCCATGGAGCTCAACCAGCCAGCTGCAATACCACAACGACTATTGAGATCAGAGTTGTAAAGAATCACATTTTCGCCGAGTTCGCCCAAGGCCCTTAAGAACGCCTGATGCTTATGGGTTGCTCCACCGGTACTTTTAATCGAACGGCCATTAATAACCGCCTCAATGATCACAACAAAATGCGGGTCGGTGATTTTTGAATCACTAGGGTGAATTTGTGGTGCTCGCATCCACACCTTAACCCTCTCAGTTTTTGGTTTGATAAAAAATCTAGCTACTTCGGTGAGTTGATTCGATAGGTCCATGCCTGAGTACCCCACGACCACGCGAGATTCTGATCTCGTTCAAACCCTGGTGCTTCGGCCACAATTCCCGGAAAATGCGCAATCGGAATCAATAGCCGCTCTTTTACGAGCTTCATTTCAAGGGCTTTCGAAGCTTGGTTAAATTTTTCAGCGTCATGAATGAGCGAGACGGCTGTGATTTGCTCATCTGTGACTGCGGCAGCCAAATTTGGAAAATTGTGAATGAGGTAAAACAAGTGGGGAAGTGGGTCTGAAGGCGAAATGCCAATGACATTGACCTGAAAATCAGTAGAACTATTGTACTCGCTATAGTTTTGAATAACTTTTACCTCGAGGTCAGGGAATTGTTTGGTCAGCAGCTCAACGATAGCCTTCAAATAAGGGTGATTCACCGATGTGTGGTAAATACCCAAAGAAAAAGTTCGTGACAATTTCGTCGGCTGGTGGCCAGCATTAGGTTCAGTGAATGGAAACAGGGTTTCATATTCAGCCTTTGAAATACCAAATGGCCGATCTGCAGGAGCGATCGAAAATGCATGATTTGAAAGGGGTTGTTGTAATGCCATCAAATTTCTGCCCAAATCTAAGGCATTACCGATCACTTTTCTGTCGCTTTCACTAACGCCGGGCCGAAATGCTAAAAAAGTTAGGTATTCTGAAGGAAAAATTTGAACTCGGTATCCCTTATCTTTGAGAATTTTTTCGCCACCCTTTGGAAAAATTGTTCCCGAAAAATACACCAAATGATGGGTCACTGGCACACACTGCTGAATAAACTCGTCAACCGTACCCGGTGGGTAAGTGTGGTAGTAAACGTCGTCTACGGTATTAGCGACGAGCTCAGCCGGATAATGCTGATTTCTCTTCAATTTGATTAAGTTTTTATCTGGTCTTTCTACAATAAAGTAGGGCCCAGTTGAAACCTGCTCGACATTACTTTGCACAGGCAAATTCGCTAATTCAAATATTGAAAAATCGGGCACGGTGAGGAGTTGCTTAATATTGTTCGGAATTTTTGTGAAATAAACCTCGATTCGATCACCAAGGCACTCAACCGATTTCACAATGGACCGAAACGCCGAATGTTGAGTGCCCTTGAAACTAGACTCTAGCCCTCTGCACATCTGATCAATCGATATCACCCTTCCGGCCGAGTTTTTGAGTTCATACTTGGGTTTGATTGTCATTAGGTTTGCCTGATAATCAAACTGCACGTCTGATAATGCTGGGGCAAAACCTGACTTGATGTCTTCACGCGAGTGAACAGCGAAAACGTGTTCAGCGATGATCTGGTCGCCAATTGTTAAAATTTTCTTCGGGTCGAACGGAAAAATCGCCCAATAAGGATAGTATAAATGAATACTTTTCGATTCCGGCATGGCGATTTCAGTCATTTCTTTGGATAGGTGTTTTAGAGTGAGTGAGATTACCACAAAGAGGAGAAGGCTCAGGAATATCTTTGGCTTCGACATTTTTGTTAGCACTTTTCGTGGTCTCCGAGATCATTGACTTCTGCTTCGATTCACTATGAACGGCCTCTTTTACGGTAATTGCCCCGTTGATCAGAGTAAAAACAATCACCGAAATGACTCGCTCAAGTTGTGTGGTTAACTTCATTATAAAGGCCCTTTCTCATGTAATGCAATAGATTGACCCGCACCGATCTATCATGCAGTTACGCACTGTGTCAAACGATATTGTAAAGTCAGCTTTTGCCAAAAGAAACCATGAATCAGGTCCGCAGAATGGTCAGCAGCGCACTGTTGTAACTAATTGGTTTTTTTTGACTTTTTTGAATTCTTGGACTTCTAAGCCTCAACTCGTGCCCCTCGCGACTATCGCCATTCTGGTATTCATAGTCTCTTACGTTTTCATTCGCTCGAGCCGCGAAGACTTCTGCCTCAAGACGGTATCAGTAATTGAAACCGTTCAAGGCTTTCAAGGCCTCGTCTTAGATTCATCGGGCACGGCATCGCTCATGATTTCGCTGATTGAAAAGCAGAGTTCACTCTTTGTCGAAAAAATCGAAATGAAGAGAGGCAGTCAAACCCTGCTCAGCATGGAGTTCTCATCTCAACGCCGAACACCAACGCTTCAACCAAGCTTACGAATCAAAACTAAAACCGGCACCGGCGAAGTCGACTTTCAGATCATTCAACCCGCAACAGACATTTTGTGGCCATTCGCCTTTGCATTAGTTACGTGGCTCTTCGGAGCCCTTGCTCTAGCAATCACGTCTTTGAATAAGAAGCGCCACGAAGAAAAACTCATCATTGAGCAACGAGAAATCGTATCACAACAAGTAGCCCATGACATTCGCTCACCACTTGCGGCTTTATCAATGGTCGCCAGCCGAATTCAGTCACTACCCGAACTTGAACGTAACCTCATTCAATCTGCGATCAGGCGAATCTCAGATATCGCTAATAATTTGAGTCGAAAGCGAACTTCGACGGCGACTTCTTTTGGACTTCAGTCTGAAGTAAAAGAAAAGCAGATTCTAAAGAAAATGCAAGATTGGTTATCAAAAAAAACAGCGAGATTGCTTCTCTCGAAAAGCAAGAGAACCATCACTCGAATCGGCCAGCCTGAATCGCGCCCCCCCGTCTTGGTCGCCGAGGCCATTCGATCAATCGTCAGCGAAAAAAGAGAACAATTTCGAAAATCACTGGCAAGTGAAGGTAGTGGCCAGTTGCAGTTAGAATTTGAAATTGAAGTAAAAACTCAAAATACTTTCATATCGATTGACTCGACCGAACTGCGACGAGTTTTATCGAATCTGATCAATAACGCGATAGAAGCCATCGAAGAAAAGGGCAAAGTTGCGATCAGTTGTAAACTTTTACCCAATCTCGGGTTAGCAATTGAAATCTCTGACAATGGCAAAGGCATCGCCCCAGAAATATTGTCGAAACTCACCCAAAGAGGAGCCACATTCGGAAAAGCGAACGGAAGCGGTATTGGACTTTTTCATGCGCGGCAGACCATCGAAAAGCATGGTGGGCAGTTGTCAATTCGATCTGAACTGGGCGAGGGTACCTGCGTATCCCTCACCCTTCCAGTTTCAAGTACTCCGGCTTGGTTCGCCGACCACGTAGATCTATCAAATGCCTCTGAGATCGTGATCATTGATGACGATGAGTCTGTTCATCGTCTCTGGGACGCTGCCCTTGCCCAAAAGAATTGTTCAATCGTGCACTTGACTTCGGTTCCTGAAGCCACTGAATACCTTTCGTCGCAAAAGCAACTGTGGTCGGAGTCAGTAAAGAAACCCATTCTCTTTATCGACTATGAAATCGGATCAAGCTCTGTCACTGGGTTTGACTTGATCGCAAAATACCAGTTGGCGAAGCTGTCATTCTTAGTGACTAGCCACTTTGAAAATGAGGTACTTCAAGAACGCTGTGTTGGCACTGGTTTAAAGATGATTCCAAAAGGGTCACTCTCATTTCTTGATTTAAAGGCCTGAAAATTAAAAAGGGGATACAGCTAATCAAAGCGATATCCCCCTCTCTCTTTTTGGTTCTTCAGACTTTCGAGTGGGTAAGGCAGTTTTCGTTTGCAAGACACGGAGCGCATAACGCTGTGCTTGCATAAAAGGGTGTCATGCGTTCAATATTCAAAAATGCGCGATATTGAACTCTATCAAATTCTTCT
>CAITVN010000179.1 GCA_903895855.1 Oligoflexia bacterium | reverse complement strand
GTTGCTCATCGTGCCTCCTTCGGTAAAATTGTTAATTCTTAGTAAAATCAACACTTCACCGGCCTGGCTTATGAGTCAACGGGGATGATTGTCATATCCCTAGTCGTTATATTCACCGGCATTTAATATGAAGCAATTCGAAGGCCTAATCAGTCACCGTTGACACATTGTCAGAGATTTTTGCACACGCTATTCTAGAGTCAATCTGGGGGCAAAAGCTCATGAACCGTTTGAGTAAGCGCTATTTTTCGTCGGCACTATTACTTACATTATTTTGCCTTGCAGGCTGCCAAAATCCGTTTCAAAAACCAGCGCCAGCTCAGCCTGCGATTCCGGCACAACTGCCGCCGCAAATACCCGTTGAACCCATCGCGCCGATTCCAGTCGAACCCGCCGCGGTGGCATCTGACGCTCCTGGGGCAGAACCATCGCCCGCTCCGTCACCAGATTCTTCACCTAGCCCCGCACCCGAGCCCTCACCCACTGCAGTACCCGAACCGTCGCCATCGCCCATTCCCCCCGTTCGAACGATCATTAAAACTGCACTGAATAATGAGGGGGGTTGCACGCTTTTTTCAACAGGAGAACTGTACTGTTGGGGTAATGAATCGCTTCTCATTTACGAAAACAGTTATGGAACTTTCTATTCTGGCCAAAGCTACGGAAACCTTGGCATAGGCAGTACGGCTTTTATGACTTCACCCACCACAACGAGAAACAAAGTTGAGCTGCCTTTCGCTACTTATGTGAATGGCCCCAGAACATTCCCAACCAAGGTTCTATCGCAAGTTCAATCGCCTAACGGCGGCAAAATCGTCGACATCGCGATGGGTAGCTCATTTACCTGTGCGATCGCAGTCAGCCCTAACGCCACCCGAGAACTCTATTGTTGGGGTTACGGCCAATTTGGAGAGCTTGGCCAATCAGGCTTTCAAGCCGGCGTCGAATCAACTTACCATAGCTATTCACCGCTCAAAGTGACAGGCGTTCCGGGGATTCCGATTTCAATCACAGCTGGAAATTCTTACGCTTGCGCTATAAACGACGAAAAACAGGCGTATTGCTGGGGAAACAATCACTACAGCCAGCTAGGCGTAGCCTCTCAAGCGATCGATGTGAGTTCACCCGTTCCAAAAAAGGTTTCACTCACTTTGCCCGTTTTGCAAATTTCGGCCAATCAGAGCCTCACTTGTGCCGTTGTCGATAATAATTCAATCAATGAAGTGTATTGTTGGGGTTCAAATTACAACGGCATGGCCGGCGTGGGTTCAACTTCTCTACCGCTCATTCTCATTCCCACAAAAGTCTTGGGTTCAGAGGGCGCCGTGCAAGTCAGTGCCGGAGGCACCCATGCCTGCATGAGAATGAATTCAGGCAAAGTGAAGTGTTGGGGGCAAGGAAGCGAAGGTCAATTAGGATATGACGGAATTTTGCCTCATCCCACTGACCCGAAACGAATTCCGACTGCACTACCCGTGAATCAATCATCGCCCGTCGAAGTGCTCACCATCAACGACGCAACCGACCTATCAACCGGTACTAATCACACCTGTGTGGTTCGCGCCGCCAGCGAGGTCATGTGTTTTGGCTACCTGGGGTTTGGGGCATTAGGGCACGGTTGCGGAAGTGGCACAAGCACCGTTGAGTACAGCATTGACCCCTTCTTGAAACACATGGATCCACTACTTCAGCCCGCCGGAAGCACACTTGCCATCGGCATACCGGTTGAACACGGAGCAAAAAATGTCTACGAGCCTGTGAACTACGTGTCTGACCTTGAAAAAGGAATTTTACAATACACGGTTACCAACGCCAACGGCACGCAAACCAAAACGGCCTGCAATTCAATCTCGCGACTCAAGAAAAGCGTGGCTGTCATCGCAAAAGATAGCGGCACTTGTGTCTTACGCCAATCGGGGCAATCACCTGGTGAAACCGTTTCGATTGCGTGCTTTGGTCTCAATACGTTTGGCCAAATCGGCATTGGCAATATTCTCACGAAAACTGCGATTCCGGTTGAACTCATTTTTTGAGCGACGGGCGTAGAGTAACTCTCTGTGTCTCGGTCGCCACATCTAGGTTTTCAGGATTTCATTTGTTACAATTAGTGAGTAAGAACGCGTGTGAAATCATATCGCGCTCGTACACATTATGAAGGTCTTTCTTCTGCTCTCTTTGATTTTTCTATCTGTGATCGGACTGACTGGTTGTGAACCCGTCTTGTCGTTCAATTTAAAAGAGACTGAAAGCTCAACGGCCGAAGAGGTCTCATCAGACGGCAGCGCCGACAGTGGCGCCCAACCATCTCCCTCACCAAGTCCGTCTCCAAGTCCCTCACCGAGCCCATCACCCAGCCCTTCGGCTTCACCGACTCCCGTTGACACCACCGCACCCACCGTGAGTTCAAACTCACTCAGCGACGGAGCCCACGTGGTCTCGACAACTTCTGTGACCATTCAATTTAGCGAATCGATGAACACCGGTTCTCTGGTGATTGGCGGTACAGCCAATGCGAGCCTCTCGGGCGTGTGGAGCACAGTCATAAACACCAACGATCAAGTCGTGATCTCAGGGACCTGGAATGGTGGCTCATCGAAAACCCTCACCGTTCAAGCGTCAGACGTTGCGGGCAATGCGCTCGCTTCGGCAATTTCTAGCACGGTTCACGTTCTTGAGCACGATGCCATACACGTCGCCACGACTGGCAACGACTCAAATTTCGGAACCGAAGACTCACCTCTTCTCACCATTCCTGCGGCATTCACCGCATCAGACCGCTGGTTAGCAACCTCTATTTATGTCGCCACCGGCACCTATACCGTGATCAGCGCCGCCGATTTAACGGCCCATCTCTACGGCGGATATTCTTCTGGCAATTGGGCCGCCGCACGAAATACGGCCGAAAACCAGACCATCGTGAACACGAGTTCAACTTGGGCGGGGCAGGCTGCAACTCCGAATTGTGTGTTCAGCGCCTGGAGCGGCTTCACTCTCGATGGGTTCACGATCAATGGCCCCGCGTCTGCGACCTATTCATGTGGCGTCTATTTCTACAATGCTAATCCCACCATTACCCACAACTACATCTATGGCGGCGACGGCACCAATAAGAGTGCAGGTATTTGGGCCAGCACCACACAAGGCGGGATAATCAGTAACAACACCATCAACGGCCAATCGACTTGGGTCAATCCGTCATACGTTTACGGAATCTATTTTACCGAAGGCGCGTACTCAGGCACCATCGCTGACAACATCATCACTGGCGGCTCTTCAACGACAAAAACTGCGGCGATTTATTTAAGCGGCACTACCGGGGCCGATGCCGGCTGCGGCATTACCATCGATGGCAACACCCTCAATGGCGGAAGCGGTAGCGCCACTTCATACGGCATTTATGCGGGTTATTACACAGGGCAATTCACCAATAACACCGTGGCAGCTGGCTCTGGCAGTGCCGCAGCCTACGGCGTTTACTTTCATAATAAACTCAACACTTGGGGTAACGTACGAACCACGTATGAGATCACCGGCAACACGATTTACGGCGGCACCGGGGCGAATACCTTTGGTATTTACGCCAGAGCTGACACCACTCGAAAAGCTTACCACCCGATCATCAACCGCAATAAGATTCACGGAGGCCTCGGTACCTCTACCGCTTGGGCACTCCAAACCTACACCACCTCAGCTTACATCTACAATAACTATGTATACGGGGGCACCAGTCAGTCTACGGTCGGTATCAGCGATTACGGGTACGATAACAACTTTGGTGACTACGGTTCTTATATTTGGAACAACACCATCGACGCCGGTCAGGCATCAGTCGACGCTGTCGGAGTTTACAGTGGCGACACTGGCGTCAGTCAACTCATGAACAATCTCATTGTTTTTTCAGGTGGAGGCGGCTCAAAATTGGCCCTGTCTTTCTGGGCCGACAGCACCAATGGCACCCTCACCAACAACGCGTTTAAGGGGCAAGGCACTGTCTATTCAAGACGCCAAACAGCGACCAACTACGTGACGGTTGCCAACCTTCAATCGTTGGCCCAAGCTAGCGGCAACTTTGATAACGCCAGTGGTGGCAACGCCGCGTTCAACCTAACCACCGCCGGTGCCCCAAGCAGCACCTGGACTGGCGCCGATTACTCGTTAACTGCGGGCTCTGGCTCTAACATCAAAACCGGTGGTATCGCCGGCCCATCGGCGTTTACTTTCACCACCGACTTGCTCGGCGTAGCCCGTACCGCGGGTTGGAGCCTCGGCGCATTCGAGCAAAATAATTAGCTGACCTAGCCCGAACTCAGATGGATTCTCAGGCAAACTGGATTCTCAGATCTCTTCGGCACGCTACCGCGATCACCTTGCCAGAAGACACTTCAGTGCTACCCTGAGTGATTGAAACCGTGACTACCTTAGAATCGAGTGAACAAGTGCACCAAATAGCCGGTGTAGCTGTAAGTAGCCCGCTCACAAAGTGATCCGAATACTGTGCGCCCACTCGATCGAGAATTGCCCTCTAATCGAGCTTGATCCAAAAGGCACTCCTCAAACGTATCGTATTTCTCTGACTGCACACCAAAATCATCTGAAACACTGGCGTAGCCCACACCGAATGCAACCAATGAGTAGCGTTGATATTCAGGTTCTCCAACTGCCTCACAAAGTGTCGAAACGCGAGTAAGCCCGGCTTGGGTAAAAACTAAACCGGCTGCCGACTGCTGGGTTTCACATTGAGAGCGAACCAAAAACGTAGCCAAATTGTTCACTGAAATCGCAACCGGTGCCTGGGCATAATAGAACAAGTGACGAGTATCAGCCCAAACAATTTTCAGACCCTGAGCAATGAGAGCTTCGCTGGCGCGCGCGACCAAAACCGCATATCCGGCTTGTGAATCGTCTAAACTGTACGACTGCAAGCGAGTTTTGGCTGTTCCGAACGCCTCAAAAGTGAGCGAATACCCTGGGTGGTATTCATCGGTTGAGGCGGTACAGTAAGCAGCCAAGATAGCAAGCCCCGTGTTCACTTCAAAATCTGGATTTTGCCTGTCTAACTCATCAAGGCAATTGGCATAGTTGCTAAACAGACCTTGATCTTGAGATGGAGGCTGAAGAAACCGAGGCTCGCCAAAAACCGTTCGCGACGGAATTTTTTCGTACTCACTTAAGTAATTCACGACCACCACATCAACTGAATACGAAAGGCTCTGATGAACCCGCTCTTGCCTAGCCTGACAAGTTCCGACTGCCGACTGCACCCCTAGGGTTTTGGCAAAAACTTGGGTCATCGCCTGCGCCCGGGCTTCACAGCTCACTTCAGTGCTCGGAACCTTCACTCGATACGAAAAAGGATTGAGTTTTGGGGGCTCATTGGCAATTACAAACTGAGAAAAAACAACGACCGAAGACACCCAACCACCGAACACCATCATTTTGATTTTCATAGCGGCCTCATAACACCATTTTACCCCCAAGTACAAGGGTGACAATTGAACGGTTTGTGCGGTACAAATAAACCATGGAAAACCTCAAGCGTGTTTTTGAAAAACAAAAAGCCAATCGTTGGAAAATGGCCACGACCTCTGCCGAAGAGCGCATCGCTCGCCTAAAAAAACTTCGCGACGCGATTTTTGAACAAAAAGATGCACTTTATCAGGCGATTCATGCTGACTACCGAAAAACCCCTGCCGAAGTTGATTTGACTGAAGTGTTTCCAACCATTTCAGAAATCAATCACACCATCCGCCACCTGCGCGGCTGGATGAAACCAAAACGGGTAAAATCTCCACTCGCGTTGTTTGGCACTTCAGCCAAAGTGCACTTTGAAGCCAAGGGGGTCGTCCTGGTTCTTGCCCCCTGGAACTATCCTTTCAATCTTTCTATCAATCCCCTCGTCGCAGCATTGGCCGCTGGCAATAGCGTGATTTTAAAGCCGTCGAGCAAAGTGCCGCAGACTGCAAAATTTTTGAAAGAATTCTTAGCCAAACTTTTTCCAGAAGAAGAAGTCGCAGTTTTCGAGGGTAGCTCAGCAATTTCTGACGCCCTTCTAGAATTTCCGTTTGATCATATTTTTTTCACGGGCAGTCCTCGCATTGGCAAGACCGTGATGCAAGCGGCTGCGAAGCACTTAACGCCGGTGACCTTAGAACTGGGTGGCAAATCACCGGTCATCGTCGATCAATCAGCTGACATTAAGAAAGCGGCCGAGCGCATTCTCTGGGGCAAGTTCATCAACGCAGGTCAGACTTGCGTTGCCCCTGACTACCTTTTGATTCACGAAAGCCGGGCAGCCGAATTCATCACTGAAGCAAAAAAAGTCATTGCCAATCGCTACGGCGCCACCAACGAAGCCCGCGAAGCCACCACTGATTTTTGTCGACTCGTTAGCCAACCCCACCTCGAGGGGCTTAAAAAAATATTAGATGAAACGGTTCAACAAGGCGCACGAATCGAAATCGGAGGTCTTTCAACACCGGCCCAACGATTCTTGGCGCCGACCCTACTCTCAAACGTGACTGAAAACTCAGCCATCATGCGCGAAGAAATTTTCGGCCCCATCTTGCCCATGCTCACCTTCAAAAATCTCGACGACGCCATTCGCATCATTCAATCTCGCGAAAAACCGCTCGCGCTGTACATCTTCAGTCAAGACTCGGCGGCGACTGACCAGATTCTCAGCCACACCACCGCGGGTGGTACTTGCGTGAACAGCGTGATCATTCACTTAGCTAACCCTGACCTACCCTTTGGAGGTATCGGCAACAGTGGTATGGGCAATTATCACGGACTATTCGGATTCAGAGCGCTCTCTCACGAACGCGCAGTGCTTCGTCAGGGCTGGCTCGATACCTTGCAGCTATTCTACCCACCTTATTCTGCGAGAGTTCGTAAGCTGATTGAGTTAGCGACTCGCTACCTGGGGTAAGCGCCTCTCAAAATATTTCTCAGCGCTGATTCAACAGAGGCATACTTAAACTCAAAACCAAGAGACTGCAAAACAGCAGGCCGCACTCGCTGACTATCAGTTAAAATTCTAGACTGCTCACCCAAAGCTAGCTTGAGAGCAAAAGTCGGTACTTTAAACCATGCGGGTACGTTAAGGGTGTCGGCCAAAACCCTCGTGAACTCGCGATTGGTCACCGATTCTTGACAAACGGCATTCACCGGCCCGCTTAAATCCGCGCGATCAAGGGCAAACTGTATGACGCGAACCACGTCTTCAACGTGAATCACACTCATGTACTGGTCGCCTTTCGCTAGAACTCCGCCGAGTCCTTTTTTGAAAACTGGCAACAATTTTTCAAGAGCTCCACCTTGACGAGCCAAGACCACTCCGAATCTCAACTGCACTGAGCGGCAGGTAACTTTCTTTGCTTGCGTCTCCCAGTCTTGGCAAAGTTGGCCCAAGAAATCTGCCGATAGCGACGACGACTCGGTTAAAATTTCGTCTGCCCGGTTGCCATAAATACCGACCGCTGAAGCTGAAATAAAAACTTTGCATTTTTTTTGAGAAGCATTGATTGCATGCACTAAATTTTCAGTCGCAGCGATTCTCGAGAGTTGTAGTTTTCTCTTAAACGCGGGTGTCCAACGACCGCCGGCAATAGGCTCGCCTGCTAAATGAACGAAAGCGTCAAACTGAACCGAACCAAACTTTGGAGTCTCAGACTGATTACTCCACTGAACGTATTGAACTGGTAAGTCGAACCCTGAGCGAAACTGTGGCTCGGGGTTTCGACCAATAACGAGCACTTGGTCACCATTTTTTAAGAGCGATTTTAATAGCTCTTTGCCAATCAATCCCGTAGCGCCAGTCAATCCGATCAATCTTGCCATAAGCGGTTCCTCATGAGCGATTACCATTACCCAAACGCTCGACGTAATCAAACACCTATTGCTGTTTTCTCGGCATCAGGTATAGGGCAACCATGAACAAATTCAATGTGAAAGTCTTGGTTGCAATACTGGTGTCGGGTCTATTCGCTGTCACCGTACTGTGGAGCGATCCAACTCCTGCGGTTTTTCAATTTAGCGCAAAAGTGGTAGACGCCAGCGCGCCTATCTATGACCTCAGTGAAGCTGACACCAGCCTCACCATTGACGCACAAGGCTGGAAAAATCTACCCGTCGAAGCTCGCCTTACCTTATTGGTGGCGGGTCCCTACGGTTCAATCACTTATTACATCGCCGATGGTGATCAATGGGTTGAAGATGAAAATCCGTACGAAGAAACCTATCCTCTGACGATTTCGTCATTTCAATCACAGAAGATGAGCCTACCCACTTTTGCAAATTTACCTGCCGAAGATTTTCAGACTGCCATCGCGACAGCTTGCCTTCAGCTGAAGAACGGATCACCAGAATCGCGCCGCTGCGATACCGCAAGCTGGACACTGCGACAGACCGCCGTCAACCCCACTCATTCAGACACCCACCTCAAAACCGCGAGTATCAGATTTGGTAGTGGCAGTAACCTAGCGCAAGCTGTTCTCAAGACCTCAAAAGCTGGCCAGAAAGCGAGCTTTGACTTAGCCACCTCAGATGGTGCAAGAACAGCCGCCCTGGCTATCTACCCAGACATCACTTCGCAAGACTTGCCCAACACCTCACTGAGAGGCGTGCGGGTTTCAGTCTATCGCTTGAACTCGCAAGGTGAGCCACAATCTCGGCCGATATTTGTCATTGAAAACGAAAAAAGCGAATCTCAAGAGACGTTAACCGTTGGAGCCGAATTCATTCAAGTACCGATTCAACTTGAAGCCAAAATGAACGAAATCATTCACGAGGCCGGTATCGACAAACTCACGCAGGCAGAAAAAACGGCATTACTTGAAAACAGTGCTCGAAATGATTTTTTCAACCAAAGACTCAATCAAGCAAAAGCCCAAGAAAAAATGAAAGAAGCGCAAGCGCTCATGAAAGATTGGAGTACAAAACTGTACCAAAGCGTGAATGTTTCGTTTGGTACGGGTTCTACTTCAGGTAAATGGATGACTGGCATTTGGCAACCAGCATCAACCGCTTACCGCGTGGTCATTGAAACCGATGCCAATGTGAAACCCTTTGGTCTTTTTGCCAACCTCATCACGTACGTTAAAGGAACCGAGGCCAACGCTGAAATTCCGCAACCGAGTCAATTCTTAATCAATGAAAAAGAACTCACTTGGGCAACCAAGACTTTAGCCAGTCAAATGGGATTCGACTCAAACCCGCAAGCTAAAGACTATTGGCCGAGCTCGATCAATGAGCTTTCACCAGAATGCCAATCGATGGTCAACTCTGGCCCCGCCAAAGCCTATGCTAGCGGTATCTTCGGCGCAATGGCCGCCGGAGTCGTTGGAAAAATCGTGGGCACCGCTGGAGGGCTTTTGAATGTTTCAGTTGAAGGACTCAAAAACGCAGGCGAAGTGGCAGCCTGGATCTCTAGCTCTGTTTTCGACGGTCTAACCGTGATCGACACAGCGAAATTTCATCTCGCTTACTACGCCTCAAATGCGTTTGCCTGGAACATTCGAAAAATCACTGCAGTCAAGCTGCCTGAACGAGAATTCTATTGTGTCGGCAAACCGATGTTCGTCGATTCGGTTTGGTACAACCAATGTGGACAACCCCTTTGGGGAGTCGGCTCTCAGTTTAACTCGATGTACGGAATGTCGCCTGCTGACCTAGCACAAGTCGATTTACTCGGCCCCGTGCAAGTGACCGCGATACCAGCTGGCGTCGCCACGATTCTGTCGGGCATGGGCGCTCGCTACCGAATCACCGGGCTAAAGCCCGGGCGGCTGTCGATGGTTTTTAAAGCCAGCGGCACTGAACTCTACGAAAATCTAGAGATTGTATTTAAAAAATGCACTTCAAAAGAACTTGAACAGTACTAACGCGTAGACCGAAAAGTAACCTGACGAGTAGATTGATTGGCCACATGACCAGTAAAATAAAATCGTTATCCGAGGGCTGCGATTTTTCACAAATCGGATACCTGTTTATTGCGCTCACGCCGTTGGCTTTTTGCCACGGTTGGGGTGATGGTTGGCGTGACCCCAAAATCTTTTTTCTTCTCACGGGGCTACTTCTATTATTCTTGCATTCGCTTTTCTCTAACGATGCCGATGCCGTGGCGAAAGCGCAGACTCATCGGCGTGAGACTTTTGCGACTTCAGTGACATTCGCCTCATTTGCTTGCCTGATCGTTAGCCAGTTTATTTTTCTCAGACTTCAGCTCTCTCTGGTTTTACCGATTTTCTTCGGTTTTTTGATCATGGCATTACTGACTGGCCCTGTGCGAGTACCCAAACTCGGCCGATGGGGCATACCGTTCGGGCTCATCGTGGCTGGAGTCGAAGGAGCGCTCGTTCTCTCGCAGTTTACCGGCTTCGACCCCATTCGAGAAAAGCCGGTGCTTGATTTTATCAAATGGCGTTCGACTGGCACGATGGGCAATCCGAATGTGGTGGGGGCCTATTTGGGTTTGAGCTGCATTCTATTTTTTACTCAGCAAAAACTGACCAAATTAAAACTCGGTTTCTTTTTGGTTTTTATTTTACTCCCTCTCTTACTGACCTTTTCAAGGTCAACCTTTCTCGCTCTGGCCCTCGCCGCGCTCGCAGATAGGTCATCAAAGTCACGTTTCAACTCACTACGCGCACTACTCGCACTGCTCGTGCTTGGCTTGGTAGGGTTCTTCGCTGCCTACTCAACACCTGCCGGCCACTCATTTCTTACCCAAACAGGACTACTCAACACCGCTTCACTCATTGGACGCCTCAACGAAAATCAACACGCTTTTAATTATTTAAATAGCTCGAATATACTATTTGGTATCGGATGGAATCATTACCGTTTGCAACCGGGCGCTGCCTCTGACTTTATTCACAATGAGTGGCTCGGTGCCCTCATCGAGGGAGGCGTGATTGGGTTCAGCCTCATGCTCATGCTCGCCTATCTGCTAGTGCGATTTTTTGCCTCTCGATCGCGCCACGCACGAGCCATCGCCATTTTTATCTTGGTCTTGAGCATGGTTGATTTTCCACTGAGAAGCCCCGCCTTCTTGTCTGTATTCATTTTTCTTTTTTTCGCCCATTTGACTGATGCCAATTCATTAATTGATTAAAATTCGTCAAATAAGTTTAATCCTACAAAAAGGTTTGTCATTACCAAGGCAAATTGGCCGGTTTATTACCAAGCGATTCTGACCGCCTATCGGCGTCATAAACCGTTAGGTTGAGATTTTTTACACAAACCGTGACCGCTGTTATTTTGACTGGATAATCGTTCGTTTGGGTGGGC
>CAITVN010000178.1 GCA_903895855.1 Oligoflexia bacterium | reverse complement strand
GTTGCTCATCGTGCCTCCTTCGGTAAAATTGTTAATTCTTAGTAAAATCAACACTTCACCGGCCTGGCTTATGAGTCAACGGGGATGATTGTCATATCCCTAGTCGTTATATTCACCGGCATTTAATATGAAGCAATTCGGCCGTCAACTGTGTCTTTAAATACACAACTAACATTTAATCATTAAGAAAATATAATTGAGTGATCAGCTAATTTTGCATCCATTTTTGGAGAAATGAGACTGTATGACATCAGAAAATGCACCCTCGGGTAACTTCATCACTCGGCAGCTACTGTCGATCTCTGCAACACTCTTGGTCAGTTGGGGGCTCATTGCCTGTGAGTCTCAGAATGAAGGAGTCAGCAGCCTAATCAACAGCAAAGATCAAGCCACTACTCAGGCCGTAAGTGGTGAAAGCAGCTCGAACACTAGCTCTTCAGATTCTTCGACAGACACAGCGACTCGAGATCCGGCCGCAGACGTGACCGCATCACCTTCGCCCGCGGCTTCGCCATCACCCTCGCCATCAGCGAGCCCATCACCGAGTGTTGTCGTGATTGCCCCTTCAAGCCTCAGTTATTCGGGCTCAAGTGTGATTTTAACCAAAGATGTCGCAATAACTCCTTTGTCAGCAACGTTGGGTGCCGGCTCAGATGTCACTTTCTCGGTGTCTCCGTCGTTACCGGCAGGCCTCAATTTCAACACGACTACGGGACTGCTCAGTGGCACACCAACCGAACTCAAGGCGGTGACGGTTTACACCGTCACTGCCACTAACGCTTCGGGTAGCACCCAGGCCACGGTGAGCGTGACCGTGATCGACAGCGCACCGAGTGCTTTAACTTATTCAGCCGCCGGACCTTATACTTTTACTAAGGGGTCTGCCATCACCCAATTGACCCCGTCAAATGGGGGGGGCTTGGTCGTGTCTTATGCCGTCATTGGTACTGCGCTGCCTGCTGGGCTTAGCCTCAATACGACGACCGGCGTAATCAGTGGCACACCGACTGGCATCACGGCACTTGCTAGCTACACCGTGCGAGCAACCAACACGGGCGGATCGACCAATTCCACTTTGAGTGTGACGGTGAATGATTCAGCTCCGACGAGTTTGACTTATACTAATCTAAATCCTACTTATGTAAAAAATACGGCCATCATCGCTAATGTGCCCTCGAACACGGGCGGAGCTGCAACTTCTTATTCGATCGATGGCACTTTACCTACCGGATTGAATTTTGATACTTCAACCGGAATTATCTCAGGAACTCCAAGTTCGGCTGGGGGTCCAACAGTTTATACGGTGACTGCGTCTAACATAACGGGATTCGCGACCAAAGCCATTACCATCGAAGTTGCGAACTCTTTAGTGGCTCCCAGTACGCTCAGTTATTCAACACTGGCAGCGACTTACACCAGAGGGGCAGCGATCACAACGAATAGCCCAACTTACAGTGGTGGTACTCCGAGTTCATTCTCAATCAGCGCCACTTTGCCGACAGGATTAAGCTTCAATACGTCTAGCGGTATCATTTCAGGAACCCCTAATGTGATCGCTGGCAGTGCGACCTTCACTGTCACCGCGACGAACGATGCGGGCTCTGTGACGAAAGACATTACGGTAGTTGTGAACGATGTTGCGCCATCTTCGCTTAATTACACTGCCGTCACTTCAAGTTACACGATTAACACTGCGATCGCGACTAATTCGCCAACGAGCAGTGGTGGTGCGGTGGTTTCGTACGCGGTGAGCCCAGCGCTACCGACAGGGCTTTCACTTGATACTTCAACCGGTGACATCACAGGCACACCGACAGTGTTAACACCGGTGGCAACTTATACAGTAACAGCGACGAACACCGGCGGATCAACGACCAAAGCTCTCAGTATCACGGTAAAAGATGTTGCGCCGTCAGCACTGACCTATACGACGGTGACTGCAGTTTATACGAAAGATTCTACCATCGCCTCGAATACCCCTTCAAGCGCCGGTGGTGCTGTCATTTCTTACTCGGTGAGTTCGACGCTGCCAACAGGTCTTTCGTTTGATACGGCGACGGGTCTGATTACAGGCACGCCCACTGCAATAACCTCAATTGCGACCTATACGGTAACTGCAACCAATTCGGGCGGCACGACCACGAAAGCTCTCAGTATCACGGTAAACGACGTGGCCCCTTCGTCGCTTGCTTACACGCGCGAGACGGCAACTTACACCAAAGATGTTGCGATTGCGACCAACTCGCCTTCAAGTAGTGGTGGCACGGTGGTGTCGTACTCGGTGAGCCCTGCGCTGCCAACAGGGCTTTCACTTAATACGACAACCGGCGCGATCACTGGCACGCCGACGGTCAACACCTCGAGTGCTACTTATACCATCACTGCGACAAATACTGGCGGCTTTACCACTAAGGGTCTGAGTTTTACCGTGAGTGAAATTTTACCGACGAAGCTGGTTCTTACGGGTAGTGCCACCACGACAGCAGCAGTGTGTACGGCTTATACAGCAAGCACTCAAGACGCTGATTCTCAAGAGCTGGGCGTTAATGCGTCTACCGTTGCCAATGTGAGCGACGGTGCTGGGTCGGGTAGTTTTTATGCGGTTGGCGATAGCACGTGTGCCGGTTCGACCATTACCAGCGTGACCTTTTCGACCGGTCAGAGTTCTAAATTGATTTACTACAAAAATACTACGGCCGAAGCGGTGACATTGACCGCATCGCGGGCCTCGGGCAACACGTTGACAGATGGTACTAAGGGCGTCACGGTGAGTGCCGCCGCTGCAACTCAGTTAGCATTTTCAACTCAGCCTCCCACGACCGCGCAGAAAAATACTTCATTTACTTCATCGACCGTTGCGCAAATTCGAGATGCTTACGGCAACGTGGTCACGTCAAATAGTTCTTCAACGGTTATTTTGACTCCGTTCACTGACAATACGTGCACCACAGCGGCTTCAGGCACTCTGGCAAATGTGACGGTGACTGCGAGTTCAGGCGTGGCCACCTTTGGCACTACGGCTCTCTACACATCAACTGGTACTATCTATTTGAAAGTCAGTACTGGCGCGCTCACGACGGCTTGCAGTACTTCAGTCGTCGTGTCGTTACCCGCATCGAGCAGTTCACAGTCATTGGTTGAAACCTCTTCGACCTATGTGCCTGCCGATGGTGCGGCGACTGCTATTATTACTGTCATACCGAAAGACGCGAACGGAAACCTGCTCGGTACAGGCAAGACGATTGAAGTCACTCAGTCAGGAACAGCCACTTGGATCGAATCGACTACCTGTCGAGTGAATGTCTCTACCTGCAGAAGAGCGACTGATGTGGGTGGTGGTTCGTACACCGTGACCGCAAAAATAGCGTCAACCGCGACGATTACCTTCAGTGCCGTCATTGCTGATACCGGTGGTGACGTTTCAATCACTGATACTGCAGTGGTTACGTTTGATTCGTCAAAATTTGCGACGACTCTGGGTAAAACGGTAACAGCTGCCGGAAGCATCACTTCGGCAGACGCGAGCGGAAAAAACCTCTACATCAACGTGGCATCGGGCGTGATCACATTTGATGCGACAACCGAAGGGCAAACCTTTGGTGACGTGATCATCAAATCAGGTACCGTCAAACACGCCGCTACCATCGCTGGTACGATCAATCGGCTGAATATCACTGTGAGCTCGCTCACACTGTTGGGTGGTTCAATTGACGCCACTGGTTTAGGGTACACGGCTGGTAAGAGTTTTGCCGGCACGACTCCGGGTACGGGGTTAGCTACGACAGGTAGCGCCGGTGGGTCACACGGTGGCATGGGCGGTTACACGACTGTTTCAACGGCAGTGGGGCCAGTGTTTGATGATTACCGAAATCCATCTTACCCTGGCGGAAGTAGTGGCGCCTATGCCGGTGGTGGCATCATTCGAATCGTTTCGACTAATGCGTGTTCGTTTAATGGGGTTGCAAATATTTTGGCCGATGGCAGTTCAACCGCTGCCGGCGGAAGTATCTATTTGAGGTGTGGCGGATTTTCAAGCACCGGCTCAGGTTGGACCGGAGTCATTCGCGCCAGTGGTGGGGCGACGACGTCAACCTACGGCGCTGGTGGAGGCGGAAGAGTTGCCCTAGTTTCAACCGCGGGCTTAGGCAGTTTTTCTGGTGGCTTAACTTACCCAGTAGATTCGACGACATTGACTACGTTCAAGAGTAAAGTGAGAGCGTATGGTGGCGCCGGCTCTTCAAGCTACGGCAACGGTGGTGCAGGCACAGTTTACATCAAACATTCAGGGCAATCGAATGGTGCATTGATCGTTGATAATGGTACCGTCGTTCAGTACTCAAACGGTGGTACTACCAAACTCGTTTCGATTGAAGGCACCGTTAACGGAACCCCCGGTAGCAATACCTTGCCGATTAGCATCACGAGCACCATGAATCCAGCCGTTGGCACTGCGTACGATAACGCGTTTACTGAGCTTCGCATTCGCCCGAATACTTCTTCTGACAATGGCACCGCTAATGATTGGAGTGACGATAACGTTGTGACCGTTTTGTCTAACGCTTACGGCACCGGCGAAGTTCTCACCACGACCGCCAATTTCACAGGCGTCTCTCAGAATAACACCTTTCGAAGTATCGACATTCTTGATTACATCGATATTGGCGGCGCCTCGATTTTAGAAAGTAATGGCGACATTTACCTCTTAAACGGCAGTCTCGCGAGCCCCGGCGGCACGTCGATGAGCTTATCTGGTATTACCTTGTTTAACGGAAACGCCGGAATGAAGTACGCAGCCGGCGGTACCAATATAGACATGACCATCGGTGCAGACATCAGTCTTGCCGGAAAAACGCTGACCGGTCGAAACCTAACCGTCAATGCGGGTGCGACGGTGACAGCGAGTGCAGTGACGATTACGGGTAACCTCGATGTGAGTGGCACTGCAAGTTCGGTCACCACGACTGGCACCATCTCGGCAGTCGATTTGTCGATTTCCGGCACGTCATATGTTAACGCCCCTACCGTTTCACTCTCGGGCAACGTGAGCATTTCAAGCACGAGTACTGCAGCGCTCATCACGCAATCGTTAACAGCGGTTAATTACACTCAAAGTGCGGGTACGGTAAAACACACGGCTACCACCGCGGCTACCGTTTACCGATTAGCCATGAATCTCAGCGGAGCCTTTTCGATGACTGGCGGTAACATTAACGTCTCTGCGCTTGGATATTTGACTGGTTATAGTTATGGTCCAGGATCGCCTACAACCGCACTCGCTGGTACCGGATTAGCTGGAGGCTCTCACGGTGGCATGGGTGGCTATTCGGGCGCGCTTTCAACGACGCCTGGCCCTGCTTATGGCGATTATCGAAATCCCAATTATCCTGGCGGAACCGCTGGGTACGGAACCGGCGGCGGAGTCGTGAGAATTACGGCGAGCGGTAATTGTGGATTCACTGGTGCCCCTTACATTTATGCTGACGGCCAATCGGGCGCTGCCGGCGGAAGCATTTACCTCAATTGCGGTGGTTTTAGCACTTCAAGTTGGACCGGGCTCATTAGAGCCAGCGGGGCAACCAACACCAGCAGTTATGCAGCGGGCGGCGGTGGTCGCGTGGCTCTGATTTCTACCGGTAACGCAGCGACATTTACGGGTAGTCTTTCGTACCCGACAGATTCAACTACACTCACGACGTTTAAAGCGAGAGTGAAAGCCTTAGGTGGAGCGACAACCAACACCGCAGGTAATGGCGGTGCGGGGTCTGTTTACATCAAGCACTCGGGCCAGACCTATGGTGCCCTCATCGTCGACAACGGCAATGTGGTTCAGTTGGCTAACGGCGGAGTCACCAAATTAGTTTCAATCGCAGGAACTATCAACGGCACCCCCGGCAGTGACACACTACCGATTAGTATCACCAGTTCAATGAATCCGGCGATGGGCACAGCGTACAATGATCTTTTCACTGGGTTGCGCATCAGGCCCAATACCAGTTTTACTAACAGCACTACAGATAACTGGAGCGATGACAACATCGTCACAGTAGCTTCAAATAGTTCGACGACGCTGACGACTTCCACGAGTTTCACTGGGGTTTCGCAAACCCACAGTTTTAGAAGCATCGACGTTCTTGATTACATTGATATTGGCGGTGGCGCTATCACCGAAAGTAACGGTGACGTTTACTTATTAAGCGGTAGTTTGAGTAACCCCGGTGGCACCTCGATGAGCTTAGGAGGGTTCTATTTCTTTAACGGATCAGCAGCAATGCAATACACCGCTGGTGGAACCAATAATGACATCGCCATTTCAGCGGACACTGACCTGACGGGTAGAACGCTCACGGGTCGTAACCTCACTATTACTGGCACCAGTGTTGGTTTAGTTGCCGACGCGATCACATTAACCGGAAATTTCGACCTGAGCGGTACGACCAATACCGTGACAACGACGGGTGCCATTTCTGCGGTTGATTTTGCAATGGCTGGCTCGACGACTGTGACGGCACCGACTCTTTCACTCTCCGGCAATTTCACCATGGCGAGCTCGGGCACGCTCACCACTCAAAGTATCACAGCAGTGAACTTCACTCAAAGTGCGGGTGTGATTGCGCATGTGGCAACTACCGCGACAGTGATTTATCGACTTGCGGTGAACCTCAGTGGAACATTTTCACAAAGCGGCGGTAAAATCGATGTATCGATGAAAGGGTATATCGGAAAGGGCTATGGCGGGTCGACCCCGTCAACTGGATTGGTGTTCAATCTTTACGGTGGTGCCTCACACGGCGGTATGGGGGGGTACAATGCGACGGCATCAGAGGTAGGCCCTACTTATGGCGATTACCGAAATCCCAATTATCCGGGTGCGGGTTGGTCATCGTATGCGGGCGGTGGAGTGGTTCGCATTACGGCTGCGAGTACCTGTACGTTTAGTAGCGCTTCAGCGACTTCGGGTATTTATGCCGATGGTCAGTCTCTTTCTGCTGGCGGTTCTATTTACATGAACTGCGCTGGTTTTGCCGGCGGTACTTGGGCCGGATTTATTCGAGCGAACGGTGGCGCTCAGACTTCAACCGTTGGCGCGGGTGGTGGCGGTCGAATCGCTCTCATCTCAACTGGCACGACGAGTAGTTTTACCGGTAACCTCTCCTATCCAGCCGGTGCTTCAGCTCAAACTATTTTGACCACCTTCAAAACTAAAGTGATCGCAAAAGGTGGCGCTGGTACCAGCAGTTACGGCAATGGGGGTGCGGGTACGATTTTCATCAAGGCTTCGCCGCAATCGTATGGTGCGCTGATTGTTGATAATGGCAATAACACTCACTATTCAAACGGTGGCACCACAAAACTGGTTTCAATTGCGGGTACGGTCACGTCGACCCCTGGTAGTGACAGCTTGCCCGTCACGATCACAAGCACCATGAATCCCGCGATCGGAACCGCTTACAACGATTACTTCACCGGCATGCGCGTTCGCCCCAATACTTCGTTTACCAATAATACGGCCAACAATTTGAGCGACGATAACGTGCTCACCGTTTCAAGTAATAGCGCCACAACGCTCACGATGGATTCAAGCTTTGTCGGCGTTTCGGCCGGTGACTCATTTAGAAGTATCGACATTCTCGACTTCATTGATATCGGTGGCAACGCAGTGATGGAAAGTAACGGCGATGTTTATCTACTCAGTGGTAGTCTGAGTGGCCCTGGTTTGGCCTATACGGCTCTGACCGGCGTGTACCTCTTTAATGGAAGTGCGGGTATGAAGACCAGCACGGGTGACGTATTTAATGACACTACTATAACCAACGACATTAATCTCACAGGTAAGACGCTGACCGGTGGTAACTTGACCCTCTCGAGTGGCGCGAGACTTGATGTGGGCGCCGTAAATATTTCGGGTCTTCTGAGAGTTTCGGGAGCTTCGACTTACCTCGCTTCTACAGGAACGGTGACGGCAGCGAGTTTGAGCATTGGCGATACTTCATTGGTGAATGCACCTGCTGTTAATGTGAGCGGTGATGTGCAGATATCTAGTTCAAGCACCACTGCGCTGATTACACAAAGTATTACGGCTGCGAATTATTCACAAAGTGCAGGCACGGTCAAACATACCGCAACAAGCGCGACTGTGGTCTATCGGCTTGAGATGAACTTAAGCGGCACATTCAGTTTGAGTGGCGGAAAAATCGATGTCTCGTCTCTTGGGTACAAGTCGACCTACAGTTATGGTGGCAGTGTGCCGTCAACGGCTTTGCAAAGCACCGGTGGGGCGGGTGGTTCGCACGGAGGTCAAGGTGGGCACGTCGTGGCGGCATCGGCTGCTGGCGCGATTTACGATGACTATCGCAATCCTAATTACCCGGGTGGCTCAGGCGTGAGCGGAGGTGTCGGTGGTGGTGTGGTTCGTGTCACTGCTGCGGGTACCTGTTCTTTCACCGGTACCTCCTCGACTTCGGGTATCTACGCAACTGGCGGCACCTATGCAGCAGGTGGGTCAATTTACTTAAATTGCGGCGGATTCAACATGAACAGTGCTTTTACTGGGTTCATTCAGGCCAATGGCGGGGCGTATTCAAGCATCGCCGCTGGCGGTGGTGGTCGAATCGCTCTCATTTCATCGGGTAACGCATCTACTTTTGCCGCTAGCCCAGCACTGCTATCTTATCCTTCTGACTCAAGCACGCTGACCACATTCAAAGCGAGAGTGAGGGCATACGGAGGTAACGGCTCAGGCAATTACGGTAACGGTGCGGCCGGCACTATCTATGTCAAACATTCGGCCCAAGATTACGGTTCTCTCATCATTGATAACTCTGGTGCGACACTCTCAACTGCAACTTACGCCGGTTACACAGATTTTTTGTCGACCACTGTCAACACAAACGTTTTAACTTCAGTCAGCGGAGATCAAAAAACAGCTCAAATTGGCTCAAATGGAGCCACATTGTTGACAGGTCTTGATAATGTGTATGCGAACCACACACTGCAAGTTTATGCTAGTCCGCTTTCGGCGTTTAATCCGATGACGGCTTCTCACACGACTGTGCTTCTGAGTGGAAATGACACGAATCATTTCATCACGACCTCGGGTAGTTTTCCGGCTGCTATCAATAGTGATTACGTTTATCGAATGACTCACCACCTAGATCACTTAGATGTGGGTGGTGCAGCTCAGGTGAGAATGACGGGTGCCGATTTGATCATGGAGTACTGTGACTTGCATAGTGCTTCATTAACCACCTTTGCTGTGCCGGCAGGGGCAACCTTAACGGGTAACTCGATGGCTTCGCCCACATGTTTGAATTCTAGCGTGGCAACAAAAGGGTCTACCGTTACATTTACCAACTACTTCTTACAGTAGTTCTCGGTTTTTTAGTCGGTGACATCGACTAGTTCGACCGTGAAGGTGAGCGTTGCACCGCCCGGAATTTTACCGTGTCCGGCTTCACCATAAGCAAGGTTTGGCGGAATCGTCAGTTTTCTTTTTCCACCGACTTTCATTCCCAAAATGCCCTTGTCCCATCCAGCGATCACCATGCCTGAACCGAGTTGAAACTTGAGGGGCTTATTTTTTGCGACTGAAGAATCAAACTCGATGCCGTCTTGTAGCCAACCCGTGTAGTGTACAATAGCGGCCTTGCCATTTGCCGCCTCGGCGCCACTCCCTTTGACGAGGTCCTCGATTATCAGTTTCGGCAAATCAGATTTTCGACGATCGGAAACGTCAGAGCTAACATTTGTCGCACTCACGCTGATTCCAGTTTTGTTTTTATCGGTACACCCTGAGAGTAGATTCGCCATCGCAGTCAGGGTGGCAAGGGTGAATCCCAGAATCATGAGATTAGGTGGGTATTTACTCAACATGGGTAAGGTCCTTCTCGTTAATCAAACCACACTGATTTCGGTCAGTCTATTTTAGAGTTGTCGACTTTTCACTTTCGTGTGAGTAACTCAACCATGAGTACGACCGTAAGGGCAATTTCATTGGCGTTGTTTATCGGCTCATGCCTCGGCGTTAACGTGGCCTCTGCAACCCTAGGCGAGTGGGAGCTCGAAGACAATGCCGAGGGGGTTAAGGTTTATAAGAAAGAAGTCGCCGAAAGCCCAGTTCTGGCGTTCAAGGGTGAAGGCACGATCGATGCGAGTCCCTTAAAAATCGCTAGCGTTATTTTTGATAGTTCGCGCGCACACGAGTGGATCGTCGATTTGGTGAGTTCTCAAATTGTTCGGTGGATCGACCACGCCAATTACGTTGAGTATGATCATCTGCATTTGCCCTTATTCTTAAAAGATCGCGATTTCTTATCTAAAGTAAAAATCGAATTTGAAAAAAGTAGTCAGACCATTCGGTACGTTTTTTCTAACGCGTCTGAGACTGATGTTTCGCCTCAGTTGCCTGTTGGTTCATCTGCAAAGCCGTTATTTGTTCTCGATGCCAACCATGTGCGTGGCAATCTGATGAACACCGTTTTTGAGATCACGCCGATAGGCGATGGCAAGACTTCACTGTTTAAAGGCGAAGTGCACGCTGACCCGAAAGGGTCAATTCCGAAGTGGCTGGTCAATTTTTTTCAAAAAGATTGGCCCCTCGATACGTTTCGAGGGCTTCGAAAACAGTCGGCAAAGGCTGATGTGAAAGACGATGAAAAACTCGCTCAGATTTTGAAGAAACTCGCTGAGTGAGGGATGGCGTACCTTCAAGTAATCGCAGTCCACGGCATCAGGGTTGAGTGGCGATTTAGTTTCAGGGTATTAGTGCACGGGCATAGAACAGCGACCTGAATGCTGGGATGTTTCTTTGAAAAGGCCTCAACCGCCCGAAGCTGGTAAGTGCTGGGTGCTTCTTCTTCACTCAATTTGCAGCCGTAGGTTCCTACCTGATTCTCAATGACAAAATCGATGATCGATCCACGGGTTGTCTTGTAGTAGAAAATGTCTGGTTTGGGTTTTCCCGCATAAGAGTGTTGGCTGAGACACTCATTTAAAAACCAAACACTGAGACAGTGTTGTGAGCTTGCGCCTAGGTAGTTGGCCATACCTGAGTCAAAGAGAAAAAAGGTGGGTTTTCCGACGCCAGTTCGATGCGGTTCGATTTCATAGAGAACAAAAAGCGACTTGAAAGCCTGCAAGTAGGGTTCAATTGAACGGGGATCTTTTCCGACAATTGATGCGATTTCACCCCGATTAGAAATTTCACAGGTCGCCACTGCTTTTAAGATTCGTCTGGCGAGGTCTGCGCTAAATCGCGAAATCTTGAAGTTACTCATGTCACGACTGCAGGTGGTTTCTATCCAACTTTCATATTGAGCAACTCTCGCATCGTCATCGCGAATCGCGAAAATACCTGGCATTCCCCCTCTTTTTGTCCATAGGGTAATGTCTTTGAGAGAAATCAATGGAGCTCTTGAGCGAGACGTGCTCGATAGTTGGGGCTTGGCGGCGGTTGACCAGGTTTTTGCTGTGGCATCGAGAAGTCTGGCAGAGGGTTCGGTGCCGATTATCTCCGCTAGGTTCAATGGATAAAGCCGAGTCAGAGCAATACGACCCGTGAGTGATTCTCGAATGCCTACCGCTTTTGAAAACTCAGTTGAACCCGAAAGTGCGAATCTTCCGGGTCTCTTATTCTCGTCGACCTCCGCTTTAATAGTGTCAAAGAGCACTGGCGCTTTTTGAACCTCGTCAATGCAAACGGTTTTAAATTTTTTGTCTTCTAAATTTTGTAAAAAAGCAGTCGGCTGTTTTTTGGCCTGAGTAAGAACTTCTTCGCGATCAAGTGTGACGTAGTGAAGTGTTCTTCGTTGAGAGAGCAGGTCTCGCAGAAGGGTGCTCTTACCTGTCTGTCTGGCTCCTAGTACTCCAACGACTGGAAAATGGTTTAATCGTTTTTCTAAAAGTGAAAGTAGCAAGCGTTGACGCTCGTGAGGCATGAGTTGATGATACTAAGTATGTTCGATTATTGCAAATACCTGCAATAAATCGACATACTTTGAAAACTGGTTTTTCGGTTTATTTAGAAAATAACGATTAATAATAGATAGATAGACAAGGTGCACTCCATGACCCTTAACTTTGCACCAGCTTGGCCCGCGAGGGGGCAATTTGGGGCGCTGGCAACAATAATAGCGATTCCACCTGAGAGTTCTCGCAAGAACCTCTGCCAAATCATCCGTGACGGAACTTTGATTAAAAGGTGAATGTGGTTGCCCACGTTTGCATAGCGATAAAGCCGCACGCCATAGCGTTTAGCGAGAGCATTGGTAAAATGATAAATGTGATCACAATGCTTCTTGGGGTGCAGCATCGAATTCAAGCAGCGCTATCGATGAGCGCAAAACCACGTGAAGCGCTTGCTTGGGAGAAACCGATTTGTCAGATCTAGTACCTCGACATCAACTCAGTTAACGAATGAACAAGCGGAATAGAGCGGGATAGTCGGGACTAAACACGTCCTGACTGGCGATCTGCTCCGGAGTCTCATCTTGGTCTGGCACTTTTTTTCGCGTATTTGCACCATAGTCCAATAGGAGTGCCGCCCAAGCGCGATTTACTTTTTCGTTATTATGCGGCCATTTATCACTGACGCTCAAGATCATGGACCCTTGCGACCCGCCTCAGATCCTCGCAGGATTTGCAGCCTTGATAGTACGAGGAGCTGCAGTTTTCAGCACTCCGTGCCATCATCGAAAGAAGCATCAGAGAAAGAGCAATCCCATTTATAGCTACTGACGTTTTCATGCTAAATTATCCAAATTATTTGAAACATCTTTATCGGGGCGGGACTTCAAGTACAAATTGCCAGTGCGGGATATCGCAATAACGGCATCCCAAATTGACAAAGCACGATGATCTGGCGTCATCCACCAATCAAATATCGCGGCTCTGCCACTTTCGTAGTCTGGGAAGACCGCGAATCCGCCAGCCTTGCCAATTGCTCCATGTCGATTTGCCCAGGGTCCCGCTCCAAGGTTGCCAGGATTTTGATTCCGCCACGTTCGGTTCCCACCCACGTAAGTCAAGGAAGTCCCGTCTTCGTTCCAATACTTAACCCTCTTCTTGCTGATTTCTTTTGCTTTGATAAACAAGCTTCTTATCCCGCTTTCAGTTTTCCACTTGGCTTATAGAAATACCCAATAGTCCGTGTTGAATACCTTGGCAAGTTTCTGCGCCATTTTTTTCCCAAGAGCTCGCTTCCCGCTTTCCCAGCACTATTTCGAAAACAACTCAGTTAACCCTTTTTTCCAATGTAAGGCTCGAGTTGACCCAAATTTTTGCTCTAGGGTATCGTTAGATAAGATCCACCTTTCGGCTTTCGAATCAGTATCTTTACCTAAGGTTTCGAGGGCTTTTGCGTCAGACTCTGAAACGCGAGTCTTTGATTTTATTTCTATCTGAAGCTGGGTAGCCCCTGGGCGATCAATGATCAGGTCAATTTCAACATCATCTTTGGTGCGCAAGTATGAAAACCCCCAATCGTATCGGGCATAAGAGGCATTCTTTATGACGTCTAAAATCACCCAATGTTCAAAAGCCTCACCCCAGGCACTTGTCTGTGGTAGAAGTTCTACTGACGTGGTTCGCTCTAGGGCACGCTTGATGCCAGGATCAATAAAATAAAATTTGGGAGCCTGCTTTTGAGCTTTTCTTACTGACTTGTGATGACTCGGAAGCGTGATGCCAATCAGCGTATCTTCAAGGATCTCAAAATAGTTTGCCACCGTGACATCATCGATGCCTACTTCTTTGGCGATCAGAGACTTGTTAATGATTTTGCCATTCATCTGAGCCGCAACCGCCAGAAATTTTCGAAAGGGCGCAAGATTTCTGACCCATTGCTCTTGCTGAATCTCTTTTTGAAGGTAGGTGCCCGAGTAGGCGTTGAGGTATTCACGTGCAGCCAAATCATTCGCGGCTAAAATGGCATCAGGTAGGCTTCCGCGTTCAAGAACTTTCTTGAGATCAAATGAGTCTCCTAACTCGAAAGTAGTAAAAGGATAGAGGTGGTAGATCCAGGCTCGCCCTGCGAGCAAATTGGTGCCCGCTTGTTTTAGTTTTCTTGCGCTCGAGCCAGTAAGAATAAATTGGCGTTTTGTTTTTTGAATTTGCCCGTGCACCACATCGAGTATGCGGGGAATTTTCTGAACCTCATCGACCACAACTCGCTTCATCGCATTTTCTGGGCTGTTCACCAACGCTTCAAAACGGTTGAGGTCCAAAACGATTTGATCAAAAGTATCAACATGAAGAAGGTCAATCCACAGTGTTTCTGTCGCCTCAAAATTCTCGTGAAGAAAGGTGGTTTTACCAGCCCCTCTCGGTCCAAACAAGAAAAAGCTGTTTGTTTTTGAGGTGATGCACGATCTCTGAATCATAATCAGAATTATAACGCTAATTTCGGAAAGCAATCAAGTCACTTTTTGGTGCTGGCCGCGGTGAGAATTAAAGTTAACGATATTATGCCGATTAGGGTACCATTAGAAAAATTAAGCTTTTCGAAATTCAACTATGTCCCCCACCCTGCAGCCACTGGCTCGGCCATCCCACCCCGGGTCTTGAGACAAACTTGCGGTCAACATTATATGGGCGTTATCACCATAGCGACCCAAGACGCTGATCGCGTTCGTGAGCTCATGGCAAAGACCATCGAACAAATTCGGCAGATCGTCCGCAATTCAAAAGCTGAAGACGACGGGTGAAAAACTAGCAACACTTCTGTTCGAAGTACGTCTCGGACGCGATACACCTGTACAACACATCTCGCAGGAGTTAGTTTGTAAGATGCTAATATTAAAGGTATTTTGTACAACACATTTACAATACATTGACAACACGTACAGACATCATATATGATACGTCTATGTTTACTGAGAAAGAAAAAGCACAGCTCAACCGCTTACTTCAACAAAGCCTTGAGAGCCCATCTCCTCAAGAATTTAATGAGCTAGACTGGAAGCAAAATCTCTCTCACAAAAATGAGCGACTTAAAGAACACCTCTCGGCGTTTTCGAATCATCCGGGTGGTGGATATCTCATTTTTGGCGTGGACGACTCCGGCTTACCGATTGGGCTTTCTTCTCACGATGCCAAGCTTGTCGCACAAAAATTGGGCAACATCGCACGAGAGGGCTTAGAGCCGCCGATTGGTATTAAGGCCTTAGACATCAAATACCGAGATAAAACCTTGACCGCAATTCGCATCCCAGAATCTCTTGAAAAGCCAGTCCGAAAAAAAGGTTCGCCACTCGAACAAAGTTTCATTCGAGCGGGAGGGCAAACACGCCGAATGTCGTCCCAAGAACTCAGAATCGCATTGATTGGATCTAGATCTCTGAGGTTTGAAGAATTGCCTGCCGCAATTACAAAGGAAGCAATAGAAGACCTGAATACTGGTTTTGATTTTTCAGAGATATTGCGACGTCTCAATCGACCTTCGGGACCAAAAGATCCCACCGATTTTGAGTTTCTTCACGCAAATAAGCTGCTCACAAGAACTGAAAATGACTTCTTTCCCACAAATTTAGGAGTTTTTTGCGCGGCTAAAGATCTTAACCGCTTTCACGGATATGAGCGGTTCGCAATTCGCGTGACCCACTACACGGGATCGAGCAAGATATCTGCGCGCAGCGATAGATTTTTCAACGCCGGGTACACACTCAGTTTAGATTCACTGATTGGCCACATCATGGGGCTACTACCCCACACCGAAATTCTGAAACGGGCCACGCGAGTAGAAGTACCGATCATTCCCGAGGTAGCCGTTAGAGAAATCGTGTGCAATGCTGTCATTCATCGCGACTATTCGAAAACAGGAAGTTACATCACGGTTGATGTCTTCGACGATCGAATTGAAGTGACCAATCCGGGTGGGCTACTCCCCAATCTCAAAGTGGATCGTCTCATTGATCATCCCTCAGAAGCGCGCAATGAGGTTCTGGCTGATCTCATGCGTAAACTTAACTTTTGTGAAGAACGCGGTCACGGAATCGATAAGGCCGTATCGGCCACTGAGTTTCACGGTCTTCCGCCCATCAGATTTTTTTCTATGATCGACTATTTTACCGTCACTCTTTATGCGCCTCGCAAATTCAAAGAAATGCAAAAAGAAGAACGCATCGATGCTGTTTACCAGCACGCTTGTCTGAATTTTGTGGCTCAAAAAAAGACCACAAATGCGACTGTGAGGCAGCGGTTTCAGTTCGACGACAATCAAACAACCAAGATCACGCGGCTCTTCACCGAAGCGATCGAAGCCGGAAAAATCAAGCTCGCTAACCCAAAGGCTTCGCCACGTGATATGCACTATGTGCCGTATTGGAGCGTTCTGGTTTGATATCAGAGGGATGGTGCAACACAGTTGCTCGAATCCCAGACATAGTAATTTTGGATAACGTCGCATTTCACTGGGGTAAGAGCCCCGGGCATGCACGGGAGGATCTACTTCGCCAGTTGCAAAAGCTCAGCCGCGTTTTCAAGACTCTTCTTGGTCAGTGCCGAACCACCCAACATCCGGGCCAGTTCTTCTTTGCGACCCTGATTATTGAGTGATGCCACTTCAGTTGCGGTTTTGCGACCCAGGCTCTGCTTTTTGACCGTTAAGTGGTGATCAGCAAAGGCAGCGACTTGGGGTAGGTGAGTGATGCAAATCACCTGATTGGCTTTTGCGACTGACTTGAGTTTACGACCCACTTCAAACGCGGTTTGGCCGCCCATGCCGGTGTCGATTTCGTCAAACAAGTAAACTCCGATGCCGCCTTTGTCAGAAATCACTCGTCGAATCGAGAGCATCACCCGAGAGAGCTCTCCGCCAGAAGCGATCTTGCCGATTGGCTTGGCTTCGTCGCCGGCGTTGGTGCGAATCATGAATTGAATGTGATCAAGGCCCGAATGGCTGAGGCGCGAACTCTCTGTTTGCGATTCGAGATGTACTTGAAACTCAGCGCCTTCCATTTTCAAATCTTGAAGTTCACGGGTCACGAGCTTCGACAACCCGACTGCACTCTGTTGGCGCTTAGCACTTAAACTGCTGGCTGTCTCGAGAAGCCCACCTTCAGCTTTGCTCACTTCTAGTGACAGGTCAGATTGCTTGGTTCCGACTGATTCTTCATTTGCGAGATCAAGTTCAATTTTAGCCAAAAAATGGCGCATTTCAGTAACCGTCGCACCATATTTACGTCTGAGTGACGCGATCAAGGCCAATCGATCTTGCACCGCTGCCAACCGATTCGGATCTAAGTCTACAGCGTCTGTGTAACGGTGTAAATTGTCAGCCAGTTCATTGGTTTCAAGTTCGACTTTTTCAGCAAGGTCTAAGAAGGCACTCACCTGAGGGTCTTGTGGAAGTAAGTGTCGCAGCTTTTGGCAAATCATTTTGACTTGAAAGACAACTCCGCTATCTTCATTCTCAAGTAAGCCGAGGGCAGCTTGTGCCGAGTTGAGCCTCGTTTCACCATTCTGTAACAATTGTTTTTCTTCGTGAAGTTTGGTGTCTTCATCAATCTCAAGGTCAGCTTCTCGCAGTTCGTTAACTTGAAATTTCAAAAAATCGACACGTCTTGAGCGTTCGGCTTCAGAAAGCGTGAGATCGAGAAGTGTTTTCTTGAGCGATTGGTATTGCACGAATTCATGCCGAAATGAATCAACGAGGCTCAACAGGCCTGCATAGCGATCGAGAAGGTCAAGCTGGTGTGAGGGTTTCAATAACACTTGGTGTTCGTGTTGACTGCAAAGGTCAATCAAGCCTTCGGTGATTGCCTGTAATGAACTGAGCGTGGCTAACGTGCCATTGATAAACACGCGGTGTTTACCACTGCGATTGATCGTGCGACGAATGAGCAACTCTTCGGGCTTCGAGCCCGGTTCTGAAACGCCCATCGATACTAAACGAGCCTGCACTACGGGCAATGCCTGAATGTCAAACAGGCCTTCAACGCTGGCTTCTTCGGCGCCAGTTCGAATCGAGTCAATTTGCGCACGCTCGCCCAGCAAAAGCGAAATCGCATCAATGATGATCGATTTACCGGCGCCTGTTTCTCCTGATAAAATATTGAGTCCAGCCTTAAACTGAATTTCTGAATTTTCAATCAGTACAAAATTTCGAATGTGCAGTGTTTCTAACATAGAGGGCTCGTTGTTCGTCTTTCTATCATGGTCAATGACGGTCTAATACCACAGCACTTAAGAGTGCTGCTAGTCTCTCATGCCAAATTTTAGCTTCTCTCGAAGTAGACTAAAGTAATCACGGCTGGTCGAACCGATCAACTGAAGTGAGTGTTTTTTGAACCTCCGAATGGTTACGATATCATGCTCTTTCATGTCAACGGCGTCTTGGCCATCGAGGGTGAGGTAAACGTGCCCCGGGCGATGGGTCAGGCAGATTTGAATTTCAGCGCTTTCTTTTACGATGAGTGGCCTTTGAGTCAAACTGTGTGGGCAGATAGGGGTCAAGATTAACGCTGGCAAGTCGGGCTGAATGATGGGTCCGCCAGCCGCCAGCGAATAGGCGGTTGAGCCCGTCGGAGTTGCCACGATCACGCCATCTGAGCGAATTTTGCTCACATAACTGCCATTGATGCTGACTTGAACTTCGATAATTCTGGCGATGGCGCCCTTCGAAATGACGGCATCATTGACCACGGGCCCTTGAAAAATGACTTTTCCTTTTCGAATGAGGGTCACCTCGAGAAGGGCTCGCTTTGAAATCAGGGGGGGCTTGCCCTTCAAAATTTCGGTGAGGGTGTCGACCGCCTCACTGCGCTTGATTTCGGTGAGAAAGCCGAGTCTGCCCAAATTGATTCCAATCACGGGCACTGAGTGTGATTTCATCAGTCTAGCTACACTGAGAAGCGTGCCGTCGCCGCCTAACACCACGATGAGATCAGCGGCTTCAACCATTTGTTCTTTCTCAAGAACTAAAATTTGACTCGCCAGGCCTGGGTCGACTTTTCTGGCTGTTTGTGCGATTTCTTTACTTTCAGGAGCAAAAATAATCTGAGCCCTTGGCGCCGCCTTTGTTCGAGCCAGACTTGCCTTTTTGGCGCCACTGAGCTTGGGTGCTGGCTTATACTTGATGTCATCATATTGCTGGCCATCGAGCACATGTAAAATGTGTCGGCAAAGCGTCAATGCGAGATCGACGGCCTCGGGCTGTCGAAGCTTCACAACAAGGCCAATTTTCTGATACGGAGATTTAAGAGGTGGCATAGTGTCGTACCTAACAATTTATTGCAAAGGGTGTTCCCTTGTCCATGAATAACTTCGGCAATCATTCGGGCGATCTTTTTAGTGAAGCGCAGACACTTGCCGAGCCACTGGCTTCGCGCATGAGGCCCGAAAATCTCGATGAACTTGAGGGGCACGAGAAAGTCGTGGGTCTGCGCACTCCGCTGAGAAATTGGATCGAGCGCGATCAAGTGCCTTCGCTGATTTTGTGGGGGCCTCCGGGCTGCGGAAAAACCACCGTAGGTAGTCTAATCGCGAAAGCCACGCGTTCACGCTTCAAAACGTTGAGTGCAGTGAGCTCTGGAGTTAAAGACATTCGCGAGGCGGCCGAAGAAGCGCGACTATTGCGTTCGCAGGCGAAGACCTACCTTTTTGTCGATGAAGTGCACCGATTCAATAAGTCACAGCAAGACGCGCTTTTGCCTCACGTAGAATCGGGGGTTCTCACTCTCATTGGTGCAACGACT
Organism: Oligoflexia bacterium; assembly: GCA_903895855.1. GTDB lineage: Bacteria > Bdellovibrionota > UBA1018 > UBA1018 > UBA1018 > CAITVN01. The sequence goes on along the minus strand of CAITVN010000178.1, from coordinate 44,362 downwards.
GAAAATCCGTCGTTCGAACTGAATTCTGCACTGTTGTCGCGAGTGCGGGTGTTGAGGTTTGAGCCACTCAGTGACGAAGCCTTGGTTCGAGTGCTCAGTCGCGCGCTCAAAGATCCGGTTCGTGGTTATGCTGGTCAAAAAATGTTTGAACCCGAGGCACTCTTGGTGCTCGCAAAACTTTGCGATGGTGATGCCAGGCGCGCGCTAACCCTACTGGAGACTGTCGTACTGTCAGATTCAGAAAAGACGACTTTCTCAAAGGCTGATGTTGAAGCGGCTCTTGATACCTTGAGTATTTCGCGAACCTACCGAATGGATCGCGCAGGCGAAGAGCACTATAATATCGCCTCGGCCTTGATCAAATCGATTCGCGACAGCGACCCCCACGCCGGTGTGTATTACCTGGCGCGAATGATCGAAGCTGGCGAAGACGCGACGTTCATTGCAAGGCGATTAGTGATTCTGGCGTCTGAAGATGTGGGCAACGCCGACCCTCGGGCGCTTCAAATAGCCATCACCGGATTCGAAGCCGTCGAGCGCATCGGCATGCCCGAGTCGCGTATCATTTTGTCGCAAGTGGTGACTTACTTGGCGTGTGCGCCAAAGAGTAACGCAGCCTACGAAGCGATTGATTTGGCCCTAGCTGAGGTGCGAGCGAGTGGTAGTCTCGAGACACCGCTACATCTGCGAAACGCGACCACGAAGCTGATGAAGGCCGAAGGCTACGGCCAGGGTTATCAGTATGCGCACGCTAAAGCTGACACTCGAGCCAAGCAACAGCACCTGCCAAAACAATTAATAGGCAAGCGGTTCTATTTTCCGAAAGACATCGGATACGAGAAATATTTCAAAGAAAAACTCGATCAAATTGAGAAGGATTTCGAGTGACCGCAGATGCATGCGAAGGCAGTGGTATTTTTGGTGGTTTCTAAAAGTACCTGCGGCGCCGAAAGTGTGTTCATTTTCCTTCAACTAGTTCAAAGTTTTTCCGAATTCTAAGGGCCGTCTCATTACTACATCCGAGATTTTTGGCTATCCAATAGGTCGAGATGATCTTATTTTTTTTATGATTAAGAGTGGTGTAAATATCTGCTCGCCAATTACACCCGAAAAAGATTCGATTCCTAATCCAATGATTGGTCTTTATGATTGTTTTGGTGTCCAAAATTTTTACCGAGAGGTCCACTATCGTAGGCACTATTATTCCAAATTTTTTAAAGGTAGGCTCGGGCGGACACTGTCCCAATTGAACGGGAAGTTCGATGTGTTCCGATGTTTGAACTTTGCGTTCTTTTTCTATCTTTGGCTTGATGTACCGTGAAACAGAATCTAACTTATGCCCAGCTTCGCGCGCGGATTCAGTCAACGCTCCCACTACCATCAGTTCATCATAGGGTAGTTTTCTTACCTTTAATAAAGAAAGTAGTCGCTCGCAATGAATCACATCTGCATGTTGATTGATCCAATTAGTGATCAGATACAGCATTTTTGCGTCACTTAAGATTACGGGCAAAGAATCAAGTAGGGTCTTCTCTGGGTCGGCATACTTGTCGTAATCACCAGAAAACATAATACCCAGAGATCGCCACCGAGGGAGAAGATCATGGTAGATTGCTTTAGTTTGGCGTCGAGTAGTACTCATGCAATACCCAAATCTTTTTTGAGTAATTTGACATAGCCATTCACCCAGATTTCGTATGTTTCATGCTGAGCTAGCCTGAGACAGTAGTCTCTTGCTCGATCAAGTTCGAGAACGGTAGGGTTCAAGTCTAGAATGTCATCATAATCAGCCGCCTTCCTATCGACGGCGGCATGAAGTTTGGCGCTAATCAAATCCTGCCTTGAAATAGATTTGATCGTGACGGCTTTACCAGTGAAAACTGTAATTAAATGATCCTCCCAATTGACAGGTAATCGATCAAGAATAGGGCTAGCTTTGTTGTTTAGCCAGTCCTCAGGGTATTTTAATTTTTTTGCTACGACTTTAGCGGCCTCAAGTACTGCGTCAGGTATTAGTTTGGTGATCACATCTACGTCGACAGTTTCCCGCGAAACTATTCCCATCAAAATTAAGGCTGCCCCACCACAGATGATCAACTCAACGTTGAATTTCTTCATTACTAGTTCTTTGTCTAATAACGACAGCGCCTTCTTGATGTCGACTGATTTTCTTGCAATCATTCGGACTCCTTAAAACTGATGTTAGCACAACTATGTTGACATATCCAACATAGTTGTGCTACGGTCGAGGGGCGCTGTCGTCTACAAAAACGAAGTTTTATTGTCTGGTAAGCACTACCAAGAATTTCCTGATATCCAGTCAGGCCCCCTAATTCGGTAGTTCCCGGGCCCGAACCGGCCATTGGGGCTAGCTGAAGAGGTGGCTAACGTTCACCTGAAACGCCCCAAGGTGTTAGGTCAAAATTCAATATGAACGCTTCTTCAAGATTTTTATCATTTGAGACGATCTTTTCGGCTTCTTTGATGAATTCTAGAAAGCGCTCTCTAATAGACCGTTCGGCGTTTTTTGATCCCGAGAGTACGACTGAGAATCCGAAATTTTCTTCAATCGAGTTCAGGGGCATGCGATTGAGGGCCAAGAGTCGAAGCTGCGTGCGCCAGGGGTGGTAAACGTTTGAGTCTTTGGGTAAGTGAAACTTGCGGTTGATGAGTTTTAGTTTTCCGTCGCCTGTTTTTTCGACTAATTTTACTCTTTCGAGTGCAGACAAAACGGTGTCGAGTTTTCGTGTGTTGATTCCGAGTGCTTGCTTGAGTAATGATGGACGATCTGAAAATTTCGGCATTGAAAGCAGGCAATGGGCCACCTGATGTAGGGGTTCTAAGTAGAAAAAAGCGAGTTCATCTCGTTCGCTGACGATCACGCTGGGGGCTTTGATTTGATTTTTGATCTGCAAAAGATCATTTTTTAGGGTGTCAATTTGCCCTTTCAATTCTTTTTTTCGATTTGCGTTCTGGCAAATTTCAAATTCACGTAAGAGTTCGATCACTTTCTTTTCGTTACCGGTAATTTCAAGAACTTCGCAAAGGCTATAGAGTTGATCGGTGTTGAGGTGAACCCCTTCACTGAAGACCTTCGACAGGTAGGTGGTTTGAATGCGAGTACTTAGTGAAAGTTTTTCGAGGGTCCATGCTTTTTTGTTAAACTGTTTCTTGGCTTTGAACTGCAATTTTAGAAATTTTCGATATGAATATTCTGTAGTCATATCAGCAGTGTATCATAATAAATTGATAAAAAATTAATATTTACTTCTTTATTTATTTCTAATTAATACAAATTTTGGTTGTGCGCATTTATAAACAACCCAAGGAGAAAATAGAAAATGAACACTGAAATGAAAATAGAAATGAATAAAAAAAATCGAATACTCGGGGCGCTCGTCCTGGTTTCACTTTTTGCGTACCCAGGGTGCTCCCAGCGTGCCGGTGCTGCTGAGAACACCGTTTCTGCGGTTACTTCAACCGCAAGTGACTCAGGGGCGGTCGCAAGTAAGGTGTCAGAGCCAACGCGGTTTTACGCCACTGCGTATTATGTCGATGATGTCGTGACTGAGCAGCTCACCGTTTTTGCAGACGTGGTGTTTCGCTTAACAACGCGAACGGGGCCAGCTGGCGGGCCGTGTTCAATGGTTTCTGAAGGAGTGATGGGCTCAGATGGCGTGGTTACAGTGCGCAAGACGATCTTGAGCAACAACAGAACCTGTGTGTACGCGAGTGACCTCGTGTCTTACCGCTTAGACTCAGCGGCAGGTGAATTGATCACAGAGTACGGACACATCAGGCTCGCTCGATAAGTGGAGTTCACAATCTTTTGTAAAAACATCAAGTTGTGACGGTGTCGCAGTAGTTGGTCATTATGTGATTGTAATGGTCAACTACTGCGAATTGTGCTATTCATTACCCTCAATTACGTGGAGGTCAGATGTCGTTAGTTGCCAAATTTCTCTTACCCTTAGTTTTCGTATTTTTTGGACTAACCGAAGTCAGTTCTCTCTGCGTGGCTGGTGAAGGTGGCGGAAGCTGGACCAGTGGCGGTGGCGGAGTTCTCACCTCAGAGCTCAATCCCTGGTACCTGGGCGAACAACCCATCGAGTACTGCGTTGAGATTGCCGACGCGTTTACTCTCGACCCGATTCGGGTTGGGCGCGCGATCGAAAACGGTTTTGCAGCCTGGAAAAAAGAACTCAGTTCGTATCCCAAGCTTATTGCCCCCTTGGCGGGTACGTTTCAAGACGGTGTCGCAAGGCGAGTGTCGCTAGATTTGGTCAGAGTGGCGCACTGTGATCGCCCAGATCAACAAGTGAGATTTAAAATTGGATCTACCGCAAGCGACCCCGGAGTGGCGGCGTACTTCAATTCGCAGCCCCTGACGACGTTTGGCTTTGCGAAACGAACTCATTATGACGCTCAAACCTTTCGAGGCGGCGGAGTCATTTGGGTCGCGCCCGAAAATTCGATCTCACTTGAGCAGCTAGGGTTGAACGGGTTTTTCGCTGGCGAAACGAGTTTGCCGTCTTGGAAAAAACATCCCGAACTTTTCGATGTCATTGTAGCCCATGAAATTGGGCACATTTTTGGAGTGCCTCACCTTGAAGACGGCCTGATGAGAACCGACATCTTTGATCAAGTGGTGATGGGACACTTCTATCGTTCAAATGCCCCTTCAGCAGTTTCGGCACTGGCTGATTTTAGTTTGGCCAGAAACCGTCTAAACGCGTTCGAAGCGGGTGTGACTCGCAATTTTGATCTCACGAATCAGTGTACAGATTTGGCGACTGTCTTTGGTCTCGCGGCCGCTTCGGGTTTTGCGCAGTCTTGCCAGCTGAGCATTGGCTTTACTCAGCCCCACAATGTCACGTTGAGTTTACGTGTGGGCGAACTGACCTCGAGTGTGAGTGGCGAAATGTTTGCCACGCTCAATCAACGAGTAACTCATCAAATTCGGTTTTTCTCGCCACTTTTCACTCCGTCGCCGAGTTCAAGTTTAGGAACTTCACCACAAATCGTGCACTCACTTGGCCTTCTTGAATTGACTGACTCCAAAGTCATGCTGCGTGGATACCTAAATGACTTAGAGGTCAATTTGCAGATGGGCACTGCTCTGGTTATCGAGCTGCGCCGTTTGTCTCAGGGGGCACGAGTGTTTCCGGTGACGCTCAAATTAGACGATTCGGCCGTTGGTTTACCGTCGTATGAGGGGCTAAATTACAGTGCTGAAATGTATTACGTGAACGATCAAGTCAAAGAATCATTGGGATTTATTTCTGAGTCTGGTGGCGCCACTGCCGGTTTAAGTTCAGTCATTCGGCAGACCTACAGAGTCAACGCTGATGGCAGTCAGTGCAGTGTTCGAAGCGTGGGTGAGTGGAATGAAACTTCTAAGATCGTTAAAGTAAAAAAGGTGATCTACTTTGACCGTGACGGCTTTTTTAGGTCGAGTGCTTGTGCGTATTCAAAAGACCTTGAAGAATACGGGCTTGTTCGAAAACCCACTTTCCCTGGAACCAGCCCCGAGTTTGAAATGCAAACTCAATATGGCCGAATTGTTCTAAAAGATCGCTAACTAGAGTGCCTACCCACGTTTTTGGGTGCCAACATCTTGCTCGGCGCCATGCAAGGCGATAGCTTCAAACTACAAAATTTTATAGGAAAACTGCAGTGGCTTTAATAGAATTCAGGATATGTACATTAGGAAAATGCAAGAGCGTGATCTGTCGGACGTTTGCAAGCTAGCCATACAGCTCGGCTATCAAGTGACTTTGACCGACGTCGCTACGCGTTTCAAAGAAATACAGAGTTTAGATGGATATGCACTTTTTGTTGCTCAGGTTGATACCAACAAAGTCATCGGGTATGTACAAATCAACTATGAGACCAAGACGCTACTCGCTGGTTCGAAGGCAGATATAGCAGCTCTTGTGGTCGACGAGGGGCACAGAGGTCAACGAGTGGGTTCGAAGCTCGTAGCTGCTGCAGAAGAATGGGCAAAGCAACAAAATGTTGAAATGATTCGCGTTCGATCAAATGTGAAACGAACAGACGCACACCGCTTCTATCTTCGTGAAGGGTACGAGCTCTCGAAAATTTCAAATATCTTCGTTAAGTCAGTAAACCTCTCAATCACTGAGGAGAAGATCGATATGCCAACAAAAAAAAGAGCCGCTTCAATCAAAACGCTAGAGCGTTCAACGTGAACACACCTCTTCGGCTTGAACGACTGACCGAAAAAAACTTCGAGGCGTTTGCTTCGATGATCAACTGCGAAGATGGCGGCTGCTATTGTTCGTTTTGGCATCAAAAGATTTCGTCGATGGAAGAATGGGACAAGCGCAAAGCTGAAGCCCCTGAATCAAATAGAGCCTGCGTACTTGAAAAAGTACGAACTGGCTTTCATGTTGGGGTGCTCGTTTACCGAGGAAGCGATTTAGTGGCGTGGGTAGCCATTGGTCCGCTCATTGATTTTTATTGGACTTGGAAACGTGTTGGGCAACTCGGAGATTGTGCAAAGACCGTAGCGGCAATTCCTTGCATCACGCGGTCTGAGCCTTTTCGTGCCCAAGTTCGCGAAGCTGATATACTGAAAGCCCTAGTCACATACGCTAAAGAACAAGATTGGACGGCTGTTGAGGGATATCCATTCAATCGAGAGACGATTGACAATTCAGGTGCTGCCGTGACCTGGCCGGGATTCCCTGAAGATTTCATTGAAGCAGGGTTTATACGGGTTGCAGATCATTGGCTAAACTCGCCCGAGTACAAGCGTTCTATTTACCGGCTTGAAATATAGGCATCTTCTTTGAGTTTCAGAAGGAACAGCGAATGAATTCATACCTTATGGCACTTTTCACCTTTGTTTGGCTTTCATTTTTCGCATCCTGCGCTCATTTGCGCTCGACTCCCTATGAAGCGTCGACTCCTGAAGGGTTTGAAGGAGTCGTAGCTAGCGACGAAACACCATCAAAGAAGAAGGTTTCACTCAAAGCATCAGACCTACTGGTTGCTGACAATCAGTCACTAGAAGTACCTGCTTCGCTAACGTCTGATCAGATTCAAGTCGACATTGCTACTTTGGTCTACGCATTAACCACTGGGTACGGTGGCCGCAATTATGTTGCGAGGTCCACCTTCGAGAACGCGATTCATCAACTTCAGAGTATTGACCAATCCATGACGCCATCTGATTTTCGAGATAAGATTGACGCCGCTCTTTGGCTGATTCCAGACAACCACTTAAAGGCGCGATTAAATGGCGAACACGCGCTAGCGCGAAAAGCTGCACTTGCACCCATATTCATTGGCAGGAATGCAATCACTGACCCAACCAAGACCTGGGAGGTGCGTGTCGACCAAGTTGGAAAAAAACGAGTGCTCTATATTTCGATTACCGCTTTTCCAAGCCACGAAGATGCTGTGTGGAATGGCTTTTTAGAGGCAGTTCAAAAACACCTTCGAGACACTGATTCAATGGTTTTAGATCTTCGAGGAAACGGAGGCGGAGACGACACATATGGATACAAACTAGCGGAACTCGCGTTTGGGGGGCCGTTCAACCACCCGATTCGCAGAGCTTATGTGAGTCAAACCCCCGAGACAATTGCCCTGGCGAGTAATGTCTATCGACTGCAGGCCTTACGTTTAAAAAAGAAAGCTGAGCCGGTCCCGGAGTATTTCGAGAAACTCTACCAACAACAAATCGAAAAATTTCAGTTGGCGTCATCAGGGCGGCTACCTGAAAGCACCGTCGTAGATGAACCCACTGGACACTATAAATTCAATTCAAAAAAAGGATATTCTAAGACAACTTTTATTCTGATCGATCACGGCTGTGGATCGAGCTGTGAAAGTACGACAGACGCCTTCGAAACGAATCCATGGGTAAAAAAAGTCGGTGTTAACACCATAGGGATGATTCATTTTGGAGATGTCGGAGCGCTACTTCTGCCAAACAGCAAAATCCATGTGCAAATCTCGACAAAGGTTAACGAATATTTTGATAAACGTTTCATTGAAAAAGTCGGAATAAAGCCTCACGTCGAAGTGCCGGTTGGCACCGATGCCTATCAATTCGTAAAAACAATGCTACTTCACCGCTAATATCTGGAGTTTCACTTGTTTAGTAAATGCGAAGTCCAGTAAGAATACACGAGAGTTGAATTTTAGGGGCTAGAGGGCTAGAACGTACTTCGTCACATTAGGCGCATCAGCAGGATTCGCCTTAGCTCGCTTGATTAGCTCCACGGCCTCGGCCTGCTTAAGAACCCCTTTTGCCATCTTACCACAAACAGCGGGCTCAAGAGGGTCGGTGAGGGCATAGATGCTCTCGTGTTGGGGCCAAAGGTTATCTGAGTTATTACTTCCACCCATGCAAAGCGGAAAGTAGTGATCGATCTTGAACTTCTGACGATCCATCTTTGCGACTGAGTAGCCCAAGTCGGCATCATACTCGTGAATGATCGCATCTTTTTCAGCACCCTTAACGTCGCGCGAACAATACGCGATTTTTTCTGGGTAGCGATAAGCATTGGGGGTCTGGCACAAGCTGCCAGGAGTGATTTTGGGGTCAGGGCTTGACGGAAATTGCGCAGTGCCAGAATCTGGCCGGCTACCATCGAGTTCTGCCGCAAACGAGACAGAAGCAGCTATGAAACAAGTAACTAACAACACGATCAGGTCGGTTCGTTTTCTCATTTAGTCTCCAAATAGTCGAACATTCACGGTGCTCGGTAGAAACGTCAGCCCAAATCGCTGACTTATACTTAGAAGGCAACCCTAACCTCTACAACCGAGGCTCAGATGTCAACGAGATTTTTTATTTAAGGAATTGAGCTATGGTTTCTAAAAAAATCGGCAATCTGCGATTTAGTCATTAAGCTCTGTGCTGCAGACAAAACAACTTTTTCAAACTCGACTTCGTCAGCCGTCAGACTGATGCCGTTGACTTCAAGGAATACTGCTGCGGTCAAGGCCGCAATTCGCTTATTGCCGTCATTGAAAGCGTGGTTTTTTACTAGGTGAAACAGGTAGGCGGCCGCCATCTCAAATAAGTCTTTATGAAAATACTGATCGTCAAAGCCAGCCTCGGGCTGAGCCAATGCCGACAAGAGCAGAGCCTCATCTTTAACACCGGGCGCCCCACCAAACTGTCGTATCTGAAGTTGGTGCAAAGAAACGACTTGATCGCAGGTGAGAAATTTTGAGTCAAAACTCATTTCGCTAAATTTTTCATCATTTTATTATAGCGTTTATTGATGCCCTCAGCTGCTTTTAGTACCTCATCGTCCTTGGCTCGAGAAGTTTTAGGCTTAAGAAATCTTATATTGAGGCCATCTTCTTTAGGGGTGACCTCGATCTCAGTATTGCGGTCAAGCTGATAAAGCTCGGCGATGGGTTTATCGATGATAAACCCCAGGCTGCCACCGATTGCAGTTAAATTTTTTCTCATAAAAAGCACCTCACTGCTATTATACCACGGTATAAGGGCTACTACAATACTAGTAATATATTTAGAAAAACTCTATTTACATCCAATAGTTATGATGGTCTGTTTTCGGCAGCGTAAAAGGCGCTGAGGCTAACCTGTCGGTTAGCTGTCTCGCGACCTGATCAGCTCTGGAATTCCGAGGTCAACCCACTCAGTGAGGTTCTTCGGTAAGTGTTCGCGAAGCAACTGGGCCCGGTAGAGCTTATCGCCGACTTGATGGGCGTCGAGCAAATCCTTGAGAATTGAACCCAAATCGGCCTCGAGTAGATTGATCGTTTGATTGATACCGATGTGCAGTATCTGCTTCACGGTCTGAATCGAGTCGGTGAAGATCTGCATGTGATCGAGTAGGGTCTGAAAGAGAGTTTCACCTTCGCTCGCCTCGACTTGGTCAGCCACTTGTTTGCAAAGGCTCGGTAAGCGGCGCGTAAAAATCAACAAAGTTTGTAGAGTTTCTTCAGCCACCTCTCGCGGGTGCCGCAAGACGATCTCAACCGTATCGAGATCAGAAACCGGAATGGTGTAGAGGGCCGACTCTTCTTTTTCGGTGATTTCGACGCCGTTGACTCTCATGCAAGACACCAGTTGATTGTCAGAAATGAGATTCTCTTGAATGTACTTGATCAGATCAACGAAGTTGCCCTCGTTTGAAATCGGGTTAGTTTGCTCGACTCCGTTCACAATAAATGTAGTCATGTTGAAATCTCCTTCTTGGCGCGTGGCCTAAATTCTATCACTTTGCCGTTTGAAGGGCTCACTGATTTTGGTTTTGCGAGTTCGAGAGTGTGGGTGATCCACAGTTGAAGCTGTTCAATTCCGGCTTGAATTTGTTGATAAGCATTGGCGCTTTCTTTTCCAAGTTCAGAAATTTGATTGCCCCGTAAGTTGTGCATGAGCACCTTGAGTAGTCTCGAAAACACGTTGAGCTGGGGCTGGGTTTGCACAATTCGCTCAATGAGTTTCTCGAGTTCGATTAATTTTTTACCGTGTTCTTGAAGCTCATTGCGGTTGCTGAGGCTCATGATGGCCTCAGACTTGAGCCCTGAGCTTTTGAGGTAAAGCTGCACTGAGGTCTGTCGGCATTGACCAATCACCCTTGAAAGTACTTGCACCGACTCTTCTAGGCCTCTCAGATCTTTGAATAGCAGCCCATTCAACTGGTCGAGGGTCATGTCAGCACCAATTTTTGGAGTCCAACCGCAGTACCAATACCTAGCGATGTATCCCAGCGTTGAGGCCATCCAGTCTGAAAGGGTGAAGCTTTGAAAGTTTAGGCGCTCGTAGCTCACACCCCCACCTGCTTCTGTGTCGCGAATTTTCGAACGAAAGACCTGAATCGTAGACAGAGAGTCTAACTCTCCGCGCGACTCAAAGAATTCTGAAATCGAGACGTTGCGGCGATGTGACCACTCAGTTGAGGCGTACAACCAAGCCGTGAACGCGCTTGAACCACTGATGTGATCAGAGCATTGGTGAAGAGTAGGGTCGGTGCTTCCGGTGAGGCAACCACCGCACGATTTTTTTGCCGAAACCACATAGTGGGCATTGCCGTACGGGCCGGTCTCTAAGAATCGCGAGGTTCCCAGAGAGAGCATGAAAACCCGAGTTCCCAGCACGCTCGCGAGCGAAACCGCGGCTGAATCGGTTGAGATCATCCATTGGCATTGCGCAATTAAACTAGCCCATTCGGTGAAACTGCTTTGACCAACGCGATTGATTACTCGGTTTGAATCTCGTGAATTCAAAGCCCCGTTAGTAATCGACGACTTCAGAGAAGTGATGATCGCTTCGGCTTCTTCGGTCATTTCGGGTGCGCCCAGAAGAATGACCCCCGTGTCGTTGGTCTGAGTCATGATCTTACTACAGAGCTCAGCAACGTGAATCACTTTCCATGAATTCGGCCCACTTTTTGGACCCAACTGAACGGCCACCCATTTTTTAGAGAAGTCTCGAATAACCGAGGTGCTTATTTTCTCACCGGGTGCCGAATTTACGTTGGTCGCTGTGGCGTGCGTGGTAAAAAAAGACTTTGAAGTGACCGATTGTTCGCCATCGGTTTTGGGATCGCCCAGGTGAATCTGTAGAGCAGTTAGCAACTGGGTGGTCAGAATGTCAGTGATGTGAATGTCTTGATCGATTCCACCTTGCACTAGGGCTTGAAAATAGTGGCTCCATCCATCCGGCACGAGAAGCGTGCCGTCTTTTCGGCGAGAGAATCCTAACTTCACTTGTGAGGGTACCAGCCCCATAATAAAACTACTCGGGTCTGAGAATGACCAGTTAATTGCGAGGTCCCATTTTTCGCGCACCAACGGCGAAATCCACCTAGCGAGCCTCGAAAGACTCTTCTTTTTGCCTTCACTTGTGTAATCACCGGTTTCAGCTTTCGACTTCAGGCTAGGTTCGATCATGTCGAAGGTGGGTAAGATGGTGACGTTCTTGATCCAGGGGGTGTTTAGTACGGCATCTGCAAAGTGCTCGCGCACCACAACATGCACCTCAAGATTTGGGTATAGTTGCGAAGCTGCACGAAGAGCCATCAAACTCTGAATAGTATCGCTCAGCTTTCCTAGTTGAATCACGAGAACTCTGAGTGGACGATTTTGTGTAATCATTAGACCTCAATTTATCAAAAAGTTAGATACATAATTTTAATGTATTACAATTTATGGTTTCTTCTGCGCCTCTGCGAGAAGCGCCTCGAGTAGGCCTAATAAAAGTTGCTCGACTTCACGACCGTCGGTAACAACTTCACAATTGACTTCACCTTTTAGTAGATTTCCATCTGCGCTCATCCGTCCTCCATGACAGAGTTGCTTTTCTGTGCTTCTTAGTTAGAAACTTTGTCGATCAAAATTTTCAATTCAACCGCCGCTTGGTAGTGAGGCTGCATTCCTAAAATTCGATCAACCGTATCTCTGGCTTCTTCAAGCCTGCCTAAGTGATATTGTAAGCCAGCTAAACTATACAACAAGTGTGTGTTTATTGGCGCTGATTCTATGTACTCTTCGAGTAGTCTGGCAGCGGTTGAATACGACTTTAATTCATAAGCACACTTCACAATGTGATAGATTGCTGGCGGATTTAGAATGCGAAGTGACAAGGATTTGGCAAAAAAATCGTGAGCTGCCTTTTTATCGTTCTCGGCGATTGCGCATGAACCCAGACCAGTCAAAGCCTTGGCATTGCGTGAATTGATTCGTGCAGCCTCAGAAAAATGCTTCTTAGCGTCATTTAGTTTTCCTAGGCGCAGATAAAGGGCTCCCAGGTTGCCATAGATGTCGTCATTCGTTGGGGTGAGTGTGATTGCGTTCTGGTACGATGTGATTGCTTTTTCAGGCTTCTCGGCTCGAAGCCAGCAGTTTCCCGCTGCTTTTAGCAGTTCTGCCTGTGAAGCTATCGAGAGGTCTTTTTGTTGAAGCGCGCGATCTAACAATTCAGCGGCTTCTTGGTCGCGCTTTTCGCGAACCAGCAAGTTGGTGAGTGTTTCGTAAATTTCTTGAGTCGCACGAAAGCTCAGTGCGTGCCGAAATGCCTTCTCGGCTTCAGCACGGTTGTCACCTTTTTCATGGCACTTTCCGATCAGATAGAGTGCTGATGACGAGTCTTCACCGGTTTCATAGACTCGGCCCAAAACGGTGATCGCATCCGCGAACTCGCCAGCATCGAAAAGCAGTTGTGCATTTTTCATCAAAAATGGAACATTGAGTTTTCCGGTCGGCAAGTAGATTTGCTCTACCTCGTCAGTTGGCTGAGTAAGAGTTTCTTCGACCATCGAGTTGATATCGAGGTTTGATTCGGGCAGTTCGGCGTTCTCAGCTGATGGGCTCATTGAGTGGTCATTCCAATTGGGCTCAGTTGAAAATTCCTGTGCCGCAGGCGAAACTGGCACTAAGCGTTTTCTCACACGCACAAGGTAACTCAGTGAGGCCTCGTCGCCGCCATCGAAATTTTCGAGCGCGTCTTCGACCGTTCGCAGTCTAATCATTCTGTCGCCTTGACTTGGAATTTTTAAGATGTCCATGAGTTCAAGATCAGAGTGGCTGAACTGGCGCTCAAACGACTCGGCCAATTGATCCATTGAATTGTTCTTAGGTTGTTTCGTACTCATCGGTTTGCCCTCAAAATGTGGTCACAGTTTTTCGTCTAACGCGCGACCCACTGAATCTGTTTTTTCGCTTTTGAATCGTGAAACTGACTCTTTACTTCTTCGAGATTGCTTGATGTCATTCATGATGTTCTGTTTTGCAACTTCAATCATCGAAATGATCTTAAGGTCGACATCGAGAATTTCTTTTACTAAATGGTCTTTTCTGGCCAAGGTGTCTTCAACTTGACTGATCAAGATTTTTGTTCGGTCGGCCGCATCGAATTTTTCGACCAATTCATTTACTTTTTTGTCGAAGAGTTCCATTGCCCGCAGTAGGTCGTCTCGTTCGTCTTGAAACTCAGTGAGTCCGGCGAGATGGCCCTCTCTCACTTCGTCTAGAAACGCCCTCGAAAGAGAGAAATATTTTTCTAGACATTTATTTTTCGATCTAAGCAGAGTGAGAAGCATGCAAGAATCTCCTTACGAGTTGCTAGCCATAGCTAGTTTAATTACCGCGAGAACCCCAAACCCCTTGAGAGTCGCCCAACTACTTCGCGTGACTTCCTTTTTCAGTCTGCGCGACTGCTACGCGCCAGGCGCCGAGTAGGGTGTCGAGGTTTTTTATGATAGCTTTGATGCCATCAATATCGTTGGCGCCATTGGCTTTGATCAATTGTTCAATCATAAAATTATAGAGCCGTTCTAGATCATTAGAAACCTGCCCTCCTATTTTGTGATCGAGTGAGTTGATTAGCTCCATCAGAATGTCATGGGTTTTTCCGATCGCCGCACCTTTGCCCGCGCGGTCTTTCTTTTCAATGCAGGCAACAGCCCGATGTAAGTATTTGATTGCGGCCTCATATAGCATAATCAGAACCTGCCCGCGGGTGGCCGTCGTTATGGCTGTTTGCCGGTACTTCTGTGCTCCTCTATTTCCTAACATAGTTCAGTCTTTCCTTTCATTTCGGTTACCCTAACAATTGTGACACTAAGTTACCCCCACCGCCGCCTCCGAGAGTTGCGGTAAGGGCTTGTTGCTGACGCTGCATAGACCCCAAACTTGCTTCTAGTCGGGCGAATTGATCTGTCAGCGATTTTTCTTTTTGCTGATATCGTCCTTCTTTCGCCTCAATTTGCATGTCAATGTTCTTGATTCGCGATCGTTGTGCTTGTTCGCGCATGCCCAAGACTCCGTCGCCGCTTTGCGTGTAGCCTTGCATGACTTTTCTCAACTGCGCCGCAAAGCCGAACCTTCCGGCTATCGACTCAGAAACGCCTTCGAAATCAGACTCGAGGGCTTTTTGAAACTTCTCTTGGCTGAAGACAATTTTTCCGGTCTTGTCAAAATTTAAGCCCAGTTCATTCAGCATCACAAACCTGAAAGTGCCCTTAGCCTCGTCGCCGGCCGGGAATCCTTCATGAAAAAGGTTTCTGAAGCGGTATTCGATTAATTGAAGGCCGCTATCACCAGCGTAGGTTGCTTTGGTATCGCTCTTTTCATCAACCGAGTTTTGTTTGTTGATGAATTCGAGAATTGAATTCACTTGGTCGGTGAGGCCTTTTATTTTTCCGGATATCTTTTCATAGTCTTCGCGAATGGTGAGGGTGAACGGTTTGTCTGGATTTGCCTGTTTAAGGGTGACATTCACCCCATCAAGAAAGTCTGAGACTTGATTGTTTTTTGCTTCAATTGCAAATCCATCCATCTCCATCAACGCATTGTCGCCTTCGTGATTTTGATCGACATAGAAATCTTGATTGCCATCGAGAAAGTAAAATTCCGGAAACGTCACAGCGTCATCAAACCCCTCTTGCTTCGCCGAAATCATGAGGCGCCAAGGCTTATCGCCGTCTGAGCGATCTTGCATCACCGTAGCGCGTACCGGGGCATTGTCAGTTTTGTTGATGAGATCTGCGACGCCTTTCAAGCTTGCGTGTTCACCGTCGACAAAAATTTCACTTTTATCGCCGTTGGCAAGTGTCATCACAATGAAGCCAACGCCCAGATCTTTATCTTCAGAGTTCTTAAATTTGTTACTCATGATTGAGCTTCTTTGAGCCAGTTGATTCACTTTCATCGTGTAGCTGCCAGGTGTTGCCCGATCTTTGTCGATGGTCACGCTCATGAGTGAGTCGCCGTCGCCGAGGTCTGCTTTGAGTTCTCGAAAGTTTTTAAAGTTTGAGACGGCTTCTGCTGATTTGTCGAGGCCAGCGAACTTGCCCCGAAATTCTTGAAACAGCTTCAACTTGGCATCTTCAACGGCTTTGTGTTTTTCGAGCGCGCGTATAGGAGCCCGCTCAAGATCGAGGATCTGTTTCACAGCTACTTTGAATTGTCCCCCGCCGACCGGGTCAAAACGCAGTCCCAAGTTGAGGTTTCTCCCTTCTTGTGTTTCAACTAAAGCATTCGCCTAAGCGCGTGAGCCTAGGTGAATAGTTATAGTATGACTATAGACAATACGATCTGCCAATCACTCGTTTTTGCCTACTGCTTGGGAGCCGTGAGTGGTGAGGGTTTTTTTGATAATTTGACAAAGCCGCCATCTTTAATGGTCAATAAAGTGACTGTTTTTTTGATGGTTCCGCTGCTATTTTCGATTTCACCAGTGATACCGTGAAAAGGTAAACCTTCGAGAAGCGACTGAAGAAATTTTTCTCGTGATTGTTCGCCAACTTTTCTTTCAGATGCGACGATTGATTTGGCGATCCAACTAGCGGCATCGTAAGCAAGGGCTTCGCCGCCCCCCGGGTCAACGTCAAACTGCTGGCGCATTTCACTGTCGAAAAATTGTGAACCTTTGTCTGAATCTGTGGGGCTCCAGGCATCAGTCAAAAAGATGTGGTTAGTAAAACCCTGCACTCTTGAGATGAGGTCTGGCGTATCCCAGGTAGCCGTGCCGAGAAAGTTGACATTGTCGACATCGCGGTATGCAAACATCGGAATAATTTGCCCAGCAATTTTTGGATCTTCAGGTATGAAGACCGCATCAAAATCGACGATCGGCTTTAGGGCAAAGTAAGATTCAGTCTTTCGAGTGCGCTTTTTGATATTCTGAAGTTCTCGTTGTTTTGCTAGCTCCTGCAGTTCTCGAGAGCGGGCTTCTAAATAATGGAGGCCGGCAAGCTTGTCGATCACTACCCGAAAATCTGTTTCACCTGGGGCGTAAGATTCAATTCCGGTGATTTGACCACCTAAGGCTTCAATTGAGTTCCAGAACGCGTGCGCATACATTTCTCCAAATTTGTCTCTCGGGTAGACGATTGCAAATCTCTTTTGTCCTAGGTCTTGCATTGAGTATTCGGCTAGGCGGTTAGTTTGGGCACTGGGTGTGAGACCGGCGGCGACCACATAAGCAGACTTTGGCCCAGGATTTTGACAAAGGGTGATTAATGGCATGTGAATCGATTCAGCTTTTTTGACGACGAGTTCGATTCCCTTACTTGAAACGGGACCGATTACCGCGATTGGAGGTGAAAATCCGGGCTGCGGAGTTGCCATTCTCTCTAGTGCGGCAGAGGCTGAAACGCCATCATCACCACTATCTTCAATGACGAGCGTGAATCCCAAGTCGGGCAACTCTTGCTTTGCGCCAGCTGCAAGCGGTTTATCAGCCTTGTGTGCATAAATTCCGAGGGCCATTTGAATGGCGTGCAGGGCTCTTTCGCCTATGTTCTTGTATTTTCCGGTCAAAGGTAAAAGCACGCCGATTGTTTTGGCGTCGCCAGAATGTTCTGTGCCAAAAATTGCGGGCGCGAGTGGAGACTGCAGTGAAGGTTGCGAAGGGTTTACCCCTTGGGCTGTGACGGCTTTTGGCTTCCATTCGTTCAGAGCAAAAGCTAAGCGAGAGCGCGCAAAAGTGGATTTTAACAGTGCGATTTCGTTTTCTGATGTGATTTCAGAAACGATCAATCTGAGTTCGCTTTCTACCACATGATCAGAGGGGTTGGGCCGAGAGTAGGTGCCCCACCTGAGTAATGTTGAGGCGGCATCATTGAGGCGCCCCAAGGCTTTTTGGCAGCGTGCTTGAAGTGCCGCGAGTTTCACTTGCCCATCGGTATCGAGTGACGAAGGCGAAATTTTTTGTACGCTAGAAAGTGCCTTGGCAAATTCACCTGAGTCAGCGTAGGCCGAGGCTAAATTATATAAAACGTATTGTTGAAACTGAGTGTCGCTACTTTTTTCTAGCGAATGTTCAAATTCATCGATCGCCGAGTTCGGGTTTTTTGTCAGGAGTAGGCTGAGCCCATGCAAATTGTGAATTTGAGCGAGGCGGCCATCAGTTGAAAATTTCAGTTCAAACTGTCGTGATTTTAAGATGGCCGCATGATAGGCGCCCGAAGTATAAAGTTGTTGTATTTCGTAGAAGGCCCCTGCCGGATTTGAATCATCAGCCCTGGTCAAAGAAGGCGAAAAAAGCGATAATTGCGCTAAAACCGCAATCGCGCAAGCCACTGAAAGAGCCGAGTGTCGAAGATTTTGTTTGGGTAGAGGTTTCATCTTTGGTTTGGTCTATTCTACCCAGGCAATGGGGCTTACGTCCAACGACAAAAAAGTGGCGCCTAAACTTGCGGTAGGCTAGAGGCTCACCTTCTCTAAGACTACCGTCTCGACTGTAAATCGGCCATGAGGAGTGCTAAATGTCACGGCGATGCAAGTGCCGTTGATCTGGTGTTTAATCGAATGGCCCTGTCCGCAGACAATCAAAGGAAACGAGGGCTTTAGGGTATGCCCGCGCTCGTTGAGTATTCGTTTCGATAATCCATAAACCTGGTTACAGATTTCTCCGGCCGCGTCTTGAATGTCGGCGGTTATTGAAGTGAACGTATCGCCAAGTATGGCGCCGACAATACCCAAAAAACACTTTTCTTCAAAAGCAATCGCCATACTGCCTAAATATTGCTCACTGTTCATTGAAATGAGTGCAGAAATATCACCGCTTGCTTGATCGCTCTTTCGAATAAAAACCGCTTCTTTGGTTACCTTAATTCTGGCGTTTATCTCGATGACTTTAATGGTCGATTCAATAAATGGACTGATAAAATTGAGATCAATTTTTGTCTCTGCTGCTTTAGTTTGGGGTTCACTGAGGTTTAGCTTTTCACGCACCAGCTTGCCGAAGGCGTTAAAATCGACGGGTTTTGAAACAAAAGTGCATTGACCAATGAGGGCTTGAGAACCGGGCACTCCATTACCCGATAGCACAATCACGGCCTTGGGTCGGTTTGCGCCGGGTAGTGTTGGCAGTGAGCTCAGGAGTCGTTCGCCATCCATTCTTGGCATTCTAATATCGGTAATCAAAAGATCGTACGGGCTTTTGATGAGTTTGTCGTAGGCGTCTTTTCCGTCTTCGGCCTCGGTAATCAGGGCCTCCGGAACTAATCTTTCGAAGAGAAGTTGTAAAGCACTTCGAAAGTCGGGCTCATCGTCAACGATAAGAATGGTCTTTTTTAACATGGTTCATCCCAGAAAGTGCTTTGGTTGATCTTCAATGAATCTATGAAATAGATAATGCACTTTCGCGTAGAAATGAAATCAAAAACAGCGTGAGCTTGGGGCGCCGATTTACCCGAAGAAATTCTTCACTTTTTCAAAAAAGCCATGCTGGGCGGGGTGAGTCTGCTCAGCTTCAATTTGACTGAAGCGCTTAAGTAGGTCTTTCTGTTCTTGATTGAGTTTCGTTGGCGTTTCGATGATCACTTTGACCAATTGGTCGCCGCGACCGTAAGAGCCTAAGCGTGCTAAGCCCTTGGCTTTCAGCCTCAAGGTTCGATTAGACTGAGTACCTGGCGGAATCTTGAGTTTCACTTTGCCTTCAAGGGTAGGCGCGTCAATTTCGTCGCCCAGCGCGGCTTGTACAAAGGTAATGGGTACTTCACAAATCACATCAAATTCGTCACGGGTAAAGAATTGGTGAGGCAGAATATTCATCACCACATAAAGGTCGCCGTCAGGGCCACCTTGTTCGCCGGCCTCGCCTTCGCCGGTAAGCTTTAAGCGCTGGCCTGTATCAACCCCAGCCGGAACCTTCACCGCGATTTGAGATTTTTTTCGAACGGTTCCGCTACCGCTGCAAGTACCGCAAGGATTAGGCACGGTTTGTCCGCTACCTGAACACTTCGGGCAAGGTCGCGTGATCGCGAAAAACCCTTGTTGAAAACTCACTTCGCCGCGCCCACGGCACTGAGAACAGGTCTCTGGAGAAGTGCCTGCTTTACAGCCTGAACCGTCGCAGGTGTCGCACTTAGCGCTACGAGGTACGGTGATGACTTTTTCGCCACCGAAAGCGGCTTCTTCAAACGTGACATCGAGTTGAGTTTTTAAGTCAGCGCCGGGCCTTCCGCGCCGACGAGCGCCTCCACGACCTCGCGCACCACCTGCGCCCCCAAAAATGTCGCCGAAGATATCACCAAAAATGTCGTTAACCGATGCGCCCCCGAATCCTTGAAAGTCGAAACCACCTGCGCCGCCCGGGCCTCCGCCCGCACCTTCAGCAGCATGCCCAAACTGGTCATACATCTGTCGTTTTTGTGGGTCTGATAGAATCTCATAGGCGCGCGAGAGCTCTTTAAATTTTTCTTCTGAGGCTTTATCTCCCGGATTTTTATCTGGGTGAAACTGAATGGCGAGCTTTCGATAAGACTTTTTCAAGTCTTCTGCCGAAGCATTTTTAGCCACTCCTAAAATTTCGTAATAGTCCCGCTTTTGACTCATGAGATGAATTCCTTAACCAAAAAAAATGGGGCGAAAGCCTCTCGTCAGCCGAGATCAACCTTCGCCCCCTCAAACTTTAAATGCTAATCTTAAACTTCTTTAAAATCGGCATCGATGACATCGTCATCTTTTTTCTTGTCGTGACCCTTGTCATGGTCAGCTCCGCCAGCCGAGCCAGCTCCTGCTGAACCTTGGCCTGCCGAAGCGCCAGCACCCATTCCTGGGCCTTGCGCATCAGCACCTGGCTGAGGACCTACATTTTTGTACATCTCTTCAGCCATCTTATTCGAGACCGTCGTGAGCGTCTCGGTTGCTTTTTGAAGCTCGGCCAC
Source organism: Oligoflexia bacterium (assembly GCA_903895855.1). Taxonomy (GTDB): domain Bacteria; phylum Bdellovibrionota; class UBA1018; order UBA1018; family UBA1018; genus CAITVN01. The sequence goes on along the minus strand of CAITVN010000178.1, from coordinate 23,729 downwards.
ATCTTTGCTCTCTAAGTGTTTCTTTGCTTCAACTACAGCGTCTTCGACAGACTTCTTGGTATCAGCCGCGATTTTCTCACCATTTTCTTTAACGGTTTTTTCAATCGTGTAGATCAAGCTGTCGAGAGTGTTTCGAGCATTGACGAGTTCTTTGCGTTTTTCGTCTTCTGCGCGATGTTCTTCAGCTTCACGCTGCATCTTCTTAATTTCTTCTTCAGTCAAACCACCTGAAGCGGTGATTCGAATCGACTGTTCTTTACCGGTGCCGAGGTCTTTTGCACCAACGTGAACCATACCGTTCGCGTCGATATCAAAAGTGACTTCAATCTGAGGCACACCACGCGGAGCCGGTGGCAAACCGACTAAGTCAAATCGACCGAGTGATTTGTTGTGCTCAGCGAATTCGCGCTCACCTTGTAGAACGTGAATGGTCACCGCCGATTGGCTATCAGCAGCCGTCGAGAACGTTTGCGATTTCTTTGAAGGAATCGTGGTGTTCTTCTCGATCAACTTGGTGAATACGCCACCGAGAGTTTCGATACCGAGTGAAAGCGGAGTCACATCTAACAAAAGAACGTCTTTAACTTCGCCCTTGAGAACGCCACCTTGAATCGCGGCGCCAACAGCAACCACTTCATCAGGGTTTACGCCTTTGTGCGGCTCTTTGCCGAAGATTTCTTTTACCTTGGCTTGAACTCTTGGCATACGAGTCATACCACCGACTAAGATCACTTCGTCGATGCGAGCTTTTTGAATGCCAGAGTCTTTGATACAAACTTCACACGGAGCCACTAACTTCGTGATCAAATCATCAACCAATGACTCGAATTTCGCGCGGCTGAGTTTAACGCTCAAGTGCTTAGGGCCTGAAGCATCAGCAGTCACGAAAGGCAAATTGATCTCGGTCTCAGTGGTGCTTGAAAGCTCGTGCTTCGCTTTTTCTGCGGCTTCTTTCAAACGTTGAAGAGCCATCTTGTCTGAACGAAGGTCGATGCCTGATTCTTTTTTGAATTCGTCAGCCATCCAGTCGATGATTCTCTGGTCGAAGTTACCGCCGCCCAAGAAGGTGTCTCCGTTGGTGGCTTTCACTTCGAACACGCCGTCGCCCATTTCAAGAATCGAAATATCGAAGGTACCGCCGCCCAAGTCGAATACAGCGACAATTTGGTCTTTGCCTTTTTTATCTAAGCCGTAAGCGAGGGCCGCTGCGGTGGGCTCGTTAATGATACGCTTCACTTCGAGGCCAGCAATACGAGCGGCGTCTTTAGTGGCTTGTCGTTGGGCATCGTTGAAGTAAGCAGGCACTGTCACGACCGCTTCAGTGACAGGTTCGCCTAAGTAATCTTCAGCGGTCTTTTTCATTTTTTGCAAAACGATAGCTGAAATCTCTTGTGGAGCATACTCGCGATCGCCCACCTTTACCCAAGCGTCACCGTTCTTAGCTTCACTCACCTTGAAGGGAGCAATCTTAGCAAACTCGGTCACTTCACGTGAGTTGAATTTACGCCCGATGAGGCGCTTTGATTCGTAAACAGTCTTATCAGGGTTAGTCACCGCTTGTCGTTTCGCGGTCTGACCGACCAGTTTCTCACCCGAAGCCGCAAAGCCAACAACCGACGGGGTTGTGTTCGTGCCTTCTGAGTTTGGAATAACCTTCGGTTCGCCGCCTTCAAGTACAGATACGCAGCTATTCGTTGTTCCTAAATCGATTCCAATAATCTTTCCCATTTGATTCTCCTTGTAAAAATCACTCTTTATTTAAAAGTGGTAAGCTTTTTCTGTTCGTCAACCCCTAGAACTTAAGAGTTTGAAAATATTTGTGCCAAAAGTTTAGTCAGTTTGTAGGACCGGTACTGATGAGTACTCTTGAGGGTCGAAGAAGTCGACCATGAAGGGTATAACCCTTTTGATGTTCAGCAGTTATGACGCCGGCTGGTTTTTCACTCGGAGCCTGGCCAACGGCCTCGTGTAGGTTCGGGTCAAAAGTCTGGTTAACCGACTGAATGCCCTGAACTCCTTGCTTTTCTAAGGCGTTCTTAAACTGAGAAAGCACCAACTGAAGGCCCTGAATTAATGAGTCGGCGGTCGAACCATTTTGAGGATTTGCATGACCCAAGGCTCGTTCAAGGTTATCGACGACTTCAAGCAAGTCGCGAGCAATGTTCTCACAGCCAAACTTCATGAGGTCAGAGCGCTCTTTAACTTGGCGGCGCTTGAAATTTTCAAAATCGGCGTAGAGATAGAGATATTTTTGCTCTTTTTCTTTAACAAGAGCCTCAAGTACCGCAATTTTCAGGTCAGTTGCAGAAGGCCCGTTCGAAGTGGGCTGATCGCTACCCGAGCCGTTAATGGCTTCGCCAGAATCGTTGCCTGCCGAGTTATTGGCCGAGCCGCCGCCCGAGCTGTCTGCTGTATTGGCGCCAGCTTGGTGAGTGGGGGCTTCATGGGTTTCTTTTTGGGTATTTTCGGGCGTAGGTTCGTTGTGACCGGTTTGCAAAGTGAGATCCTCCAATAAAAATGAAACTGTTTTGCCAAACTAACTATGGGAACTCAGGTCAATTAGTCAATGTGGAAAAAATGTCTCGGCAATCTGCTCATGACTGGGCCCGCGAAGCTCATAGAAGTGGTGAGTTTTATAAAAAAGTACTAGGAATCAACGCCTTGCCTAGATCATAATGGTGCCTCAATGAATAACCCCAATAATGATACTCTGAAACCCGCAGTGAAAAACTTAACGATTGATGGAAACGAAGCCGCGGCTTCAGTGGCCTACCGTTTTTCTGAAACGATAGCCATTTATCCGATCACCCCTTCATCAACGATGGCTGAGTTGGCTGATGAGTGGTCGTCTCAGCACAAGCAGAACCTATGGGGCACTGTGCCGCGCTTGATTGAAATGCAATCAGAAGGGGGTGCTGCCGGAGCGATTCACGGAATGTTGCAGGCCGGCGCTCTCTCGACCACTTTTACCGCCTCGCAAGGTCTTCTACTCATGATTCCGAATATGTACAAAATCGCGGGTGAGTTGACCCCCTTTTGTATGCACGTTTCAGCAAGAACTTTGGCCGCTCATGCGCTCTCTATTTTCGGAGACCATTCTGACGTCATGGCGTGCCGACAAATTGGCTTTGCGATGCTCTGCTCAAATTCAGTGCAAGAAGCTCATGACTTCGCGGCGATTTCACACGCGGTGACGTTGAAAGCGAGAATTCCGTTTTTGCATTTTTTCGATGGCTTTAGAACTTCGCACGAAGTGGCAAAAATGCAGACTCTTTCAGATGAAAACTTAAGAACAATGGTCGATGAGAAATCGATTTCGGCTTTTCGTGACCTCGCGCTGACCCCCGATCACCCTAGAATTCGGGGCACGGCACAAAATCCTGACGTCTTCTTTCAGGCCAGAGAAGCGGCAAACCTTTATTATGATCGCGTGCCTCAGTTGGTAGAAGAGGCTTTCACCGCATTTTCGAAATTGACCGGACGAAACTATCGCCTCTTTGACTATCACGGGCACCCCGAAGCCGATCGAGTCATTATCATGATGGGCTCGGGCGCAGAAACGACTTCAGAAACCGTTGATTACTTGCTCAAAAAGGGCGAGAAAATCGGCGTTTTGAAAGTGCGCCTCTTTAGACCTTTCTCGAGCGAGCATTTGTTGAATGCTTTGCCTAAGTCGGTACGAAAAATTGCGGTTCTTGATCGCACAAAAGAACCTGGCGCGCTTGGCGAACCTCTCTATCAAGACATCATCACTGCGCTTTATGAAAATGGCCGTAAGGTCGACCTCGTTGTCGGAGGGCGCTACGGGCTTTCATCAAAAGAGTTCACGCCTTCGATGGTGAAGGCCGTCTATGATAATTTGAATCTTTCAAAGCCTAAGAATCATTTTACGATTGGTATCAATGACGACGTTTCTCACACCTCACTCAGTTTTGACCGTAGTTTCGAAATCGAGCCCAACGATGTCACTCGTTGCGTGTTTTACGGTCTAGGTTCAGACGGCACAGTCGGAGCCAATAAAAACTCGATCAAGATCATCGGCGAAGAAACCGATTTCTTTGCTCAAGGCTATTTTGTTTACGATTCAAAAAAATCTGGCGCAATGACCGTTTCTCATTTGCGCTTTGGCCCGCGCCCGATTCAGTCGGCCTATCTGGTCACCCAAGCCAATTTCGTCGCCGTTCATCAGTTTGACTTTCTAGAGAAACTCGACGTTCTTGAGTCAGCGGCACCAGGCGCAACGCTGCTATTGAATTCGGCTCTCAAGCCTGAAGAACTTTTTTCGAAACTCAATTTTGAAGTTCAATCTGAGATTTTGGCGAAAAAACTGAAAGTCTACACCATCGATGCCTATAAGGTGGCTCGAGAAACCGGAATGGGTGGTCGAATCAATACGATCATGCAAACGTGTTTCTTTGCGATTTCGGGCGTATTGCCGCGCGACGAAGCGATCAATCAAATCAAAAAAGCGATCAAGAAAACCTATTCGCGAAAAGGTGAACACGTCGTAAAGAAAAATTTTGAAGCCGTCGATCAAACCATTTGCGCACTGTTTGAAGTGCCCGTGGCAGGTGCTGTGAGTGCAACTCGACATCGCCTGTCTGCGCTTTCAGACAAGGCGCCCGAGTTTGTCAAAAAAGTCACTTCAATGATGATTGAAGGCAAGGGCGATCTGTTGCCCGTGAGTGCGTTTCCGATTGACGGTACCTGGCCTGTTGGCACGACTCAGTGGGAAAAACGCAACATCGCACTCACCATTCCTGTTTGGGACGAAACGATTTGCATTCAGTGCAATAAGTGCGCGCTCGTTTGTCCGCATTCGGCGATTCGACCTAATTTGTTTGAACCAGCTAAATTGGCAGGTGCGCCGCCAACGTTCAAGTCGACTGATTATAAAGGTAAAGACATTTCAGGGGTTAAGTATTCACTTCAAGTGGCGCCAGAAGATTGCACGGGCTGTGGACTTTGCATTGAAGTCTGCCCGGCTCGCGATAAGGCTAACCCACGTCACCGCGCGATCAATCTTGAACCCCAAGCCCCGCTTCGTGATGCTGAGAAAGCAAATTACGAGTTCTTCTTGAAAATTCCGCCAACTGATCGATCAATCAGTCGAGGAGATCCGAAGACCTCACAATTCTTAGAGCCACTGTTTGAGTATTCGGGCGCTTGCTCGGGTTGTGGTGAAACCCCGTATGTAAAGCTTCTCACCCAATTGTATGGTGATCGCTTGATGGTCGCAAATGCGACCGGGTGTTCTTCGATTTACGGCGGTAATTTGCCGACCACACCTTATACCACTAATGCTGCAGGCCGCGGGCCAGCTTGGTCGAATTCGCTTTTTGAAGATAACGCCGAATACGGTCTGGGCATGCGCATGGCACTTGATAAGCATCAAGAGCAAGCCAAAGAGTTGTTAACGAAGCTGAGCTCGAAAATCGGTGACACTCTAGTGGGTGAATTGTTGGGCGCAGATCAATCGACTGAAGAAGGCATTTTTTCTCAGCGCTCTCGCGTGCTTGAGCTTCGCGCAAAATTGAAATCAGCGACTGGCGACGAGGCGACAAGGCTTTTGTCTTTGGCCGATTACTTAGTTTCAAAAAGTCTTTGGATCGTCGGTGGCGACGGATGGGCTTACGATATTGGGTTTGGGGGTCTTGATCACGTCTTAGCTTCTGGCAAGAAAGTGAACATACTCGTACTCGATACCGAAGTGTATTCGAATACGGGGGGGCAAGCCTCTAAAGCGACGCCGCTCGGAGCGTCTGCGAAATTTGCGGTGGCGGGTAAACTGACTCCGAAAAAAGATCTCGGTCTTTACGCCATGAGTTACGGAAACGTCTATGTCGCTCGCATTGCGATGGGTGCGAAAGACCTGCAGACGGTTCAAGCATTTCGAGAGGCCGAGAGTTTTCCGGGGCCATCGATTATCATTGCCTACTCACATTGTATTGCTCACGGCTATGGCATGCACCTGGGCCTTGAGCAGCAAAAATTGGCAGTTGAGTGCGGTTATTGGCCTCTATTTCGATTTGATCCGAGAAGAGCAGAAACTGCCGAAGGCAGCTTAAAACTCGATTCGTCGGCACCGAAGAGTCCGCTCTCGAAATACATTGCCAATGAAATTCGCTACCGCATGCTCGAGAGTGTTGACCCTGTTCATGCGAAAGAGATGCAAGAAAGCGCGCAAAAAGTGGTCACCGACCGCTTTGCTTATTATGAACACATCGCAAAATTTCATGCGGCCTCGCCCGCTGCTTCGGCAACTTCGGTGCCAACCCAGAGTGCTGAGACTGTGAAAAAAGGAGATTTGAAATGAATTTAGAAACCAAGTACCTCGGTTTAAAATTAAAAAATCCGCTCATTCTGGGCGCGTCGCCATTGGCAGATAAAGTTGAGACCGTTCAAAGATTAGAAGAGGCGGGCGCTTCTGCCATCGTGCTTCGTTCGCTATTTGAAGAACAGATTCAAATGGAAGATCAAGCCATCGAACATCACGTCGAGAGGCATGGTGGGGCATTTTCTGAAGCCGCGTCAGGATTTTTTCCGGCCCTTTCAGATTTTGCGCTCGATACCGGTCAGTACCTCGAGCAGATTCGAAAAATTAAGCAAAAGGTGAGTATACCGGTTATCGGTTCGCTCAATGGCGTCACATCTGGTGGCTGGGAATACCATTCGAAACTGATTGAAGAAGCGGGCGCCGATGCGCTTGAGTTGAATTTTTTCGAATTGCCGACTGAGACCGACGAGTCGGCCGCCGATATTGAAAAGCGGTATATCGAAATTTTAAAACACATTCGAGCAATGGTAAAAATTCCGTTGGCTGTTAAGTTGTCGCCTTTTTTCTCGTCGATTCCGAACTTTGTGAAAAGTTTAAAAGAAGCGGGCGCCGACGGCGTGGTACTATTCAATCGCCTGTATCAATCAGACATTGATATTGAGTCACTTGAAGTCAGACCCATACTTCACCTGTCGAGTTCGAGCGAGCTTGGGCTTCGGCTGCGATGGTTGGCGATTCTTGAACCGCATTTTCCGGGGCTTCTCGCGGTTTCTGGGGGCGTACACACGAGTTCAGATGTGATCAAGTCTTTGATGGCAGGGGCTTCTGTCATTCAACTAGTTTCGACCATTTTGAAACATGGGCCTGAGCAATTTCGCATTCTTGAACAAGAATTACTCGACTGGCTTGAGAAAAATGAATACGAATCGCTTGATCAACTGCGCGGCAGCATGAGCCTTCGTACTTGCCCTGATCCGTCGGCATTTGGTCGCGCCAATTACATGAAAATTCTTCGTGGTTGGAGCCTGTCGAGCACCGGCTCGCAGTTTTCTTAATCGATCGCTATCAATCGGCCGAGATCAAAAAAAAGGAGATCATCAATGTCTGACGCAAAATTTCAAGTGCCCACGCCCATCAACGAACCCATTCGTCCTTACGCTGTTGGAGACGCCCATCGCGAGTCATTGAAGGCCAGATTGAAGTCGATGGCTGGCGAACGATTAGATGTGCCATGCATTATTGGCGGCAAAGAAGTGCGGACGGGCAACAAACGAATAGCTGTGATGCCTCACTCTCATAAAGAAGTTCTCGCAGAATTTCACTTGGCGGGGCCTGCTGAAATGAAAGCGGCTGTCGAAGCTGCGGCGCGCGCCAAACCCGAGTGGGAAGCCCTGCCTTGGCATGAACGTGCGGCAATTTTTCTGAAGGCCGCTGATCTTCTCGCGGGGCCTTATCGCGATGAATTGAATGCTTCAACCATGTTGGGTCAGTCGAAAAATGCTTACCAAGCAGAAATCGATGCGGCTTGTGAGCTGATCGATTTTTTTAGGTACAATGCTCACTTTTATCAGCAAATCATTGAGCAACAGCCGGTCTCGGCACCGGGTACCTGGAATCGCATGGACTACCGGCCGCTTGAGGGGTTCGTGCTAGCGGTGACTCCGTTTAATTTTACGTCAATTGCCGGCAATTTGCCGACGGCGCCGGCGCTTTGCGGCAACACGGTGATCTGGAAGCCGGCAAACACTCAAATACCGTCAGCTTACTATTTGATGAAACTTTTCAAAGAAGCCGGGTTTCCTGATGGCGTGATCAATTTCTTGCCCTCGGTTGGCGCAGAAGTGGGCACCACCCTTTTGCCTTCGCCTCAACTGGGCGGCGTTCACTTCACCGGTTCGACGTCTACTTTTCAAAGCATGTACAAGACTGTCGGCGAGAATATCGAAAAATACGGCTCGTACCCACGAATGGTTGGCGAAACGGGCGGAAAAGATTTCGTGTTCGTGCACCCTTCGGCTGACTCAGTAGCCGTCGTAACGGCATTGGTTCGCGGTGCTTTTGAATATCAAGGCCAAAAATGTTCGGCGGCTTCGCGTGCCTACATTCCGCGCAGTCTTTGGGGTTACATCAGTAAAGAATTAGCCGCTCAAGTGTCATCGCTCAAGATGGGTGACGTGAGAGACTTTAGAAATTTCGTCAATGCCGTAATCGACGAGCGAGAGTTCAAGCGTATCTACTCATATATCGAGCACGCCAAGAATTCGTCTGATGCCAAGATTCTGGTTGGCGGCAAGGCCAATTCTGAAATCGGCTACTTCATTGAACCCACGGTGATCGTCACCGAAAACCCTGGGTACAAGAGCATGGTCGAAGAAATTTTTGGGCCGGTGCTCACGATTTTCGTTTATGACGACGCGAAGCTTGATGAAGCGTTGAAGTTCTGTGACGAAAGTTCGCCGTACGCCCTGACGGGCGCGATCTTTTCGCAAGATCGTTCAGCGATCACTCGCATGAGTAGTCGGTTGCGGCACGCGGCTGGAAATTTCTACATCAATGACAAGCCTACGGGGGCCGTGGTTGGCCAGCAGCCATTCGGAGGCGCCCGCGCTTCAGGTACCAACGACAAAGCGGGTAGCGTGCTCAACCTTTACCGTTGGCTCTCGCCGCGATCGATCAAAGAGACGTTCGTGCCCGCAAAAGATTTTCGCTATGCGTTCATGAGTGCCGAGTGATGGGCTCGTAGCTATTCAGTCTTCGGGGCTTTGCTCTTTAAGTTGATCATTTGCGAAGCTCCTGCGTATTGCTCAAAGTCAATTGATGAGCTTTCGAGTAAAGTGCCTGTTTTTTTGATCACTTCGGCGATTCGCAAAAGCGCTTTTTCAAGCTTCGGAAATTCAGGCTCTTCGCCGTATTTTTTTCTTAAAAAGTGCACTTGTCCAGTCGCGATCGCTAAAGGATTGTTGATCTCATGATTGAAGGTGGTGATTGTGGCGTGAATCGCGGCCATTTCTTTTGTATGAGTAATTAAGGCGGTTTGGGTTTTCAAAGTCAATTGGGTTTGAATCCTTCTCAATGCGACATCAAATTGAATGGGTTTGGTGATGTAGTCATTTGCTCCACGTTTGAGTGATTCGATGAAATCGACTGATTCTGACTGTGAAGTCACCATGATCACGGGTAATTCACTTTCGGTGTACCGAGTGCGTATCATTTCTAGCGTCTGATTTCCGTCCATGTCAGGCATGATGAGGTCAAGTAGTACGAGCTGTGGTTGTTCAACCGTGATCGTCTCAAGGATCGAGGCACCTCCGCTCAATTGAACAACCGAAAATCCCCGTTTTTCAAGCATGAGCTTAACCATTTCGCGCGCGACGTGGTTGTCGTCGACAATCAGAATTTTCTTTTCTTGAATCATGTTTTTCTCCATTTTTTAATTTGCACTTGTGATCGTAGGTGCGAGGTTCTCAGGTCATTCATCAGGCTCTTCACGCCCTCAAGGTTGCTGAGGTGAGCGAGCTTTTCGATTTCTTTTGCTACTGCGCTCATTTTCTCTGCGCCAATTGCTGTAGCTGATCCTTTGATCCCATGCGCGATGATGCCGGCTTTTTTGAGGTCTCCCAAGGTGAGGTAGGCTTGCAGTTCTTCGATCCGGGCTGGCGTGTCTGTTAAAAAAACTTCAACGATCTGTCGAGCGATCTGGTCGTCTCCTTGTACTCGGTCCAAAAGTACCTGCGAGTTAAACAGTTCAATCGCAGCCGTTTCGTTTTTCATGGTTTTGGTCGCTCTAAAAGGAAGCCAGTGTTTTAGGCGGTCTTCGAGGTGCTTTGCGTCGATTGGCTTTGTGATGTAGTCATTCATTCCCGCGTCGAGGCATTTTTGCCGGGCTCCCTCTAAAGCGTTAGCGGTCATTGCGATGACTGGGATACGGTGATTTCGCACTGCCGAACCAGAATCACGAATTAGCTGCGTGGTTTCATATCCGTCGAGTTCAGGCATTTGAACATCCATCAAAACGAGATCGTAATCTGATGAAATGAGAACTTGAATGGCCTCAACGCCATTAGCGGCTATATCGGCATGCAGGCCAAGTAATTTCAGTATTCCTAGGGCCACTTCTTGATTGGTTTCATTATCCTCAACGACCAGAATGCGCGAAGATTTTTCAAATACGCCCTCTGCATCAGACTGAGTGGCCAGAGCGACCGGGGCTTCACCGCCGGCAGAAGATTGTTTGTCGAAGACCAGACCAAGGCAGTCAGCAAGGCCCGCATGACCTACCGGTTTGGGTAATTGAGCGCAAAAATTGATTTGTTCTGACTTTTTTATCTCTCGGTGCATTGGCTCAGATGTCATGAGTATGAGTCGAATACTCTTCAGGTTCACTTCATTCTTCACTTTGCTTGCGAACTCTAAACCGTCCATCCCAGGCATGAGCATATCCAGAAGAATAGCATCGAATGGCGTCTTTAGCTCGTGGGCACGCTGAGCCGCGAGCAGTGCAGCAAAGCCGTCGCTCGCTTCTTCGGCCACTAGACCCCAGTTTGTTAACTGTGTGATCAATAGCTCTCGGTTTGTCTTGTTGTCATCGACGACCAAAATGCGCTTGCCCGCTAGGCCTGAGAAACTGCTTAGGTTCTTCGAGCTAGATTTTTGCTTGGGCAGCCGAACCGTAAACCAAAACTCTGATCCTTGCCCTTCTCGGCTTTCTACGCCGACGTTGCCGCTCATCATTTGGACAAGTTGTCGAGAGATAGTGAGACCAAGCCCAGTACCTCCATACTTGCGAGTGGTGCTTGTGTCGGCCTGTGAGAATTTTTCAAACAACAAACCAATGCGATCGGGGGCGATTCCGATTCCGGTATCGGTAACCGAAAATCGCATTAACGCATCGGCATCAGATTCTTCGAGAGTGCTTACCCGAACTACAATCTCACCCTGGTGGGTGAACTTGATCGCGTTGCTGACTAAATTATTCACCACCTGAAGTAACCGGTGCGGGTCTCCGCGAAAGTGAGTCGGAATCTCAGTGGCTGTGGCGCAAATAAACTCAATGCTCTTTTGGTGGGCCCGATGAGCAAGTGCAGGGGTAAAACCATCGAGCAGCGCACGCAGTTCAAAATCAATCGATTCGAGGTTCAGTTTGTTTGCCTCAATTTTTGAGAAATCAAGGATGTCGTCGATTAGCGTCAGCAGTGATTCACCGCTTGAGTGTATGGTTTCGGCATAACGACGCTGGTTCCTGTCTAGTTGCGTGTTTAAAAGCAATTGAGTCATTCCGATGACCCCATTCATGGGGGTGCGGATTTCATGGCTCATATTGGCGAGAAATTCACTTTTTGTTGCGACCGCTCGTTTGAGAGATGCTTCGGTTTGCTTTTGTTGGGTGATTTCCCAATTGGTCCCTACCATCTTTAGAGCGTTACCCGTGTCATCACGCTGAATAACCGCAAGCGCCCTAATGTGGTGAATCGATTCGTCAGGCCAGACGACTCTGAACTCAGTGTCGAACTCTTTGCTTCCGGCAATTGCTAACCCAACCTCTTGATCGCCTCTTGCTCGATCATCAGGATGCAACCCTGAGCGCCAGGCGCTGTATGCCCCGCCAAACTGTTTTTCATTCATTCCGTACAGCTCAAACATTTGAGAGTCCCAGTGTAGCGTGTTGTGGCCGATGTCGTATTCCCATACGCCGATGCCACTGGCTTTGGTGGCAAGGGCTAAGCGATTCGACAATTGCTTCACCTTTTCTTCGGCGGCCTTGCTTTGGGTGATGTCGTTGATAATCGACAGCATGGTGAGGCCAGTGCTTCTCACTATTCTACTGGTCGATACTGACACGTCACGTACCCAGCCGTCGCTTTGTCGGTGCCGAGACTCAAACTGGGTACCTGCAGGTGAAAGGCTTGCTGCTTTCATTTTTGCCATCACCCTTTCGGCAGGCCACGTCGAAATGTCGGTGATGCGCATTTTTTTCATTTTCTCGGCCGAGTACCCGTAAAATTTTACTGCAGCTAGATTCACATCAATCAATGAACCATCTGATGCATTGATGAGTAACATAACCGACGAGTTCTGTTCGAACTGGTTTCGAAAGGCTTGCTCGCTTTCTCGCAGAGCGAACTCAGACTCTATTCGCGCGGTCACATCGAGAAAGGTGACCACAGCCCCCATAATCTTGCCCTCAGAATATTGGGGGTAAGACCAGTATTCGGCCGCAAAACTCGAACCGTCTTTGCGCCAGAGTACCTCGGTGTCGCAGTGACTCTTCTGCCCCGTCTCAAAGGCCAAATACACCTTGCACTGTTCGACTGGATATTGCTTACCGTCAGAATAAGAGTGGTGAATGAGTGAGTGCATGTTTTGGCCAATTAATTCATCTTCTTTTGAATACCCCAAGAGGTAACCGCACGCTTGATTGCTAAAGGTACACTTGCCGTCTAAATCAATTCCATAAATTGCCTCAGCCGTTGAATCAAAGATCAGTTTTTGAAACGCTTTCTCGGCGGTCAGTTGCTTTGTTCTTTCTTTAACTAAATCGAATGTTTTCTTTCGAGAAGACAAGGTCGCGAAGGCGCCGTATGAAAGTAGAAAACTAAGAAGAGTTCCAAAAACCAGAAAGATAGCCGGTTCATTTGATTTTGTCGCTTTGTCAAAACCGGGTAGGGTCTTAAATGTAAACAACCACTTTGAACTACCGAATATCTCGACAGTTTCAACTTGACTGAACATTGAGCGATAATCTGCAGAAACAGGCTGCAACTCAGTGCTTCGGTACAACACCTGGGCGTCTGACTGAGAGGGACCGTCAAAAATCTCAAACTGAATGCCGTCGCCATAGCCCCCAAGAGTAGCGGTGACAAAATCTTTAAGCCGAATAGGGCTGTAGACTAGGCCCCGAATGGCAGCACGCCGATTTGCAACGGTGTCAATCAGGGCCTTCTTATGGTAAACAGGAACAAACATCAGAATGCCATTTTGCTTATCTTTCTCTGTCTCTTGTACTAGGGTGATTTTACCCGAAATAGAGGTAGTGCCACTATCAACTGACATGTTGATAGCAAGGCGGCGTACCGGTTCAGAGTACATGTCATAACCCAATGCCCGCTGATTGCGCCAATCGAATGGTTCTAAATAAATAATTGGGGTGTAAATATTTCGCACGCCATCGGGCTTAATGGTGTATTCAGAAAACCCTTCTGCTTGAATTTTTGTGAGGTTGGCGGCTTTTTCGCTCGGCTTAAGCCAAACTGAGAACCCCACTCCTTGAATGCCTGGGTGACTTTGATTAAGCTCAAGCGCTGATACGTATTGCCGCCACTGAATTCGGGTGACGTCACCGACGCTACTAAATAAACCGACCCCTCCGCGAAGCAAGCTTTCGTGCTCGCGCAGTCGTTGCGTGATGTGCTCTTTGATTTCGTCGATTCGGTTATCGAAAACAGTGCGAGCTTGAAATTGAGCTGCTCGCTCGACTCTCTGTCTGACAGTGAATGTGGTGCCAAGTAGAACTGATGCCAAAAAAATTGAAAAAGCGATCGCAAATGGGCTTTGGGCCTTTGTCTTCATTCAACACTCTCACCGGTGCAGTTAAAAAAATGGGGTTTATTGTGCCTAATTAGAAATAGATACGTTTCATTTAAAAACATTGCTACAGTAGTTTTAGCAATTTTTGGCAGGGTGAGGGCTTATGCTACCTCTATTTCATATGCTAGATACCTACGAGCGAGAGATCAAAGGTCTGATGCGCGGAGCAAAAGAAATGCGCTGTTCAAACTTAACTTTGATTACTTTCTCTGAAGATACTTGGCCAGAATTTGCGCTAGATCGACCTGAAATTAGTAAGATCAAGCTCATACCTGCATGGAAATGGCTTCTCGAGACCTAGAGTTTAAAACCCAGTCAGCTCACCAAAATTATTCATCTTGATGGGTACGGGCTGACCGACTGAGTAAGGTAGAAATTCGGCTTCAGATTTCGGAACTAATAAGTGAGTTTTGATCGCTTTCTTAAACGGGTATTCGATTGAAACGGCGTAGCTCTCGGTCTTGGTGATTCTTTCGAGGCTGCCCGATTTCAAATCTGGCCATGGCAAGCGGCTATGGTTGTTTGAGTCACTACCTTCTGTTTTCTTGGTCTCTACCGGTTTCCATACATAAGTGTCGTAATCACATTTTGCGGCGTATATAGGCCTCGTGCAGAATTTCGTGACGTCTTCACACTTTCGTCGGCTCTCTGATCGGTACTTGGGTGTACAGACTTGCCCGCACGATTCGGTGAAGCTGCCATTGCGATTGCTCTTGGTTTTGCACTCTTTGTGGCAGTCTTGCCCATCAGGCACCTGAACGTTCTCGTTCGAGCAGCGAGTGTCGACCCCGCAGGCATAGCGCTCGTCTTTTAGGTGTTCATCTTTGCAATTGCGAATATTCTGTATGCCCGCGATTTCACCGCGACCATCGCTGGGCATCTTTGCGGCAGCTTCGGTGAGTTGAGTTCGCCATTCTCTCAAAGTGGTGGGTGAAAACGCTTCGCGACTGACCACGTGTTGCCATTTCATTGAGGCGACCTTAGCGGTGATCGTATTTACCCGCTTGCCCCACCATTGGTAGCCTAAAATGCTGACAATCAGAGCGAACAAGAAAAAGATGATCGGCGCCGCAGAGCTCTTCTTTGGTGTGGCTTTCGGTTGCGGCTGCGGGGTTGCGCCCGAATTCTTTTTTGGTGTGGGCTCTGCTTCAAGTTCTCTGGCGTCTTTGCTTCGAGTGCCACCACAAGAGGTACACGCAGCTTCGCGTGCTCGGTTGGTAGCTTTGCATGAACTGCATTCCCAATCAGCGCCACCTTTCGCAATCGCCACTTCTTCAGGGGTTTCTGCGACGACGGCATCAAGAACTTTTCCGGTTTCGTCGCGAGCATTGTCGAGATAGGCTTCTTCATTTTGTCCGACTTCTCTGGCCGAACCGCACTGTGGGCAGCGCGGTGATTTCTCGCCTTCAGGTGGTTTTGCAGAGATGCCCTTCACTCCGCAACTGCTACAATTCCATTTTCCCCAAATCACTCGTTCTTCTGTCATGATGAAAGTTTTCCTAATGAATGTTTTAGGTCATCATGACTTTTGCAGCAAGCAATTCTTATTTGTGGCTCTATTTTTGAAATTTTTTAGTTTAATAAAGAAATGAATTGCGCATTTCATCGAAAGTATTTATATAATTAAAGTACACATTAGCACTTCTTAGGGTGTTAATTTAAAATCCTTTGAAAGGGGGCCGTGTCATGAACAAACAAAAACAAACCGCAAAAGTAGTGAATTCGATGACCGACGTTGCTGGAATGATGAATTCCGTAATTTGTATTCGCCCCTCGTCTTATCTTTTTGGCGATTCGGCCTTCTAAAACAATTATTATCAAATTAAATTCAGTAGTTACGCTAAAAAAAGCGATGCTATTTGGGTTGCTGTGCGTGTGAGTCAGTCCTGATTTGCGCGAATGTCACCCAACGCTTTTTCTGCACGAGAGAATTCACTCGGTAACTTAGTTTTCAATATTTATTTAAAACAATTTTTAAATTTTGCCAGGCGTGTACGGCCGCGTGGTGAATCGTTTAGTTTGCCGTATGAAATCAACAATCGGAGTTATATATGTCTACCAATGTATTAAGAAAAATAGATCTTGAATCACAGGTGAATTTGAATGTGATCGAAGGCGGTGTTCTCGTGAGTCGCGAGAACGAGAGGCCGCCACCTTTGGAGGGCTGGAATTGGCGAGGCTGGGTGAGTTTCTGGCTTGAACCAGCACAGTTGCGAATACGGGTGGCTCCGCATTTGCCTTCAAAAGAACTTGAGAGGCCTTGGCTTTCTGAGCCTCTTCAAAACTGGGCTGTGTGGAGGTAATATGAATTTGAATCCTCATTCAACATTAAGTCAGATGAGAATTCAAGACGAGTTGCCAAAAGCTGTGCGAGACCTCGCCGAACAAACGTTCGGCGAGGTACTTCGCTATGGTTTAGGTGATCTCGCACTTGAATCTAATTATTTTCAAAATAGCTGGCTGGTGGCTTGTCGTGATCGGGCAATTCGGTAAAAAAAAAATTCGAGTCAGTGAAAGAGACCTCTGACGCTGGCTTGTATTTGCTAGATTTTCATTCGCGCCAGATTGCTGCTACTTAAGGTTAACTGACCTGAGTGGGGGGCTTTTCTTATTGATGAAAGGTCTAGCTCAATTCTCGAATCAATTGATCGCTCAGAGCAAACCCGCGCGGGGTGGGTCGTAAGTTGAGTGCATTATTGGGATGGCTCTCGAGTAGTTTTTCAGTGATGAAACGATTTGCCAGTGATTGTCGTCTCTCGGTATTGAGCCAAGCTTTTGGAAAGCCGCTGGCCAGTCTTAAGCTTAACATCCATTTTTCTAACTCGAGGTCTGTAGGGCTCAAGGTTTCTTCGAAATCAATCGGAATGCGATTTTTTTCAATGAGCTCGCTCGCGTAAAACAAGTGTGAAGAAGCATTTTTGAAGCGTTTCGGGGTCGACGAAAAAAAAGAATGTGCTGATGGGCCAAAACCAAGGTAGCCACGGCCTTTCCAGTAGTTGAGATTGTGTTTTGATTCAAATCCAGGTTTGCAGAAATTTGAAATTTCATAGTGTTCGAAGCCATGACTCGCTAACCACTGATGAACAAAAAGCAGGTGCTCAAGTTGAGTTTCTTCATTCGGTAGGTCTTTCGCCATGGGGTGATGCTTGGCTAGTGTGAGAAGGTAGCAGCTCAAGTGGTTGATGGGGTACGAGGTGAGTACTGAGAGTGAGCTCTCGATGTTTTTGAGGGTTTGCCCGGGCACACCGCATAAGAGATCAACTGAGAGGTTGGTGATGCCGGCAGAAAAGACTTCGTCGATTGCCCGCCTCGCTTCACTCTCGCTGTGAACTCGACCGAGTAGTTTTAAAAAAGGGTTTTCAGTGGCTTGCACGCCCATACTGATGCGATTGACTCCGATTAACCTCAGGGCTGCGATTTTTTCTTGGGTGACGCTAGAAGGATTGGCTTCGCAGGTCCACTCGAATACCGCTTGCGAGTTGAGTTTGAGAGGCTCGATCGCCCAAGCCAGTTTTTCTGGGTCAATCGTAGTGGGGGTGCCTCCACCGAAAAACACCGTTTCAATATGAGAAAAATCGAAGCCAGCTGCTCTCAGTTCGCACTCGACGCGTAAAGCGGTGATGAAACGATCGGGTGCGCCCACTGGAGTTTTTTCTCGGCCAATTGAATAAAAATCACAGTAGTGGCATTTGGCTTCGCAAAACGGAATGTGAAAATAAAGGCTGTGAATCGATTCAGAAGCTGAAGACAGTTCAGTTGAGGTGGGCATCGAATTATGCCGCGCCTAGGTTCTGATGAATCCAGCGATTCAGCATCTCAGCGGGCATGGCTCCAGACTGTCGAGCGATTTCTCTGCCGTTTCGAAACAGGGTTAAGGTCGGAATACTTCGAATACTGTAAACATCGCCGGCAAGTGGGTGGGCTTCTGTGTTCAGTTTTGCGAATACCAGCTGGGCTTTAAGCCCGATTGCAGCCGATTCGAAGGTGGGTGCGAAGGTTTTGCAGGGGCCACACCAAGGAGCCCAAAAATCGACGATGACAGGTAAGGGCGATTTCTTGGTCAGCACAGAAAGTTGAGAGGCTGAAACCGTCACGACCCCTCGGTGAAAGGGCAAGTCTGTTTTGCATTTTCCACAGATAGGAGTTTTCGACAATGCTAGATCGACGTCAAATCGATTCAAACCGTCGCAACTGGGACAGACCGCATAAGAGTGGTTCATGATTTTATCTAGACTAGATTAGAATCGGCCAGAGCGACGTTGGTCACGCTCTTTGTTTTTCTGATCAAATCGACGATTGCGCTTATTGGACTGGTCATCAGCAGGTATTTCTGTTGATGCGGGTTCGGGTGCGCCCCGCGGACTATAAGGACGACCTTCACGTGGAGGTCTAGAATCTCGGTCAAATGGACGAGGGGGCGGAGCGCCCGGTGAGCCATTTGGACGAGGACCAATGACGGGACCACCGCTAGGCGTAAGGCCTACGCGAGGACCGGCTGGAACATAAGGTGCGCCAGGGCCGCGTTGCGGACCTTCGCGGGCCTCACTCAAATTGAGTGGACGACCCATGAAATCTTTTCCATTGAGTGCATCAAATGCTTTTTGAGCGTCATCTTCAGATGACATTTCTACAAAGGCGAATCCTCGGGATCTTCCGGTAGCTTGATCAATGAGAAGTTTTATCGAGGTCACTTGCCGCCCGTCTGAGGCAAAGATTGCCATCAAGTCGTTTTCTTGAGCGGTGAAGGGTAAATTACCAACAAAGATTTTCTTATTCATGCGAGAGGTGTTTTCGTTACAAGGCTTCCTTTCAAAGCCGTATTACTAGTTACAGTTATCAATTTATCGCGAAATAGGCCTAATTGTCGATGTGTTTTCAAGCTATGCATTATTTGCCGGTTATTTCGGTCCCAGTGGGACTTAGTTGATTCACGTTTAAATTTTCTACGGGCTTCAGACCGGCTGCCGCCTCGATGGTCGAAGCCGGAGATCTTGATTGGTAACGAATATTGTTGGCCTTTTTGGCTGTTTCGTAAGCGACGCTGGTTAGGTGAGATGAATTTCTGAGCGCATCAATGTGAATGCCTGTCGAGCGAGGGGTGAGGTACCACTGTCCAAACCCGATGAATGCGATAATGGCCACTGCGGTTGCGGCCGTTCTTTTTATGACCGTTCGCTCTCGACTCAGCCGAGATAATTTACCTTCGAGTTCGCCTAGTCCAAAAAACTGTGCAGTTCGACGATTGCTTGACGGTGACATTAATGAAAAGTTTAAACTATGTGACATAAAAAAACAGGTGTTAGTTTCTGGACATCTGTAACCGGTTTTTATTTGCAATTACAAGGGTTTTCTCATGTCAAATTGAGTCACTGGTGCGATTGTCTATTGATTGGTCAGCTCCAACGGGCTACATTTGGCCGATGCCGAAAATAACAAAACCTGAACAAGTTCGACTGAGTAATGGAATTCCAGTAGTTTTTCAGAAAACTGATGGAGGGGTAGCCGCAACCTATTGGTGGAACAATGTGGGTAGCGCTGATGAAATCGGAGACGAGGCGGGATACGCGCATTTTTTAGAACACATGCTTTTCAAAGACTCAGGGGCGAAAGAAACGGGTCAATCTTCTACGGGTAAGACCGCCCGAGAGATCGAATCACTCGGTGGAGACATCAATGCCTACACCTCTTTTGATCAAACCGTCTATCACGTCACTTGCGCAGCTCATCAGTGGGAGCACGTTATCGACGTTTTTGGCAAAATGGCAAAACCCCAAAAGTTTCTAAAAACTGACTTTGAACGTGAGCGAGAAGTCATCTTAGAAGAGCTTCGCAAGAATGAAGACTCTCCACAGCGGCAGCTTTTTCAGAGGCTTTTTAGTGCAACCTTTCGAAAGCATTCTTACGGAAAGCCCGTGATCGGATTTGTTAAGACCTTAAATAAGGCAACCGTGAAGTCGCTCGAGAATTTTTATCAGCGACATTACATTTCTGACAAAATGGGGCTAATTTTGGCTGGTCCTTATGATGAGGCTAGAAAAACAAAACTCATTGCCCAACTTGAAAAATATTTTGGCAAGTCGGTCATTAAAGCAAAGGCTGCAAAAGTGGTGGGGCGCACGTTTGACCGCGAGCTAGAAAAAACCTTCTCAATCGAGACTTTGGCGTTCGATGTGAAGTCGCCCACTATTTGCGTTTCATTTCGCGTGCCCGATCTGAAGCATGTCGATGTCGCCGCACTTGATGTGGTCAGTAATGTTTTGGCGCAAGGTGAACTGTCGAGGTTGTATCAGGGGTTATTTTACGGTTCTTCTCTTGCAACCGATGTGAACGGTGGAGTTTACATTCCGCGAGATCCGGGTATGTTGTATTTTAGCGCTGAAACCGATGATATGAAAAAACTCAATCAACTGACCGAGAAGTTGTTTTCGATCATAGAAGATTTGAAGACGACGGGGCCGAAGCTCGAAGAACTCGAACGCGTGATTGTAAATGCTGAAAGTGAGAAACTCTACTCAACTCAGACGGCAGACGGATTAGCATCACGAGTGGCTTTTATGAAGTTTATTGTCGGTGACCTCACCTATGACCGAGAATACCTCGAAGATTTGCGCGCTCTTGAGTCTGAAGACATCAAAGAAGTTGCAAAGAAGTATCTGATTCCTGAGCGAATGGGCATCGTTTTGTTGTTGCCAAAAGATCAGAAAAAATTCGACCTGACGGCGATTAAAGAGGCGGCTAAACAACTGACCGGCTTGAAGACGGGTTCGGCTGCCGCGCCAAAGAATGTGAGATCTTTTCAAAAAGTCGTCTCACATTCGAGCGGATCGAAAAAATCAGTGATTGGTCGAATCCCTTACGCCGAAATCAGACCTTCGGGTATTCGGCTACTTCACCTTGAGAGACCTCAAAGTCATGTTTTCTCGGTGCATGCCGCTTCTTTAGGAGGATTGCGGCTTGAATTGGCCCATCCAATAGATTCTGCAGAAAAAGATTGGGGACTCAGTCATTTGATGGCGATGACTTGGAGTAAAGGAACCGAGAAACTGAAGGCCAATGAAATTTCGGCTATCGTAGAGGGCAAGGCCGCTAGCTTAGAAGGATATTCAGGGCGAAACACAGTGGGGCTGCATTTGACGGGATTGACCCGAGAGTGGCAGTCACTGTCGGGTCTTTTTTCTGAGGTTTTGACTGAACCCACTTTTGTCGCAGATGAACTAGAGCATTCAAAAAGAGTGGTAGAAGATTCTATTCGTTCGCTCGAAGACCATACCGCTCAGCTCTGTTCAAAGTTGTTCTTAGAAACCCTTTTCGAAGAACATCCCTATGGACAGCTCACAGTGGGTTCGCTTGAGAGCATCAAGGGTATTGATACACAAAAATTATTACAATACCACAAACACTGGGTACGACCTGAGCAAACCGTATTGACTGTGGTCGGTGCGGTTAGACGGGCCGAGTTACTGAATTTTGTGGAAGGACTCGAGAAGCAGTGGGGAGTCAGCCCTATCGGGCAAAGTGCCCCGAAGTCTGAATCGGACCTTTTAGTTGCGCCAGAACCTAAATTGAAGGCGCCTCGTTGGATCGAAAAAAATCTTGGGCGCGAGCAAACTCATATTATTGTGGGCGGAATTGGTGCAACCATGACATCAGATGATCGGTTTGCGCTGAAAATATTGCAGACACTCTTGGGCGGTCAAAGTGGCCGCTTATTCATCGAGCTGCGAGAAAAAAAATCGCTAGCTTATACTGTGGCGCCACTCTGTTTTGAGGGCATTGAGCCTGGTTACATTGGCACCTACATCGCTTGTGCGCCGACAAAAAAAGATGAAGCGATTCAAGGAATTCGAACCGTGCTTGAAACGTTGGCCTCTAAAGGACCCCAGAAATCTGAGATGAAAAGAGCCAAAGAATTCTATCTTGGCCGACGCGCCATGGATTTGCAGAGTGACACAAGTTTGGCGGCCCATTATGGGCTTGAGACTCTCTATGGGCTGCCGTTGCTCAGAGACGATGAATTGATTGAGCAAATAAACGCGGTGACTGAAAAACAAGTCGCTGATGTGTGCCGTAAATATCTGGTTGAACCCCATCAGGTGACTGCTATTGTCGGTTGAGTGAGTTTTGAGGTCGGTCGTTGACGGCGGTGACCGAGATCCGTAGAATCATTTGCTATGCAAGCACTTGTCATCAAGGCAGATAATGACCTCAGAGCTCAGATCGCATTTCTCTTAGAAAGCGAACTGAAAGTAACCGTGAAAGAGGCGATCAGCCTTCAAGACGGGTTAGCCAATTTGTTAGATGACTCAAATCAGTTTGATATCATCATTTGCGACGATTCAGCCGAAAATTTGAAAATTTTCAAATACCTGATGACGAGCGATGTGCAGGTGAAGTGCCTGGTGTTAAAAGATCCTAAAGTTCAGTCGGTGTTGGCTTTTCCCGATTTGATTGCGGGTTATGTGAATCCGAACAAAGTGGCTGATGAGATCAGGGCTCTTTTTAACGATAAAATTGGAAAAACGAAGGCGGCTCAAAAAGAAGGGGTCGATGCCGATTACTGTCGAATTCGCGGTCTGATGGCGGTGAAAGACTCGCCGTTGCCTTGCGATCTGTACCTTCGTTTGTCGGCTATTAAGTACCTAAAGATTTTTAATAAAGGCGATGATCAGAGTGGTAAGGATATGGCGGCATTTTTTAAGAATAAAAATATCGAATACCTCTACATGCTGAATTCAGACGCTAGTCTTTTTGCTAACCGAATCAAAGACAACATGGAAAAGGCATTTAAGGCTGCTCAGACCCCAGAAGCCGCAACTCGAGTCGCCACCTCGATTCACGAGACCGTAGCTGAATTGGGTGGTAAGCTTGGCTTTACCCCTGAAGTTCAGGCTCTCGCGCGCCAGGGTATGCTGATGACCATTAAAGCGGTCGGAAGTGGTAACTCGATGTTGGCCAATATATTTAGGAGTATTGCGGCCGACAAAGACAATTATCTCGGCAGCCACGCAATCTTAACGGCGCAATTGTCTTGCGCCTTGGCGACCATGCTCAAGTGGTCTTCTGAAACCACCTTTCAAAAATTGACCTTTGCTGCGTTTTTTCACGACATTGCCATCACGAATCAGACTCTGGCTCAAATTTCAACCATCGCCGAGCTTGATACCCGACAAGGCGAATTCACTGAAGATGAGATCAAGAAATTTAAGAACCATGCGAGCATTGCGGTTCAAGTGACTTCTAAGTTTAAAGAAGTTCCGACCGATGTTGACACCATCATTACCCAGCACCACGAGCGACCCGATGGCAGTGGGTTTCCGCGAGGGTTAACCGCCGAAAATATTGCGCCCTTATCGCTAATTTTCATTATCGCTCACGACCTAGTCAACCACGTTTTTTTTCACGGCACTGAAGGGATCGACAAATTTTTGGTCGAATACAAGGCGAAGTATCCGACCGGAAAATTTTCGAAAATGTTAGCCCAAATTGATTTGGGGTCAATGGGATTGGGTTCGGGTAAGTAGCGCATCCGTTCGAGGTGCTCTGGAAATCTTCACCTAAAACAGTCAGTTACGGTAATTATTGAGGGACTACTGAAAAATTTTAGCGGGACAAACCGTATTGCCTCAGAAGTAAGTGTTACCAAAAAGCAGTGCGTAAAGACAGGCAGATGCTTTTAACCTGTATCCGAAGATTCTAATCATTCTTTGTCTTTTTTGAAATGAGCAAGAAATGGAGGCTGGGGTCAGGGGACACCGTTTTTTTCTGTGCCATTAACAGCCATTCCACTTTTTCGAGGATGCAGACATCTAAAGAGTTGATGATGAGTTGGTTTCACTCTCGCTGTTTAAAATACTTTGAACGATCCCCG